>DATBEZ010000010.1:0-54132 GCA_036558745.1 Acidimicrobiia bacterium
TCATGACGATCGCCCGCCCCTCGCTCGGGTGTTCCTCGAGCCAGTCGGCGAGCTTTTCGTTGGTGACCTTCTCGACGAACGAGCGGATCTCGGTGTTGCCGAGCTTCGTCTTCGTCTGGCCCTCGAACTGCGGTGACAGCAACTTGACCGAGACGATCGCGGTCAGCCCCTCCCGGATGTCTTCGCCGAGAAGGTTCTCGTCCTTCTCCTTGAGGAGGTTCTTCGAGCGGGCGTAGCGGTTGACGACGTTGGTGAGGGCCTTCTTGAAGCCCTCTTCGTGCATCCCGCCCTCGGTAGTGGCGATGTTGTTGGCGAACGAGTGCAGCGCCTCGTGGTAGCCGGTGTTCCACTGCATCGCGACTTCGAGCTCGCCCGCGTCGTACGTGTCCTCGAACGACACGATGCGCTCGAAGATCGATTCCTTCGTCGCGTTCAGGTGGCTGACGAAGTCGACGATGCCGCCGTCGAACTTGAAGTGCTGCTCGAGCGGCGGGTCGGTGCGTTCGTCGCAGAAGTCGATTGCGAGGCCGCGGTTCAGGAACGCCATCTCGCGCAGCCTTTCGAGCAACGTCTGCGCGCGGAACTCGGTCTCTTCCATGATGTCGGGGTCGGGCCAGAACGTGACGATGGTGCCGGTGCGTTCGGAGTCGCCGATGCGCACCAGCGGGCCCGTTGGCGTACCGCCGTTCGCGAACGAGATCTTGTAGCAACCGCCGTCGCGATGGATCTCGAGGTCGAGGCGCTTCGACAGCGCGTTCACGACCGACACGCCGACGCCGTGGAGACCGCCCGAGATCTTGTAACCGCCGCCGCCGAACTTGCCGCCGGCGTGCAGCATCGTCAGCACGATCTCAGCCGCCGACTTGTCGGGGTACTCGCGGTGCGGGTCGACGGGAATGCCACGCCCGTTGTCGTCGACACGGCAGCCGCCGTCGGCGAGCAACGTCACTTCGATCTTGTTGGCGTAACCCGCGAGCGCTTCGTCGACGGAGTTGTCGACGACCTCGTAGACCAGGTGGTGCAGGCCCGTCGGACCGGTCGAGCCGATGTACATCCCGGGCCGTTCGCGCACGGGCTCGAGGCCCTTCAGGATGGTGATTTCCTCGGCTCCGTATGCCACGCGTCGGTCCTCGTCGAAGTTCTCGCAAAGGGCCTCGGAACGCCCGGCGCCGAGCGGCGATCACGGGGGCAAAAAGCCTGGTCAGAGGCCCTTTTGGGGGTGTCCCAAGTGTACCAGAAATGGGGTCAACGACCCCGCTTCCCCGGACCCTGGACGATGACCTTCAACTGCCGCACGACACCCGCGCCGACGAGGCGCGTTGCGTGGTCGCGAACTTGTGCCTCGAGGTAGCGAACTTGTGTCGCGAACGCGGGCTCGTCGACCGCCACCAGCAGCACGCCGTCACGCAACGAGCGCACGTGCGCGTGCGGTGCGAGCACGCCGCCGACGATGTCCGGCCACGCGTCGAGCAGGGTCGTCAGGCGGTCGGGGTCGGGCAACCCGAGCGACGCGCCGACATCGGCGAGCGACTCGCGCAACGGCAACGGTTCGTCGCGGTGCCCACGTTCCTTGCGGCGGCCGGCACCGGGACGGCGCGTCACGCGGCCTCCGTCACCGTGCCGTCGTGCACTGCGAGGAAATGTTGTGCGTCCACACCGTCAGGGACACTCCCTGCCGACGTGACGAGCGTCTGCCCGGCCGACAGGCGTTGCAGCAACGCGCGCGAGCGTGGTGCGTCGAGCTCGCTGAACACGTCGTCGAGCAACAGCACGGGTACGACACCGGTGAGCGCGGCGATCAGCTCGTGACCTGCGAGCCGCAGCGCGAGCGCGAGTGTGCGTTGTTCGCCTTGTGACGCCTGCGTGCGCCCGTCGAGGTCGTCGAACGTCAATCGCCATTCGTCGCGGTGGGGCCCGACGAGGGTCACGCCACGATCACGTTCGTGTCGCCGGCGCGCGTCGAGCGCGGCGCGCAGGTGTTCCTCGACGTCGTCGGCATCGCTCGCCTGCAGCGGTGCTTCCGCCCACTCGGCCTGGTACGTGCCGGCGACCACGGCGTCGTCGTCGCTGATCTCGGCGTAGGCCGCGGCAATCGCCGGTTCGAGGCGGTCGAGCAGGCGGAGCCGGCCTCGAACGATCTCGGCACCTGCCCGCACCAGTTGCTCGTCGAACACCGCGAGCGTGGCGTCGTCGTCCTGGTCGCGCACGCCGCCCTTCAAGAGCGCGTTGCGTTGGCGGAGCACCCGCTCGAAGTCACTCCGGGCTGCGTCGTAGCGAGGCGCCGACATCACCAGCAGGTCGTCGAGGTAGTCACGGCGCTCCGCCGGGCCGCCCTTCACGAGTTGCAAGTCGTCGGGCGCGAACATCGTCACGCGCAACAGACCGAACAGGTCGCGGTTGCGTGCGATCGGATGCTTGTTCAGCAACACGCGGTTGCGCCCGGTCGCGCGCACCTCCGCCTCGAGGCTCTGCCGACGTTCGCCGTGCACGACCTCGGCGCGCACCACGGCGTGCTCGCTCCCCCGCCGGACGAGCGCGGCATCGGCCACGCCGCGGAACGACTTCGCACGGGCGACCCAGCCGACCGCTTCGAGCAAGCTCGTCTTCCCGGCGCCGTTCGGGCCGACGAGCACCGTCGTCCCCGGTGTGAGCGTGAGCTCCAGCTCGGCGAAGCACCGGAAGTCACGCAGTTGGAGCTGCTCGACGAACGCGATCTCGCGGGCCGTCGGGCTGCTCACCGGCAACGTCAAGACGTGCGTACGGGCATCAACAGGTAGAGGAAGTCGCCGCCTTCGCTCGAGCGCAGTGTGGCCGGCTTCAACGGGTCGATCGTCTCGAGCGACACTTCGGCGCCCTCGACGGCGTCGATGCCTTCCCGCAAGAACACGGGGTTGAACGCCACGGTGACTTCGGAACCTTCGAACTTCGCGTCGAGTGACTCCTGCGCCGAACCGACGTCTTGTGCCGCCATCGACAGTTCCAGCCCCTCGTTCGTCATTTGCAGGCGTACCGCCGCGTTCTCGCGGTTCTGACCCACGATCTGCACGCGGTCGAGCGCGTCGAGGAACGTCTCCCGCCCGACGGTGAGGCGGTTCGGGTACCCGCTCGGGATGAGCTGCTCGTAGTTCGGGAACTCGCCCTCGATGAGCCGCGTCGTCACCTCGGCCGCGCCGATCCTGAACTTCGCGTCGCGCTCGGCCAGCGTCACATCGATCGAGCCGTCACCGAGCAGCCGCTGCACCTCGGCGAGCGCCTTGGCCGCCACGAGGACCTTCTGGCCCGCCTCGAGCATGCTCACGCCCTGCAGGTCCCGCACCGCCAACCGGTACGAGTCGGTGGCGACGAGGCGCAACCCACCCGACGCCGCGGTCAGGAGCACACCCGTGAGGATCGGCCGGGCGTCGTCCTTGGACGCGGCCGGCACGACCTGGCGCAGCGCCTCGGCCAGGGCGGGTGCCTCGACCTGGACCGCGGATCCGCCGACGTCCGGGAGGCGGGGGAAGTCGTCGGCCGAGAGAACACGCACCGAGAAGCTCGAACGACCCGCCGTGATGTGGGCCTCGTCGTCACGGACCTCGACGTCGACCGGCCCGGGCTCGACCGCCCGCACGATGTCGCCGAACAACCGGGCGGGGACCACCGCCACCCCGTCCTCCGACGTCTGCGCGGGCGCCTGTACCCGGATCGTGAGCTCGAGGTCGGAACCCGTCAGCTCGAGCTGCTCGCCGGCGACGCTCACCCGCAGTCCCGACAGGACCGGGAGCGCACCGCTGCGCGACGCCACGGCCCGTTGCGCGGTGGAGATCGCGTCGGCGAGGGTGTCGCGCTCACACCGGAACTTCACCGCAGGCCTCCCTGTGGTTCACGAATTGGTACTTGGCTGTTGTCGTTGTCTGCCCTGTGGATTGGGGATGACGTCGCGATGTCGCAGATGAACGGGAGGATGCGTGTCCACCCGTCGTCCCCAGCCATCCACAACCGTAGGTGGACGAGCATCGCTGCGCGTCGCGCTTTCCGGAAGGATCCCGCCGATATCCCCAGCTGTCCACAGCGTTATCCACCGTCGGTGCCGAGCTTGATGCGGGTGATGAGCTCGTTGACCTGTTCGAAGATCGTGTGGCGCTCCGCCATCTGTCCCTTGATCTTCTCGACTGCGTGCATGACGGTCGTGTGGTCGCGTCCGCCGAATTCCTCGGCGATCTTGGGATAGCTCGCGTCGGTCAGCTCGCGGAACACGTACATGCTGATCTGGCGCGCGGTGACGAGTGGACGTCGGCGGCTCTTGCCGCACAGATCGTCGACGGTCCAGCCGAACATCTTCGCCGTCTCGTCGAGGATCAGCTGCGGTGTGACCACGCGCGGCTTCGTCGGCGGCAGGAGGTCGGCGAGCACCGTCTTGGCGATGTCCTCGGACAGCGGTGAGTGGTTCAGGCTCGAATACGCGGCGACACGGATCAGCGCACCCTCGAGCTCGCGCACGTTGTCGGTGATGTTCGACGCGATGAAGGCCAGCACCTCGGTCGGGATGCCGTCGAGATGCTCGGACTCGGCCTTCTTGCGGAGGATCGCGAGGCGGGTCTCGAACTCCGGCGGCTGGATGTCGGTGATGAGCCCCCACTCGAAGCGGGTGCGGAGCCGGTCCTCGAGCGTCGCGATCGACTTGGGTGGCCGGTCGGAGGAGATCACGATCTGGCTACCGCTCTGGTGCAGGTCGTTGAACGTGTGGAAGAACTCCTCCTGGAGCTCCTGGGTGCGCTCGAGGAACTGGATGTCGTCGATGAGCAGCACGTCGAGGTCGCGGTAGCGCCGCTTGAAGGCGGGCATCGACTTCGAGCGGATCGCGTCGACGAACTCGTTCATGAACGCCTCGGTCGAGACGTAGCGCACGCGCTTCATGCGGTGCATCGTCTGCACGTAGTGACCGATCGCGTGCAGCAGGTGCGTCTTGCCGAGGCCTGCGGCGCCGTAGATGAACAACGGGTTGTAGGAGCGCGCCGGCAGCTCGGCGACGGAGAGCGCGGCCGCGTGCGCGAAGCGGTTCGACGCGCCGATGACGAACTGGTCGAACGTGTACGCCGGGTTCAACGTGCCCGGTGCCCACACCGATGTCGGCGCGCCCGCCTGCGGCGCGCCGCCGAGCACCGGCGCGGCGGAGATCACGGGCGGTGTCGTGACCGACACGTTGGGCGCGGTGTACCCGCTGACGACGAAGTCCTCGTCCCGGGGTGCGGTGTCGACGACGAGCTCCAGCGTGAGGTTCTCGCCGGTCGTGTCGTGCAGGGCGTCGAGCACCAGGCCGCCGTAACTGGAGCGGATGCGCTCCCGGGCCAGCGCGCTCGGCACGGAGAGCACCAGCACACCACCGTCCGCGGCCACCGGTCGGACCCCGAGGAACCAGGTGTTCCAGGTGGCGTCGGCGAGTTGGGCGCGCAGCAGCTCGGCGCAGCGGTGCCAGATGTCGTCGGCCGTCGACGCGGTGTTGCCAGCGTTTTCCACAGAGGCGTCCACAGGTGTGGAGAAAGAGGATCCGGAGGCCTGTGCGGCCTCGACATCGGCTGGTCGGCCTGTCCGGACCGTGGTGGCCCCTGGGGAAGTCCGCCCCACCGAGGCCGTTGCCGCGGGGCGAGGCCGCGGAACGTAGCACCGGCCTCGGAGGGCGACAAGGGGAGCCGGAAGCGGCTGCTCAGGGCGCCGGGAGGGGTCGGGTGGCGCCGTCCACACAGGTCGTGTTACGAGCCATTCGAGGTCGCGCGGCGCGCTGGCCGCGGTCCGACGCCGGCGCGTTGCGACCCTGTCGCGCGGCACCTAGAATCGTGGGTCTGCTCCTTCGCCGTCGCGCGGCCCGGTGTCCTGCTGCTCTCGCCGTCGCGGGCGGGGCGCCCAGGTTCCGAGGAGGCCATGCGTGAAGCGCACGTTCCAGCCCAACAACCGTCGACGCAAGCGCAAGCACGGCTTCCGGTCGCGGATGCGGACACGTGCCGGCCGGGCGATCATCAAGGCCCGCCGGGGGCGGGGCCGGTCGCGCCTGTCCGCCTGATCTGGCGAGTTCGCGATCGTGCCACGTTCCGTGCGCTCGTCCGCGCGCCGCGCGCTCGTCGCGGTCCGGTGACCGTGCGCGCGGTCTCGGGCCCTTCCGGCGAGCCCCCGCGCGTCGCCTACGCGGTCGGACGCGCGGTCGGCTCAGCGGTCGCGCGCAACCGGTTGCGCCGCCGCCTGCGGGCCGCGGTCAACGAGGAACGCTCGGCGCTCGTGCCCGGGACCGCGTACCTCGTCGGGGCGACGCCCGGCGCCGCCGACCTGTCGTTCGCGCGGTTGCGGACCGAGCTGCGCGAAGCCCTCGTGGGCGCGGGACGGAGCTCGTCATGAGCGCTCGGCCGTCACCGCTCGCCCGCGCGATGATCACGTGCGTCCGCGGGTATCAGCACGCCGCGTCCGGCAGCACCTCCCGGTGTCGCTACTGGCCGACGTGCTCGCAGTACACGATCGAGGCGATCGAGACGTACGGCGCCATCCGCGGCGGCTGGCTGGGGACGCGTCGCATCGCGCGATGCCACCCGTGGGGCGGGCACGGGGTCGACCCGGTCCCGACCCCGAACGTACGTTCGACTTCGGGCGACCCGACCCCGGTCGTCCGGGAGAGCAGGCACTGACCCATGGACCCGCTCTACAAGGCCTTCGGCTGGCTGCTGGCCCTCTTCTACGCGTTCATCCCGAACCTCGGGGTGGCGATCATCCTCCTCACCATCTTGGTGATGCTCATCCTCTTCCCGCTCACCGCGAAGCAGGCGAAGTCGATGCTGGCGATGCAGCGCGTGCAGCCCGAGATCAAGAGGCTGCAGGCGAAGTACAAGAACGATCGCCAGAAGCTCAACGAAGAGATGATGAAGTTCTACAAGGAGAACCAGATCAACCCGCTCGCGGGTTGTCTGCCCCTTGTGATCCAACTGCCCGTCTTCTTCGCGCTGTACCGGGCGTTGCGCTCGGCCTACAAGTACGTCCCGGTCAACTCGAAGCTCTTCACCGCGTTCTGTCATCCGGCGACCACGGTGGCCGCATGCAAGGCCAAGCCGCACGGCGTCAACCACCTGAGCTTTCTCGGGATGGACCTGTCGCTCAAGCCGACCCAGGTGCATGGCTTCACCACCGCGCTGCCCTACTACACGCTCGTCGCGCTCGTGATCTTCACCGGCTGGCTGCAGTCGCGGCAGACCACCCGCAACCAGCCCGCCGGTGGCAACCCGCAGATGGCGATGGTCGGCAAGATCATGCCGGTGTTCTTCGGCGTGATCTGCCTGGAGTTTCCAGCCGGTCTCGCCCTCTACTTCTTCGTGAGCAACCTGTGGCGGGTGGGCCAGCAAGAGCTGATCATGCGCAAGATCGCGCACCCCGACAAGCTGCCGCCGCTCAAGACGTCGATACCCGCCGACGAGGTGATCGAGGTCGAGCCGGGCGGGACCCGGACGAAAGCGGGCGGCTTCCTCGAACGCATCATGAACCCTCAACCCCCGAACGGCGGGAAGAACGGCAAGACCGAGCCCAAGAGCGGTACCGACGGGAAGACCGGCACCAAGGGCGGCGCGGGCGCGACCGGCAACGGGAAGGCCACGGGCGGTGGGGCGAAACCGTCCGCGGCGAAGACTCCGGGCAACCGACCATCCCAGGGCAAGCGCAACCGGAAGCGGCGGCGCTGATGGAGTGGGTCGAGACGACCGGCCGCACGATCGAGGAGGCCGTCGACGCGGCGCTGGACCAGCTGGGGGTGCACGAGGAGGAGCTCGAGTACGAGGTCCTCGTCGAGCCCAAGGCCGGTCTCTTCGGGCGCTTCGGCGGCACCGAGGCGCGCGTTCGCGCGCGGGTGAAGCCCATCTCGAGGGAGAAGCCCGGGACCCGCCGCCGGCGCCGGAGCCGCAACGAGCGCACGGAGTCGAACGGCGGTGGCCGGCGGTCCGGGTCGGGTGGGGGCCGGGACCGTGAGCGCGCGCCGGCCGGCACAGGTTCGTCGGCGACCGCGACGACGGTCGCAGAGGAGGGTGGTGAGACGGGGGCCGAGCCGAGCTCGGGCAACGGCGCCCGCCGCCGGCGCCGGCGCCGCAAGCCGGCGCGGGCCGAGGGGATCGCGGACGAGGGAGCGACGATGGAGCGCGAAGCCGAGGTGCCGATCGAGGAGCAGGCCGAGGCGGCCGAGGTGTTCACGCGCGGGGTCGTCGAAGCCTTCGGCGCGCCCGCGCGCGTCGGGACCCAGATCTCGCACGAGGACGACACCGTGCTCGTCGAGATCACCGGCGACAACCTGGGCCTGCTCGTGGGACCCCGCGGCGCGACCCTGCACGCGCTCGAGGAGCTCGTCCGCACCGTCGTCCAGCGCCAGACCGGCGGGCACGGGGTGCGCATCAACGTCGACGTCGCCGGGTACCGGGCCGCCCGCCGCGCCGCGCTCGAGACGTTCACCCGGGATCTGGCCGCGCGGGTGATCGAGACGGGCCGGGAGCAGGCGCTCGAGCCGATGTCGTCGGCGGACCGGAAGGTCGTGCACGACACGGCGGCCGAGATCGAGGGCGTCGAGACGGTCTCGGAGGGCGAGGACCCCCGTCGCCGGGTCGTGCTGCGCCCGAGCTGATCTCCTCGGTCGCGAGGGTTTCCTCGACGGCGAGTCGAGCTCGGTGAGGGCTCCGAGGTCGAGGGTTCGAGCCGGTGGCTGAGCCGGTCGAGCTCGACGACCCGGTGCTCGACGAGGTGCTCGAGCGCGCCCGTTCGCTCGGATTCCTCGGTCCGGGTCCGGTCGCCGGCCACGTCCGGCATGCGCTCGCGATGGCCCGCTTTGCGGGACCACCGGTCGGGCCGGTGCTGGACCTGGGCAGCGGCGGCGGGATCCCCGGCCTCGTGCTGGCCCGGATCTGGCCGGTGGAGGTGACACTGGTCGACTCGATGCACCGCCGGACGGCCTTCCTCGTCGAGGCGCTGGGCCGGCTCGACCTGGCCCCGCGGGTCCGGGTGGTCGAGGGTCGGGCCGAGGCACTGGCGCGAGAGCCCGAGCTGCGGGGGGCGTTCGATCTCGTTGTCGCCCGTGGGTTCGGTGCTCCGGCGGTGACCGCAGAGTGCGGGGTCGGGTTCCTGGGCTCGGGCGGTCGCCTGGTGGTGAGCGAGCCGCCGGAGGGCTCCGGGGAGCGGTGGCCGGCCGAGGGGGTCGCCCGGCTCGGCCTGGAGTTCGTACGCGCCGGCGGCCCGGCCGGGGCCTCGTTCGTCGAGCTGTGCCGCACCGGCGAGCTCGACGCGACCTGGCCCCGGCGAACCGGCGTTCCGGCCAAGCGTCCGGCCTGGTGACGTGGAGCGAGATGTTTCACGTGAAACATCCCGGCCGGCTGAGGGGCCGCGCCGAAGGCGACGTTTCACGTGAAACATCGAGCGGACTCGAAGAAATTCCCCGCCGAGGGGGCGTGAGCCCGGCGCGAACCGGAAGGCCCGCGTAGCATGGCGGTCCTCGTTCGCGATGTTTCACGTGAAACATCGAGGTCCGCCTCGCTCATTGCTTGACGCCTGTTCCGGGCGCAGCACAGGATGAGTACGCGCACGACGGAGAGGGGCCCGATGGGGGACCAAGGGCAGGAAGGCAAGCGCCGTCGGGGCTTGTTCGGCCGGCGTCGGGTGTCGGAGCAGGCGGACCCGGAGGCGACGGCACACACCAGCGCCGACGATGCACTGCCCGTTCCGTCCGAGCGTTCCAGCGAACCACACTCTGCTCCGACCAGCCCGCCCGTGGAGCCCTCCGAGCTGCCACCCATCGCTGCTGTGACTTCGAACGAGCACGACACCGGATCCGCCGAGCCGGCCGCCGGCCCGGCATCGTCCGCCATTCCCGACGGCGCGGTCGTGCGCTCGACCGGCGGAACGGTGAGCCCGTCCGGCCACGTCCGCCTGGTGACCATCGATCCCGCGCCGGCCCCGCCGGAGGTCGTGGAGCTGCCGGCGACGGCACCCACGGCCGTTCGGGAAGATCCGTCGGGCACCCCGGCCGCGTCCGGCGAGGTTCGAGTCGACATCGAGAGCCCGGCCCCGGAGGTCCCGGCCCCGTCGGCCGACCACCCAGCGGAGCCGGTGGCGCCGGTCCCCGAGCCGGAGCAACCGCCCACCACCGCAGACGACGCCGCGCCGGCTACGGCCGACGTGGCACCGGAGGAGATCGAGTCAGGTGAGGACGTGACCGCGACGACCGACCCGGCGACGAGCGCCGAGCCGGGCACCGAGGAGGAGCCCGGCGATCGGGCCGACGAGCTCGAGCCCGAGCCCTTCGAGCTCCCGGCGATCCTGGCCGTGGCCAACCAGAAGGGCGGCGTGGGCAAGACCACGACCGCGGTGAACCTCGGCGCCGCGCTCGCCGAGCTCGGGTTCCGGGTGCTCGTCGTCGACCTCGACCCCCAGGGCAACGCGACGACCGGGCTCGGGATCAACGGCCGGAATCTCGAGACCTCGGTCTACGACGTCATCATGAACGACGTCGGGATCGAGGACTGCGTCGAGCCCACGAGCCTCAAGAACCTGTTCGTGGTCCCCGCGACCATCGACCTCGCCGGGGCCGAGATCGAGCTCGTCCCCGCGTTCTCCCGCGAGCTCAAGCTGCGTCGGGCGCTCGACGACGTGCGCGACGACTACGACTTCACCCTCATCGACTGCCCGCCGTCGCTCGGCCTCCTGACCGTGAACGGCCTCGCCGCGGCAGACGCGGTCCTGGTGCCGATCCAGTGCGAGTACTACGCGCTCGAGGGTCTGGGGCAGCTGCTGCGCAACGTCGCGCTCGTCCGTTCGAACCTCAACCCGACCCTCGACGTGGGCGGCATCGTGCTCACCATGTACGACGCCCGGACGAAGCTGGCCGACCAGGTCGAGCAGGAGGTGCGCGACCACTTCGGCGCCAAGGTCTACCGGTCGGTGGTCCCCCGTACGGTCCGCCTCTCGGAGGCGCCGTCGTTCGGGCAGCCGATCATCGTCTTCGATCCGACGTCTCGCGGCGCGATCGCCTACCGCGAGCTCGCGAAGGAGGTCAGCCGTGGCACGGCAAGGCGGGCTGGGTAAGGGCCTGGGGGCGCTGATTCCCACGCCCGGGATCAGCGAGACCCAGGGCGGGCTGCAACAGATCGCCGTCGCCTCGATCCGGCCAAACCGCTTCCAGCCCCGGGCCCACTTCGACGAGGAGGAGCTGGGCACGCTCGCCGAGTCGATCCGGGCGGTCGGCGTTCTCCAGCCCATCCTCGTGCGCCCGATCGGTGATGAGTACGAGCTGATCGCCGGCGAGCGTCGGTGGCGTGCGGCCCGACGGGTCGGCCTCCAGGCCGTACCCGCCCTGGTGCGCGAGACCGATGACACCGCGGCACTCGAGCAGGCGCTGGTGGAGAACCTCCACCGCGCGAGCCTCAACTCGATGGAGGAGGCCGCGGGCTATCAGCAGCTCATCGAGGACTTCGAGCTCACCCACGAGCAGGTCGCGAACCGGGTCGGACGGTCCCGCTCCGCGGTGACGAACGCGCTCCGTCTGCTCCAGCTGCCGCCGGCGGTGCAGCGGCTCGTGCAGGAAGGTCAGCTCGACGGCGGGCACGCCCGTGCCCTGCTCGGCTCACCCGACCGCGCGTTCCAGGAGCAGCTGGCGCGTCGGACGGTGAAGGACGGCCTGTCGGTGCGCGCCGTCGAGGAGGCCGTGCGCGCCCACCAGCAGGACAGCACCCCGCGCGAGCGCGACCCGGCCGCCGCCGCGACCCGCCGGCTGCGTCCCCCCGGCCTGCTCGAGCTCGAGGAGCTGCTGGGCGACTACCTCGACACGCGCGTGAAGGTCGACATGGGCTCGCGCAAGGGCCGGGTCGTCATCGAGTTCTCGACCCTCGAGGACCTCGAGCGGATCTACCGGGTGGTCACGGACGGGCCGGGCGCTCCCCAGACCCAACCGGGCGCGGTCGAGGCCTGACCGCGCTCCTGGTCGCGCTCGCAAGCTCGCCGCTCGCCGACACCTACTCGACCGCGGGCTCCTCGAGACCTCGGCGAACGCCCCGCACGATGGCGTCGCCGACCGGGGTCACGTTGCGCACCAGCTGGCGCATCCCGTCGACGTCGTCGCGGGCGACTGGCTCGCACACGACCGCGGCCATCCGGGTCTCGCGCAACAGCGAGTACGTCTTGGCGCACGGGGTGTCGGCACACGCGTCGAGCGTGCCGGCCAGCTCCTGTTGCATCGCGGCGGCGACCTGGTACCCGCCTTCCGACCGGAACGTCGGCGTGGCGAAGTAGGCGCAGCGACAGCCGTCGGCGTCGCCGGGGCGGACCGCGAGGAAGAGGTGGGCGTCGAAGCGGTTCGCGTTGGCCGCGACCGCGGAGTCGTCGTCGGTGAGGGTCTCGAGGAGGACCATCGCGCCGGCCTCGAGGAGCCCGCGCTCGACGACGGTGCCGAGCAGCTCGAGCCCGGGCACCGTCGAGACGTAGATGCGACTGTCGGCCATCTTGCGTCCCTGGCGCAGCGCCTCACGCTCGCGCACGGCCGCGACCGAACCGCTCCCGGGCGCGCCGAGGCGGTCGAGGGCGGCGAGCGTGGCGGGCCCGGCGATGCCGTCGACCGCGATGCCGGCGTTGCGCTGGAAGTCGCGCAGCGCGGCGGCGGTCTGCTCGCCGAGGATCCCGTCGCCGCGGCCGGCGTCGAAGCCGAGACCGTTCAACCGCTGCTGGAGAGCGGCGACGTCGTCGCCGCGCAGCATGGGCCGGCGGTGGTAGAGCAGGCGGTCACCGAGGCGGAAACCGCTTTCCACGATCGCGCTCCAGGTCTGGGGACCGCAGATGCCGTCGATCCGGAGGCCCCGGCGCTCCTGGAAGGATTTGACAGCGTGCTCGGTCCCGGAACCGTAGCGGCCGAGCTCGTCGGCGCTCGGGAGGCCCAGCCGGCTCAACCGTTGCTGGAGGTCGCGGACGGCCTCGCCCCCGTCCCCGGGACGGAGCACCGAGGTCAAGCGATGAACTCGGCGAGGTCCTGGAGGAGCTGGCCCTTGCCCTTCGCGCCGACGAGGCGCTTCACCGGCTGGCCGTCGCGGAAGACGAGCAACGTCGGGATGCTCATGACGTCGTAGCGGCGGGCCGTGTCGGGGTTGTCGTCGACGTTGAGCTTGGCGACGGTCAGCTTGCCGTTCTGCTCGGACGCGATCTCCTCGAGCGCGGGGGCGATCATCTTGCACGGACCGCACCACTCGGCCCAGAAGTCGACGATCACCGGGGTCGAGGACGCGCCGACGGTCTCGTCGAAGGTTGCGTCGGAGACCGTGAGGATGTCAGCCACGGGGGTTCCTTTCACTACCGGCGTCGGTCCCGGCCCGTGCCGAGGGACGTCCGGATACTACCGAGGCGGTGAACGCCGCCCGAGCTGCGCTCATTCCGTGGCGGCCGACCCCGCGGTCGTGTGCAGGCGCGCGTGCGCCTGCGCCTCGAGCCAGCGCTCGGCCTCGATCGCGGCCATGCAGCCGGTGCCCGCGGCCGTGATCGCCTGGCGGTAGACGTGGTCCTGCACGTCGCCACACGCGTACACGCCTTCGACCGACGTCCGCATGCTTCCGTCGCGCGTGAAGATGTAGCCGTTCGGGTCGAGCTCGAGCTGGCCCTCGAAGAGCTTCGTGTTCGGCGTGTGACCGATCGCGACGAACACGCCGTTCACCGCCAAGGTCGAGGTGTCGCCGCTGACGACGTCGCGCAGGGTCAGACTCTCGACCTTGCCGTTGCCGAGCACCTCGTCGACGATGCTGTTCCACCGGAACTCGATCTTCGTGTTCGCAAACGCGCGGTCCTGCATGATCTTCGACGCGCGCAGCTCGTCACGCCGGTGGATGACCGTCACCTTGTCCGCGAACTTCGTGAGGAAGATCGCCTCTTCCATCGCGGAGTCGCCGCCACCGACGACCGCGATCTCCTGGCCGCGGAAGAAGAACCCGTCGCACGTCGCGCACGTCGACACGCCGTGACCGAGCAGCTGCTGCTCGGACTCGATGCCGAGCATGAGCGCGGACGCGCCGGTCGAGACGATGACCGAGCGCGCGCGGTATTCGGTGCCCCCGGCCCAGACGCCGAACGGCGCGGAGGAGAAGTCGACCCGGTCCGCGTCCATGGTGAGGAACTCGGCCCCGAAGCGCTCGGCCTGGGCCCGGAACCTCTCCATCAGCTCGGGGCCGAGGATGCCCTCGGGGAAGCCGGGATAGTTCTCGACGTCGGTGGTGAGCATGAGCTGGCCCCCGGCGCCGAGGCCCTCGATCACGAAAGGGCGGAGGTCGGCGCGGGCGGTGTAGATCGCGGCGGTGAGGCCGGCGGGACCGGAGCCGATGATGATGACGTCGCGGGGTTCGGGCATGGCAGTCGGGCTTCTCCGGTGGTGCGCTTCGTGTGATCAGGCCGGTCGGGCGGACCGGCGCGACCAGCAGAACCCGCCGGCGAGCACGGAGATTCCCCCGAGCACCAGCCACGCGGCCCAGATCGGCAACAGGATCGCGAGGACCCGGAAGATCGTGATCGACAGCAGCAGGAACGCCGTGATCACGAAGAACGACACGAGAAGGCCGTAGACCAGGCCCTTGGCCACCGTCGTCGCCGGCGAGACCGTGCGGTCGCGGACCGTGGTGACGACGCGTTCGACCGTATCGGCGGCGTCGGCCGTCCAGTCGCTCATGCTGCGCGCTCGCTCATGCCCCCGGCTCCTCGTGGTGTCGGACCCCGCGCCCTCGGAAGCGTAGCGGGGCGACCCCGACCCGGCCCGTGGCGGGAGACCTCAGAGCGACGCCGCGGTGATCACCGCGCAGCTGCTCCGGTCGAGCACGAACGCGACGGTGCGCGTGCCCCGGTGCACCCCGACGACGGCGGCCGCACGGCCCTGGTACGTCCCGACGGCGAGGAACGTCACCGGATCGCGACCGGCGATGGCCTTCGCGCAACGGGTCGCCGTGTCGCGCGCCGCGGCAGCGTCGGCCGCGTCCGTCGTCGTCGTGCTCGGCGTCGGTGCGGGCGTCCGTGCGCGGTCAGCGGCGCGCGGGGCGAACTCGCCCTGCGCGTGGGTCGGCAGCCCGGCCTGCTGTTGCGAGACCAGTTGCCGCAGCACCTCCGGGTTCGCGATCTCGCCCACGTCGCCGACGTAGGACGCCGATGCGATCGAGCCGGCCGCCTTCGAGGCCTTCGACGAGGACGAGCTGCTGCTGCCGCCGAGCTGCGAGAGACCGAATCCGGCGGCGCCGACCACGACGACGACGGCCGCGGCGATCGCGATCGCGCGCCAGGTGCGGCGCGGCCGGTGTGCAGCCGGCCCGGCAGCGGCGGCGTTGCGCACGAGCCGATGGCGGTCCAGCGTGTCGAGGGGCGCGCTCGTGGTCTGCAGCGTGTCGCGCGCCCGCTGGAGCTCGGCGCGACGGGTCTCGAAGCCCGACCACGAGACGAGCTCACGGCGCGCGTCCTCCGGCGTCGTGCCGTGCGCGGTCGCGAAGTCGTCCAGCTCGTCGTCGAGCAGCGCCGAGACGGCCTCGTCGGTGGCATCGCCGAAGGGCGGTTGGCTGTTCATGATCCGAGTTCCGTTGGACGTCGGCCGGCCGTCGCCGGGTTCCCGAGCGCCCGCGCCAGCGCCGCGCGCCCGCGCGAGATCCGGGAGCGCACCGTGCCCGGTGGGATCCCGAGGATCGTGCCGATCTGCGCGTAGTCCAGGTCGGCCACGTCGCGCAGCACGAGGGCGGCGCGGAAGTCGGGCGGGAGATCCGCCAGCGCGGCGTCGAGGTCGAGGCGGTGCGCCACGTCCGCGTCGAGGTGAGCGTCGACACCCGGGTCGGGCAGTGCCGCCGTGGGCATCGGGCGTCGCGACCGGCGCCGCGCCTCGTCGAGCGCGGCATTGGTCGTGACACGATAGAGCCAGGTGGTGAAGCTCGAGCGTCCGTCGAAGCGGCCGATGCCACGAGCGATCGCGAGCAACGCTTCCTGCGTCGCGTCGAGCGCGTCCTCGCGATTCGCGAGGATGCGCGCGCAGATGGTGTGCACACGATCGATGTGACGGTCGAGCAGCGCGTCGAGGGCGTCGCGGTCACCGCGCGCCGCGCGCGCGACGAGCTCGACGTCATCGTCGCCGTCAGGAGGCAAGCTCGACCTCGGCGATGTGGAGCTTCCCGGACGGCGGGAGGTAGGTGATCCACAGGAGGACGTAGCGCGCCTGTTTCGGTCGCGCGATCGGGATCGTCGCCTCCTCCGGCTGGTTCGTCACGGTCGCGACCGGTTGACCGGGCAGGGAACCGGCGGGCTGCGTGTCGGACAGGTACACCTCGGCGTTCCAGCCGGAGTCCTCCGCGTGCACGGTGAGGGTGCGGACGGCGGCAGGCGTCCCGAGCTGGAACCACACGCCCACGCCGGGCTTGCGCTTGCCCAGGTCACGGGTGCGGTAGGTCTCGGTGGACCACGCCGTGTCACGTCGGCCGTCGGCGATCTTGGTCACGTCGCGGCTGTCCTCGACCTGATCGCCGAAGGGGTCGTAGTCCTTGACCGCCACGATGCGCAGCGGCACGTGGTTGGGCGTGGCCGCGGGCGCGGGCGGGCCGGACGCGCTCCGACCGTTCTGGTCGCCACGGCCCGCGAACGCGACGAGGACCACGACGACGAGCACGACCGTGATCAGCCCGAGCACGATCGCCCGGGCGAGGCGTCGGGCGGCGCCGTGTTCGATGTGCGGCGCCACGGCCGGGCCGGGCGCCGCGACCGCGGCGGGGGACACGGTCGCGCCGGTCGGGCCGGTTCCAGGGTCGGGCGGGGTCAGCGGCCTCTCCTGGCGCGCGGCCGGACGGGTGCCTGCTGCCGGGACGTTCGCAGTCGTGAGGTCGAGGAACCCGTCGCGACGGAACGGGCCGAGCACGTCGCGCACCTCCGACGCGGAGGCCGGACGATCGGCGGGATCGCGCGCGAGGCAGCGGGCGACCACCTCTTGCACCGCGCGCGGGACCTCGGGTCGCGCGATGCCGACCGGCACCGGCGTCGCCCGCAGGCGCGCGACCGCGTTGGCGATCTCGTTGTCACCGTCGAAGGGCGTCTGACCGCTCAGCATCTCGTAGAGCACGAGCCCGAGCGCGTACACGTCGGTGCGAGCGTCGACCGGGCCGCCCTCGACCTGTTCGGGTGCGAGGTACCGGGCCGTGCCGACGACCGCGCCCGCGCGCGTGAGCTCGCTCGTTCCTGCTGCCTTCGCGATGCCGAAGTCGGTGACCTTGACGCGACCGTCCGGCTCGACGAGCACGTTGCCCGGCTTCACGTCGCGGTGGATGAGACCGCGCGAGTGGGCGTGCGCGAGCGCGTCCGCGACCTGCGCGCCGATGTCGGCCGTCTCGTCGACGTCGAGACGGCCGCGCTCGTCGAGCAGGCGCCGCAGCGTCGTCCCGCCGACGAGCTCCATGACGATGTACGCGACACCGTCGTCCTCGCCGGTGTCGTACGTCGCGACGATGCCCGGATGGCCGAGCCCGGCCGCGGCGATCGCTTCGTGACGGAACCGCTGGCGCACGTGCTCGTCGTCGGCGAGGGTGGGGTCGAGGATCTTCACCGCCACGCGGCGCCGCAGCACGGGGTCCTCCGCGGCCCACACCCGGGCCATGCCGCCGCGGGCGATCTCCTCCACCAGCCGGTAACGGCCGCCGAGCACGCGGCCCGGTGCGAGCAGGTCGTTCATCCGTCGCGCGACGAGGACCGCCCGCCGCGCTAGCGCGGGACCTGGTACGTGATGCCGATGGTGCGCGGTCCGGCGTGCGTTCCGATCACCGGTCCGATCTGACCGACCACGATCTCCTCGCGCGAGACGATCGGGGCGAGGAGGTCGAGGAACTCGTCGAGGTCGGGCGCGTCGCCGTGCAGCACGCACACGTTCTCGAACTGCCCCGGTTGCAGCTTCTCGACCACGTGCCGGAGGGCTTTCGAGCGCGTCCGCACCTTGCCCGCCTCCGCGACCACGCCGTCGCTGACGGTCAGCACGGGCTTGATGGAGAGCATCGACCCGAGCAGTGCCTGCGCGGCGCCGACGCGACCGCCCTTGCGGAGGTACTCGAGCGTGTCGAGGGTGCCGAAGAGCCGCGTGCGGTTGCGACGGTCGATCACCTCCGCCGCGATCGACTCGAGGTCGGCGCCGGCGTCGGCGCGCTGCGCCGCGGTGAGACAGAGGGAGCCGAGCGCCATCGAGACCTGGAGCGAGTCGATGACCTCCACGGGGCAGTCCGGATCCGCGGCCTTCGCCGCGACCTGTGCGGCCTGCATCGTCGCGGAGAGGCGCGACGAGAGGTTGATGCACACGATCCCGTCCGCGCCGTCGTCGGCGAGACGCCGGAACACCTCCTCGAACGCGCCGGCGGACGGCGCCGAGGTCTCCGGGAGCACCGGGGACGCCGCGAGCCGGCGCCAGAACTCACCGGTCCCGAGCTCCTTGCGGTCGACGAGCTCTTCGGCGCCGAAGCGGATCGTCAGCGGGACGATCTCGATCCCGTACTGGTCGACGAGGTCCTGGGGCAGATCGCAGGCGCTGTCGGTGACGACTCGAACCCCCATAGTTCCCCCTCAACCACTTCGGAGCCCCGAACGGGTGTCGTCTACTCTCGCACGCCTGGTGGGTCGGTGGTGGGTCGGCGCCGGCGGAGCGCCGATCTCAGCTCGCCGAGCTCGTCCGATCGCAGGGTGCCGAGCACGGCGACGTAGGCGATCAGACCGACCACCAGAGCCGCGGCCAGCGCGACGAGCGCGTGGCGCGCGGAGCCATACCCGACGGCGTGTGCCACCAACCAGCTCACGACCCCGAGCGCGGCCGCGGCGACGGAGGTCCTGGCCAGCGACCGTGCCGTGCGGCGCCCGTCGAAGCGGCCGAGTCGGCGCCGCAACGCGATCAACGCGAGCACCGACCCGATGACATACGCGATCGACCACGACAGCGCGAGCCCCGCCACCTTCATGAACGGGTACAGCGCGATCGCGACGACGATGTTGATGCCGTTCTCGACGCAGTTGAGGAAGAACGGCGTGCGCGTGTCCTGCAACGCGTAGAAGCCACGCAACGCGTACAGGTACGTGGAGAAGCAGAAGAGGCCGATGCCGAACATGGCGAGCGCGGCGGCGGTGCGTCCAGCCGATTGGGTGCTGAAGTGTCCGTAGAGCAACAGGCCGTTCACGATCGGACGCGCGAGCACGATCATCACGACCGTCGCCGGTATGACGACGACGGCCATGAGTCGTAACCCGATCGAGAAGTGGTCGCGGAACGCGCTGAGGTTGCCTTCGCTCGCGAACCTCGCGAGCTCGGGGATCAGCGCGGTCATGAGCGACACAGCAAACAGGCCGTGCGGGAGCTGGAAGAAGGTGAACGCGGCGAGATACACCGACGCGTCGCTGGAGCGACCGTACGAGAGGAAGAGCACGACCAGGAACGCGATCTGGTTCGCGGCGACGTAGCCGAACGTCCAGCCCGACAGCCGCGCCAGCTTGCGAACTGCCGGATGGCGCCATTCGGTCGTGAAGTGGAAGCGGATCCCGGCCCGGCGCATCGCGGGCCACAGCGCCGCGGCCATCGCGACGATGCCGAGAGTCGTCCCCGCTCCGAGGAGCAGCACGAGGCCGGTCGAGCTCTCGACCCGCCGCACCGAGAGCGATCCCGACGTCGCGTAGGGCAGGACCAGGAAGACTGCGATCACGACGACGTTGTTGAGAACCGGTGCGAACGCAGCCGCCGCGAACCGCCGGCGCGCGTTCAACATCGCCGTCGCGAGCGCGGTGATGCCGTAGAAGAGGATCTGCGGCATGAACAGGTAGAGCAGATCGGTCGCGAGCCGCTGTTCCACCGCGCGGTCGTGGCCGTGCAGGCGCAGGGTGTAGAGACGGATGATCCACGGCGTCGCGAGGATGCCGAGCAGGGTCACGACGAGGAGACCGCAGAGCGCGACGCTGTTGATCGCATCGGTCGCGTGGTCGTCGTCGCGGTGCAACTGCTCGACGAACAGCGGGACGAGCGTCGCGGTGAGGATGCCGCCCAGGAGCAGCTCGTAGACGATGTTCGGCGTCGAGTTGGCGATGTTGTAGACGTCGGTCAGCCGGCCGAAGCCGATCGTCGCCATCGCCGAGACGCGCAGGAACCCGGTGATGCGCGACAGCGCGGTGCCGAGCGCGACGACCCCGCTCGAGCGCAGCAGCTGACGGGAACCGCCCGGCGCTTCGAGGTCGGGTGTCGCGCTGTCGCCTACGGACGGGGCCGGCGCGCGTACGCCGGTCCCGTCACCGGACCGAGCCACTCGTCGGCGCGGTCGGTTCCCACGCCTCGTCGCGACGCTGGACGGGGATGCTGCCCGACGACCGGGCCGCGCGCAGCCCGCGCCGGCGCCGGCGGTAGTGGTTGATCCACCAGCCGGCGAGGAACACGCCGGCGCCGATCGTGAGGAACAGGCCGACGCCGCTCACGACGGTGGAATGGATCGTGAAGCGGGCCTCCTGGAACACGATCCGGCCGTCTGCCGACGACACCGTGACGACCATGGGGAAGGTTCCGGACGCGCGCGTCTCGACCGCGAACCGGGCCGTCGTGTTGTGGGGCGGCAGTGAGAGCACGCGTTCCGAGCCTTGCGGGAAGAACAGCTTCTCGCTCTGGAGCCGGACGCGGATCTTCACCGGCTGGGTGCTCCCGTTCTGGAACGAGATGGGGATCTGGGCCCGGCGCGCGGTGATCGTCACGGTCCCGTGCGTGGGGCCTCGGATCAGGTTCGTGAATTGGTTGATCGACGTGTCGATGACGCCGAGCTCCGCGGACGCGCGCTTACGGCCTGCGCTGCCCGTCCACACCGAGCTCATCGAGACGAGGATCGCCCGGTCGCCGCGGCGTACACGCGGATCGTCGGGCGCGACCAGGCCGCGGAACGCGTCGAGCCGTTCGCTCGCGCTGCGCAGCTCGTGCGTGGTCACCGCCGGGCTTCCCGGCCGGCTGCTGTGCAGGTCGCGTGGCGGCGCGACGCGACGCGACGACTCGCTCGTCGTCTCGAGCGGAACCTCGTCGAAGATCTTCGGCACGCCGAGCACGCGCACCAACGGGTTCCCGCGCAGCCCGCGAAGCGCCCACGTCACCGCCTGTGCCGTGGCCGGGTCGGGGTTCCACTGCTGCGGCATCTCCACCACGATCCCGCGCGACCGGTTCGGCGCCTCCAGGGCGATGATCGACAAGCCGGCGAGGAAGCGTTGCGCGCGCAGCGCGGGTGCGACGTCGGACCCGCCCAGCAGGCCCGCGAGGCCAGGGTCGGTCGCGACCGCGGTGAGCGTGCGGCCCTGGGTGCTCTGCAGCGTGAACGGCCGGGCCGGGGTGAGCTTCGTCGCGACCGGCTGCAGCTGCGACGGGTCGACGACGAGACGGTCGACGCCCGACGCGCTGAGCTGGTCGAGCGCGGGGCCGTCGATCGGATCGACGGCGACCGTGCGCGCGTCCGCCCTCGTGCCGAGCGACGAGGTCAGTGCCTCGGCGCCCTGCGCCAGCTCGACGCCGACCTCCGAGCCCAGTCCTGCGTTGATGAGCGCGGGGACGTCGATGGGCACGTACGGGCCGGGCAGGATCACGGTCGCGCTGCTGCGCAACGTGGCCAGGCTCGAGGCCAGGTCCTTGTTCGTCGTGGCGAGCGCGGCCCACGACTCGAGGGTCTCGGGTCCGGGCGCGACGGTGATCGGGATGTTGGACGCGGACGCCGTCGAGAGCAACGTCGCGAGCTTGCCCAGCCGACCGGTGCTCTGCAGCTGGTCGACGACGGCCGGGTCGGGCGCGCCGTTGGGCTTGTACGCGGGGTTGGCGACGAAGGGCCAGATCCACGAGAGACGCAGCTGGACACCGACGGCAGTGCTCGGCGCTTCCGGCACCGCGACGACATAGGTGACGAAACCGTCGACCCGGGCGCCCGTGCGCGCGTCCGACAGGTCGACCTCCAGCGGGTACACCCCGGGGCTCGAACGCGGCGCGTCGACCAGCCCGGTGATCGTGTAGACCCCGGCCGCGCCGGGCAGGTCGCTGACCTTGACCGTGTTCCGCCCACCGCGCCGAACGGAGCCGAGGTGGTCGCCGTCGGTGACCGTGTCCTGGAAGGACGTCCGCGACGAGAGCGCGGAGTGGAGCGCGACCCCGACGGTGAGCTGGGCCGGGTCGCCGTCGATGCGGACGCGCAGGGGTACGTCGTTGCCGAACGTCGTCCACGGCGGCTGCTGCAGCAAGGTGATGCTGCCGCTCGCGACCGGCGGCGAGGCGCTCGTCGTGGTCGCGGCGCCGGCCGCGGGCGCGATCAGAGCGGCGAGCGCCGTCGCGATCACCGCGATCGCGACGGCGCGGATCGAGGTCACAGTTCGCGGCCCATCACGCAGAGGCCGAAGGGCATCGGCGTGAACCCGCACGACTCGTAGAGATGCAGCGCGACGTCGTTGCCGACCTGCGTGTTGACGAGCGTCCGCCCGACGCGTTGACGATGCAGCCAGTGCAACGCGTCGGCGACGACCGTGCGCCCCCAACCTTCGCCGCGCGCGTCGGGATGGACCGCGACCCGTTGGACGTAGCCGAGCGCGCCCGCGCGACCGCTGATCGCGTATGCGTTCGGCGAATGCTCGCCTCCGACCCGGAACCGCGCGATGGGCGTTGCGTGGAGCGCGTCGTCGAGCCCGACGTCGTCGAGACGCCAGAACCCGTCGAATGCGAGCGCGTCCAGGGCGAGCACCGCGGCCCGGTCTGACCGGTGGGCGCGGCGGGTGGCGTGGACGGTGTGGGGGAGGCGGATCATGTCGTGGCCGAGGAGATGCAGTCGCTGGCGGACCGTGAAGCCCGCGTCGACGAAGGGCAGGGCGTCGGCCGGCGCCAGAGCGTTCGTGACCACCGACGAGTACCCGTCACCAGCGAGGATACGCAGCGCGCGGTCCACGAGGGCCGCGTCCGGCGGCTGCTGCGCTCCGACGGAGACGAGCGCGACGTCGTCGCCGCCCCGCCACGGGCCGAGCCGCGCCCAGCCACCCCGCCAGCGCAGCAGGTGGTGCTGCTGCCGATCGGGTCGTTCGGCTCCGACCATCAGCGCCTGACAGTACTGGCGGGAGACGAAGCGAAGGCGTTGGGCGGAGCCCGGGCGCCGAAGCGAAGTCGACCCGGAAGTGGGAGACGAAGCGAAGGCGTTGGGCGGAGCCCGGGACGCCGAAGCGAAGTCGACCCGGACGCCAGGCGGTGGAACACGGTGCTGCCGCTACCCTCGACAGGATGCTGTTGCTCGGGACCGACCCGGTCTTCGCAGACCACGACACCGGCCGTGGGCACCCCGAACGACCGGCACGGCTCGACGCGGTGCTGGCGGGTGTGGAGCGGGCCGGTCTGGCGGAAGCGGTGAAGCCGCTCGACCTCAGACCCGCGACGCGCGAGGAGCTCGAGCGTGTGCACCCGGGCGCGTATCTCGACGCGCTGCGCGAGCTCTGCGAGCGCGGCGGCGGCGCGATCGACGCGGACACGGTCGTGTCGCGCGAGTCCTGGGACGCGGCGGTGCTCGCCGCGGGCGCGGGGCCGGCCGCGGCCGAAGCGCTCGAACGTGGCGACGGCGACGCCGCGTTCCTCGCCGTTCGCCCGCCCGGCCACCATGCGACCCCGCGGCGCGCGATGGGCTTCTGCCTCATCAACAACGTGGCCGTGACGGCGGCCGCGCTCGCGGCCGGCGGCGCGCACGTCGCGGTCGTCGACTACGACGCCCATCACGGCAACGGAACCCAGGACACGTTCTATCTGGACCCGCGCGTCCTCTACGTCTCGTTGCACCAGTGGCCGCTGTATCCGGGCACGGGCAGCCTCGACGACGTGGGTCGCGACGCCGGCACCGGCACGACCTGCAACCTGCCCATGCCCGCGGGCGCGACCGGCGACGTCTACCTGGCCGCGTGTGACGAGGTGATCGTCCCGATCCTGGAGCGCTTCGAGCCCGACTGGCTGCTGATCTCGGCCGGCTTCGACGCCCACCGCGCCGACCCCCTCACCGGCCTGTCGCTCACGGCCGACGACTTCGGCCTCGTGACCGCCCGCCTGGCGCGCGCCGTCCGGAAGGGCCGGCGCATCGCCTTCCTCGAGGGCGGCTACGACCTGGACGCCCTCACCCGCTCGGTCGCCACCACCCTGCCCAACCTGGTCGGCGAGCCCGCCCCTCACGAGGAGACCCCCAGCTCCGGCGGACCGGGCCACGTCGTCGTCGATGCCGCCAACCAGCTCTGGGCCGAGCTCGCGGTGTAGGTCTCGCTCACGCCCTCGCTGCACGGCCCCGGGCCTCGACTGCGGCCGCCCGCATCGTTCGTCGGCTGGCGAGTGACCTGCGCTCCTTCGTCGCTCCGGTCACCGCCTCGACGGAGCCCGGGCTCGGGGTTCACCCCCCTGCTCAATTCGGGGTCTTCCGATGCCGATACCGCGTCACGAGGAGGCTCCCCGTGCTGGACCTGGATGCTCTGCTGCGTGACGCCGTCGACCAACGAGCGTCGGACCTGCACGTCAAGGTGGGCTCGCGCCCGTTCCTGCGGATCGACGGGAAGCTCGTGGAGACCGGCTTCGACGTCGTCGCTCCGGCCGACACCGAGCGGGTGGCCTTCGCGATCATGCCCAAGCAGCGGGCCGACGAGTTCCTGGCCGTCAACGAGGCCGACTTCGCCTACACGGTCGCGGGGCTCGGCCGCTTCCGGGTCAACGTGTTCCGCCAGCGGGGCTCGGTCGGCCTGGTGCTGCGGCGCGTCCTTCCGGGGATCCCGAGCTTCGAGGACCTCGGCCTGCCGCCGGTCGTGCGCCGCCTCGCCGAGGAGCCGCGCGGGCTCGTGCTCGTGACCGGGCCGACCGGCTCGGGCAAGACGACGACGCTCGCGGCGATGATCGACCACATCAACGAGACGCAGCAGCGTCACATCGTGACGATCGAGGACCCGATCGAGGTCCTCCACGCCGACAAGCAGTCGATCGTCAACCAGCGCGAGATCGGCACCGACACCGAGGACTTCCACTCCGCGCTCAAGCGCGTGTTGCGTCAGGACCCCGACGTGATCCTGATCGGCGAGATGCGCGACCCCGACACCGTCTGGGCCGCGCTTGCGGCCGCGGAGACGGGCCACCTCGTGTTCTCGACGCTGCACACGATCAGCGCGACGGACACGATCAACCGCATCATCGACTTCTTCCCGTCGCACCAGCAGCGTCAGGTGCGCATGTCGGTCGCGGGGTCGTTGCGCGGCATCATCAGCCAGCGCCTGCTCGAGCGGATGGACGGCGGCGGTCGTGTCCCCGCGATCGAGGTGCTCGTCGCGACCGGACGCGTCTTCGATCGCATCGCGGATCCCGACTCGACTCACGACATCGAGCAGATCATCGCCGAGGGCGAGTACTACGGCATGCAGACGTTCGACCAGAGCCTGCTCTCCCTCTACAAGCAGGGACTCGTCAGCCGCCGCGACGCGCTCGCGACCGCGACGCAGCCCCACGACCTCCGCCTCGCGATCGAGCACTTCGAGCTCGCGAGACTCGAAGCGAACACGTAGAACGCGTCTCGCGGCGCGAGCCTCTGTTGGCAGGGCGCCGCTTGCCACCAGCCCAGTCCGCCCCGCTCCGACTCCGGGGCGGCGCACAGAGGTACAGCTGGTGAACCCCCGAGCCCTGGTTCAGCCGGTGGGTTGCAGCGCCACGATCCCCGCGGGCCAGAACGTGTAGAGGCGTCCTTCCGAGGGGACGACCGACAACGCGTGCGCGTTGGGCGGCGCGAACCGCGCGGCGTGGCTGCCGTCGCTGATCGAGTACATGTCGATCCCCGCCCCCGCGGTGTAGACGAGCTCGCCCGCGGCGCTGAGCCGCACGCCCCCGCTCGTTGCGGGCACATCGCTGGACCACTGCACTGCTCCGGTCGCGGGGTCTCGCGCGACGAGCGCGTTGGCTCCGCCCGATCTGTTGACGGACAGGAGCCTGCCTGGCGCGAGCACGAGCGATGAGATGGCGCCGGGCACCGCGCTCCAGCGGACGTCACCGCTCGTGGTGTCGACGGCGAAGATCCCGCTCGCCGTGCTCGAGCCCGCCGTGAGGTACGCGACGCCGTTGCCGATCGTCAGGTTTCCGTCCGGCGTCGCGGCATGGCCGGCGCCGTCATCGAGCGTCGGCGTGAGTGAGCGCACCACATGGCCATCGGTCGCCCCGTAGGTAGTGAGGTGCGTGCGTACGAAGGGTGCGACGCCAAGTGTCTCCGACCAGAGCGCGGTCACCCCGTCGGCAGTGACCGCGACGTTCTCCACGTTGCCGCCCGGCGTCGCCGACCAGACGACACGTCCCGCGGTGTCGACGGCGGAGACGACGCCGCCGGTGGTGGAGATGCCGTCGCTTCCGACGGCCTTCGTGAGCGCGACGGCGAGACTGCCGCTCACACGTACGAGCACGAGCGCGGGGAAGGTCGCCGCCGGTGCGGGGAGCGCGACATCCCAACGCAGCGCGCCCGTCGGTTCGTCCAACGCGGCCAGCGATTGGTTCTCGGAGTTGCTGACCCCGACGTAGACGAGGCCATTGGCGACGGCCACGGGGATGCTGGCCGGGAAGAAGTGGTGGGTCCACGAGGTCGTGCCCGCCACCGCGTCGAGCGCAACGACGTCGTCTTGTTTGATGAAGGTGTCGAACGGCCCGGGGGCGAACACCTTGCCGTTCCCCACGACGACCTGAGAAGCGAACGCGGTCGAGCACGACTGAGAAGGACAGGTCCAGGCGACGCCCAGGTTCCGCACCGAGGACGCCGTCAGCGCGCTCTCGGAGGTGTTGTAGCTCGTCTGCGCGGGGTCGAAGCCGAGCTGGTTCCAGTCGCATCCAGCGGCCGCGACCACCGCGAGCACGCACCCGAGCGCGACCACCAGCCGGCGATGCTTCGGTCCTCCGGACATCCGCCGCTCCCCCCCGTTTCGGAGATGCCTGAGCGTCAAATTTGGCACGTCTGGCTCCCGTACGACGTGTGAGGGTGGCCGGCTCGCGAGAATGGTGCCGTGGCCGCGGTCCCCGAACGTCTCCAGGCGCTCCTCGCAGCGGGTTCCCCGTTGCAGCGGGTCGCGCAGCGCCTCGGCGACGCGGGCTACCAGTCCTTCCTCGTCGGCGGCAGCGTGCGCGACGCGCTGCTGGACCGCCCGGCCGTCGATCTCGACGTCGCCACCGACGCCCGACCCGACGAGGTCGAGCGCCTCGTGCGCGGGTGGGCCGAGCAGGTGTGGCTCCAGGGACAACGCTTCGGCACGGTCGGGTGCCAGGTCGGTGGCGCGACGTTCGAGATCACGACGTTCCGCGCCGAGGTGTACCGCCCCGAGAGCCGCAAGCCTGACGTGTCCTATGCCGATGACCTCGAGACCGACCTGTCGCGGCGCGACTTCACCGTCAACGCGATGGCGCTGCGCCTGCCCGACCCGCTGCTCGTCGATCCTTACGGCGGCGCGGTCGATCTCGCGTCGCGCGTGCTGCGGACGCCGCTCGAGCCCGACGTCTCCTTCCTCGACGATCCGCTGCGCATGCTGCGCGCGGCGCGCTTCATCGCCGGGTACCAGCTCGAGCCTGTCCCCGAGCTGGTCGACGCGGTGGAGCGCCTGCGCGGTCGTCTTGAGATCGTCAGCGCGGAGCGCGTCCGCGACGAGCTCAGCAAGCTGCTCCTGCTCGAGGACCCGTCGCCGGGCCTGTGGTTCCTGGCCCGGACCGGCTTGAGCGACGAGTTCCTCCCCGAGCTCAACGCGATGGAGCTCGAGCAGGACCCGATCCACCAGCACAAGGACGTCCTCGCGCACACGATCGCGGTCGTGCGCAACACGCGACCCGAGCTGCGCGTGCGCCTCGCCGCGCTCTTGCACGACGTGGGCAAGCCCAAGACGCGCTCGTTCGAGAACGGCGGTGTGAGCTTCCACCACCACGAGGTGGTGGGCGCGCGCATGGCCCAGGAGCGTCTGCGCGCCCTCAAGTACCCGAACGACCTGGTGGACGAGGTCACGAAGCTCGTGTACCTCCACTTGCGGATCCACACCTACGCGATGGGCTGGACCGACAAGGCGGTGCGTCGGTACGCGCGCGACGCGGGGCCCTTGCTCGACGATCTCAACCACCTCGTGCGCAGCGACTGCACGACGCGCAACAAGAACCGCGCGCGCATGCTCGCCCGCCGGATGGACGAGCTCGAAGCGCGCATCGCCGCGCTGCGCGAGCAGGAGGAGCTCGATCGAATCCGCCCGCCGCTCGACGGTCGCGAGGTCATGGCGTTCCTCGACATCACACCGGGTCCGCTCGTCGGTGACGCGCTCGACCACCTCCTCGAGCTGCGCCTCGACGAGGGTCCGATCGAGAAGGACGACGCCTATCGCCGGCTCGGGGCCTGGGCCGACGAGCGCGGCCTTCCCCACCGGTGACCACCGGCTCGGCCGGTGCCGAGCTCGCCGTGCGCGGCGAGTACACGGACGGCGTCGGCGCGGTGGTCCGGCTCACCGCGGGTTTGCACGCGGACGACTGGGACGCGTGCGCGTGCGGCGAGTGGAGCGTCACCCAGGTCGCGTGGGACGTCGCGTCGCCGTCGCGCGGGCGGCGTCGAGGGGCGCATGCTGGGCGCGCTTCGGTCCATCCGTGACGCGCTTCGGCGATTCGTGGAGATCGCTCCTGCGCCGTTCCGGCCGGCGCGCCCCCGTCAGATCGCGTCGGCGAAGGTGATCTCGGGTTCGATCCGGATGTCGCTGCGGACCGAGTTCGCGATGTAGCACTCGCGGTGCGCGACCTCGCACAGGTGACGGATGCGGTCCTCGCTCGGACCCGGCGCGACCGTGATGCGCGGCCGCAGCACGATCTCGGTGATCCACGGGTAGCGGTCGGCCTCGGGCATGACGGCCTCCGCGGTGTCGTCGTACGCGTGCACGTCGATGCGCGCACGGGCCGCGACCGTGAGGAACGACAGCAGCTGGCACGACACCGCCGCCAGCACGAGGAGCTGCTCGGGGTTCAGGCGTGACGGGTCGCCACGGAACGCGGGATCGGCCGACAACGCGAGCGCACCGGCGGCGGGCGGGGACGCGCCGTCGTGACCACGGTCGTAGGACTCGTAGCCGCCGCCGGTCGATCCCCTCCACGAGCACCGCGCGATGTAGCGGTGGACATGCGACTCATCGCGTGTCTCGCTCAAGCGCCTTCCTTGCGCGCCCGCCAGACGACGGTCGGCGGAACGAGCGGCTCGAGCTCGAACGACGCGACCGGGACCGGCTCCGCGAAGACCTCGACCCGGAATCCCGCGCGCGTCAGACCCATGAACACCGACGACAGCGTGCGCGGGAACAACGTGACCATGTCGCCGTCGACGTCGACCGTGACCGACCCGTCGTCGAAGTACGAGCGACGCAGCTCGGGACGGCCGAGCGGCAGCTCGGGCGGGGGCGGCGACGCCGAGGCGCCCGGTCCGACCGGTACCTCGCGCGCGACGCACAGCGCGAGCGGGTGCTCGTAGGAGAACACGAACGCAGCCTGGGGTCGCAGCACCCGATGCACCTGGCGGAACACCCGACCGACGTCCTCGACCTCGCCGATCGTGTGGGCGGAGAACACGGTGTCGATCGAGTCGGCTCGGAGGAACGCGAGGTCGGCGATGTCACCTTCGTGCCACTCGACCCGCACCTCGGCCCTCTCCGCCGACCGGCGCGCCTCGGTGAGATGGGCGCGCGACGCGTCGATCGCGATGACGCTCGCGCCCTGGCCGGCGAACGCGATCGCGGCCGCACCACGACCGCACCCGAGCTCCAGCACCCGCTTCCCCTTCAGGTCGCCGAGAAGCCGCAGCTCCTGCTCGCTCGGCGCGTCGGGTCCGTAGCTGATCGTGCCCATGTCCTCCGTCGGCATGGCCGTCATTGTGACGACTCGGACGCCCGACGGGTGAGCATTGCCTCCGCGACGAGCGGAACCGGGAGGGTGCCGTAGGACAGGAGCTCGTCGTGGAAGCCGCCGAGAGCGAACGCGTCACCGTCGAGCATCTCGCAGCGCGCCCGCACCGCGCCGATCTCCTGCTTCCCGATCGCGTAGCAGATCTGGTACGTCGGCGTGGACGTGTAGCGGCGCACCTCCGCGATCGCGTTCGGTCGCTCGAGGTCGGCGAGGCGCACGAGCTCGTCGACCGCGCCGGCGACGTCGAGCTGGCCCGTGTGGAGGCCCATGTCGACCACGACCCGGACCGCCCGCCACAGCTGGTCCTTCAGCTGGAACGCGCGCAGCACCGGATCGTCGCCGTAGTAGCCCGTCTCCCACAGCATCTCCTCGCAGTAGAAGGCCCAGCCCTCGGCGAAGAGCGGAGAGTCGACGAGCGCAGCGACGAGCCCCGCGTCGCGGTTCGCGCGCGTGAGCTGCAGATGATGTCCGGGGTAGCCCTCGTGCACCGTCGTGAGCACGATCGACGGCATCGCGTGCCCGGCGAGGCGCTCGTTCGCATCCGGCCCGTCGGGCACGGTCACCCAGAACACACCGTGCGCGTCCGGCTCGAAGTAGCCCGGCGCGTCGTAGGCCGCGTACGGCACGAGATCGGCCCAGAAGCGCGGCGACGCGCGGATCTCGATCGGGTCGTCGGTCGCGGTCACGATCCCGTTGTCAGCCACGAAGGTCTGCGCGCGCCGCATCTCCTCGACGTATCGCGACAGCAGCTCGTCGACCCGGGGATGCCGGCGTTTCTCGCGGGTGACGAGCTCGCGCCACGACGGGTCGAGCTCGTCGAGCTTCGCGAGGGTCTCGGCGACGAGCGCGTTCCCGCGGGCCTGGATCGCGGCGGGACCGTCGGTGAGCTGGTGTTGATGCCGCAGGCGTTCCGTCAGCGCCGCCTCGCCCGCCATCCACGGTCCCCCGTCGGGCAGCCCGTCGAGCGCGGCCGCGGTCGCGTCGAGCGCGCCGGCCGCCGCGGTTGCGGTGTCGACGAGCGACGCGGCGAGGGCCGTCTCGAGCTCCGCGAGCGCCTCGGGGAGGTCGTCGCGCAGGAACGTCGCTCCGGCGCGTGCGGTGTCGGCACCGGCGTCGCTCCACGCGAGGGGTACGTCGGACCAGGTTCGACGGGCCTGGTCGAGGTACGCCGGGAAGGTGGCGAGACGATCGCGAAGCGCGCGTGCGCGCGCGTCGAAGGGCGCCGTGCCGCGCAGCAGCAGATCGGTGCAGCCGCTCAGCGCCGCGTCGACGACCGACTCCGGATTACGTCGCCACTGCTGCTCGTTCTCCACCTCGAGCAGCTCGGTCGCGAGCGTCCCGTCGAGGGCGCGCGCCTCGACGCCGTCGCTGCCGGCCGCAGCCAGCTCAGCTCGGAGCGCCCGGATGCGGCTGCCGAACGTCTCGAAGGTCGACGCCGAGTGCTCGCCGAGCTCGTGGTCGCGCTCGTGACGCCCGAGGAACGTCGCCCGAATGGGAAACGTCTCGCACACGAGGTCGGCGTACGAGCGCGCGATCGCATCGAGTCGGTCGGTCACGGGCGGGAAGATACCCAGGTCGGCCGCAGCGGTCATTCGCCGGGAACGCGAAGCGGCCGCCCCCTCTGGGACGGCCGCTCCGGAATCACGCTTTCGAAAACCCGTTGTCGGTGACCCGCTCTACTTCTCCGTGTTCACGGGTCGAATCCGCTCCGGCCTCCCGGGCTCCGCCCAGGCCTTCGCTACTTCTCCATGTTCACGGGTCGAATCCGCTCCGGCCTCCCGGGCTCCGCCCAGGCCTTCGCTACTTCTCCATACCCGTCGCGAACGATTCGACCATGTCGTGCGCGACGTCGTCGTGGTACTGCACCGGCGGCGACTTCATGAAGTACGCCGACGGGCCGAGCAGCGGGCCTCCGATGCCGCGGTCCCTGGCGATCTTGGCGCAGCGCAGCGCGTCGATGATGACGCCCGCGGAGTTCGGCGAATCCCAGACCTCGAGCTTCATCTCGACGTTGAGCGGCACGTCGCCGAAGTTCCGTCCCTCGAGCCGGATGTAGGCCCACTTGCGGTCGTCGAGCCAGGCGACGTGGTCGGACGGGCCGATGTGCACGTCGTCGGCCTCGATGCCGTTCTCCACCTGGCTCGTCACCGATTGCGTCTTCGAGATCTTCTTCGACTCCAGCCGCTCGCGCTCGAGCATGTTCTTGAAGTCCATGTTCCCGCCGACGTTGAGCTGGTACGTGCGGTCGAGCACGAGGCCGCGGTCCTCGAACAGACGGGCGAGGATCCGGTGCACGATCGTCGCACCGACCTGGCTCTTGATGTCGTCGCCGACGATGGGCACGCCCGCGTCTGCGAACTTCTTCGCCCACACCGGATCGCTCGCGATGAAGACAGGGATCGCGTTCACGAACGCGACGCCCGCGTCGAGCGCGGCCTGCGCGTACTGCTTCTGCGCCTGCTCCGATCCCACGGGCAGGTAGCTCACGAGCACGTCGGCCTTGCTGTCGCGCAGCACCTGCGCGACGTCGACGGGTTCCATCGGCGACTCCTCGATGGTCTCCCGGTAGTACTTGCCGAGGCCGTCGAGTGTGGGGCCGCGCTGCACCTGGACGCCGATCTCACCCACGTGCGCGAAGCGGATCGTGTTGTTCTGGCCCGAGAAGATCGCCTTCCCGATGTCGAGACCGACCTTGGCCGCGTCGACGTCGAATGCGGCGACGAACTCCACGTCACCGACGTGGTAGTCGCCGAGCACGACGTGCATCAGGCCGGGAACCCGCTCGGCCGGATCGGCCTTGCGGTAGTACTCGACGCCCTGGACGAGACTGCTCGCGCAGTTCCCGACCCCGGCGATGGCGACACGAATTGGACCGCTCATGATGCGGTGGCTCCTTCCTGAGGCGCTTCGGCAGCCGCCGCGCCTTCTTCCGTGGCGATCAGCTCGTCGACCCACTCGAGGTCGCGCTCCGTCGACTTCCTGCGGTGCTCCAGCAGCGACAGCGAGTACCGGTCGCCGGTGTTGCGCGAGCCCCGCGCCCGGTTGAGCCGGGCCGCGAGGTCGGCGCGACGCCGGCGCAAGAGCTCCAGGCGCGCGTCGCGGGGGAGGTGACGGCAGAAGGCGAGCTTCAAGGCGAAGGCGCGCTCGTCGTCGCCGCCCGCACCCTGGTCGCTCGTCATCAGCTCCTGGAACGTCGCCTCACCCACTGGCGTGATGCGGTACGCCTTGCGGGTCCGGCGGCCCGACGTGGTCAGCCGCCGCATCCGGGCCGCGGCGGCCTCGCCGCCGATCGAGCCGGTGGCGGGGATCGGCACCGCCGCGCCGGCCGGGCCGTCCTCGTCGACCACCTCGATCGCGCCCGCGCGCTCGAGGCGGCGCAACGCCGGATACAGCGAGCCGTAGGACACGCCCCAGAGAAAGCCCAGCGTGTCGCTCAGGCGCTTCTTGAGCTCGTAGCCGTGCAGCGGCTGCTCCTTCAAGAGGCCCAGGACGGCCAGCTCCAACATCGCTCTCTGTCCTTGCTCCGTGCTGCCCGACACGTACAGCCGATTCGCGCAGCCGATTCGCGCAGCCGATAGGTTGCCCCGATAGGTGGGCCCGATATATCGGCTCGATATATCGCTTCGTCAGTATGGCACCGCCGCGGCCGCGCGCCAAGGACCCGGCGGTCCCGGGTGACGAGGGCCACACGCCCCGCGAGTCCGGATTCGGGGCGTCGGGACCGGTTCGGGTCGACCGGGCGCCTCGGTACACTCACGTGCCGTGGCTCGCCACGTCGACTACGCCCTCGCCCGCCGCTCAGTGCTGCGCGATCTCCGGCGGGGGCGGCTGACGAGGCTCGACGTCTGCGACGCCCATCCCGAGCTCGTCCGCGCGGCCCGCAACGTCGGCGAGGGCGCGGGTCGCGAGTGCCCGGTGTGCGCGGGCGAGGACATGCGGCTCGTCTCCTACGTCTACGGCGACGCGCTCAAGACCGCGAACGGTCGCTGCATCAGCTTCCCGGGCGAGCTCGAGAAGCTGGGCGCGTCCATCGACGAGTTCGCGTGCTACGTCGTCGAGGTGTGCCCCGACTGCCGGTGGAACCACCTGAACCGGCGCGTGCTCCTCGGCCGCCGACACGCCGGCTGAGCCATTTCTTCTTGCGGCCCCCCGGAGTCTGAGCGGGCGAGCTGCGTTGGTGGCAAGGCCCGCGCTGCCAACAGCGCGTCACCGCGCTCGGGCACTTACTCGTTCGGGTCTGGCTCGCGGACTTGGTCGGCGAGGTGGCGGTAGTGGTGCCACCGCTCGTCGAGGTCGTGCTGCGCGTCGGTGAGGAGCGCAGCCGCGCGTGTGGCGTCGCTGCGCCGGAGCTGCGCGAAGCGCGACTCGCCGAGCTCGAACTCCTCGAGCGGCACGCTCGGGTCGTGGCTGTCCAGACGGAACGGGTGCTCGCCGGCCTTCGTCGCGGGGTGGAAGCGGTATAGCGGCCAGTAGCCCGCCTTGACCGCCACCTTCTGGTGGCTCATCGACGTCGCCATGTCGATGCCGTGCGCGATGCACGTCGAGTACGCGATCACGAGTGACGGACCCGGCCACGCCTCGGCTTCGAGCAACGCCTTCACGGTCTGGGTGTCGTTGGCACCGATCGCGATCTGTGCGACGTACACGTTGCCGTACGACATCGCGATCATCCCGAGGTCCTTCTTCGCCGACGGCTTGCCCTCGGCCGCGAACTTGGCGACCGCGCCCTTGGGCGTCGACTTCGATGCCTGGCCACCGGTGTTCGAGTACGTCTCGGTGTCGAGGACGAGCACGTTGACGTCGGTGCCCGAGGCCAGCACATGGTCGAGGCCGCCGAAGCCGATGTCGTAGGCCCAGCCGTCGCCACCGACGATCCAGACCGTGCGGTCGACCAGGTTCTCGGCCAGCTCGGCGAGGCGGCGGGCCTCCGCGGTCCCGACCTCGCGAAGGCGGGTCCGCAGCCGGCCCACGCGGTCGCGCTGCTCGATGATGCCGTGCTCGTCGCTCTGATCGGCCTCGAGCACTTCACGCACGAGGTCGGCGTCGTCGATCGCCGGTGCGAGCTCCTCGAGCAGCCGGCGGGCCGCGCTCGCGTGACGGTCGAGACCCTCGCGCAGACCCAGCCCGAACTCCGCGTTGTCCTCGAACAGCGAGTTGGACCACGCGGGACCGCGGCCGTCGGCGTTCGTCGTCCACGGTGTCGTCGGCAGGTTGCCGCCGTAGATCGACGAGCAGCCGGTCGCGTTCGCGACGACCATTCGGTCACCGAACAGTTGCGACAGCAGCTTGAGGTACGGCGTCTCACCGCAACCAGCGCACGCGCCCGAGAACTCGAACAACGGCTCGAGCAGCTGCGAGCCCTTCACGCTGTCGTGCGGCAGCGCGTCCCGGGGTACCGGCGTGATCGTCGAGAAGAAGTCGTAGCCCGGACGCTCCTCCTCGCGCACGAGCAGCGCGTCGCGCATCACGAGCGCCTTGCGGGTGCGGTCCTGCTTGTCGACGGCCGGGCACACGTCGACGCAGATGCCGCACCCCGTGCAGTCGTCCGGCGCGAGCTGGATTGTCAGCAGGCGATCGGGAAGATCCTTCGAGCGGAACGGCTTCGAGCGGAAGTTGCCGGGCGCGCCGTCGGCGTGGTCGGGCTCGTACACCTTCATGCGGATCGCCGCGTGCGGACACACGATCGTGCACTTGCCGCAGTCGATGCAGAGGTCGGGCTGCCAGATCGGCAGCTCGGTCGCGATGGCGCGCTTCTCGAAGCGCGCGGTGCCGGTCGGGTACGTGCCGTCGACCGGGAGCGCGCTGACCGGGAGCTCGTCGCCGTGCGCCTCGATCATCGGCATGGTGACGGAGCCGACGAAGCTGGCCGTGTCGACGACGGGGATCATCCGATGGCGCGGACCCTCGCCACCGACCGTCCCCACACCCACCGGGGCGAGCCCCGCGAGCGCGGCGTCCACCGCGGCGACGTTCGCGGCGACGACCTCAGGGCCGGCGAACCCGTACTCCTTCTCCAACCCCGCCTTGACCAGGCGCAGCATGTCGTCGTGGGGGAGCAGGTCGATCAGCGAGAGGAAGCACGGCAGCATCACCGCGTTGATGCGACCCGGGATGCCCGCTTGCCGGGCGACCGCGTGCGCGTCGACCGCCTCCACGCAGATGCTGTGCGCGAGCACTTGTTGCTGGACGTGCGCGGGCAGGTGGTCCCACACCGCACCGGCCGGGTACGGCGCGTTGAGGAGCAGTGTCCCGCCCGGCTTCAGGCGGGCCAGGACGTCGACCCGCTCGAGCAGCCCGAACTGGTGACACGCCACGAGGTCGGCCTGCTCCACGAGATAGGTGGAGCGGATCGGCTCGTCGCCGAAGCGCAGATGGGACGCGGTGATCGACCCCGACTTCTTCGAGTCGTAGACGAAGTAGGCCTGCACGAAGCGCTCCGTCGCGTCGCCGACGATCTTGGCCGCGGTCTTCGTCGCGCCGACGGTGCCGTCGGACCCGAGGCCGTAGAACACGGCGCGGTACGCGCTGCGGTCGACCCGGAACGTGGGGTCGACATCGAGGCTCAGCTCCGTGACGTCGTCGGTGATCCCGACGGTGAAGCGCCGGCGCGGCGCGTCGGCGCGGAGCTCGTCGAGGACGGCGGCGACCATCGCCGGTGTGAACTCCTTGGAACCGAGCCCGTAGCGACCGCCGACGATGCGCGGCATGCCGTGGTCGAGCGCGACCTCCTCGTTGCCGACCGCTTCCGCGACCGCGGTCGCGACCTCTTCGAAGAGCGGCTCGCCGGTTGCGCCGGGCTCCTTCGTCCGGTCGAGCACCGCGATCGACCGCACCGTGCGCGGCAGCGCGGCGACGAACGCGGCGGCGGGGAAGGGCCGGAACAGTCGCACCTTGACGAGCCCGACGCGTGAGCCGTCCGCCTGCAGCCCGGTGACGGCCTCCTCGGCCGCGCCGGCCCCGGATCCCATGAGGACGACGACACGTTCGGCGTCGGGTGCGCCCACGTACTCGACCAGGCCGTATCGACGGCCGGTGCGCGCGGCGAGGTCGTCGAAGACGGCTTGCACCGTGTCCGGAACCGCGTCGTGGAACCGGTTCGTGGCCTCGCGCCCCTGGAAGAAGACGTCGGGGTTCTGCGCACTTCCTCGCAACACCGGATGGTCGGGCGAGAGGCCGCGACGACGGTGCGCGGCGACCAGCTCGTCGCTGACCAACGCGCGCAGGTCATCGTCGTCGAGCACTTCGATGCGCGCGATCTCGTGACTCGTGCGGAAGCCGTCGAAGAAGTGGAGGAACGGAACCCGCGAGCGCAGCGTCGCCGTGTGCGCGACCGCGGCGAAGTCGTGCGCCTCCTGCACCGAGCCCGCGGAGAGCATCGCGAAGCCCGACGACCGTACGGCCATGACGTCGGAGTGGTCGCCGAAGATGGACAGCGCGTGTGTCGCGACGGCGCGCGCCGCGACGTGGACGACCATGGGGGTGAGCTCGCCCGCGATCTTGAGCATGTTGGGCAGCATCAGCAGCAGGCCCTGCGACGCGGTGAACGTCGTGGCCAGCGCGCCGGCCTGGACCGCGCCGTGCAGCGCGCCCGCGGCGCCGCCCTCGGACTGCATCTCGATGACCGTGGGGACGGCGCCCCAGAGGTTCGGTTGCCGCGCCGCGTGCCAGTCGTCGGCCAGCTCGCCCATCGTCGAGGAGGGCGTGATGGGGTAGACCGCGATGACCTCGCTCAACGCGTACGCCACACGCGCGGCGGCCTCGTTGCCGTCCACCGTCACCCATCGAGCCACGACGTCCTCCAGCACGTTCGCCCAAGGAAGACGATCGTCGGATCGGCGGGAGCCCTCCAGGGACCTTCGGCCCACGACACCCCGTCGAACGTGGGTTTCCGTGCGGTAACCGGTGGTCGGTGGCGTCGGGGCGCGTGCAGCGCTGTTGGTAGGGGAGCGGCGAGCCTGCGAGCGCGACCAGAGCTGCAGCTACTCCACCGGTTCGTTGGGGTACTGGGTGACGCACGAGACGCACCAGAGCTCGGGCGGCTCCACGATCTGGACCGATCCCGGCTGGTCCCAGCGCTCGGGGATCACGTAGACGCGGCGGACGAGGACGAGCTCGTCGTCGTCGGTGGCGCAGTTCTCGCACACCCCCATCGGGACCAATGTAGGGCGGTGCCGCGGAGCCGGCAGCCGGGATGCCCCCGGCCAGGCGTGCGGAGGCGGACGGTGGCTACCATCCGGAGTGCCGCCGGGAGCCGCTCGTGCCCCGGACGGTGGAGGAAGGCGAGATGGCCACAGACTCGTCGCGCGGCGAGACGCTGACCGCGCCGGGAATCCGGTCACGGAAGGGTTCGGGCGTCCCCCTCGTGATGGTGACCGCGTACGACGCGCCGACCGCCCGGGTGGCGGACGAGGCAGAGGTCGACATGATCCTCGTGGGCGACTCTCTTGCCATGGTCGTGCTCGGTTACGACGACACGCTGCAGGTGACGATCGACGACATGACGCACCACGTCGCTGCGGTCGCGCGCGCGAAGCCGCGTCCGATGATCGTGGGCGACATGCCGTGGATGAGCTTCCATCTCTCCGTCGAGGAGAGCGTGCGCAACGCGGCGCGGCTCGTGCGCGCGGGCGCGTCGGCCGTGAAGCTCGAGGGTGGTCGGAAGCGTCTCGACGCGGTGCGCGCGATCGTCGACGCCGAGATCCCGGTGATGGGCCATCTCGGCCTCACGCCGCAGTCGGTGAACGCGCTGGGCGGCTTCCGCGTGCAGGGCAAGGAGCTCGACGCGGCGCGGGCGATCGTGGACGATGCGACTGCGCTGGCCGAGGCGGGGTGCTTCGCGATCGTGCTGGAGTGCGTGCCCGACGCGGTGGCGCGCGTGGTGACCGACGCGGTGCCCGTCCCGACCATCGGGATCGGCGCCGGCCGGCACTGTGACGGTCAGGTGCTCGTCTTCCACGACCTCGTCGGCCTCGACGACCGCATGACGCCGAAGTTCGTGCGTCGTTACGCGGACCTCAAGGCCGACGCCGCACTCGCGGTGGCGCGCTTCGCGGACGACGTCCGCAACGGCACGTTTCCCTCGAGTGCGGAGACGTACCACGTCGCCGACGACCTCACCGAGGCGCTCGAGCTCTACGGCACGACGACTGCGAACGCGTGACCCGACCCCTGACGGTCGCGGCCGCGCTCCTGCTCGCGGTCGCGGTGCTGTTCGGGGTGCTCGGTCTCGTGGCGATCGGCGGGAGCGGGGGGTCGCGACCCTTGAGTCCCGCGATCACCGCGGCGTTACGTCGCGCGCAGCCCGCCGCGCCACCCTTCAGTGGCCGGCGGGGCATACGGCTCGCGATCGGCGGTCGCTGCCTCGGTCTCGTCGTGTCGTTGTCGGTCGACGAGCGGAGCACCGGGTTGCGTGGCGTGCGCGACCTCGGTCCCTACGACGGGATGGTCTTCGTCGACGGCAGTGACAGCCGCACCGCGTTCACGATGGAGGACACGCTGATCCCGCTCGACCTCGGCCTCTACGACGCCGACGGCCGCCCGATCGAACGTCATGGGCTCGTGCCGTGTCCGCCGTCGACGCCGTGCCCGGTGACGACACCGCGCCGCGCGTACCGCCTCGCCGTCGAGGCCCCCTCGGGATCGCTGCCCGCCGGCGCCCTCACCGGCTGCTGACCTGCGTCCGTCGGCGCCGCGCTTCGTGGGGATCTCAGTTGCGCTTTTCGTGACTGGCATCCACACGAACGGGTCCGCGGCGGGGCGCCCCGGATAACCGTCACACCCGCTCGGTAGGGTGCTCTTCGATAGGACGTGTCGAGGCCGACCGGGCATCGGGGCTGGGAAACCGGCGTCTGGTAGCCTGCAACGCTCGATCGGGACATGTCGCCGGTGTGGCGGCTTCCCATGCGACCTGTTCTTGCTCCTCGCGGCCTTCGGGCTGAGCTGGGAGCCCGTCGCCCGGCATGCGTGGTGACGGTCCGAAGGAGGTGCCGGCCCATGCGGCCGTACGAGGTCATGATCATCTTCGACGCGGACCTGGAGGAAGAGACGATCCGGGCCGCCGTCGCCCGCTACTCCCAGCTCATCGAGGGGCGGGGCGCCGAGCCCGGCTACATCGACTACTGGGGCAAGCGGCGCTTCGCCTACGAGCTCAACCACCGCTGGGAGGGCTACTACGTGGTCCTCCAGGCCAGGAGCGAGCCTCCGGCGATGGACGAGCTCCACCGCGTGCTGTCTCTCGCTGACGAAGTGATCCGTCACAAGGTGCTGCGCATCCCCGAAGGGGTCTACGGGCCTCCGAAGGCGGCCGGCGCCACGGCGGAAGGGTAGGGAGGCGAAACCATGGCGAACGGCAACACCATCACGATCGTCGGAAACCTGACCCGCGATCCGGAGCTGCGCTACACGCCGAGCGGGCAGTCCAACACCCGCTTCGGCGTCGCGGTGAACCGGCGCTGGCAGGACCGGGGTTCCGGCGAGTGGCAGGAGGCGACGAGCTTCTTCGACGTCGTGTGCTGGCGTGAGCTCGCGGAGAACGTGAGCGAATCGCTCGGCAAAGGCTCGCGGGTCATGGTGACCGGCCGGCTCGAGCAGCGGACGTGGGAGACCAAGGAAGGCGACAAGCGCAACGTCGTCGAGATCATCGCCGACGACATCGGCCCGAGCCTGCGCTTCGCGACCGCGAAGGTCGAGCGCAACGAGCGCCGCGGCGGCGACTTCTCGCCGGGTGGCGGCGGTGGTGGTGGCGGCGGGGGTGGCGGTGGCCGCCCCGCCGAACCGGTGCAGAGCTACGACGACTACGGCGAAGAGCCCTTCTAACTCGAGCAGGGCACGGGAATGAAGCGGAGCTCCGCCGGGTGAAGCCCACTCGAGCGGGGGCGAGAATGACCCAGAGAGCAACGAGGTAGCGAGTCATGGCGAGAGACCGCGACCGGCGCAAGAGCAGTGCCGCCGACCGGCGCCGCGCGCCGAAGAAGAAGGTGTCGATCCTCACGTCGGAGAACATCGACTGGATCGACTACAAGGACGTCAACCTGCTGCGCCGGTTCATGTCGGAACGGGCGAAGATCCGGGCCCGGCGCGTGACCGGGAACTCCGCGCAACAGCAGCGTGCCGTCGCGCGGGCGATCCGCGTCGCACGCGAGATGGCGCTCCTGCCCTACAGCGTCCGGCAGGTGACCCAGCGCAGCAAGGGCGGCCGGGGCCGTGACCGCGACCGGGATCGCGACCGTGACCGGGATCGCGACCGCGATCGCGACGAAGCGCGCGACACGAACGGTGCCGCGGCCGCGGAAGGCGCCGAGGTCGAGGTGCCCGAAGGCGTGACCGTCGGCGCGTCCGACGGTGAGGGCACGGTCGAGGCGACCGTCGAAGAGGGCGGCGAGTCGTGAAGGTCGTGCTGCGTCAGGACGTCGACCATCTGGGCTACAAGGGTGACGTGCTCGAGGTCGCCGACGGCTACGCGCGCAACTTCCTCGTCCCGCGCGGGCTCGCGATGCGGGCCAACAAGGGTGCGATCACCCAGGCGACCGCGATGCGTCGCAACCGCGAGGCGCGCGACCGCCGCGAGCGCGAGGCGGCCGAAGCCCTCGCGGTGCAGCTGCGTGGCAAGCGCATCGAGGTCACCGCGCGCGCCGGCGAAGGCGGCCGCCTGTTCGGCTCGGTCACGACCGCCGACGTGGCCGACGCGCTCCAGGCCCAGCTCGGGGTCGAGGTCGACCGGCGCCGCGTGCAGCTCGACGAGCCGTTGAAGGAGCTCGGCGAGGTGGAGCTCAGCGTGCGGCTGCACACCGACGTCGACGCGGAGTTCACGCTCGCGGTAACGGCCCAGTAACGATCACACTCGGTCGCTCGCTCGGTGCGGGGCTCCGGCTCGCGCCCGGCGTTGCGCCGGGCCGCTCCCGCCGCTCACGCTCCTGTCGTCGCCCCGGTCACCGCGCGCGAAATCCGCTGGCTTCGGCGCGCCCGCGGGCACCATGGAGCCGCCGGGATAACTGTCACACCCGACCGCGAAGCTGTGGATCGGCAGGCAGTTATCCACACGGAGCGCACAGCAAAGACACAGGGTTTCCCCTCTATCAACCCACAGGCCATCGACGCGACGATGCCGAGCCGGGTGGTGCGGAGGAGTAGGGGTCGTTGGTCCAGTCGATCGAAGAGGTCCGGCGGCGCGCCGACGTGGCGCGCGTCCCACCTCACAACCTCGAGGCGGAAGAGTCGTTGCTCGGGGCCATGCTGCTCTCGCGCGACGCGATCACGGCCGCGCTCGAGTGTCGCGTCGAGCCCGCCGACTTCTACAAGCCCGCGCACGGGCACATCTTCGATGCCGTCGTCGCGCTCTACGGCCAGGGCGAGCCGGTCGACCCGGTCACCGTCGCCGAGGAGCTGCGGCGCGCGTCGCTGCTCGAGCCGCTGGGCGGCAAGCCGACGTTGCTGCGCATCCAGGCCGCAACTCCCGCGTCCGCGAACGCCGGTCACTACGCGCAGATCGTCGGCGAGCTCGCGCTGCTGCGACGGCTGATCTCGGTCGCGGGCGAGATCGCGGAGCTCGGTTACGACCAGCCCGACGACGTGACCGACACGCTCGATCGCGCCGAGGCGCTCGTGTTCGAGGTCGCCGAGCGCCGGGTTTCGGAGTCGCTCATCGGGCTCGCGTCGTCGCTCAACACCGCGCTCGAGCAGCTCGAGTCGCTCTACGGTCGTGATGAGCAGCTCACCGGCGTTCCCACCGGCTACCACGAGCTCGACGACATCCTGCTCGGCCTGCAGCCCTCGAACCTCGTGGTCGTCGCCGCACGTCCCGGTCAGGGCAAGACCAGCTTTGCGCTGGGTGCCGCGGCGAACGTCGCGCTCGAGGTGCGCAAGCCGGTCCTGTTCTTCTCGATGGAGATGGGTCACCTCGAGCTGACCAAGCGCATCCTCGCCGCGGAGGCGCGCGTCGACGCGAAGAAGCTGCAGACGGGCAACATCCCCGAAGGCGACTGGAACCGTCTGAGCCACGCCGTCGGTCGGCTCGCGGAAGCGCCGTTCTTCATCGACGACAACCCGCACACGACGGTGATGGAGATGCGCGCGAAGGCGCGCCGCACGAAGGCGCGCTACGGCGATCTCGGTCTTGTCGTCGTCGACTACCTGCAGCTGATGACGTCGTCGTCGTCACGACGCGCCGAGAACCGTCAGGTCGAGGTGGCCGAGATGTCGCGTGGCCTAAAGATCCTCGCCCGTGAGCTGGACTGCCCGGTCATGTGCCTGTCGCAGCTGAACCGTCAGCTCGAGTACCGCACCGACAAGCGGCCGATGCTGGCCGACCTGCGCGAGTCCGGGAGCATCGAGCAGGACGCCGACGTGGTGACGTTCATCTACCGGGACGAGCAGTACAACCCGGAGTCGGACCAGCGGGGCACGGCCGAGGTGATCGTGGCGAAGCACAGGAACGGACCGACCGGCGTCGCCCGGCTCGCGTTCCTCGACCACCTCACGAAGTTCGCCAACATGGCCCGCGACTGAGCGGGGGTTCATGGTTGGGCTGAGCCCGGACGACGAGATGGCTCTCGGTTGGGCATTCTCGACGCCGTCTCCACGCGGTCGCGTGCTCCGTGAGCGCGTGCACAACGGCGAGTCGGTGACGGCAGGTGACGTTGCGGCGATTCGCGAGGAGTGGGTCGCAGCCGGTCAACCCGCCTTCCGGCCGCACGTCCACCGCGATCTCGTCGGTCTGTCGGACGGTACGTCGTGCATCGCCGTGTCGTTCTCGGGCGACGCGCCGTACGCGCGTGATGTCCCGCCGGACTTCGGGCTGTACCTGGACGCCCGTTGGGATCCGCCCTGGCCGCACGACCATGTGGACTGGCCCGACTTCGGCGTGCCCGACCGCCGCGTGCTGGCCGAGGCGCTCGACCCGCTGCTCGCGCGCGCCCGCGCCGGCGAGCGCGTCGAGATCGGTTGCTACGGGGGTCACGGGCGGACCGGTACCGCGCTCGCCTGCCTCGCCGTGCTCGAGGGCGTACCGGCTTCCGAGGCCGTCGAGTGGGTCCGTTCGAACTACTGCCCTGCCGCGGTGGAGACACCCGAACAGTGCGCCTTCGTCGAGGACTTCAGCCACGACACGCCGCCGCGACGCGACCTCGCCGAAGCGCATCGCGGCGACGACCAGCTCCGCCTCACCGACTGAGCGGGGGTTGCGGGGCCGCCCCGCCGCGGCGATCCTGGGCCCCGGACCGGGTGGCGTCATCCGCGGCGGTCCCGTGTGCGAAGAACCGGTCGGGGTGGGACGCCGGGCGTCTCGCCGCGGGAGAAACGGGGCGAGCATGGGTGCGAGCAGGGCGGTCAAGTCCTTCGCGGGCGGCTTCGGCGGGGACGTGCTGGTCTCCGGCGACGACCGCTACGACGAGGCCCGCTCCCTCTGGAACGGCGACATCGATCGCAAGCCTGCGGTCATCGCGCGCTGCTCCACGGCCGAGCAGGTCGCCGCCGCGATCCGCTTCGGTCGTGAGCAGGAACTCGAGATCGCGGTGCGCGGCGGCGGCCACAACTACGCGGGTCACGGCGCGTGCGACGACGGTCTGATGATCGACCTCAGCCCGATGGCCGGCGTCACCGTCGATCCGGGTGCGCGACGCGCGCGCTGCGGTGGTGGCACGACGTGGGCCGACTTCGACGCCGCGACGCAGGCCCAAGGCCTCGCGACGCCCGGTGGTGTGATCAGTCACACCGGCGTCGGCGGCCTGACCCTCGGCGGCGGCATCGGCTGGCTGAGCCGCAAGGCCGGCCTCAGCTGCGACAACCTCGTCGGCGCGCAGGTCGTCACCGCGGCCGGCGACATCGTCACCGCATCGGCGCAGGCGAACACCGACCTGTTCTGGGCGCTGCACGGCGGCGGTGGCAACTTCGGCGTCGTGACCGAGTTCGAGTTCGCGCTCCACGAGGTCGGCCCGCTCGTGCAGCTGGGCTTGTTCTTCTGGGAGATCGATCGCGGCGACGAGATGCTCCGGTTCACCCGCGACTACCTCGACACGATCCCCCGGGACATGGGCGTGCAGCTCGTCGGCCTCAACGCGCCGCCGGCACCGTTCGTCCCCGAGCAGTACCACTTCGCTCCGGGCTACGTGCTCGCGGTGGTGGGTTGGGGAACGCCCGAGCAGCACGCCGACGCGATCGCGGCGATCCGCGCCGCGACGCCCACGTTCGAGCTCGTCACACCGATCCCGTACACCGAGCTGCAGAAGATGCTCGACGAGAGCGCACCGTGGGGCATCCTCGGTTACGAGAAGGCCATGTATCTCGACGCGCTCAGCGACGGCGCGATCGAGGTGGTGACCACGAATCTTCCGCGCAAGGCGTCGCCCATGTCGATCATGCCCGTGTTCGCGCTCGGCGGCGCGTACAGCGATCACGCCGAGGACGAGACGGCGTTCGGAGGGAGCCGCGCGTCGCAGTGGCTGTTCAACATCTCGGCCACGGCCCCGGATCCCGAGCTGCTCGCGACCGACCGGGCGTGGGTGCGGTCGTTCTGGGACGCCCTCCTCCCGTATGCGAGCGGCACCGGGTCGTACGTCAACTTCATCGCGGACGTCGGTGACGACGCGCGGGTGCGCGCGTCATACGGCAAGGAGAAGTACGACCGGCTCGCCGGTATCAAGGCGATGTACGACCCCGACAACACCTTCCACTACAACGCCAACATCAAGCCGGCGTAGCCGGCGCGGCCAACATCAAGCCGGCGTACATGACCCGCGCTCAGCGCAGGAAGGTCGGCTGCTCGTTCGCCACGTCGGTCGTGCTGCGCTCGAGGCAGACGAACGGCTTGCCCGGCGGTGCGAACGACACCACGAACTTGCCGTTCACGACCTTCAACATCGCGCCGCACGCGAGCGGGGGCTGGGTCTCGGTGTGCTGCTTGGTCCAGTCGATGGGGACGATCATGCCGTCCGCGTCGTAGGCGGTCTCGCGGTTGATCGCGTCGACCACCTTCTGACGGGTGAAGTCGGCGCCTGCGCCCTTCAGCCCGGCGACGAACTGGGCCGCGTTCACCCAGCCGATCTCGGCGTTCTCGGTCGTGCGGAACCCGGCCTTGCCCATCCAGGTGATGTAGTCGTTCAAGGCGGGGAACTTCGGGCGGGTCTCGATGGGTGCCTCCTGCGCGAGCACGTAGGAGCCCTCGAAGAACCCGGCGTTCTTCTGCATGAACTCCTGGTCGTACGCGTTCGGCAGGTACTGGATCGCGTTCAGGCCCTGCTGGCGCATCTCGCGCGTCAAGCCGAGCACGCCGTTCTTGTCCATGCAGGTCGTGACGAAGTCGACGTTCGCATCGAGCATCTTCTTCACGTCGGCGCTGAAGTCGGTCACGCCGAACGACAGGCTCTTGTCGCGGAACACGATCTTGGCGCTAGGGAACCGGGCGAAGCTCGCGTCGATCATGTCGAGGCAGGTCGCCGACTGGGCCACGCTGTACGCGAGCACGCCGATGCGCTTCTTGTGCAGCTTGCCCGCGAGCCACGGCAACGTCGGGTTGGCGCACTGCGCGCCGAAGCAGAGGGCCCCGACCTGGCCGAAGAAGTTGGGCGGGCCCGTCCACTCCTGTTGGATGTTCCAGCCGAAGGTCGGGACGCCGTTCTTGGCCAGCAGATCGGCGCCGGTGAAGAGCACGGTCGAGATGGGCAGTGCCGCGAAGGGCTGGTCCTGGTCGAGCATGCCCTCCACGACGCGCTTGTTGTTCGACAGCTGGTCATCGTGGGTTGCGGCGAGCACGAGCTTGCGCCCGTAGATGCCGCCCGTCGCGTTGACCATGTCGAAGTACGCGTGCACGCCGTTGAACGCGTCGCCGTAGGGCACACCGGTCGGGTTGGTCACCGCGGCGACGCCCGCGACGCGGATCTCGGTGTCGCTCACGCCGGGCTGGTCGACGTGGGGGAACTTCGTCGAGCCCCCGGCGGAGCTCGGTGACCCCGTGGTCGACGAGGTGGTCTTCGTCTTCCCGGAGCTCGAGTTGCTGCATGCCGCCGCCGCGAGCACCAGGACGACGAACGTCGTCAACCAACGAGCACGCATCCCCCACACCCCCGCTCGTCGATGTGTCGTGGCCGGAACGGTAGTGCGCGGTGCGGTCGCGTCAACCCTTTGCCGGTCGTCGTGCTCAGGCCGCGCTCTCGGCCCGGTACGCCTCCAGCCGCGCCTCGTGGGGCGCGACGAGTGGCATCCCGGTCTCGTCGCGGCAGCGGGTCCCGGCCGGCGCGTCGCACGTCGGGCAGGCGACCGCCCGCCGTGCCGCGACGCGCTCGGGCTCGACGCCGTCGTCGCCTGTCGCCACCGTCACGACGGGAACCGTCGCGACCGCGTCGGCGAGGAAGCCCTCGACCTCGGCGAAGTCGATGCAGCGCCGTAGCGGCGGCAGCGCGTCGAGCAGCACGGTGCGGTAGCGGTACCGGTTCTCGGCCAGGCGGACGTCGAGCACCGCGACCACGCCGCGATCGTCGGTGGTGCGCAGGAGCCGCCCGACGCCCTGGCTCAGCGCGAGCGCAGCCGCGGGCAGGTCGACGGTGCGCCACCCCTGACCGCCGGCGGCCTCGACGCGTTCGCGCCGCGCCGCGAGCAGCGGGTCGGCCGGCGTCGGGAACGGCAGCTTGTCGATCACCACCAGGACGCACGAGCGACCGGGAACGTCGAGACCCTCCCAGAACGAGCGGGTGCCGACGAGCACGGACTGCTCGTCGGTGCGGAACCGGGTCGCCAGCGCGGCGCGTGATCCCTCGCCCTGCGCGAGAACGGGCATGTCGACACGGTCACGCAGCAGTGCGGCGAAGCGCGTGACGTTCGCGGTCCCCGTGCAGAGCACCAACGTGCGACCGCCCGCGGCGCGAACGAGCCGTGCGAGCTCGTCGCCTGCGGCGTCGGCCCAGCCCGCGTCGTTCGGAACCGGCAGGCGGCCCCTGGGCACGTAGAGCAGCGCCTGCTCGCGCCAGTCGAACGTCGGCGGTACCGCGAGCGCGCGGTACTGCTCGTCGCCGGGGTCGAGACCGATCGCGCGCGCGAACGGTAGGAACGGCGCGACCGCGCCGAGCGTCGCCGACACGAGGACAGCCGTTTGGTCGGCGAGGGCCGCGCCGAGCAACGGCGCCACGTCGATCGGCGCCGCGCGCAGCAGTGGGCGCGCGTTGCCCTCGACCCACGCGACATCGTCGTCACGGTCCTCGAGCACGCGCCCGACGGCCTCACGGCGTCCGGCGACGAGCTGACGGGCGAACGTCGCGCCCATCGGGTCGGCATCACCGTCGACCTTGGCCAGCGCCGCGTCGAGCTCGGCCAGGCGTTGCGAGATCCCGCTGAGCGCATCGGCGAGCGCAGTGTCGGCGCTCGCGCGCACGCGACCCTCGAGGCGTCCGAGCGCGGTGCTGAGCGCACCGGTCCCGCGCTCGAGCGACTCGGTGACGGAACGGGCCACACCGACGCGGCGCGCCCGGGCCGCGGCCTGGAGCAGTCCGCCGGCCGACACGGTCAGGCCGAACGCGCTCGTCGCCGAGTCCGCGAGCGCGTGGGCCTCGTCGACGACGAGAAGGTCGTGTTCGGGGAGCAGACGGCCGCCCAACGCGAGGTCGAGGCAGAGCAGCGCGTGGTTGACGACGACCACATCGGCGTCAGCGGCGCGCGCGATCGCGAGCTCTGCGAAGCACTCGACGCCGTGCTCACATCGGCTCGCGCCCGGACACTCCATCGGCGAGCAGCTGACGAGCGCCCACGTCGCGTCCGACACGTCGACGGCCTCGGCCCGGTCGCCCGTGGTCGCCGCAATCGCGGTCGTCACGAGCTCCTGGCACGCGGCCAGCTCCTCGGCGAACTCGGGACCCGGCGCGGTGTCGAAGAGCGCGTCGGGTGACGCGGCCGCCTGGAGCTTCGCCCGGCACAGGTAGTTGGAGCGACCTTTGAGCACCGCGTAGGAGAGATCGACGCCCGCGTGCGCGGCGAGATGTGGCAGGTCCTTGCCGACCAGCTGGTCCTGCAACGCGATGGTCGCGGTCGACACGACGGTGCGGCGGCCCGACGCGACCGCGGCCGCGAGGTACGCGAGCGACTTGCCCGATCCCGTCGGTGCTTCGGCCACGAGCCGTCCGCCCACGTCGATCGTGGTCGCGACCGCATCGGTCAGCGCTTCCTGACCCGGGCGGCGTTCACCTCCGAGCGCGGCGACGGCCGCGTCGAGGATCTCGCGCGCGGCGACGGTCGTGGTGGGGGGCTCCGGCGTCTCCGACATGGACGCCGGTCATCGTGTCACGAGCCGGCGAACACCGGTGGACGCCGCTGCGCCCACGGTCGGGCCGCCTCGAGCTGAGCGGCGAGCCGGAACAGGGTCGCCTCGTCGCCGAAGCGCCCGAGGAAGTGGGCACCGATCGGCAGGCCGTCGTCGGTCCAGTGCAGCGGCACCGACATCGCGGGCAGCCCGCAAACGTTCGCGACGACGGCGGGGAACGCGACGAAGTTCGCCGAGATCTCCGCGGTCGCGAACGGTTGGTCGGGCGGCGTGTCGAGCTCACCGACGCGCAGCGGCGATGACGACGTGGTCGGCGTCAGCCACACGTCGAACGTCTCGAAGAACGCGGCGATGTCGCGCGCCAGCCGCTGGAAGTGCTCGACCGCGAGCAGGTAGTCGCCGGCGCTCACGCCGCCTCCGACGTCCCACAAGGCGCGCGTGAACGGCTCGAGCTCGTCGGCACCCGGCTCGCGACCCATCTTGCGGATCCAGTAGCCGATGATCCACTGCGTCGCGCCGCCGTACATCGCCATGATCGATCGTCCGAACTCCTCCGTGGCGAGGCCTGGAGGCGTGGCCTCGACGACGTCGTGGCCGAGCTCCTCGCACAGCTTCGCGACCGCCTGCACCGCGGCGACGCACTCGGCCGCGACCGGTCGGCCCTCCGGCGTCGCGTCGCTGAACGCGACCCGCAGGCGTCCGGGGTCGGTCGTGACCTCCTCGACGAAGGGACGGGCCGAAGCGGGTGCGCAGTACGGGTCGCCGGCGGCGGGACCCGACGTCGCGTCGAGGAGCGCGGCGCTGTCGCGCACGGAACGGGTGAGCGCGTGCTCGACGGCCATCCCGTTCACGACGTCGCCGTACTCGGGACCGAGCGGGTTGCGGGCGCGTGTCGGCTTGAGCCCGAACAGCCCGCAGCACGACGCGGGGAACCGGATCGAACCGCCCATGTCGTTGGCGTGGGCCATGGGCACCATGCCCGACGCGACCGCGGCGGCCGACCCGCCGCTCGAGCCGCCCGGCGTGCGCTCCGGGTTCCACGGGTTGCGCGTCGGTCCGAACAGCGCGGGCTCGCAGATCGGTCGCAGCCCGAACTCGCAGGTGTTCGTCTTGCCCAGGAAGACGAGCCCGGCCCGGCGGAAGCGGCGCACGAGCTCCTGGTCGTGGGACGAGACGTTGTCGGCGAGGAAGCGCGAGCCCTCGGTGAAGCGGATGCCCGCGACCTCGGCCGCGAGGTCCTTCACGAGGAACGGCACCCCGGTGAAGGGGCCGTCGGGGAGCCCGTCGGCGACCGCTCGAAGTCCGATCTCGAACGCCGGCGTCACCACCGCGTTCAGCACCGGGTTGAGGGCCTCGATGCGCGCGATGGCCTGCTCGACGAGCTCCGCGGCCGTGATCTCACCGGCGCGGACGAGCGCCGCCTGTGCGGTCGCGTCGAGTGTCGCCAGGTCGGCGTGGCTCCCCACGGCGCGCATGCTCGCACGCTGACACCGAGGTGACCAGCGAGCTTGCGCCACACGCGGTGTGCGTCCGCATCGGGACCTTCGACCGTGATCGCTCGCGTCGGCACGTTCGTTGCTGCGCTCGGCTTCATGGACCGTGCCGGTGTGCCGAGCAAGTACGTGGGAGGTCGACGTGCTCGCTCGGAACCCGGTGTTGCTGCTGTTCGTGGTCGTCGGTGCCGGCGCGGCGTTGGGTCGCATCCGTGTACGCGGCTTCTCGCTCGGTCCTGCCGCCGCGCTGTTCTGCGGCCTCGCGGTGTCGGCGTTCGATCCCCGCTTGCAGCTCCCCGAGATCGTGCAGACGTTCGGTCTCGTCGTGTTCGCCTACACGACGGGAGTGGCGTCGGGACCTGCGTTCGTCGGTGGACTGCGCCGCCGCGGCGTGCCCGCGGCGATCGCGGTCGTCCTGACCGTCTGCGCGGCCGCGCTCGCCGCGGCCGCGCTTGCATCATTCGTGCACGTGCACGGGGCGGGCACCGGTGGGCTGTTCGCGGGCGCGGTGACCAACACGCCCGCGCTCGCGAGTGTCGTCGGTCGTCCGGGGACGAACCCCGTCGTCGCGTACTCGCTCGCGTATCCCGCCGGCGTGCTCGGGATGCTGCTGGCCGCACACGTGATGCTGCGGCGCGGCCGTGATGCCGCCGACGACCGCGCACGGCTCGTGTCGTGGACCGTCGAGGTCACCGAGCCGGGTCTCCCTCGCATCGCGCAGCTCCGAGACGAACGTCCCCTCGCGTTCGGACGTGCCACGACGGGTCCGGACCTGACGGTCGCCACGCCCGACACGGTGCTGCAGCCGGGCGATCGGGTGACGGTCGTCGGGAACCGGCGCGACGTCGAGCAGTTCGCCGATGAGGTCGGGCGCCGGGCCGAGGCGCATCTCGCGCTCGACCGCGGCCGACTCGACTTCCGCCGCATCGTGTTGTCGTCGCGTCAGCTTGCGGGGCGTGCGCTCGGCGAGCTCGGGCTGCCGGAGCGCTTCGGTGCGATCCCGACGCGCGTGCGTCGCGGTGACGTCGACCTGGTGGCGCGCGACGACCTCGTCGTCGAGGCCGGTGACCGCATCCGCGTCGTCGCGCCCGGCGACCGGATGCGCGAGGTCGCGCGCTACCTGGGCGACTCGGAGCGCGGGCTGGCCGAGATCGACGCGGTGTCGCTCGCGCTCGGGATCGTCGCGGGCCTGCTCGTCGGGCTGGTCCAGCTGCCCCTGCCCGGCGGTGCCCGGTTCTCGCTCGGCTCCGCGGGCGGGCCGCTCGTCGCCGGTCTCGTCCTCGGAGCGCTCGGCCGGATGGGGGCGATGAATTTCCGGCTGCACCACCAGGAGGCGACGACGCTGCGCCAGATCGGGACGTTGCTGTTCCTCGCCGCAGTCGGGACGCGCTCGGGCTCCGCGTTCGCGAGCGCGGTCACGAGCTGGCACGGCGTCGAGATCGTGCTCGCCGGTGTGGTGGTCACCGCGGTAGCGGTCGTGGTCGCGACGTCGACCGCGCGCCGCGTGCTGCGCGTCGACCCCGTCACCGCGGCGGGCGTGCTCGCGGGCATGCAGACGCAACCGGCCGTGCTGGCCTTCGCCTCCGAGCGAACGGGCCACGACGACCGGGTCAACCTGGGCTACGCGCTGGTGTATCCCGTCGCGATGCTCGTCAAGCTGGTGCTCGCGCAGCTCATCGCGGGCTGAAGGTCACGCGCGCGGCGTCGTGCAACAGCGGCGGCGGCGTCGGGACGTTCGGGGCTTCGACGGCGTCACCGCCCCCTACGAGCACCGAGTCGCCGATGGTGAGCGCGCTCGGGTACTCGCGGGCGGAGAGTGGCGCCGGCGGCAGGGTCTCCCAACGGCCGGTGCGTACGTCGTAGGTCGCGCCGTCGGCTCGAAGTGCACTGACCTGACCGCTTGCATTCCGCCCACCCCAGATGACGACGCCGTTCCCGAGGGCGGTGATCGCGAACCGAGCGCGCCGTGTGATCGGCGCGTCGGGGATCGCGCGCCATTGGTCGGTCGCCGGATCGAACGTGGCGCCGTAGCCGTCCGCGCCGGCGACGTAGCCACCCCAGACGAAGAGCCGGCCGCCGGCGAACACGCCCTTGACGCCGCTCCGCGCCATGAGCGGCGAATGCGGCAGGATCTGCCATCTGTTCCGAGCGGGGTCGTACGCGGCCGTGTCGGGACGGTGTGCGGGGTTGGCGTCTGCCGCCGCGCAGGCTCCGCCGAGATCACACGCACCCCACAAGAGCACTTCGTGTCCCGTCCACACAGCCACCCCGTACTGCAACGGGCTGAGCGGACTCGGGGCCAACTCGCGCCAGCGGTCATGCACCGGGTCGTACGCGAGTCCCTGCCCCGGCATCACGACCTCGATCCCGTCCCACACGGCCGGGTAGAGCCCGTTGCGTTGCGCCGAGGCGTTGACGGGCGCGGCCGTTCCGAACGACCAATGTCGGTGGGCCGGGTCGTAGAGCAGCGGACGGGCCGTGGTCCCTGACGGGTCGACGACCCCGCCGAGCATGACGACGACCCTTCCCGTCCATGAGGCGAGACCCGGAACCTGCGCGACGACCGGCGAGTCGGGTGTCGCGATCCACCGGTTCGCGTCGGCCGAGTACGTGCTCGCGCGGACCACGTACCCCTTGTTGGCGATGACGTCGACGGTGAGCAGGATCGCACGATCGCCGCCGAGCCCGAGGAGTTGTGGCGTGGAGAGACGGGTCGCGGCGGCGGAGGTCGGCGAGGGAACCGTGGTCCATGCGACTTCGGGACGTGCCGTGGTCGGACCGCGCCGATCCACGACCGTGACCACAAGGGCGGTCACGAGCGCGATGACGGCCGCGGCCGCGAGCGCGCTGCGCCAGTGCGTCCACCGCGCGTGCGGGCGCTCCGCGCGGATCACGTGTGGGATCCTCGCGTCCGGAAGGGGCGGCGGCTCCGGACTGGTCGCGACCACGGTGCGGACCGCGGCCCGGATCGCGTCGTCGAGGCGCGCGTCAGCGTGATTCATCGGCGAGAATCCTCCTCAATCGCGCGCGAGCACGCGCCAGATGGCGGCGCACGGCGCCTTCCGAGATGTCGAGCACCGCGGCGATGGCCCGTGGCTCGAGGTCCTGCCAGTAGGTGAAGAACACGACGGCGCGTTGGCGATCGCTCAGGTCGGCAACCGCCGCGGAGACCTCCTCGTCCGGTTCGACGGCGGTCGCGGTCACATGAGAGGCGATGAAGCGGTGTTCCCGCCGCCGGCGGGCGTCGTCGCTACGAAGGGTCCGGCGGCTCTGGTTGAGCACGGCCCGGTACAGGTACGCGCGGAGATTGGCGACGGTCGCGGCCGGCACCGTCGCGAGAACCCTTGTCATCGCCTCCGAGACGACGTCTTCGGCCCGTCCCGGCCCGACGAGCATCGTGGCGAAACGGGTCAGCTCGGTGGCATTCGCGCGATACAGCTCGGCGAGCTCGGTCGCCTCACGGGTCTCGCGATCCG
>DATBEZ010000011.1:0-88999 GCA_036558745.1 Acidimicrobiia bacterium
CGGACCTCGTAGATGATGATCACCCTGCGGCTGCTCTTCACTCCGCCACGGTGCACCGTCACCGACTCCGAGTGGACGACGCGACCGTGGTACTTGTCGGCGAAGTGCAACAGTCTTGCAGCGAACACGGGCGAACGGTTCGCGGAGTACGAGTCCCAGACCAGGTACTGGAGGTCGCCCCGGCGGATCTGCAGGTCCGGGTTGGCGATCGCCTCGTAGACCGGGTTGCGGTGCAGCGGGTTCGAGCTGACCGAGAGCCCGTAGGTCTTCCGGTCGCCGTAGAACTCGATGATGTTGGCCATCGACGGCCCGAGCGCGAGGAGCTGCGCGTCCTCCGGGACGTGGTCACCCACCCAGCGACCGGCCTCGCGCCCGCCGGCGACGCCACCCGATCCGGCGAGGAACGTCCCCGACGACGACGGGCTGATCCGCTGCAGCGTGGGGAGCACGAGGCTCAACCCGATCGCGGCGACGATCACGCCGGTGACGATCGGCGACTGGATCGCGCGCTGCCCGGGCCGTGCGGGACGTCCGATCGGGAGTCGGGCGAGCGCGCGCGCCGCGAGCACCGCGATGGGCGTCGCGATCGGAAGCAGGTACTGGAAGCCCTTGACCGGCCACAGCTGGAAGAACACGACGGGCACGAGCACCCACGCGAGCAGCAGCACTTCGCGCCAGCTGCGCTCGCGCCGCAGGATCCACAGTCCCGCGATCGCGGCCGCGATGACGACGAAGCCGATCGCGCTGGGAACGGTCGTGAAGTAGAAGAACGCGCCGTGGTTCGGCCGGCGTAGGAGCTGCCACGCGAAGAACGACTTTCCGGTCTTGCCCGACTTCCCGAAGTAGAGCGACAGCGGGTACGGCAGCATCGTGAGCACGAGCACCGCGCCCGAGATCGCGAGGTCGCGCACGCGCACCTTGATCCGCGGCGCGAGCGCGAGGAACGCGTACACCGCTGCGACGAGCACGAAGCCCGTCTCCTTCGAGAGGAACGTGAGGCCCATGCCCGCGCCGGTCGCGTACAACCACATCGGCCGCTGCGTGACCGCGTACTTCGCGAGCAGGTAGAGCGTGAGCGTCGAGAAGAAGACGAGTGGACCGTCGAGCAGCACCTGCCGGGTGACGACGACGTGGTACGGCATCACCGCGAGCAGCGCGGCTGCGACGAGCCCGGCGCGCCGGCCGTAGAGCAGCCGTCCGACGAGGAACACGAGGTACACGGTCCCGACACCGAACGCGACCGACATCAGGCGGGCCGCGAAGTCGCTGACGGTGAAGCGGTACACGACCGACAGCACGGTCTGGAACAGGAGTGGGTGGGCCCGGTAGATCGGGAAGAACTTCTGGAGCGGGCTGTTGCCCGCGATCGACGCGGCCTGGCCCGCGTACACGGTCTCGTCGCTGTTGAAGCCGACGCGGTTCAGCTGCCAGACCCGCAGCACCGTCGCGACCGCGAGGATGCCCGTGAGCCACACCCAGGTCGGGATGCGCGGCGTGATGCCCGGCTCGCTCGAGGTGTCGTCGGTGTCGGGGCGCGCGTCGTCGCGCCGGCGCTCCTCGACGACCTCGGGCCCGGCCACATCGTCGAGCAGGACCTGCTGCGCGCCGGGGCCGGTGCCGGTGCGGGTCGCTGCGGTCCCGCTACGGAACCGTGAGGTCAGGAACCGGAAACCTGCGGCGACTGCCACCGGCGCGAAACCCCTGTTCCGCGTGGCCCGCCGTCACCTCCTCGGTCAGATCGACGACCCGACGGCTTCCGCCGTTCGTCTGCTCCGGGAGGTCGGCGACGTCCACGTTTCCTGCGACGTAGAGCACGCGGCTCGTCTCGAGCTCGGCCAGCTCCTCCTTCTTCGCCGCGCGCGTCGGCGAGGCCCAGATGACGATGTCGGACAGCGCGAAGCGCGCGACCGAGAGCATGAGCAACGTGATCAGGTTCCCGTAGACGACGGGCACACCCATCGCTGCGAGCAGCAGGATCAACGGCGCTTGGAACACGAGCGTCGCCAGGTTGTTCACCGCGAAGAACATGAGGCCGCGGTGCCAGAGGCGCCGGCCGCTCTCCTTGTCGCGGAACGCCCAGCGCTCGATGAGCGCGAAGTTCCACGCCGAGGACACCTGCGTCGCGGCGAAGACCGCGGCGAGGCCGGCCATCCCACCGACGATGAACAGCGCGACCGCGCCCTCGTTCACGACGATGCCGGTCAGCCCGACGAGCCCGAACTTGGTGAACCGGTGGAAGCGCGTCCAGAGCGCGGGCCACCGCCGGGCGAACGGTGCCGCGAAACGCGGCACCGAGCCCTCCGCGGCGCGCCGCGCCGGCTCCTTCACACGTACGCTCATCGCCCTAGACCGTCCGAGATGCGCGCGGCGAGCTCCCGAAGCGGGAGCCCCCGATCACTCCGGCGCCTCGACGGGCACGATCGTGGAGAACCCACCCAGCCCGTCGCTTGCGGTGTGACCGTTGCCGTTGGTCCGGCCCAGGAACTCGGCGTCCGCCAACGCCTCGCGCTCGCCCGCCGCCGGACCGCCGGCCTGGACCTGGTCGATGAGACCGGGGATCCGCGTGGCCCAGTTGAGCGTCGTGCTGGAGAGGAGCGCCGCCTGGCAACCCTCGAGCGCGCCGGCGATGATCTGGCGCTCGACGGCCCGCAGGTTGTCGCCCGTCGACGCGAGGAGGAAGTCCTCGATCGAGTGGTACGGCGGGAACCCGTAGGCGTCCTCGCAGTTGCCGAGCAGGATCTCGAGCGCGTCGTCCTCGTTCAGCCACTCGAACCCGTCCTGCGAGCGCTGGATGACGAACAGCGCAGCCAGCTTCGCCGGGTCGGCGACCTTCACGCCGGGCACGAGGCGCTGCACCGGGTACTTCGGCGGCGGGACGACCAGCTGCACGACCGTGTTCACCGTCGCGACCGGTAGACCGGTCCGGGTGAGCAGGAACGCGAACCGCCGACCCGAACGCGAGTGCAGCCGGCTCTGGAGCGGAAGCGTGGTGCGCTCGCGCCAGTTGAGCAGCGGCGTGTTCACTGCGTGCAGCGTGTGGTTGCTGATCGTCAGCGGCTTCGGGTACGGCAGGACCCGCCCGTCGGGGCAGACGATGGTGAGGTCGTCGGACACGAAGTCGTAGGGCTTCTGGTCCAGGATCTTCAGCATCGTCGTGGTCTTGCCGGTGTCGGTGCGCGCCGTGATCATGAACGCCTGGTCACCGGTGACGATGCACGCGCCGTGCGCCAGCGCGTAGCCCCGAGCGACGAAGCTCCAGCGCAGGATCGGCTCGACCAGGTTCGTGTACAGCACGTGCGGCGAGTAGCGCAGCAGCGGCGCCGCGAGGACCTCGATGCGCTCACCGATCGAGATGTCGGCCGCGAAGCCCAGGTTGCCGAGCTTCTCCTCGTAGCGGATGTGACGACCGAACGCACCGTGTCCCGACGGCGCCTCCGCCGGCAGCTTGCCGAGACGGACGCGGATCGTCGGCGAGTCGGTGAGCTCGCGCACCCGGAACGCCTCGAGCTCGGGCAGCCGCGCGTCGGCCTCGACGGTGATGATCCCGTGGACGTCGTAGCGGTGCGTCCCCGCACGCGCCTCGGCCCGCACCCGCATCTGCTCCTTCGCGAGATCGGCGCGCAGACGGCCGAGGTGACGCAGGTAGGACAGACCCTCGCGACTGTTCGCCTTGCTCTCGCCCGCGTGGCGGTCGGCGAACGTGTAGGGGACCTCGGCGACACGCAATGTCGGCGTGCGGACCGCGATCTCCATGAGGATCTTGAAGCCCTGGGGACGCAGCGAGTTCGGGTCGACCGCGTCGCGACGGAAGAGGAAGAACCCGCTCATCGGGTCGGTGACCGAGCGCAGCACGCGCGGGAACGTCGCCTTCGCCGCCGCGGACGCGGCGATCGAGAGCACGGTGCGCGTGCTCCCCGCGAGCCCGGCGGCCTCGCCGCCTTCGCGGTAGCGGCTCGCGACGACGAGCGTCGCGTCCTCCGCCTCCGCGGTCTCGAGCATGTCGGTGATGACCTCCGGCGGGTGCTGGAGGTCGCCGTCCATCACGCAGACCCAGGGCGAGCGCGCGAGACGCAGACCCGCGACCACCGCGCCGCCGAGTCCACCGTCACGCGTCCCGATGGGACGGTGCAGGAGCGACACGACGAGATCGCGCGCGTGGGCGCGCGACCGCACGACGGCGTCGATCACCTCGGGTGTCGCGTCGTCGCTGTCGTCGACGAAGACGACCTCGGCGGGGATGCCCCGCAACGCGTCGGCGACGCGTTCGAGCAACGCCTCGATGTTGTCTGCTTCGTTCCGGGTCGGGACGATCACACTCAGCGCGAACTCAGGCGCGAGCTCGATGTCGTCCCAGATGCGTCCGGTCGCCGCTCCGGCCTCAACGGGCGCGGCCTTGCGCGTGCCCGGTCGCTGCTCCGGCGTCGTTGCCATAGGTTCACCCCGCCACTTCGAAACCAGCCCCAGTAGCGAGCAAGGTAAACGACCAGTTCACTGTGAGTCAACACTCGGTGTCCGTTTTCCGGATTTGTTCACCCAGTTGCGCGCGCGCAGCGTGGTCGGGTTCTCAGAATGCCGGACCGCGCGTCGCGACGGTGCGCGCGCCTCGCCCGACGCGGCGCGTGCGCGAACACCGAATGAGCAGGAGCAACGCGCCTGCGTCACCGCGTTGCGGCCCTAGGACGCTCCGTGGGCAGACTCGGCGCCGACGTGCCGGACGTCACAGCAGGCGAGGCTGCCCGAAGAAGTGGACGACGGGTGAAGGGCCGGTGCCGGACCGGCCGCCGGGCGCGCCTAGTCCTCGGGATAGAGGGTGGCGGCGAGCGACAGCAGCTCGAGCACGTCCCCGAAGCCCCGCTCGGGCGCGTCGCTCCAGGCACCGAGGTTGCTCGTCCCTGCCAGCTCCTTGAGGTGCCGCACGATGCGGGCCTCGCGGGCGAGGCGCGGGCCGTCTGCGGGCACGAGAACCACGTCGGGGCGGGTGGCGCTGCGAACGGCGGTCTCGACCGCCCCCACCAGGCCCAACGCGCCACGGCCGTCGTGCTCGCGACCACGGGCCCAGCCCTGCTCGAGGAGCACGCGACGGACGTCGTCGTAGACGCTCGGCGCCGGCGCGAACGGCCGGACCGGGGCGGTCGTCGTCAGCGGCGCGTTGCTCTCCGGTCCGGTCCCCTCGGCCCGGTCACGGTCGCCTGTCATCGCCACAACTCGCCTCCGCGCCGGTACCCACCGTGGAGCGGGCTCGGAACTGCATCGTCGCTCCGGGTACCGACCTTGAGCAGGGTGCTCGGGTCCTCGTCCCCAGGGTAACGAGAGCAGGCAACCATCCGGTGAGCGCGAGGTAACGGGTGTGACAAGTTGCGGGGTCGGTCAGATCGCGACCTCGACGACCGCGCCGAGGTCCCGGGCGAGGTGGGCGACCAGGTTGTCGTTCGGGAAGCCCTTGCCCTGGACGTTGAGCAGGCGCAGCCGCCCGGGCTCGACGGGGAACGGGCCCCAGTGCCAGGTGCCGATGGCCAGGTTGCAGATCTCGTAGCGGCGCAGGACGAAGGCGCGCACGGTGTCGAGGTGCTCGGGTGACGAGAAGTCCACCTCTGCCGGTGCGACCACCACCACCGCGTCGCAGCTCATCGGCATGAGGGTCTGCGTCGCGGTGTCGTGACGGTTCAGGTGGTCGCACACCGGTCCGACCGCGGTGCGGGTCAACTCGTCGAACGAGTGGAAGATGAAATTGACGTGCGGATCGGCCAGCTTGAACTCGAGGTGCACGGGGTCGACGGGATCGGTCTCGTCGACGGGGATCTGGCCGAACGGCTCCCACGCGGCGACGCTGATCGGCTCGGCCTTCACGGTCACGGTCCTGGGCTCGCCCACGTGTCGCCTCCCGGGTGCGAGGTCTACGCTGACGCCGCCGTCAGTCTACGGAGGATGCTGTGGACGTGCGCTCCATCGACGAGGTCGCGCCGGTCGTCGAGCACAACGGGACCGTGCCCGTGTGGTGGCTCGTCAACCCGCGCGAGATGAAGGAGATCACCGACGGCGGCTTCCTCGAGCTCGTGAGCGAGTTCGAGGTCGCGGGCGGCGGCCTCGTCGATCCGCACTCCCACCCGACGCACGAGTTCTATTACGTGACGTCGGGACGCGGCCTGATGACGATCGGCGGCGAGGAACGCGAGATCCGTCAGGGTGATCTGGTCCACATCCCGCCCGATACGGTGCACAGCCTCCGACCGGTGACCGCGAACGCGCCGATCCACTGCTTCTGCTTCGCGGTCGGGATCAAGGACGCGGGTCCCGTCGACTACAGCTGACCGGCGGCTCGGCGACGCGGTGCGCGACCGGGTGCGCGACCGGGTGATGGTCTGATGGGGCGGGTGGTGGTGACGCGCCGGCTGCCGGCCGGTGGGCTCGACCCGCTGCTCGCCGACGGACACGACCTGGTCCAGCGCGACGACGACGTGCCGTTCACCCACGACGAGCTGGTCGCGGCCGCGGGCGACGCGGACGCGGTCGTCTGCCTGCTGACCGACCGCATCGATGGCGAGGTGCTGCGCGCGGGAGCGGGCCGTCTGCGCGTGGTCGCCAACGTGGCCGTCGGCTACGACAACGTCGACGTCGCGACCGCGGCGTCGCTCGACATCGCGGTGTGCAACACGCCCGGCGTGCTCGACGAGACGACGGCGGATCTCGCGTTCCTGCTCGTGCTCTCGGCGTCGCGTCTCGCGTCGACGGCCGAGGCGGACCTTCGCTCCGGTCGTTGGCCGGGCTGGGGCATCAACCAGTACCTCGGTCGCGACGTCCACGGCGCGACGCTCGGCCTGGTCGGCTACGGGCGCATCGGCCGTGCCGTCGCGCGGCGCGCGTCCGGGTTCGGGATGCAGGTGCTGCACCACACCCGTCACGACACGGGTGAGGCCGGCTACGTCTCGACCCTGGAGCGCCTGTTGGGCGAGTCGGACGCGGTCAGCCTGCATGTCCCGCTCACCGAGGCGACCCGGCATCTCATCGGCGCGCGCGAACTGGGGCTCATGCGCGCGGGCGCGGTGCTCGTCAACACCGCGCGCGGACCCGTCGTCGACGAGGAGGCACTGGCCGGCGCGCTGGAGGAGGGCCGGATCTTCGCGGCCGGGCTCGACGTGTACGAGCGCGAGCCCGAGGTGCACCCGCGGTTGCTCGCCGCGCCGCGGACCGTGCTGCTCCCCCACATCGGCAGCGCGTCGCTGGCGACGCGGACGCGGATGGCCCAGGTCGCGGCGAAGGGCGCGGCGTCCGTCCTGGCCGGCCAGCGACCGCCGAACCTCGTGACGCGCCAGCGCGGCTAGCCCGCGGCGCCGTCGCCCGCGGCGTCGTCGTGCTCGGCCCCCTGGCGGATCACGAGCACCGGGCACGGCGCGTGGTGGAGCACGTGCTCGCTCGCGGAGCCGAGGAACACGCGCTTGAACACACCGCGACCGTGCGAGCCGAGCACGATCACGTCGGCGTCGACCTCGCGCGCCACGGCGACGATCACGCCGCCCGGATCACCGACCTCGACCCGCTCGTTCACGCCCGACCGGCCGATCGCCGCGATCGTCGAGGCGACCGCGCCGTGGGCCTCGGTCTGCTCCTGGCGCCACTCGGCCTCCTGCTCCTCGGGCGTCTCGACCGGACCCTCGAAGCCGCCGGCCTCGTCGCCCGGGACCTCCGTGAGGACCGCGAGCACGGTCACCGTCGTCGGCGGACCGAGCAGCTCGAGGCCGCGCCGCGCCGCGTGGACGGAGAGGTCGGAGCCGTCGGTCGCGATGAGGACGTGCATGGATCCTCCCGTGGGTGCGCGGAGCGCAGGCTACGCGCCCTCGACGGGTGAGGGGTCGAGACCGAGGAGCTCCAACGTCGTCGCGCCCTCGCGGAGACGGGCGAAGAACCCGTCCTCCTTCGCAGCACGCGCCTTCCCCGCCGCGAGGACGTCGGCCCGCACGCCGTTGGGCACGATCACGACGCCATCCGCGTCACCGACGACCCAGTCACCCGGCTCGACGTCGACGTCGCCGACGCGCACCGGCCGGTCGACCGTTCCGGGAAGCTGCTTCGTCGCGCCGGGCAACGCGACCGTGGTGCTGAACGCAGGGAAGCCGTGCGCCTGCAACGCGTCGACGTCACGGACACCGCCGTCGATCACGAGACCTGCGATGCCGCGCGCCTCCGCCGCGGTGGTCAGCACCTCACCCCAGTAGCCGAGCTCGCGCGACTCGCCGACGTCGACGACCAACGCGCTGCCGCGCGGCGCGCGTGCGACCGCGACGTGGACCGCGAGGTTGTCGCCCGTCGTACAGCGCACGGGGTACGCGGGTGCGGCGAGTCGCGCGCCGGGCCACGCGGCCCGAACGCGGTCGCGCATCCGGCGCGCTCCCGACTCGCCCAGCGTCGCCGCACCGAGCGCGAGCAACGCATCCGCGGTCTCGGCTGGCGTCGGCATCGTGGCTACCCGGGGTCGGTGTGGGAATGGCGGAGGGAGAGGGATTTGAACCCTCGAGGGGGCTCAACACCCCCTACTCGCTTAGCAGGCGAGCACTTTCGGCCTCTCAGTCATCCCTCCGGAAGCACGAAGTATACGGCCGGGCCGGCTCCGGCCGGTCGGGACGGGGCCGGGGGAGGTCCGCGGGCCGGCGCGGGTAGCTTCGGTCCCGATGGACCCCGTCTTCGCGCTCGAGCACATCGCACACCTGCTCGAGCGCGCTCGCGAGCCTGCGTACCGGGCCATGGCGTTCCGCAAGGCCGCGGACGCGATCCGCGACATGGACCGGGCCGAGCTCGAGGCGCTCGCGGCGAAGGGCGCGCTGCGCACGCTGCCCAACGTCGGCGAGAAGACCGCGCGCGTCATCGAGGAGGCGTTGCGCGGCGAGACCCCGGCGTACCTGCGCCGTCTCGAGGTCGACCCCGGTCCGGAGCCCGGCCTCGGCGCGCCGCTGCTCGAGAAGCTGCGCGGCGACCTGCACCTGCACTCCGACTGGTCCGACGGCGGCTCGTCGATCGAGGCGATGACGCGCACCGCGGCCGCGCTCGGCCACGAGTACGTCGCCCTGACCGACCACTCGCCCCGTCTCAACATCGCCCGCGGCCTCTCCCCCGAACGTCTCCGGGACCAGCTCGACGTGGTCGACCGGATGAACGAGGAGCTCGCGCCGTTCCGCGTGCTCACGGGCATCGAGGTCGACATCAACGAGGACGGCACCCTCGACCAGGAGGAGGACCTCCTCGAACGGCTCGACGTCGTCGTCGCCAGCGTGCACTCGAAGCTCCGCATGGACGCGGACGCGATGACGGAGCGCATGCTGCGCGCGATCGCGAACCCGCACTCCGACATCCTCGGGCACTGCACCGGTCGCATCGTCGTCGGGCGCGGCCGTCCGGAGTCGACGTTCGACGCCGACCTCGTGTTCGCGGCGTGCGCCCGGTTCGACACCGCGGTCGAGATCAACTCGCGACCGGAACGGCTCGACCCGCCGAAGCGCTTGCTACGTCGTGCCCTGGAACTGGGCTGCAAGTTCTCGATCGACACCGATGCGCACGCGACCGGTCAGCTGGAGTGGCAGCACTACGGCGCGGACCGCGCAGCCGAGTGCGAGGTGCCGGCCGAGTCGATCGTCAACACGTGGCCGGTCGAGCGGCTGCTGGAGTGGACCGCGTCGCACGCGGCCTGAGGTCGACGCCCGGTCAGGCGAGCGCGGCGAGGACCCGGTCGATGTCGGCGCGGTGGTGCACACCTTCGTGGACGGTGTGGCGCCCCACCCAGGCCGCGCTTCGTAGCTGCTGCGTCGGCCAGTTGTAGACACCCGTCCGTGCGAGCTGGGCCGCGCTCAAGCCCGCGAACAGCTCGGCGAGCCGGTCCGCCGCGTCGGTGAGCTGCGTCGCGACCTGCACCGGGTCCTGGCTGTTGTAGCGCTCACGGGTGACCAGCTCTTCGCGGCCCATGGGCGTGAAGGTGGGCTCGTGCTCCCGGAGCATCAGCTCGACGCGCTCGCGCTGCACGTGGAGGATGTCACGCACATGGCACGCGTATTCGAGGGCCGACCACGTCTCCGGGAGCGGGTGCGCGCGCAGGCGCCCGGCCGGCTCGTGCGCGAGCACGGCCGCGAAGCTCGGTCCGAGAGCGCGGAGCCTCGGCGCGATGTCAGGTGTGCCGACGTCGTCGTAGACGTAGCCGCACTCGTCGCAGCGCGCGCCGTCGGTCACGACCGCTCGTGGGCGTCGAGCCACACGACGACGCCGTCGTTGCGCGGGAGCACGAGCACGCCGTCGACGCGCTCGTTGTCGCGCGCGCGGTCGGTCCCGATGCGGATGGTTCCAGCGACGTCGTTGACCGTCGCCTCCGCGTCACCAAGGTTCACCGCGACGAGCACCCGCTCACCACGGCGCCACGCCCACACGCCGTCGGGAGCGCGCTCGACCGGCACGCTGCCGCCGCGACGCAGGTCGGGGATCGCGTCACGCAGCGAGATCAGGTCGCGTGCGAGCGAGAGGGTGGACGACGGGTCGTGTCGTTGCGCGGCGACGTTGCACGCGGCCACGTCGCCGTAGGGAAGCCACGGCTCGACGCCCGGCGCGCTGAAGCCCGCGCCCGGCTCGCCCGTCCACGGCATCGGCGTGCGCTCGGCGTCGCGCCCGAACTGCGGCGCCAGACGGATCCCGATCGGGTCGAGGACGCGCTCGACCGGGATGTCGGTGTCGGGCATGCCGAGCTCGTCCCCGTAGTAGAGGAACACGCTCCCGCGCATCGTCAGCAGGATCATGAGCGCGCACCGGGTCGCGTCGCGGTCGTCGCCGGCCCACCGGGTGGGGAACCGGTGGTTGTCGTGGTTGCCGCCGGTCCAGACCGGCCACGCGTCGGCGGGCAGCGCGGCCATGGTCGACGTGACGACCTTGCGGAGGGCCTCCGCCTCGAGCGGCGAGTGGATCAGGAGGAAGTTGAACGCGAGGTTCAGCTCGTCGTCGTTCCCGTAGAACGACGCGAGCTCGTCGTAGTCGAAGACGTGCGTCTCACCGACAAGCATCCGGGGCGGGTCGTACGAGTCCGCGATCGCCCGCCACCGGCGCAGCACGTCGTGCACCTCGGGTTGGGACGAGTTGTAGAGGTGACGCTGACCCATGAGCTGGACGAACCAGTGGTCGTGGTCGGTCGCGGGCGGGTTGTCGCGCAGGAGGCGGTCCTTCACGATCATGTGCACCACGTCGATGCGGAACCCGGCGACGCCACGGTCGAACCAGAAGCGGAGGATGCGGTCGAACTCGTCGCGCACCTCGTCGCTCCACCAGTTGAGGTCGGGCTGCTCGGGCAGGAAGTTGTGCAGGTAGTACTGACCGGTCGTGTCGTCGAAGGTCCACGCCGGACCGCCGAAGCTGCTCGTCCAGTTGTTGGGCGGCGAGCCGTCGGGCTTCGGGTCCGCCCAGACGTACCAGTCGCGCTTGGGGTTCTCGCGTGACGCACGCGACTCGAGGAACCACGGATGCCGGTCGCTCGTGTGGTTCGGGACGAGGTCGAGGATGATCCGGATGTCGCGCTCGGCCGCACACGCGATGAGCGCGTCGAGCTCGGCGAGCGTGCCGAGCACCGGTTGCACGTCGGTGTAGTCGGCGACGTCGTAGCCCCAGTCGGCGTCGGGTGAGACGGTGACGGGGCTCAACCAGACGCCGCGGATGCCGAGCCAGGCCAGGTGGTCGAGGTGCGCGGTGATGCCGGCCAGATCGCCGATCCCGTCGCCGTTCGAGTCCGCGTACGACCGCGGGTAGATCTGGTACAGCACGCCTTCGCGCCACCACGCACGCGGATCCTCGGGCATGGCCCGTGAGCGTACCCACGCCTCGCGTCAGACGGCGTGGGGTTCGGGGGCGGACGCGGCCCACATCGCCGCGTACCGACCCTCGTGGCGCAGCAACTCGTCGTGCGTGCCCTGCTCGACGGCCCGACCGTCGTCGATCACGACGATCCGGTCGGCGCTGCGCGCGGTCTGGAGGCGGTGCGCGATCAGCAACGTCGTGCGGCCCTGCGCCGCGATGCCCATCGCCGCGGTCACCGCGGCCTCGGTCGCGAGGTCGAGGTTCGAGGTGGCCTCGTCGAGCAGCAGGATCGCGGGATCGACGAGACGGGCGCGGGCCAGAGCGATGAGCTGTCGCTGGCCGGCCGACAGCGACCGGCCGCGCTCGCTGACGTGTTGCAGGTAGCCGTTGGGAAGCGCGGCCACGAACGCGTGCGCGCCGACCGCGCGCGCCGCGGCCTCCACGTCGGCGTCGGTCGCCTCCCGGCGCCCGTACGCGATGTTGTCGCGGATGGTCCCGGAGAACAGGAACGGCTCCTGCGGGACGATGCCGAGCTGCGCGTGGTACGCGGCGGGGTCGTAGCGGTCGACCGGCACCCCGTCGACGAGCACGCGACCGTCGGACGGATCGTAGAAGCGGGCGACGAGCTTCACGATCGTGGACTTGCCCGCGCCGGTCTCACCGACGAGCGCGACCGACTCGCCCGGAGTCACGCGCAGGTCGAGGTCGCGCAGCGCGTCGTCGACCGTCGTCGGATAGCGGAACCGGACGTGGTCGAAGTGGATCTCGCCGCGCAACCGTCCGGGCACGACGGGGTCGGCGGGCGGCGGGAGCGACGTCGGTGTGTCGAGCAGCTCGCCGATGCGGCCCATCGAGACGCGCGCCTGCTGGTAGGAGTCGAACACCTGCGAGAGCTGCTGGATGGGCGTGAAGAAGAGGTCCAGATACAGCAGGAACGTGATGACCTCCGCGCCGGAACGGGCACCGGCGGGCAGGAGCGCGGCACCGGCGCCGAGCACGAGCGCCGCGGTGAGCTCGGAGAGCATCTCCACGAACGGGAAGTAGGTCGCGACGAGCTGTTGGGCGCGGAGGCGCGCGTCGAGGTACCCCCGCGCGACCTCCTCGAACTCGCGGGAGCTGCGACCCTCCTGCGAGAACGCCTGCGAGACGCGCACGCCGGAGAGCCCTTCCTGCAAGTTGGCGTTCACCGCGGCGATACGGTCGCGCGCCTTGTCGTAGGCGCGACCCGACGCGCGCCGGAACCACAGCGTCGCGATGACGAGTGGCGGCAGGGCGATCGCGGTGACGCCGGCGAGCTGCGGGTTCATGATCGCCAGCGCGACACCGACGCCGACGAACGACACGATGTTCACGAGTGCGTTGACGAGGCCGTTCTGGAGCAGCTGTGACAGCGCGTCGACGTCGGTCGTCATGCGGGTCATGATCCGGCCCGCCATCTCGTGCTCGTAGTAGTCGATGCCGAGCCGCTGGAGCTGGGCGAAGATCTTCACCCGCAGCGCGAACAGCAACCGCTCGGCCGTCTTGCCCGTGACCACGGTCTCGGCCCACATGTCGAGCCAGTCGAGCAGCGTGACGACCAGGAACGCTCCGGACGCGGCCATGAGCGCGGCCGTGGAGCCCGTCGCGACGCCACGGTCGAGACCGAGCTTCACCAACGCGGGACCGAGCAGCGTCGCGATGCCGTCGAGCGCAACGAGCAACACGCCGAACAACAGCGCGGCGCGGTACGGCCGCAGGAAGCGGCGGAGCACGAAGCGTTCACCGGTGCGGGTCTCGCCGGAGACGTCGACGCCGGGATCGTCGTTCGTCGGCGGGAGCGCGTCCACCTGGGCCAGCAGCTCGGGCGTGGGCGCGAGGGCCATCGCCGCGCCGCCCCCGCCGAAGCCGCCACCGCCCCCGCCACCGCCACCGAAGGCCAGCGGACGCGCGGGGGTCGCGGGCGCGGAGGCGAGCCGCGCGTCCTCCTCTTCACGCACCTGCCACGCCGAGGCGGTGATGGCGTCGTCGCCCAGCATCTCCAGCGCGTCGGGCTCGGGCAGCTCGTCGTCGGCGTCGACGCCCTCCGCGTCTTCTCCGGGACCGGACAGCAGCTTGCGGAACAGGCTGCAGCGCTCCCACAACTCGTCCTGCGGACCGCTGTCGACGACGCGCCCGTCCTCGACCACGACGATGCGGTCGGCGAGGTTCAACGTCGAGCGGCGGTGCGCGATGAGGATCGTCGTGTGCCCGGCGAGGAGGCGAGAGAGCGTCGCGTGGATCTCCTCCTCGACCCGCGCGTCGACTGCCGACGTCGCGTCGTCGAGCAGGAGGATCTCGGGCCGGCTCAACAACGCACGGGCGAGCGCGACGCGCTGACGCTGGCCACCCGAGAGCGTGAGACCCTGCTCGCCGACGACGGTGTCGTAGCCGTCGGGAAGCCGCGGGATGAACGCGTGGGCCTCCGCGGCGCGCGCCGCCGCGACGATGTCGTCGTCGGTCGCCTCGGGACGGCCGAATGCGATGTTGGCTCGCACGGTGTCGGAGAAGAGGAAGCTGTCCTCGAAGACAACGCCGATGTGGCGGCGCAATGACGCGAGCGTGACGTCTCGGATGTCGGTGCCGCCGATACTGACCGAGCCGCCCTGCACGTCGTAGAAGCGCGGCAGCAGCAACGCGACCGTGGACTTGCCCGAACCCGACGCGCCGACCAGCGCCACCGTCTCGCCCGGCTGGACCCGCAGGCTGAAGTCGCGCAGGACGGGTTCGCTGCGCAGATAGCCGAACGACACGCCGTCGAAGGCGATCTCGCCGCGCCCGGTCGTGAGCTCCGTCGCGTCGTCGCGTTCGGTGACCACCGGGTTGGAGTCGAGCAGGTCGAAGATGCGCTCGGCACCCGCGCGCGCGAGCTGGCCGACGGTGAGGATCCCGGCGAGCATCCGGACGGGTGACACCAGGTTCGAGACGTACGCCATGAACGCGTAGAAGGTGCCGATGCTGATGCGGCCCTCCAACGCGAGCCAGCCGCCCAGCGCGAGGACGGCCACCTGGGCGAGCGCGGGGATCGTCTGCAACGCGGGCTGCAACCGGGCCTGAGTGCGCACGAGCCGGGTGCGCGAGCCGTAGAGGCGTCGCGCGTCGGCCACGAGGCGATCGAGCTCCTGCTGCTCCTGCCCGAAGCCCTTCACGACGCGCACGCCGGTGACCGACTCCTCCACCACGGTCGCGACCTCGCCCGCCTTCTGCTGCGCGTCCCAGCTCGCGGGGAAGATCGACGTGCGCAGCTTGATCGCGGTGAAGAGCAGGAGCGGAGAGACGACGAGCATGATCAGCGTCAGCAACGGCGAGAGCCACAGCATCAGCACGATCGACACGACGAACATGACGATGTTGCCGATGCCGATGGGCAGGAACGCGAGCAGGCCCTGGATCAGCGCGACGTCGGAGCTCGCGCGGCTGACCAGCTGACCCGTCTGCAGCTCGTCGTGGCGCGCGAAGTCGAGCCGTTGGAGCTGGCGGAAGATGTCGGTCCGAAGGTCGTGCTGGACGTCGAGGCTGACTCGACCGCCCCAATAGCGTCGCGCGTACGCGGCGAAGAAGCGGGTGATGCCGAAGAGCACGAGCACCACGAGCCAGCCCGTCACCTCGCCGTGGTGGGCGACAATCCCGTTGTCGACGACCGTGCGCTCGACGAGCGGACTGAACGCAGCGATCGTGGTTCCGACGACCGCGGCGGTGAACGCGATGCCGACGCTGCGGCGATGCGGCCGCAGGTACGTCCCCATGCGCCGAATCCAGCCGCGTCGCACCTCGGGAGCAGAGTCGGCCGCTTCCGGAGGGGCGATCATCGTCGAGCGATAGTACCGCGGCGTCTCGCCGCGCTGACCGGCCTCACGCGCGCACGATCGCGTGCGCGGCGATCGCTCCGGCGCGTAGTTCCAAGAGCCCGAACGTGTGGTGCGGCTGGCGGCGACGCTGCGTCGGTGATCCCGGGTTGAACAGCAGCTGCCCGCCGATGCCGGCCTGCGCGCACGGCTCGTGTGTGTGGCCGAACATCACGACTGCGGCGTCGGGGAAGCGACGGTTCAGGCGCGCCTCCCGTCCGGCTCGCGGACCCGGGTCGTGCACGAGGCCGATGCGCACGCCTTCGAGCTCCACGAGCAACGTCTCGGGCAGCACCCCGACGAGGTCGTGGTCGTTGTTGCCGAGCACGGCGTGGACGGGCGCGAAGCCGGAGAGCTCGTCGAGCAGGTCGCGATCGAGCACGTCACCGGCGTGGAGGACCGCTCCGACCCCGTCCAGGGCCTCGTAGACGGGATCCGGCAGCCTGCGGTTTCCCCCTCGGCGGAGGTGGGTATCGGCGAGCGCCATCACCCGCATGGGTCCACCGCGCGCCGCCGGCCGTGCGTTCGGGCGCGATCCACGGGGCGGCTTCCCGGGCCCCGCTCGAGGCCGGTCCGGTACCCAGTCACACCGGTGCCCGATGGGCGGTCGGTCGCCGGTCTGGATACGGAGGAACCCCTGCAAATGCAGCGATTCGCGTCCTCGCGCCTACGACACACCTCGTCCTCACGACCTCTCGCGCACCGTCATGCAGAGGTTCAGGTTGACACACCGGACCACGTATCGCGGCCCGGCGGCCACACACTCGGCGCCCGTTCCAAACGCCGGGCCGACCGGCGCGCCCGCGAGCGACGACGCGTGACGATCGTCACCTCGGCGTGCGTGCTCGCGGTCATCGCGTCGGTGATCTTCGCGGTCAGAGCGAACGACGCCGACGCGACGAACACGCTCGGCCCGAGCCACGCGCGTCTGCTCGCCGACGTCGCGCTCGCGCACGCGCTCGTTCCTGTCGCGACACCCGACGGCGTCGCGCGCGACCCGCAGGGACGCGCGATGTCGACGCGTTACGCGCTCGCGACTCGGCGGGCGCAATTGGTGGAGCAGGAAGCCGCGCGACGGCATGACGCCGAAGCGCGCGTCGCGACGTGGATTGCCGCCGCGGCCGCGCAGGCCGCGCAGGTCCGTCAGGTCAACGACGCGGTGTGGGACCGCCTGGCCCAGTGCGAGACCGGAGGCAACTGGGGCCTGCACGGCGCGCGGTTCTCCGGCGGCCTCGGGATCTTCAACGGCACGTGGGACGCGTTCGGTGGACGCGAGTTCGCATCGAACGCGGGGAGTGCCACACGCGACCAGCAGATCGCCGTCGCCGAGCGGATCCGGGCCCGGTTCGGCTACACCGGTTGGGGGTGCGCGCCGCACGTCGGTCTCGGTCGCACGACGATGAACTGATCGAACCGGTCAACCCGGACGCGCGGCGGTGAGCACGTCGGGCCAGATCGTGTGGAGCACCAGATGACCGGCGTCGGGAACCTCGACCAAGGCCGCCGCAGGCAGCCACCGGGAGAGGGCACGCGCCATGTCGATGCGGACGTCGGCGTCGTCGCGGCCGTGCCAGACCGTGATCGGAGCCCGGATCGCGTGGGGGTCGACGGGCCACCGCTCCACCATCGTCGCAGCGTCAGCGGCCCATCCGGCCGCGCCCTGCCGCAGCGACTCCACCACGTCGTGCTCGAGCATCCCGCGCACGCGGTCGTCGTCGAGCACGCGCGCATCAGCAGCGCACGACGCGCCGAGCTCGTCGACCGCCTCCTGCGGTTGGTTCAGCCGTTGTCGTGCGACGCGGCGGAGCGCGAGAGCCGCGATCGCAACGCGCGCACGGGTCGCCGCCGGCACCGCGCGCAGGAAGCGGACCTGGAGCGCACGGTCCTCCGGTAGGGCACGCTCGTCGCCCGAGGTGTCGAGCGGACCGAGCGGCGACACCAGCGCGACCGACGTCACCCGATCCGCGTGGCCCGCCGCGGTCGCCAGCGCGTAGAGGGCGCCCCCCGAGTAGGCCGCGAGCCCGAAGTGCTCCGCGCCGACCGCGTTCGCGACCTCGACGACGTCGTCGACGCACTGCAGCACGCGCCGCCCCGGCTGCGGTGCGGAACCGCCGTACCCGGGACGGTCGAGGGTCACGAGCTGCACGCCGGAGTCCGCAAGGAGATCGTCGTCGTGGGGCGCGAGCACCCGGCTGCCGGGCGTTCCGTGGAGGAACAGCACCGGCGCGCCGGTGCCGTGGAGCCGCGCCGTGACCCTGCGACCGCCGGCGACCTCGACGACGAGCTCGTCCACGCCGGAGCGTGCCCTCACCCGAGCTCGCCGCGCTCCATGAGATCGACGGGGTCACGCAGCTCGACCATCCCGAGATAGCCGCCGAAGTCCTCGATCGCGTCGTGCACGGCGTAGCCGAGGATCTCCTGGGCGCGGCGCGGGAGCGCGCGCGCCACCGCGGGCGGCGTGCCCAGGTAGTTGTTCTCCTCCGTGCGCAACCACCCGAGCGTGTAGCTGAGATGCAGTCCGAGCCGCCAGACGTCGTCGGTGCTGTTGGTGCCCGCGCCGTGGATCGTCGAGCCGAGATAGATGACGGTCGAGCCCACGGGCATCTCCGCGTCCAGGACCTCGTGCTCGGCCGGCACGCGATCCCGTTCCCAACGATGGCTGCCGGGGACGACGCGCGTCGCGCCGGTTCGCGTGGTGAAGTCGACGAGCGCCGTCATCGTCGCGATCTGCAGCTCGGGATGCGGACGCGGGACGTGGATCCACACGTCCTCGTCGCGATGCAGGTACTGCGCCTGCGCACCCGGCCCGCGCGCGATGAGGTGCCCGAGGTTGAGCTGGTAGCGCGCGCACGACGGCAGCAGCACCGCGTCGCATACGCCGAGCAGCACCGGGTGCAGCAGCGCCTCGTCGACGAAGGTCGGCGACTTGGCCGCGAGCGACGCGACGTGTCGGGTCTTGTCGCCGAAGAACGCCTGGATGACCGGGTTGAGGTGCGTCATCGCCGGGTCGGCGCGTTCGAGGAACGGGTCGACCTCCTCGAGCACCGTGTCGACGCAGGCGCGCGTCAACATCCCTTCGACCACGACCGCGCCGTGCTCCTGGAGCTCGCCGACGACGTCGTCGAGCGGGTCGATGGCGGTCAGTCGTGGAAGCGTTGCCGTCCGGGTCGACACCGTTGCACCTCCGTGAAGGGTTGGCGGAGGGAGCGGGATTCGAACCCGCGGAGCTCTCGCTCAAGAGTTTTCAAGACTCCCCCGTTCGGCCACTCCGGCATCCCTCCGGGCGCGAGGGTAGCGGCGCGGCCCGTTCATGGGGACTCCAGTTGCAAAGACCGCAACTCACGTCCACACGAAGCGCCCGGGCGCGGGTCAGCGGGGGGCGACGCGGTCGAAGCCGGTGAACGGCCGGAGCACCTCGGGCACGACGAAGCTGCCGTCGGGTTGCTGACAGTGCTCGAGCAGGAACACGAGCGTGCGGCTGACCGCGCACGCGGTGCCGTTGAGCGTGTGCGCGAGCCGCGAGCCCTCGCTGTCGCGGACGCGGGTACCGAGACGACGGGCCGAGTAGTCCAGGTAGTTCGAGCAGCTGGTGAGCTCGCGGTAGCGCTGCTCCGACGGCAACCACACCTCGATGTCGAGCTTGCGCGCAGCCGCGGGACCGAGGTCGCCGGCGGCGACGTCGACCACGCGGTAGGGCAGCCCCAGGCCGGAGATGATCGACTCCTCGAACGCGACCAGCGCGTCCATCTCGTCCCAGGACCGGTCGGGGTGCGCGTACGAGAAGAGCTCGACCTTGTCGAACTGGTGCACCCGGAAGATGCCGCGCGTGTCCTTGCCGTAGGTGCCCGCCTCGCGCCGGAAGCAGGTCGAGAAGCCGCCGTAGCGCATCGGGAGCGCGGCCGCGTCGAGCGTCTCGCCCCGCTGCAAGCCCGATAGCGGGACCTCCGCGGTGCCGACGAGGAAGAGCTCGCCGTCGTCGACGTCGTAGACCTGGTTGCGGTCGGTCGGGAAGAAGCCGGCCTCTTCCATGGTCGACTCGCGCACCAGCACCGGGGGCACGACCGGCACGAAGTCCTCGGAGACGAGACGCGACATCACCCATTGCACGAGCGCGAACTCGATCAGCACCGCCTCGCGCAAGAGGTACGCGAACCGCGAGCCGCTGATCTCCGCGGCGCGCTCGGTGTCGACGAAGCCGATCGCGGCGCCGAACGCGGCATGGTCGAGCGGCGGTGCGGGCGTCCGCTCGCCGACCTCCCGCCGCACGACGGCGTCGTCCTCACCCCCGTCGGGCACGATCTCGGCAGCCGGGTTCGGGAGCTGCAATGCGAGCGCACGAAGCGCGACCTCGACCTCGGCCAGGCGGGGCTCCGTCGCCGCGAGCCGCTCCTTGAGCTCGGTCGCCGCCGCGATCCTCGCCGGTCGCTCGTCGGGCGGGGCCTTCCCGATCGCCTTCGACGCCGCGTTCTGCTGCGCGCGGAGCTCCTGCACCTCGGTCTGGATCGCGCGCCGCTCCTCGTCGAGCGCCAGCACCTCGTCGACGAGGCCGGCGCGGACGCGCTTGCGCTCGATGCCGCGCCGGTACCCGGGCTCGTCGCGCAGCCGCCGGAGGTCGATCACGAGGCTGCGTCCCGGATCTGCGCACGCAGCGAGCGCATCCAGTCGGCCGCGGCGCGCTCGGCCTTCGTCGCGGCCTTGCGCTTGGCGTGCGCCTCCTCCTCGCCCGCGACCGGGTACGAGCCCAGGAACTTGACCTCGGCCTGACGCGCCGCGAGCGTGCGCAGGCAGTCGGCGACCAGCTCGTCGGCGATGTGGCCGGCCGCGTCGATGAAGAAGCAGTACTCACCGAGCCCGCGTTTCGTCGGCCGGGACTCGAGCTTGTTCAGGTTGATCGACCGCGCCGCGAACTCCTGCAGGATCGCGAGCAACGAGCCCGGCTTGTCCTCGCGTTGGAAGCACACGATCGACGTCTTGTCGTGACCGGTCGGCGGGGGCACGCCGTGGCCGAGCAACACGAAGCGGGTCTGGTTCTCGGGATGGTCCTCGATCTCGCTGGCGAGGAGCTCCAACCCGTAGAGACTCGCCGCGAACGCAGTACCGATCGCGGCCTGGTCGGTGCGCTTCGAGCGCGACACCTGGCGGGCCGCCTCCGCGGTGGAGTTGGCGGCGACGAGCGCCGCGTCGGGCAGCTTCGCGCTCATCCACCCGCGGCACTGCGCGTGCGCGTGCGGGTGCGACAGCACCGTGTGCACGTCGGTGAGCCTGGTCCCCGGCCGCGCGCAGAGGTGCAGCACGATCGGCAGGTCGATCTCGCGCTGGATCAACAGGTCGCTCTCGAACGCGAGCGTGTCGAGCGTGACCGACACCGACCCCTCGATCATGTTCTCGATCGGGACGACGCCCTCGTCGCAGTCGCCGTGCTCCACGGCGGCCATCACCTGGGGCACGGTGGCGAGCGGCATCAGCTCCTGCTCGGCCAGATCGGGTTGGGTGAGGACGGCCTCCTCGGTGAACGTGCCCCGAGGGCCGAAATAGGCGACGCGACTCACGGCACCGAATCGTACCGGCGGGCGCGTGGGCGACCGGTCCCCGCCGTCCGGCGCCGGCGCCGTATCGTCACGCGGTGCGGTACTGGACGGTCGAGGAGGCGAACGCCGCGCTCGAGCGCGTCCACGCAGTGGTGTCGCGCATCCGGGAGCTCGCCGCCGCCGCGCGTGAGCGCGGGACCAGGATCTCCGGGAACGGCGCGTCGGGCAACGGTCACCGCAAGGACGCGGATCCCGCCGCGCAGGTGCGCGAGCTCCTCGACGAGCTCGCGCGCGACGACATCGTGCTACGCGACGTCGAGCGCGGCCTCGTCGACTTCCCGGCGCTTGCGCCGAGCGGCCGGCAGTACTGGCTGTGCTGGCTCGTCGACGAGCCCGCGGTGGAGTGGTGGCACTGGCCCGAGGACGGCTTCGCGGGGCGGACGCGACTGACACTTCCCCCTGAATGAACGCGAGAGATGTTCGCTGTCGCGCTCGGAGGCTCGCCGCTCCCCTGCCAACAGAGAGTTGCGCCGCGTCACGCGACCCGCCGCGGGACTCACGCGCCGTTCACATCCCTTCCATCGCTCGTAGGCGGGCCCTTGGCGCCCGCCGGGGCGGGCCGAGTCCCGCGCCGCTGAGGAGACGGATCACGCGCCCGCGCTGACCCCGGAACGGCTCGAGCAGCTCGAGCATGCGCGCGTCGTCGGCCTCGCGCTCGCCCGCGAGAGCCCAACCGACGAGACCGGGAAGGCCGTAGTCGCCCACGCTGACCGCGTCGGGATCGCCGAACGCGACGGCCGCGACCTCGGCCGCGGTCCAGACGCCCACTCCCGGCACCGTGCGCAGGAGCGCCTGGCCGTCGCGCGACGGCATGGCCGCGGCGCGTTCGAGCGCCCGCGCGTGTGCGCACACGCGGCGGATCGCGTCGGCCCGGCGCCGCTCGATCCCGAGCGGGTGAAACGCCCAGTACGAAAGGCGCGCGAGTCGTTCGGGATGCGGTGGCAGGCGAAGGCCATCGGGACCCGCGGGACCAGGCGCGGGATCGCCGTACCGGCGCACGAGGCGCGAGTAGCTCCGGTGCGCTTCGACCGTCGTCACCCGCTGCTCGACGATCGACGCGACGAGCGCCTCGACCACCGCGTCGGTCGCACCGATCCGCAACCCGGGCCGGTGGCGGTGGAGGTCGCGCACGAGCGGGTCGACCGGCTCGAATGCGGTCGGGTCGTCGTGCAGGCCGAGCAGGCGAGGAGCGTGGTCGACCGCCCACGCGGCGCCACGTCCCCACGCGCGCACGACGATCGTCTCGCGCGCCCCCGTGAGACGCATCGTCGCGGGACCGTCGGGCGTCCGCGTCGCTCGCCACACCTCGCCGGCCATGACCCTGGTGCACGGGTCGGAGCGGCCGTGCCGGGTGGGGGCCAGCGTCGAGGCGAGGTCCACGGGCCGCGCGGGTCGGATCCGGCGTTCGAGCACCCGCGGATTCTCGTCGCTGCGGCGCGGTCTCGGGGCGACTCCCACGAGGAGCGACGCGAGGCTCGATCCGATGCTGCAAGGCTTGGGGCCCTCGCCTTCCCCCAGGAGCCCCGCGTGAGCGACACCCCGATCAGCTCGACGCCCGAATGGCAGGCGTTGGCCGACCACTACGGCGCGATCAACGGCGTCCACCTCCGCGACCTGTTCGCGACCGACCCGACACGCGGCGACCGGATGGCGCTGGAGGTCGACGGGATCTACCTGGACTACTCCAAGAACCGCCTCACCCCGGAGACGATCCGCCTGCTGTGCGCGCTCGCGGAGCGCGCGGGTCTGCGTGAGCGCATCGACGCGATGTTCAGGGGTGAGCGCATCAACGTCACCGAGAACCGCTCCGTGCTGCACGTGGCGCTGCGCATGCCCAAGGGCACGTCACTCGTGGTGGACGGCGTGGACGTCGTCGCCGAGGTGCACGAGGTCCTCGACCGCATGACCGCGTTCAGCGACCGGGTCCGCAGCGGTTCGTGGTCGGGGGCCACCGGGCGGCCGATCCGCAACGTGGTCAACATCGGCATCGGTGGTTCCGACCTCGGCCCCGCTATGGCCTCCACGGCCCTGCGGGACTTCAGCCGTCGGGACATGACGTTCCGGTTCGTCTCCAACGTCGACGGCACCGACGTCTGGGAGGCGCTGCACGACCTCGACCCGGCCGAGACGCTGTTCATCGTGTCGTCGAAGACGTTCACGACGCTCGAGACGCTGGCCAACGCGCGCAGCGCCCGCGAGTGGGTCGTGGGCGCGCTCGGTGAGGGGGCCGTGGCGCGCCACTTCGTCGCGGTGTCGACGAATGCCGAGAAGGTGGCCGAGTTCGGGATCGACACCGCGAACATGTTCGGGTTCTGGGACTGGGTCGGTGGCCGCTACTCGATGGACTCCGCGATCGGGCTGTCGCTCATGGTCGCGATCGGTCCGGAGCACTTCCACGAGATGCTGCGCGGCTTCCACGCGATCGACGAGCACTTCCGCAGCGCGCCGTTCGAGCGCAACCTTCCCGTCCTGCTCGGGCTCATCGGTGTCTGGTACATCGACTTCTTCGGCGCCGAGACCCAAGCCGTTCTGCCCTACAGCCAGTACATGGAGAGGTTCCCGGCGTACCTCCAGCAGCTCGACATGGAGAGCGACGGGAAGTCGGTGCGCCTCGACGGCAACCCGGTCGACGTCGACACCGGGCCCGTCGTGTGGGGCCAGCCCGGCACCAACGGCCAGCACGCCTTCTACCAGCTCATCCACCAGGGCACGCGATTGATCCCGTGCGACTTCATCGGCTTCGCGCAAGCGGCGCACCAGGTCGGCGACCACCAGGACCTGCTCATGGCCAACTTCTTCGCCCAGACCGAAGCGCTCGCGTTCGGCAAGACGCGCCAGCAGGTGGAGGCGGAGGGCGTGGTGCCGGAGCAGGTGCCCCACCGCGTGTTCCCGGGCAACCGACCGACCAACACGATGCTGGCGCCCAAGCTCACACCGTTCGTGCTCGGTCAGCTCATCGCGACGTACGAGCACAAGGTGTTCACCCAGGGCACGGTCTGGGGCATCAACTCGTTCGACCAGTGGGGTGTGGAGCTGGGCAAGGTGCTCGCGAGCCGGATCGTCCCGCAGCTCGAGGACGACCGCGCACCGCTCGACCACGACAGCTCGACCAACACGCTGATCGAGCGGTACCGGCAGCTCCGATGAACAACGGCGTGACGAGCGTCGATGGCGCAACGGCAACGGCACGAAGGGACGGGTGATGCAGCTCGGAATGATCGGCCTGGGACGGATGGGCGCCAACCTGGTTCGACGGTTGACGCGCGACGGTCACGAGTGCGTCGTGTACGACGTGAACGCCGACGCGGTGAAGTCGCTCGAAGGCCACGGGATCACCGGCGCGACCAAGCTCGAGGAATTCGTCGGCAAGCTCTCGAAGCCGCGCGCCGCGTGGATGATGGTGCCCGCGGCGTTCGTCGGCGAGACCGCCCAGCAGCTCGCGTCGCTCATGGAACCGGGCGACATCCTCATCGACGGCGGCAACTCCTACTACCGCGACGACATCGCGCGCGCGAAGGAGCTCGAGCCGCAGGGCATCCACTACGTGGACGTCGGAACCAGTGGCGGCGTCTTCGGGCTCGACCGCGGCTTCTGCATGATGATCGGCGGCGAGGACGACGTCGTCGCGCACCTCGACCCGATCTTTCGCGCCCTGGCGCCCGGTCTCGGTGAAGCACCGCGCACCGAGGGGCGCACCGGCGATGCCGCACCGGAGGAGCTCGGCTACCTCCACTGCGGTCCGCACGGCGCGGGCCACTTCGTGAAGATGGTCCACAACGGGATCGAGTACGGGATCATGGCCGCGTACGCGGAGGGGCTCGCGATCCTGAACGACGCCGACGTCGGGAGCCGCAAGCAGGAATTCGACGCGGAGACCGCTCCGCTGCAGGATCCGGAGTTCTACCACTACGACATCGACACGGCCGCAGTGGCGGAGGTGTGGCGTCGCGGCAGCGTCATCAGCTCGTGGTTGCTCGACCTGACCGCGATCGCGCTGCACGCCTCGCCGACCCTCGACGGGTTCACCGGCCGCGTGTCGGACTCCGGCGAGGGACGGTGGACCGTGCAGGCCGCGGTCGAGGAGGGCATACCGGTCCCCGTGCTGTCGTCCGCGCTCTTCGCACGGTTCGCGTCGCAGGGACACGCCGAGTTCGCGAACCGCGTCCAGTCCGCGATGCGCAAGGAGTTCGGCGGGCACCTCGAGAAGTCGGCGTCGCAATGAACGCAACGGGGGCATCGCAACCGAAGCGTTGCGACGCGCTGGTCCTCTTCGGCGCGACGGGCGACCTGGCACACAAGAAGATCTTCCCGTCGCTCTACGCCATGACCAAGCGGGGTCATCTCGGCATCCCCGTCATCGGTGTGGCGGCCGAGGACTGGACCGTCGACCAGCTGCGCGACCGCGCCCGCGACGGCATCGAGAACTTCGGTGACGGTATCGACGACGAGGCCGCCTTCGACACCCTCGCGAAGTCGCTCGCGTACGTGCACGGCGACTACCGCGACGACGCCACGTTCACACAGCTCAAGCAGACGCTCGACGGCTCGCAACTCCCGGCGCACTACCTCGCGATCCCTCCCAGCCTCTTCCCGACGGTCGTGCACAGCCTCGGAGCGTCGGGCTGCGCGAAGGGCGGCCGGGTGATCGTCGAGAAGCCGTTCGGTCGCGACCTCGCGTCCGCGCAGGCGTTGAACCGGGCCCTGCACGAAGTGTTCCCGGAGAGCATGGTGTTCCGGATCGACCACTACCTCGGCAAGGAGCCGGTCCAGAACATCCTCTACTTCCGCTTCGCCAACTCGTTCCTCGAGCCAATCTGGAACCGCAACTACGTCGCGAGCGTGCAGGTGACCATGGCCGAGGCGTTCGGCGTCGAGGGACGCGGCAAGTTCTACGAGGAGGTCGGCGCGTTGCGCGACGTCGTGCAGAACCACCTCCTGCAGGTCATCGCGCTGCTCGCGATGGAGCCACCCGTCGGAGGCACGGTCGAGGCCCTGCGCGACGAGAAGGAGAAGGTGTTCCGGGCGATGCGCACGCTGTGCCACGACGACGTCGTGCGCGGCCAGTTCGCCGGTTACCGCGATGAAGACGGCGTCTCCCCCGACTCCGACGTCGAGACCTACATCGCGGCCCGGTTCATGATCGACTCCTGGCGCTGGGGTGGTGTGCCGTTCTACGTGCGCGCGGGCAAGAAGCTGCCGATCACCTGCACCGAGGTGATGGTCGAGCTGAAAGCGCCGCCCCAGCGCGTCTTCGCCGACTCCGAGCCCCCGCCGGGGAAGACCAACTACGTGCGCTTCCGCCTCAGCCCCGACATCGCGATCGCGCTCGGCGCGCGGGCGAAGGCTCCGGGCGAGGACTTCGTCGGTGAGCAGCTCGAGCTCTACGTGTGCAACAACGCACCCGACGAGATGTCGGCCTACGAGCGGCTCATCGGCGACGCGCTCGACGGCGAGACCCTGCTGTTCGCGCGCGAGGACGGCGTGGAGGCCGCGTGGCGGGTCGTGGACGGCGTCGTGCACGACCATCCCGACGCGATCCCGTACGAGCCGGGCACGTGGGGACCCGAGCAGGCCGGCGCACTGGTCGCGTCGCACGGCGGGTGGCACGACCCGATGCTCGAGGACGCGCCCACGGACGCGTCGGCCGCGACGTCGAGCGCGGTATCGAGCGCCGCGACGGCGTGAGCGACGCGGGCAACGCCGGCGAGGAGCGCAGCCGGCTGTGGCTCGTCCGCCACGGCGCGACCGAGTGGTCGGAATCGGGCCGGCACACCGGCAGCACCGACATCCCGCTCACGGACGCGGGGCGGGTCCACGCCCGCGCGCTCGGGCGGCGCCTCGCGGGACGGAGCTTCGCCGTCGTGCTGACGAGCCCGCTCGAACGGGCGCGCGAGACGTGTCGCATCGCGGGGCTGGACGCGACCGCGCGCGTAGAGCCCGACCTGCGTGAGTGGGACTACGGCGAGTACGAGGGCCGGACCACGGAGCAGATACGGCGCCACGACCCCGGTTGGACGATCTGGACCGGTCGCGTGCCCGGCGGCGAGGGCATCGAGGAGGTCGCAGCGCGCGCACGCCGCGTCATCGACGAGGTCGCGGGCGTCGACGGCGACGTCGCGCTGTTCGCCCACGGGCACATCCTGCGGGTGCTCGCCGCGTGCTGGCTCCAACTCCCGGCCGACGCGGGACAGCTCTTCGCGCTCGACACCGCGTCGCTGTCGGTGCTGGGCCACGAGCACGAGACCCGCGTCATCAGCAGCTGGAACGAGGACGCGACGCTGGTCGAGAAGCCGATCGCGTGAGCGCGCGGCGGTTGCGCTATCCGCTGACGCTCACCTGGACCGGCGTCTGCGCGTGTTGGGCGAGGGTCGCCGCGGTCGAGCGGGACAGGTTCGGGCCCTCGTAATAGCGGAATCGAGTCGAGGTGAGCGGAACCGCGCCCGCGCAGATGGTCGGATCGGTGCACGGCAGCGCGCCGCCGCCCGGGCCGAGCACCTGCTCGCCGTTCTGACCCCACGCGGTGTCGTCACCGGTGCAGGGCAACGGGCTCGCGGGCCGCTGGTCGAGGTAGTACGTCGACGCGACGAGGCCGGCGATGTTCGGCGCGGTGCGCGTCGTGACGATCGACCCGGGTGCGCCCGACACCATCTGCCACTGCGGCACGTGCGCGGTCGCGACCGCGTCGGGGACGCCGTCGATCGGGACGCCGGTGGTCTGGTCGTCGGAGTACTTCAAGCCGGTGAGGCCGGTGGTGAAGTCGTCGAAGACGGCAACGCCCGGGATCGGATGCACCCGCAGGTCGGTCGTGCTGTCCTCGCGCTGCGGGTAGAAGACGTCGGTGAGCACCGTGTAGGTGCCGCTGTTGGTGCCGATGTCCGACCGGATCGCGCGCACGGGTCCGCTGACGTTCACGATGAAGCCGGCTTCGTACGGCAGCGCGTTCCAGACCTCGTCGAAGCTGTCTTCGGTGCGCGAGCACCCAGCGCTCGTCACCTGGGCCCGACCGCGTTCCAGGATGTCGGTCGTCGTGGCGCCGCCCGTCGTGATCGACAGACCGTCGTTCAGCCACCGGTCGCCGTACGTCAGCCGGTACGTCGGCGTCTGCACGACCGAGTGCTCGGGATTCGGTCCGTTCAGGTTGTTCGGCCCGTTCGACGCGGTGCCCATCTTGTACGTCGTCGTGTAGGCACCGGAGTCGAGCGAGAACGTGTACTGCACCCCGGTCGTTCCCGCGCCGCCGCCGCTGAGCGTCGCGCTGCGGTAGAGGTAGGCGTACCCGACGCCACCCGACGCGAGCGGGTCGGTGACCGTGACCTGCTCGACGGTCGACGCGTCGACACCCATGGGGGCGCCCGCACCGGCGCCGGCCTGCTTCCCGGTGTCGTTCGCGAGCAGCGACAGCTGGTCGTTGGCGTCGAACGTCGGGTCGGAGTCATGGGGCGTGTACGTGTCCCACGACGCGTAGCCGGGACCCGGGTTCGCGGGCGGCGTGTAGACGAGGATCTTGAACGGGGTGGTCGTGCCCGAGAGGGTGGGCCAGATGTTGGACGGGCGGTTCAGGATCTGACCGGGATTGACCAGGTCGCGCTCGTCGACCTGGACCGGGATCTGGTGCCACTGGCTGCCGTCCCACGCGAAGCCCACGACGTGCGCCGGCGCGGTGCCGAGGAGCTTCGGAAGCGCGGAACCGTCGAGCACGACGGGGTCCTCGGGACGGTTGAGGGTCGCACCGAATCGCGTGCAACCGCTGAGCGCGAGCAGCGCCGGGACCAGCACCAGCGGAACGACGCGCCTGCACCATCTGCCCATCGGAAGCCCCTCCGGTGTCGTGGTCACGCCCCGGTGATCGGAACGCCGCGCATCGTACCGGGGTCGCGGGTGCGCGGGCCCGGACACGTGACGTGCTACCACCGATGCATGCGGACCCGCGACGAGGTGAGCACCGAGAAGCTGCGTGGCAGCTTCGCGACGCCCCCTCGCCTCGTGCGACGGTGCCTCGACCGCGTAATCGAGCTAACCGACGGCCGCGACGCGCTCCACGCGCTCGAGCCGTCGGCCGGCGACGGGGCGTTCGTGCGCGCGCTGGCTACCCATCCGCTCCGCGCCCGGATCGCGCGCATGACCGCGTGCGAGCCCGACCGCGAGGACGCGCGGCGCTCTGGCGACGCGCTCGTCGCCGCCGGTCTCGACGGCGAGGTCCGGCGCGCCAGCGCGCTCGCGCTGCCCGAGGCGGGATACGACGTCGCGTTCGGCAACCCGCCCTTCGTCCGGTTCCAGTTCGTGTCCGCGACCGACCGGCGCGACGCGGAGCTTCTCGCCGAACGGGTCGGGCTCCGTCTGAACGGCGTCTCGAACCTGTGGGTCGCGGTGCTGCTCGCCGCGCTCAGCGCGCTGCGCGACGGGGGCGCGTTCGCCTTCGTCGTCCCGAGCGAGTGCTTCACCGGCGTCTCCGCCGGCGCGCTGCGACGCTGGCTCGCCGGTGGCGCCGACGAGCTGACCGTCGAGCTGTTCGGACCCGGCTCGTTCCCGGGCGTGGTGCAGGAGGTCGTCGTGCTGAGCGGTCGACGGACCGTCGACCGCGCTCGACCGCCACGACTGCACCTCGACGACCACAGCGGCGTCACCGCGCGCCGCTGGACCCACACCATCGACGGGCGCGACAGCCCGTGGACCCGCTGGTTGCTCAGTCCCGTCGAGCTCGACGCGCTTGGACGCGCGACGGCGTCGCCGACCGTCGAGCGTTTGGGCGACGTCGCCCGTTTCGAGGTCGCGGCCGTCACCGGTGCGAACGACTTCTTCTCCGTCGACGCCGCGACGGTCGACCGCTTCGGCCTCGAACCGTGGGCGCGACCCTTGCTGCCGCGGGTCCGCCACGCGCCCGGGCTCGTCTACACCGCGACGGACCACGCGGCGACGGTGGCGTCCGGCGCGCGCGCCGCGCTGTTGGACTTCGCCGCCGACACGATCGATCCGGACACCCACGACGGCGCGCGTCGCTACCTCCGCAGCGGTGTCGACGCGGGACTGCCGGCGCGCTTCAAGTGCCGCATCCGCAAACCGTGGTTCCGCGTGCCGTCGGTGCGCGCGGGCACGCTCATGCTGTCCAAGCGGACGCACCGGGACGTGCGGGTCGTGCTCAACGACGCCGGCGTCGTCACCACCGACACGATCTACCGCGGCTCGATGCTCACGCCGCGCCTTCTTGCCGCGGGTCTCGTCGCGTCGTTCCACAACTCGCTGACGCTGCTGTCGTGCGAGCTCGAGGGACGCAGCTTCGGCGGCGGCGTGCTGGAGCTGGTTCCTTCCGAGATCGGTCGGGTCGTCATCCTCGCCGCGCCCGGCGCGGAGGCTCGACTCACTGAGCTCGACGTCACCGCGCGCCGCGACGGGCTCGAGGCCGTCGTCGACGCGACCGACGGGTTCCTCGTCTCCGGCTGCGGCCTCGACCGCGAGGTCGTCGCTCGCCTCCGTGACGCGCACGCGTCGCTCCGGACCCGGCGCATGGCCCGCTCCCGTCGCTGCTGACCAGGCCAGAGCGAGGGCGCCGCCACCAATCGACCGCCCCGAGCGACGGGCCCCGACCCGACCTACGATCGGGGCGTGGCGAGCTACGACCGCCTCACCGCCCTCGACTCGAGCTTCCTGCACCTGGAGCGCCTCGAGACGCCGATGCACGTCGGCGCGGTATCGGTGTTCGAGGGTGCGCCCTTCCGCGACGAGTCGGGCAATTTCCGCCTGGCCGACGTGCGCGAGCTCGTCGCGTCGCGGCTCCATCTCATCCCGCGCTTTCGCAAGAAGATCATGGGCGTGCCCCTCGGGCAGGGCCGTCCGATCTGGGTCGACGACGAGCGCTTCGACGTCACGTACCACGTGCGCCTCACCGCGCTCCCCGCCCCCGGCAGTCGCGACCAGCTGCTCACGCTGACGTCGCGCATCCAGGCGCAGCTGCTCGACCGCTCCCGCCCGCTGTGGGAGCTCTGGTTCGTCGACGGCCTCGAAGGCGGTGACGTCGCGCTCATCCAGAAGACCCACCACGCGCTGGTCGACGGTGTGTCGGGGGTCGACGTCGCGACCGTGCTGCTCGATTTCACGCCCGAGCCGACCCGACCGGACGCGCCTCCGTGGACACCCGAGCGCGCGCCCGACTCGCTCCAGCTGCTCAAGGACACGCTGATCGAGCGGCTGACGGAGCCGGCCGAGCTGGTTCGCACCGGACGACGCGCGCTGCGCGGGCCACGCCGGGCGATGGGCCAGGCCCGGCAGCTGGCCACGTCGTTGCAGTCACTCGTGAACCGGGAAGTGGTCGCGCCGCGCACGTCGCTCAACCGGACCGTCGGCCGGCACCGCCGCTTCGACACCGTGCGCGTCTCGCTCGAGGACGTGAAGACCGCGCGCCACGCGTTCGGTGGGACCGTCAACGACGTGGTGCTCACCGGCGTCGCCGGCGGATTGCGAAGGCTGTTGATCGCGAGGGAGGAACCGGTCGAGGGGCTGGTGCTGCGCGTGCTCGTGCCCGTCTCCGTCAGGGACGACAGCCAGCGGATGCAGCTCGGCAACCGCGTTTCCGCGATGGTGGTTCCGCTCGACATCGGTGAACCCGACCCGGTCGCGCGCCTCGCGCGGATCAGCGCGGTCACCGCGAACCTCAAGGAACGTGAGCAGGCCGTCGGCGCGGCGTTCCTCCTCGACCTCGGCCGCTACGCGGTCCCGACGCTGCTCAGCCTCGCGGCACGAGCCACGCACCATCAGCCGTTCGTGAACCTCGTCGTCACCAACGTGCCCGGCCCACAGGTGCCGCTGTACTGCATGGGCGCGCGGATGGTCGAGGCGTACCCGGTCGTGCCCTTGAGTCACAACCTGACCATCGGCATCGCGGTGCTGTCGTACCTCGGTCAGCTGCACTTCGGTCTGAACGCCGACGCCGACGACGCGCCCGATGTCGGCGTGCTCGCGGCCGGGATCGAGCAGTCGTTCGCCGAGCTGCGCAAGCTCGCGGACCAGCCGGCCTGACGCGCGCGCCGCGACAGCCGCGGTCTGGCGCAGCTCGTCGGCGTGCATCGCTCCGCCGGGTCCGGCGGGGTCGGCCATCGCCGTATCGTCGCGTGCCCGGTTCGGGCTCATGGAATGCGCTGCACCTCGGTGGCGTTCACCGTCCTCGACCCCTGAGTTCCCACCACCGGAGCGACCCATGCCCACGATCGAGCTGACCAAGGACACGTTCGAGTCGACGATTCGGGACCACGACACGGTCCTCGTCGACTTCTGGGCCGGATGGTGCGGACCCTGCCGGATGTTCGCCCCGGTGTTCGAGACCGCCTCCGAGGCGCACCCCGACCTGGTGTTCGCCAAGGTCGACACGGAGGCGCAGCAGGAGCTGGCGGGCGCGCTCGGCATCCAGTCCATCCCCACGCTGATGGTCTTCCGTGAGGGTGTGCTCCTCTTCGACCAGGCCGGTGCACTGCCGGGGCCGATCCTCGAGGAGCTGATCGGGAAGGTCGCCGCGCTCGACATGGAGGACGTGCACCGCCAGATCGCGGCGCAGACCGGCTGACCCCCCGAACGCGCCCACCAGGGGCGCGTGTGCTTGCATCGTGTGATGCGCCGAAGCGTCCTCGCGACGCCGAGCGACCCCCGCACCCGCTCACCGGCCCGGCGCGCCCTGCTGCTCACGGTGACCGCGGGCGCTGGCCTCGCGCTGGTCGCCGCGCCGCACGACGTGCGCGGCGGGCCCGGGATGGCGCTCGCGGTGGTCGGCACCGTCGGCGCGCTGTGGCTGGCCCACCTCGAGCAGACCGATCCGCGCCTACCGGCCGGCGTGTTGAGATGCGCGATCGGGCTCCTCGTCGTGGTCGCGGTCCTGACGCCACCGCACGGCTCGACCGACATGTGGTCGTACGTCATGTACGGGCGCGTGCTGGCCGTCCATCACGCGAGCCCGTACCTGCACGCGCCCGCCAGCTATCCGGCCGACCCGTTCCTCCACCGCGTCAGCAGCGGATGGCGCTCCGCGCGTTGCGTGTACGGACCGCTGTTCGTCGGCATCGCCGCGCTGATCGCGCTCGTCGCCGGCCACTCGGCCCTGGCCGCCCGCATCGGGTTCCAGGGGATGGAAGCGCTCGCGGTCGTCGCCGCGCTCGTCGTCGTGGCCCGAGTCACACGCTCGCGCGCGAGCGTGCTCTGGCTCGGTCTCCAGCCGATCGTGTGGCTGAGCGCCGTGAACGGCGGTCACAACGACGCGCTGGTTGGCCTCGGTGTGCTCGTCGCGGCGGTCGCCGCGTCGCGACGGCGCGTGGCGCTCGCGGGAGCGATCCTCGCCGCGGCCGCGCTCGTGAAGGTGACGGCGTTGCTCGCGCTGGTGGGTGTCGTCCCGTGGGTGTTCACCGCGCACGGACGCAAGGAAGCCCTCCGCCTCCTCGGTGTCTGCGCGGGGATCGTCGCCGCCGCGACGGTCCTGCTGCCCGCGTCGCTTCACGTGCTCGCGTCGAGCGACCATCGCGTCAGCCGCGCGTCGGCGTGGAACATCGTGCGCCTGTGGTTGGTGCCCGTGAGCGCGCACCGCGGGACCGGTGCTCCCCTCGACCTGCTGCTGCTCGCGGCCGGCCTCGCGGTCCTGGTGGTCGCGTGCGCGCTGGGGTTCGTGTTACGTCGCGAGCCCGATCCGTTCGCGGGCGCCGGCGCGGCGGCCGCGTCGTACATGGCCGTCGGCGCATACGTGCTGCCGTGGTACGCGATGTGGTCGTTGCCGAGCCTCGCCGCCACCACGCGGCGCACGTTCGCGTCCGTCGCGGCCGCGGGCTACGGCCTGCTGCTCGCGGCCTACGAGCTCCCGCAGTCGCATCCCCGTTCGCCATGGGACCCGCTGTTCCGGGATGTCGTGACCCGTGTGCTGCCCGTCCCCGTGGCGGTCGCGTTCGTCGTCGCCGCGATCGTGGGCGCCCGCCGCGCACGCGGCCACGCACCGCTCCTCGCCGGCTGAGCGCGCCGCCCGCCGGCGGCGCGCGAGAGATGCCGAACGCCCCTATTGCATGGGGCTTTGGCCCCGCGGGCTGTTCAGCAACCGATCACCCGCCGATGAACCGCCCGTACCGCGTCCGAGAAGCGGCGGGAGGAACCCGATGCACGTCAAGTTCAAGTCCGTTCGAAGCGAGCTGCTCGTGGCCTTCGCAGTCGTTGCCGCGCTCCTCGCAGGCATCGGCATGTTCGGTGTGGCCAAGCAGTCGGAGGTCGCGTCGCAGGCGCACACGATCTACAAGGACAACTTCGTCCCGGTGACGATGCTCGCGAAGGCGCGCGCCGCGTACCTCAAGTCACGCGTGCCCGCAGTCTACGCGCTCGCGGAGACGACGTCCGCCGGGACCGAGAAGCAGATCGCGGCCACCAAGACCGCGTGGGTCGACGTCGACGCCGCGCTCGCGAACTACCAGAAGGTCGCGGACTTCATCGAGCCCGGCGCGCGGCAGACGTTCGCGGGCGTCGAGAAGGCGTGGGCCGAGTACAAGGACGTGGTCGGGAATCAGGGCTTCCCGCTCGCACGGGCCAAGAACAACGACGCGTTCCTGAAGCTCCGGGACACCAAGTTCGCGCCGCTGTCGACCGCCGTGAACGACGGCATCGACAAGCTCTTCGCGTTGGAGCTCAACTCTGGTGCTCGTGCCGACCAGGCCGCGGCATCCACGTCGAGCTCGACCCGGACGACCACGATCGTGCTCGTCATCGCCGGTGCCGTGCTCGCGCTCGGGCTCGGGTGGCTGATCGCCCGCAAGATCTCGAGGCCGTTGCGCCAGAGCGTCGACAGCCTCGACGCGCTGGCCCACAAGGACCTCACCAGCACGCTCGAGGTCAGCACCGCCGACGAGACGGCGCGGATGGCGGAGTCGCTCAACACGGCAACCGAGAGCCTGCGCGGCGCGCTCGCCGCGATCGCGGGCAACTCGCAGACGCTCGCCGCCGCGTCGGAGGAGCTCACGGCGGTGTCGACGCAGATGGGCACCAACGCCGAGGAGACCTCGGCACAGTCCGGGGTCGTGTCGGCCGCGAGCGAAGAGGTGAGCCGTTCGGTCGAGAGCGTCGCGACCGCGGTCGAGGAGATGACCGCCTCGGTCCGGGAGATCGCCCAGAGCGCGGCGGAAGCGGCGCAGGTCGCGTCGCAGGCTGTCGGCATGGCGCGTGAGACCAACGACGACGTGGCCAAGCTCGGCGAGTCCAGCGTCGAGATCGGCAACGTGTTGAAGGTGATCACGTCCATCGCCGAGCAGACCAACCTGCTCGCGCTGAACGCCACGATCGAGGCGGCCCGCGCCGGCGAGTCGGGCAAGGGCTTCGCGGTCGTCGCGAACGAGGTCAAGGAGCTCGCCAACGAGACCGCGCGGGCGACCGAGGACATCTCGCGCAAAATCGAGGCGATCCAGTGCGACACGACGAAGGCGGTCGACTCCATCGGACGCATCACCGAGATCGTCGAGCAGATCAACGACATCCAGTCGACGATCGCGAGCTCGGTCGAGGAGCAGGCCGCGACGACCAACGAGATCGGTCGCAACGTCTCGGAGGCCGCGCGCGGCACGACCGAGATCGCCGAGAACATCAACGGTGTCGCCCGGGCCGCGCAGGGTACGGCCGACGGCGTGGGCTCGACCCAGCAGGCTGCACACGAGCTCGCCGGGATGGCGCAAGAGCTCCAGTCGCTCGTCGGCGAGTTCCGGTACTGATCGACGAGGCCGGTCGGGGTCGGTTCAGACCCCGGCCGGGAGGCCCGCGCCGCGCTGCAGCGCGGCGAACTCGGCCCCGCGGGAGGCCTCTTCACGCACGGGCGTCGAAGGGACCAAGGTCCCATCGCGGTCGTGACCTTGGCTGGTGTCGGTCTGCGGTGCTGATCACGAGACTCACGCATCGAGATACGGGCGGACGGGGTTGTCGGACTCCTGCACCCGGTCATCGGCAGCACGCGAGGGGCAGCCGAAGCGGAGGTGCACCACGTGGCGACCGAGTTCTTCCTCGACGGATCGACGTGCCCGCGCCGCCTCGTCGTGGCCGGCGAGCTCGACCTGGTCAACTCACCCCAGCTGCTCGAACGGCTCGCGTGGCTGTCGATGACCGGCCGTCCCACCCATCTCGATCTCGCCGACGTCGGGTTCATCGACGCCTCCGCGGTCGGCATGCTCGTGCGCGCGTCGCGCGCCGCGGGCGGCGACGGGGTGCGGATCGTCGCCGCGTCCGACGTGGTGCGCCACGTCTTCCATCTCTGCGACGCCGGCTGGCTCCTGGACCCGCCCGGGACCCCGACTCCGGCCGGTGTCGCGCCACGTCCGGGCGGGCCGGTGTCGGCATACCCCCCAAACGCGCCGTCACCGGTCCGCTCGACCCGTCGCCGGGTGGGCACGACTCGCCGCGGGGCCGACCCCGGCCCCGCGGCGACGTCATCGGGTCCGCGTCCGGTCGAACCGGCCGGCTGAACGCACGCGAGCCGAGCTCCATCGGCCGAGACCCGAACGACGCGCCAGTGCCACGCGCGTCCAGGCACTGCAAGCGTCGAGACGCCGAGGGCAACGCCGGATCTCTTGCGCGTGCGGGGTCAGCCCCAGGTCCAGACCTCGACAACCCGTTGGAAGCGCGCGCGTTCGAGGACAACTGCGAGGTTGTCGTCGCCGTCAGCACAGACGACACACGCGAGCACGTCACCGCGACGGCCGGCGCACGCGAGCGCTGTGCGCACCAGCGCGGGTCGGTCGCCGATGAGGCGGTCGATGGTCGCGACGGTCCCACCGGGGTCATAGACCGGCGGCGCGTTCACCGACCGCGAGCCGGTGACGATCCCGGATCCGGCGGCGACGAAGCTCAACGCGCCGTCATGCCATGGATCGAGCCGCCCGCCGAAGGTGTGCGGCGGAGGCTCGGTCAGGTCACTGCCGGTCGGGAGCGGTTCGACGGTGCTCGGGCCGGCACCGGACGTCGGCCGTATCCAGGAGTAGGACACGATGCGGAGCCCGGCATCGCGGCTCGCTGCTCGGCGCGCGTGGTGCTCGACCGGGACGCAGGTCACTGCCGGGCGTTCGGAGACGGCTTCGAGCAACTGACGCCCCGCGTCACACCAGTGTTCGTCCGTGATGACCGCGATGTCGTCGATGAAGATCGCGGTCGGCCTCGGTCGCTTCGCGCACATGCATCGACGTCACCCGACTCAGTCCAGGCTGATCGTCATCGAACGAACGTCGGTGATCGACGGACCCGCGGTCATCAGCACCGTGACGTCGTCGTGTTCCTCGGCCACCGCAAGGGTGAATCGGCCGAGGACGACTGCAACCCCGCGCGCCCACACCCGCCAGATCCAGTCGAGCGGCATCGACATTGCGAGGACCTGCGGCGCGGTCCGCGCGATGCAGGGCGCGCGTTCTGTGTCGATCACCTCGAGCTCGACGTCGAGGTCCGGCTCGCCCAGCCATTCACGTACCGCGCACACGACACGGCCGTACAGCGCGGCCACGAGCGCGGCCCGAGCCTTCGTCGCTTCGGGATCGCCGCGCGCGAGACGTTCACCCCAGTGCGCGGCCACGCCCGCGGCGAGACGATCGGCGAGCTTCCCGCTCTGCACGAGCAGCGTCACGAGCCCGTCGGGTGCCGCCGGGACGCCAGGCACGCCGGGCGTCGGGCCACCGCCGCCCACGATCGGCCGACGTCCGACATGGGTCCCGTAGGCGCCGCCCGTACTCAGAATCATCGTGCTGGTGCCCGTCATCCCCTGGCGCGGCGCCACCCGGACCGGCAGCTGACGCGGCGCGACGCCGACCGGCGCGATCGCCGGACCGTGCCACGGACCTTGCAGCATGCCCACCGCCGGCGTGAGGCGCAGCGGATCGGCGGCACCGCGCGTGGTCAGGACCAGCACGCGAAGGTCGTCGCGATGACGCGCCCACGCGTCGAGCAGCTCGATACACGCGTTGCGCTCACCGCCCAGTGCCGCGAGCGCGCGCTCGCCGTCGGCGTCGTCGTGATCGAGCGCGCGCAGCTCGCCCGCCTCCCAGCGCAGCCGGTGTTGCTCGCCCGCACAGTCGACGGGGATCTCGACCGGCGGCATACCGCGCCACCAGTCCCCGCTCACGTGATCGTCTCCCAGTCCGGCAACCTCACGGTGATCACGGCCCGTTCTGTGGTCAGCGTGGGTTGGAGGTGCAGCTCGGTCGCGCTCGCGTCGAGCGCGGGGAAGAAGCCGACCGTTCCCTCCGTGACATCTGGCCCACCGCCCCAGCCGCCGGAGCCGCCGAGGTAGTGGTTGCCGAGGTTGTCCTCCGCCCACCACGCCACCCGCGGGTCTTTGACGGACATGTCGTAGGGCACGGGGCCGAACAGAGTCCCCGGCGACGTCGCCGCGTGCACCCCGAAACCGGTTCCCGCCGACAGAAGCGTGTCGACCGCGACGATGATGCCGTCGATCGGAGGCGTCACGGCCGCAACCGCGACCGCGCCGTCGGGACCGCCCTGGACACCGAGGCGCGACAGATACGACGCCCACGGCGAGGGCAGCGAGCCCGGTGCCAGGGTTCCGGGGTGCTTGTCCGAAGCAATGGCACGCACCGTGTCGATGACGGGCTCGTCGGGCGCGAGCGCGCCGGCGGCGACGAGCGCGGCCACCGCGTGCTCGATGCTCACCGGTGGTCCCGGAAACTGCCCCGGGAAGAATCCCTGCCTGGCCCCCACCAGGCGCCTGAACAGGTAGCGGTTCGCAGGGCTCGCCGGAGGGAGCGACTCGACACGAACGGTCGCCTGGGGCGCGCACTCGTCGCCGAGCTCGATCCGCCCCTCGGGGAGCTCGACCCATCGGGTGGTGCGCGAGAGCGGGCTCATCGTGGTGAGGCGACCCTGGAACGTCGCGCCCTGACCCAAGCCGGCGCCTCCCATGACACCGCCGCCCTGGACGTGCGCCGTCTCCGTACGTCCGCGATCGTCGGTGAGCGATACCTGCGGCGCGGCCAACCCGCCCTGGGCCGACATCCGCTGCATCAGCGCTCCGGGGGACGACTCGAACGCGCTGAACGCGACCGAGGTGGCGCGATCTCCGAGCACGACGGAGTGCACGCGCAGCCGACCCCACGACTGGTCGAGATCCCGGTTGCAGGCGACGACCCGAGGCGGGGTCATCGGCACGGGCGCCGGCATCGGGCCGGTATGGCGCGGCCAGCGGGGCACGTGGCCGCCACCGTTCCCGCGAATGGAACGCGCAAGCGAGTACTCGTCGACCACGGTCTGGGCGGTTTCGGCATCGAGCGCGTCGGCGACGACGAGCGCGGCCGCCGTCTCTGTGATCGCGCCATCGGGCTGCCAGTGTCCCGGCGGCACGGACGTCAGCAGCGCACGCTCGCCCGCCATGCGGAGGTACAGCTCGGCATCGAAGGTCACGGACACGCCGAGAGCGTGGCACGCCGACGGGGCGCGTGCCCGTGGAATTCGGTCGTGGCGGGATACTCGGAGGCGCGCCGCGGCGCCGCCGGGCACACTGGCCCGATGAACGAGCAGGCGGTCGCGGTCGAGGCGTTGGGCGTCGCGATCGCGACGCGCGTCCCCGTGCTGCTGTGGGGCGCGCCCGGCACCGGCAAGACGTCGGTGATCAGGGCCCTGGCGGAGGCGGCCGGCTGGCCGTGCGAGACGGTCATCGCGTCGATCCGCGAGCCGTCGGACTTCGCCGGCCTGCCCGTCGTGTCGGCGGGCGACGACGGCTCGCGGGTCGATTTCGCGCCGCCGCGTTGGGCCCACCGACTCGCGTCCGTCGCGCACGGCCTCGTCTTCTTCGACGAGGTGTCGACCGCGCCGCCCGCGGTGCAGGCCGCGCTGTTGCGCGTCGTCCTCGAACGCACGGTGGGCGACCTGACGTTGCCCGACGGCGTCGCGGTGGTCGCGGCCGCGAACCCGCCCGAGCAGGCCGCCGACGGCTGGGACCTCTCCGCGCCGCTCGCCAACCGCTTCTGTCATCTGGACTGGCCGGTCGACGCGCGCACGATCGCGGACGGCTTCGCGGGCGGCTGGCCCGCGCCGCGCGTGCCCGCGTTGGTCGCCGGCTGGGAGCGTCAGCTCGCGATCACGCGTAGTTGGATCGCCGGCTTCATGACCGTGCGACCGGGCCTCGCCGTCGTCGTGCCCGACGATGCCGCGGGCGCGGGCCGCGCGTGGCCGAGCCCCCGGACGTGGGACATGGCCGCGCAGCTGCTCGCGGGCGCGGCCGCGACCGGCGCGAGCGAGCAGGCCCGTTCGGTGCTCGTGCGCGGCGCGGTCGGTCAGGGTCCGGGCGTCGAGCTTCTGACGTGGTTGGCCGAGGCCGACCTGCCCGATCCCGAGGCCGTGCTGGCCGACCCCGACGCGTTCGAGCTGCCCGAGCGCGGGGACCGCGCATACGCCGCTCTGTCGTCCATCGCGGCGGCGGTCGCATCCGAGCCGACCGCCGAGCGCTGGACACGCGCGTGGGTCGTCTTCGGTCGCGCCGGTGAGCGCGCGCCCGACGTGGCCGCGGCCGCGGCGCGCACGCTGGCGCGGTGCCGCCCACCCGGCGCCGCCATCCCTCATGAAGTGCACGCGTTCGCGCCACTCCTGCGCGACGCCGGATTGCTGGAGTAGGCGCGCGTGACCGCGCGCCTCGACGACCGCAAGCTCGCCGCCGCCCGACTCTTCGCGGCGACGCGCTTTCCGTACCTCGCGAGCGCATTGTTCGCGTGCACCATCCGCGCCGAGCGAGACTGCGACACGATCGCGGTCGATCGCGCATTCCGCGTCTACGCCGATCCGCTCTGGGTGGAACGGCTCGCCCCGGAGGAGCTGGGCCGCCTGCTCGCGCACCACATCGGGCACCTGTTGCGGACGCACGCGGAGCGCGCGGACGCGCTGGGCGTCGCCGACGCCGGTACGGGCGGCTGGTGGAACCGCTGCAGCGACGCCGAGATCAACGACGACCTCGCGCTGGACGGCGCGGTTCCCGAAGTCGCGCCGGATCTCCCCGCGCACGTCGGCGGGCACGACCAGGAGCTCGCCGAGCACTACTACGAGCACCCGTCCACGGGCCCCCGTCGCTGGGATTGCGGCTCTGGCGCCGACGGCATCCCGCGCGGCTGGGACGACGGCGGCGGTTCGGGCGGGTCGGGTGACGGCGACGGTCTCGGCGCGTCGCAGATCGACCTGCTCCGACTCGGGACCGCGGCGGAGATCCAGCAGTGTGCAGGCACGGAGCCCGGCACGGTGCCGGGTGGGTGGCTGCGCTGGGCCGAGTCGGTGTTGCCGTCGCGCATCGACTGGCGGCGCGTGCTCGCGGCCGAGATCCGCACCGGTGTGGCCAGCGCCGCGGGCAAGGTCGACTACACGTACCGGCGACCCTCCCGGCGCGCCGGTGTCGCGCCTCGCGTGGTGCTGCCGTCGTTGCACCGGCCGGTGCCCGAGGTCGCGATCGTGTGCGACACCTCCGGCTCGATGCACGAGACACTCCTCGCCCGCGCGCTCGCGGAGGTCGAGGGCATCCTCGTGCGCGCGGGACTCCGTCAGACACGCGTACGCGTGCTGGCAGTCGACACGAACGTGCACGCGGTGCGGCGGGTGACGAGCGCGAAGCAAGTCCAGCTCGCCGGTGGCGGCGGGACCGACATGGGCGCGGGCATCGCCGCGGCCGCGTCGCTGCGCCCGCGTCCGTCGGTCGTGATCGTGCTGACCGACGGCTTCACACCTTGGCCCGAGCGCCCGCCAAAGGGGATCCGGGTCGTCGTCGGCCTGCTGGTCGAGCCCGACGCGCCGATGGCGCACCTGTACCCCGCGCCGGGGTGGGCCCGCACCGTCCGCATCGACTGACCGAGTCGGCTATCCCGGTAGCTCGACGGTCGCGGGGTCGACGCCGAGGCCGCCGGCGGCGCTGCTCGCGTACGCGGCGAGCGCGAAGCGCAACACGTCGACCGCCTCGTCGGCGCGCCACCACATCGGGCCGTCACCGGTGTGGAGCCAGCGCAGCCAGTGCCGGCCCGAGTCGCGGAAGCTGCTGGCCCAGTCGTCGTCGAGCGCGTGGAACGCTCGCATCTCGCCGTCGACGTACACCTCGAGGCTGGGCTGTTGCACACCGCGACCGGTGCAGCGGTTCACGCGCGCGAAGCCTTTGGTCCCCGTGACCTCCCACCGTTCGTCGTTCGTGTAGTAGTCGGAGCGCAGGTAGAGGTCGGGCGCGATCGTGATGTCCCACACACCACGGACGCCGTTGGTGTGCTCCCACGCCATCGTCGTCGGCGCGTCGAGACCGACGCCGGGCCCGAGCTCGGTCTCACCGATCCACGCGCGCACCTCGCGCACCGGACCGAACAGCCACAGCGCGGTCGCGAGCTTGTGCCAGCCGTCGTCGAACACGAGGATCCCGCGCCCGCGTTGCATCTGCTCGAACTGCACCTGGTAGCTGCTGATCGGGACCTCCCAACCGCCCCGGCCGCTCCCGACCATCTTCATGTGGTAGCCGCTGACCCGCCCGAGCGCGCCCGACTCGACCGTCTCCTTGAGCTTCCGCAGCGGTTCGTAGAAGAGGTAGTTCTCCATGACGCGCAGCAGCCGGTCATTCGACGCGGCTGCGTCGAGCATCAGTTGCGCGCCCGCGAGGTCGTTGCACATCGGCTTCTGGAGGTTGACGTGCCAGCCGTAGCCGAGCATCTCGACGACACCGTCGACGTGCAACGGGATGGGCAACAACGCTTCGACCGCGTCGACCTCGACCTCAGTCGCCGCGAGGTCGGCCGCGGACGCGAACGTGCGCGCGTCGGGCCAGTCCGCTTGACGCTGCGCGCGTCGTTCCTCGCTCGGGTCCACCAGCGCGACGACCTCGACGTCGGGGTTGTCGCGGTAGGCACGCACGTTGAGGTCGTAGATGCGACCGAGTCCGACGATCGCGGCGCGGACGGGACGGTCGTAGGGTACGAAGCTCACGCAGTCTCCTGTTGCAGCTCGATGGTGTTGCCCGCGGGGTCGACGATCCAGATCTGCATGGTTCCGGCACCCTGCACCGCACGCTGGTACTCGATGCCGCGTGTCTCCAGCTCCGCGATCGCAGCGTCGAGGTCGTCCACCGCGACGCAGTAGTGGTGCCCGGTGGCGTCGACGAGCGTGCCCCGGGGTGGCGCGGCGACGAGGTGCAGCTCCTGGTCGCCGACGACGTGCCAGTGCCCGTCGACGCCCGGGATGTCGGGCCGGGTCTTGTCACCGAGACCGAGAACGTCGCGGTAGAACGCGACGACGTCGTCGAGCGACGTTCCGTTCGTGTTGACCGACACGTGGTGGAACCGGGTCACCTTCACGTCGCCTCACCTGCCGGGGGCTCGAGTTGCTCCATGAATTCGAGACGGATGCCGCCGGGCGCCTCGACGAACGCGATACGCCGCCTCCCGAACGGTCCCTCGACGACCTCCGGACCCCAGAGCACGTCATGGCCGTGGAGCTGCGCGTCGAGGTCGTCGGTGAACAGTGCCGGGTGCAGGAAGCACTCGGCCGGCAGCGTGGTGGCGTCTTCGTAGATCGCGCGCGTGAACAGCGTGATCACGACGGCACCGAGGATCACGTCGGCCCGCTCGGCACCGTTCCACGTCATGCGGTCCCGCACCTCGGCGCCCGTCGCGGCGTAGAACGCGCACGCGGCGTCCAGGTCGGCCACCTTCACCGCGAGGTTCGCCATCCCCACGACCGCCACACCCACCTCCTGAGCCGTCCGGATCGCCCGGGAGCGTACCGACGGTCGGCGGACGCGGGCATCCGTAGCGGTGCGCGCCGCAATGGGTACGGTCGCGACGGATTGCTGCGGCGGACAGCACCGTCCGCTTCGCGCTCGACGCCGGGGTCCGATCGACACGAGGGGTGATCGACATGGCCGTTCCGAACCCGCAGCTGCCGTACGCGGTGCGCTTCGACGTCGACGTTCCGCCGGCACCGTTGAACCGACTCACGACCGCGTTCCGGGTCTTCGTCGCGATCCCGATCCTGATCGTGCTCACACTCGTCAGCGGCACCAGGATCACGACGGGGAACGGAGGCACCTCGGAAGGCTTCGCGACCGCGGGCGGCTTCCTCTTCCTCGCCACGGTGGTCATGATCCTGTTCCGCCAGAAGTACCCGCGGTGGTGGTTCGACTGGAACCTCGCGCTGCTGCGCTTCTCGAACCGGGTGTTCGCGTACCTGCTGCTCCTCCGCGACGAGTACCCGTCCACCGACGAGGAGCAGGCGGTGCATCTGGACGTCGACTATCCCGACGTCCAGCGCGATCTCAACCGCTGGTTACCGCTGGTGAAGTGGCTCCTCGTGATCCCGCACGCGATCGTGCTGTTCTTCCTGTCGATCGCGGTCTTCGTCGTCGCGATCATCGCCTGGTTCGCGATCCTCTTCACCGGGCAGTACCCGCCGGGCCTGTTCGACTTCGTCGTCGGCGTGATGCGCTGGCACAACCGCGTCGCGGGCTACGCCCTGGTGCTCGTCACCGACCGGTACCCGCCGTTCAGCCTGAGCGCCTGATCGCGGCGGTTCCGGGACCGCGGCGCGTGGCTCGACGGGGACGGGTCTCGCGCGTCGTTGGGTGGGCGAGGGGGGACTTGAACCCCCACATCCTTTCGGACACAGGAACCTGAATCCTGCGCGTCTGCCAATTCCGCCACTCGCCCACGGTGCGCGGGCACGCCCGCACCGGGACGGTCAGGTTAGCAAGCGCTCTGAACAGCCCCTCCGCTGGCACCGGACCGAGGACGGGACGCCGGTACACTGCCCGCGCGATGGGACTCCAGGGGTTCGAGCGTCGGCTCGAGCGGCTCGTGGAAGGCACCTTCGCGAAGGCGTTCCGCAGCGGCCTGCAGCCCGTGGAGATCGCCCGCCGCATGGTGCGTGAGCTGGACGTGAATCGCACGATCGGCGTGCGCGGCACCGTTGCTCCCAATCGCGTCGTCGTGTACCTCTCGTCCGACGACCTGGAGCACTTCGAATCGTTCCACGACACACTCACGCGAGAGCTCGAGGACGCGGCGCGTGAGCACGCCCGCGACGAGCGCTACCACTTCCTCGGTCCCGTCACGGTCGAGCTCGTCCCCGACGAGGGCCTGCACCGGGGTCAGTTCGACGTGAGCGCCACCATCGAGGAGGGCGCGCACGGCCGCGCCGGCTCGCTCGTGCTCTCCGACGGCCGCCGGATCCCGCTCGCCGAGGAGACGGCGACGATCGGACGCCTCTCGGACTGCACCGTCTCGGTCGCCGACCCGCAGGTCTCACGCCGCCACGCCGAGGTCCGGCCCGAGCTCGAAGGCTACGTCGTGGTGGACCTGGGCTCGCTCAACGGCACGACGGTCAACGGCGAGCCGGTCGGCACCCGACTGCTCGAGGACGGCGACGAGATCGGCGTCGGACCGGCGACCATCCGCTTCGAGGCCTCGTAGGCCCCGGATCAACGGCGAAGCGGGCGCGAACCGATGAGCAGTGTGCGAAGCGAAGCGCAGCAGTGGGCGGAGCCCGGGACTGCGGAGCTGAGTGAGCCATGAGTAACGAGAACCTCCTCCACATCCTCAACTACTGCTTCCTCGCGCTGCTCTTCCTCTTCCTCGCACGCGTCGTGCGTGTCGTCATGCTCGAGATGAAGGCCAAGCCGGTCCCGCTCGTCGTGCCCGAGGAACAGCCGCTGCCCAAGCCGAAGGAGCGGCGGACACGCGCGGCGCTGCGGATCGTCGAGCCGGTCGGTCGCCAGGGCGAGATGTTCCCCCTCGACCGCGAGATCACCGTCGGACGCGGTGGCGGATGCCAGGTCGTGCTCGCCGACGACACGTTCGTCTCGCAGGTGCACGCGCGCGTGTTCGAGCGCGAGGGGCGGACGTGGGTCGAGGACCTCGGCTCGCGCAACGGCACATACGTCAACGGCAAGCGCATCGACGCGCCGACCCGTCTCCGTCGCGGCGACCAGGTGCAGTTCGGGCAGACCGTCGCCGAGGTCGCAGGATGAGGCTGGTCGCCGGGGCGGCGACCGACGTCGGGCGCGTCCGCGACGGCAACGAGGACGCGATGCGCGTCGACGAGCACCTGCACCTCTACGCCGTCGCCGACGGCATGGGCGGTCATCGCGCGGGCGAGGTCGCGAGCGCGACCGCGCTCGAGGCGCTGCGGGCCGCGGTCGCCAACGGGCAACCGATCGAGGAGGCGATCGAGAACTCCAACGCGGCCGTGTACGCGAAGGCGCTCGACGACCCGAACCTGCGCGGCATGGGGACCACGCTCACCGCGTTGCTCGTCACCGACGATCAGCTGTACCTGATCGGCCACGTCGGCGACTCACGCGCGTACCAGCTGCACGACGGTGAGCTCACCCAGGTCACCGAGGACCACAGCCTGGTCGAGGAGCTCGTGCGCGAGGGACGGCTCACCCCCGAGCAGGCGACCGTGCACCCGCAGCGCTCGATCATCACCCGCGCCCTCGGCGTCGACGAGCACGTGCAGGTCGACGTGTATCCGCTCGAGCTCGCGCCCGGTGACCGGGTGCTCATCTGCTCCGACGGGCTGACGACGATGCTGCGCGCCGACGACATCGCCCGCATCCTGCGCCGCGAGCCCGACCCCACCCGCGCCGCGGAGGAGCTGGTCGACGCGGCCAACGCGGCCGGCGGCGAGGACAACATCACCGCGGTCGTGGTGGAGGCGACGGCGGAGGACGCGCCACCCGACCCCGCAACCGGTGAGGCCGACGTCGCGAGCGACGCGACCACCGCGGTCCCGCCGATCGGCGCGGGCGCGGACGCGCAGATCGTCGACGACCGCATCCCGGAGCCGCGACCGGAACCGATGCCGACACCGGTGCGCGTCGTCCCGAAGGGCACTACGAAGAGAGTGTTCCGATTCGTCGTGTGGATGCTGCCGGTGGCGCTCGTCGTCGGGGTCGCGATCGGTGCGGTCGCGTGGTACGCGCGCAAGGCCTTCTACGTCACGTTCGACTCGGATCACGTCACGCTCTTCCGCGGGCGTCCGGGCGGCGTGCTCGGCTTCGATCCGACGATCGAGCAGCGCACGCGTCTGCGGCCCCAGGATCTGAGCGAGGCCGATCGGGCCGACGTGCAGGCGAAGAAGACGTTCAGCGACGAGGGCAAGGCGAAGACCTACATCCACGCCCTCACCGCGAAGGCGCAGGAACGGGCCGCGGTCGCGGCGACGACCACGACGACGGCTGTCCCACCACCGACAACGGTGCCGAACAAGGCACCGATCGGCCCGTGAAGTCGGCACTGTCACGGCGCCGCAGGGACAGCGAGCTCGCGCTCGGGTTCCTCGCGGTGATCATCGTCGTCGCGGGCTACATCCTGGTCCAGCTGTCGAAGCAGCTGGACCTTCCGCCCGATCTCTGGGTGATCCTCGCGGTGATGATCGGGATGCTCGCGGTGGCGCACCTCGGTGTGCGCTGGTTCGCGCCACGCGCCGATCCGACGCTGCTACCGCTCGTCGCGTTGCTGAACGGGCTCGGCTTCATCATGATCTCGCGCCTCGACAGCCACCTCGCGCGGACGCAGGCGGTGTGGACGGGTATCGGTGTCGCCGCGTTCGTCGCGACGCTCGCGTTCGTGCGCCGTGTGCGTGTCCTCGAGCGCTACCGCTACACGTTCGCGTTGGTCGGATTTCTCTTCCTCGTGCTTCCCCTGGCGCCGGGAATCGGCCAGACGATCAACGGCGCGCGGCTGTGGGTGCGGATCGGGTCGGTGAACTTCGAGCCCAACGAGGTCGCCAAGATCCTGCTCGTGATCTTCTTCGCCGCGTACCTGGCCGACAAGCGGGAGCTGCTGACGACGGGCAGCCGGCGCATCGGCAACATGATGCTCCCCGACCCCAAGCACCTCCTACCGCTGATCCTCGCGTGGGGCTTCGCGCTGCTGATCATGTCGGGCCAGGGCGACCTGGGCTCGTCGATGCTGTTCTTCGCGGTGTTCGTCGGCATGCTCTACATCGCGACCGAACGCTCCGCGTATCTCGTCGGAGCAGTCGCCCTGTTCGCGGTGGCTGCGGTGTTCGCGTACAACACCGTCGGGCACGTGCAAACGCGCGTATCGACGTGGATCAACCCGTGGCCGGTGTCGCAGGGCAAGGGTTACCAGCTGGTGCAGTCGTTGTTCGCGTTCGGCAGCGGCGGGTTCGCCGGCGCGGGCCTCGGACTCGGCAGCCCGCAGAAGATCCCGAACGCGTCGACCGACTTCGTGTTCTCCGCGATCGGCGAAGAACTGGGTCTCATCGGCACCGTCGCGGTGATCATCGCGTTCCTGCTGCTGGTCGGTGCGGGCTTCCGCATCGCGCTCGCGGCCGACCGCCCGTTCTCGAAGCTGTTCGCCGCGGGCCTGACCGCGCTCATCGGGATCCAGGCGTTCGTCATCATCGGGGGCGTGACGCGTCTGATCCCGCTCACCGGCATCACGTTGCCGTTCATCTCGTACGGCGGCTCGTCGCTCGTCGCGAACTTCGTGCTGATCGCGCTGCTGTTACGAATCTCCGACGAGTCCGTCGCCGAAGCGGAGGCCGAGGCCCAGACCGCGATGGTCCCGCAGGCAAGCGCCGGGGGCGCGGGATGAGCGGCATGAACAGAACGATCCGACGGCTCGGGATGGCCGTCGTCGTGCTGCTGCTGGCGCTGGTCGGGCAGTTGACCTACCTGCAGGTGGTCGACGCCAAGAAGCTCGACCACGACCCGCGCAACGTGCGCCGCCTGGTGCGCGACTTCTCCAAGCCCCGCGGCGAGATCATCACGGCGGACGGTCGTATCGCTGCGAAGTCGGTGCCGGTCGACGACCTGTTCAGGCTCCAGCGCCAGTACCCGCTGGGCTCGTTGATGTCGCAGATCGTCGGCTATCAGTCGTTCGTGGTCGGCAACACCGGCGTGGAGAACACCTACAACGACGAGCTCGTCGGCCGGAGCGCCGACCTCGCGATCCACAACTTCAAGGACATCCTCTCGAACAAGGACCAGTTCGGGAACGTCGTGCTCAGCGTGCGCGCCGACGTGCAGGAGGTCGCGCGTCAGGCGCTCGGAAGCCAGAAGGGCTCGGTCGTCGCGCTCGATCCGAGCACCGGCGCGATCCTCGCCATGTACACGAACCCGAGCTTCGACCCGAGCCCGCTCGCGTCGCACAACGGCGCGCTCGTCAACGCGTACTTCACGCTGCTCAACAGCGATCCCAACAAGTCGAGCCTCGCCCGCGCGTACCGCGAGATCTACGCGCCGGGCTCGACGTTCAAGACGGTGACGACGAGCGTCGGGCTCGAGACCGGGGTCATCACACCCGACACGGTGTTCCCGACGCTCACCAGTCTGAAGCTGCCCGACTCGCCGCGCTTCCTAGCGAACTTCGGCAACGAGAGCTGCGGCGGCACGGTCACGCAGAGCTTCATCGTGTCGTGCAACACGACCTTCGCCCAGATCGGCATCAACCTCGGCGACCAGTTCCCGCCCGGGATGCACGCGTTCGGCGTCGGCGAGCGCCCGCCGCTCGACGTCGCGCCGGGGGCGGTCGCGAGCATCGACATGGACAACCGCCCGTTTGCCACGAACAAGGCGTTCTACGGCCTCGCCGGCATCGGGCAGGGCTTCATCGCGGTGACGCCGTTGCAGATGGCGCTGGTCGCGTCCGCGGTCGCGAACCACGGCGTGATCATGGAGCCGCACGTCATGTCGGAGATCCAGGACGCGCAGGGCGGGACGGTGCGCCACTTCGCCCCGAAGGTGTGGAAGCGCGCCATGCCGTCCGCGGTTGCCGACCAGGTGACCGCGATGATGATCGACGTGGTGAACCAGGGCACCGGGACCCCGGCGCAGATCCCGGGCGTGCAGGTGGCGGGCAAGACCGGAACCGCGCAGGTGGAGGGTCAGCGGGAGCCGAACGCGTGGTTCATCGCGTTCGCTCCGGCGCAGTCGCCGAAGTACGCGGTCGCGGTGCTGGTCGAGCAGGGTGGCAACCAGGGCAGCGACGCGACCGGCGGTCAGGTCGCGGGGCCGATCGCCCGCCAGGTCCTCCAGAAGCTGCTCTCCACGGGATGACGAGCGAACGCATGCACCGCTTCCGACCACGCCGGTGTCTCCGCACGATCCGACCGGCAGACCACTAGGGTTGCTCGACGAATGGCCGCGCCCCCGCGCTCCTTCTCCAACCGCTACGAGGTCGTCCGCGCGCTCGCACGCGGCGGGATGGCGGAGGTCTACCTCGCCCGCGACCAGCTGCTCGACCGTCCGGTCGCGGTCAAGGTGCTGTTCCCGGAGTACGCGCGCGACCCGAGCTTCGTCGAGCGCTTCCGTCGCGAGGCTCAGGCCGCCGCGAACCTCAGTCACCCGAACATCGTGGCGATCTACGACTGGGGCCAGGAGGACGACACGTACTTCATCGTCATGGAGTACGTCGACGGCCAGAGCCTGCGCGACCTGATCCGTTCGCGGGGCCGGCTCACGCCGCACGAGTCGGCCCAGATCGGCGCCGACATCGCGGGAGCGCTGGCGTACGCGCACCGCGCGGGTGTCGTACACCGCGACGTCAAGCCCGGCAACGTGCTGATCACCCCGAACGGCGTGGTGAAGGTCACCGACTTCGGCATCGCGCGCGCCGGTACGAGCGAGGCGCTCACTCAGACCGGCTCCGTGATGGGCACGGCGACGTACTTCTCGCCCGAGCAGGCCCAGGGCCTCCCGGTCGACGGTCGCAGCGACGTGTACTCGCTCGGCGTCGTGCTCTACGAGATGGCGTGCGGCTCCCCGCCGTTCACCGGGGACAGCCCGGTCGCGGTCGCCTACAAGCACGTGCGGGAGGAGCCCGAGCCGCCCTCGACGCGCGTCGCCGGTCTGCCGCCGGACTTCGAGACGATCGTCATGGCCGCGATGGCGAAGGACCTCGACTCGCGCTACCAGTCCGCCGACGACCTGCGCACGGATCTGCTTCGCTTCCTGCGCGGTCAGCCGCCGATCGCGGCGCCGATCACGGCCGAGGTCGCCGCGGTCACCGGTGCGATGACCGCCGCGCAGCCGACCGTCGCGCAGCCTGCCGCGGGCCCGCCGGGCGCGCGTCGAGTCGTCGAGCAGGAGGACCGGCGCAACCGCAAGGGCGCGGTGATCGCGGTGATCGCGATCCTCGTCGTGCTCGCAGGCGTCATCATCGCCCTGCTGCTCTCGATGGGTGGTGACAGCGCGACGAAGTTCCCCGTGCCGAACGTGGTGAACCAGCCGGTCGCGGCCGCGACCACGACATTGAAGAACGCGGGCTTCGAGGTGAAGGCCGAGCCGACCGCGAGCGACACCGTTCCCATCGGCTCCGTGGTCGGCCAGGACCCGGCCGCGGGCGACAAGCTGGCCAAGGGGAAGACCGTGACGCTCCAGGTGAGCTCGGGTGGGGCCGCGTTCGCGCTTCCCGACGTCACCGGTCAGCCGTTCGCGAGCGCCAACACCACGTTGACCGGGCTCGGCTTGAAGGTGTCGCGTCAGTCGCAGCAGAGCGAGAGCGTGCCGCCCAACGACGTCATCAGCACCGATCCGCAACCCGGGTCACAGGTCCGCAGGGGTGACACGATCAGCGTCGTCGTGTCGGCCGGGCCCGCGCCGGTCAACGTCCCCGACGTGACGGGCCAGGACCAGGTGAGCGCGACGCAGACGCTCAACAACGCCGGCTTCTCGGTGCGCTCGCGCAACCAGGCCAGTACCACGGTCCCGTCGGGCAACGTGATCACGACGCAGCCCGCGCCCGGGTCGCAGGAGGCGAAGGGCAGCACCGTAACGCTCATCGTGTCGTCGGGCCCGCAGACGGCGACGGTGCCCAACGTCCTCGGGCAGAGCCAGAGCGACGCGACCGCGTCGCTGCAGGGCGCGGGGTTCCAGGTGTCGGTGCTGACGGCCGCGTCGAGCCCGTCGAACAGCGGTCTGGTGATCGCGCAGAGCCCGCTGCCGAACGCGACCGCACCGCAGGGATCGACGGTGACGATCACCGTGGGGCGGTCGAGCACGACGACGAGCGGCAGCACGCCCACGACGTGAGCGCGCTCGCGAAGTGGTACTGGCGCCACGGTCGTCACGACCTGGCGTGGCGGGCCGAGCGCGACCGCTGGCCGATCCTCGTGTCGGAGGTGATGCTGCACCAGACCCAGGTGCCACGCGTCGCCGCCGCGTGGCCCGACTTCATCGCGCGGTTCCCGACCGCGCACGCCATGGCCGACGCGGGACCCGGCGCGGTGATCGATGCGTGGGGCCGGCTCGGGTACCCGCGCCGCGCCCGCCGCTTGTGGGAGGCCGCGGTCGTCATCGCGCGCGATGGCTGGCCCGACGATCTGGCCACACTGCCGGGCGTCGGTCGCTACACCTCAAACGCCGTCCTCGCGCAGGCCGACGACGCCGACGTGACCGCGATCGAGGTCAACGTGCGCCGGGTCGTCGAGCGGGTCGTCGGCGTGCGGCTGTCGGCGCGCGCGGCAGAGGACGCGGCGCGAGACGTGGGCGCGCCGTTGCGTGGGCGCGACCTGCTGCTCGCGCTCATGGACGTTGGTGCGCTGCTGTGCCGCGTGCGTGACCCCCGTTGCGACGACTGCCCGTTGCACCCGCGGTGCGCGACCCGGGGCGCGCTTGCCGGCGAGACGCGCGCCGCGGTACAGGGTCGCTTCGACGGGTCGTTCCGCCAGCGGCGCGGAACCGTGCTGGCGACGCTGCGCGTCGCGCCCGTCGACGTCGCGTCCGTCGACCGCGAGGCGCTGGAGTCGCTCGTCGCCGACGGCCTCGCGTTCGTCGACGGCGACCTCGCCCGCCTCCCCTGAAACCCGACCGGTCAGGTCGCGACGCCGGTCGTGGTACGGGCGAGGAAGGTGCGCAGCATGTCGTGGCCCGCGTCGGTGAGGATCGACTCCGGGTGGAACTGCACGCCCTCGATCGGGAACTCGCGGTGGCGCAGGCCCATCACCGTGCCGTCGTCGGCGGCCTCGGCCGTGATCTCCAGACACGCGGGCACGGAGTCCCTCGCCACCACGAGCGAGTGGTAGCGGGTCGCGGTCAACGGGTTCGGCAACCCGGCGAACACGCCGGCGTCGTGATGGCGGATCTCCGACGTCTTGCCGTGCATGACCCTCTCCGCGCGCACGACGTCACCGCCGTAGATCTGGCCGATGCACTGCAGGCCGAGGCACACGCCGAGCACCGGGACCCCGTCCTCGCCGAAGGCACGGATCGCCTCGTTCGAGACGCCCGCGTCCTCGGGGCGGCCCGGGCCGGGTGACACCAGCAGCGCGTCGGGCTCGATCGCGCGCAGCTCGTCGAGCGTCAGCGCGTCGTGACGGTGGACGACGGGCTCGGCGCCGAGCTCACCCAGGTACTGGACGAGGTTGTAGACGAACGAGTCGTAGTTGTCGATCACGAGCACGCGGGGTCCGGCCACGGCCCGACGGTACCCGGGCCGTCGGCGCGGACCGGCACGGATATTGTTCGTCGCCGTGCCGCAGTCCAAGAGCAAGCGGTCGCGCTACACGCCGCCGCCGCCGAAGAAGGCCCCGCCGAGCCCCCTGTGGGTACCGACGGCGATGTTCTGCCTGCTGGTCGGCGGCGCCCTGGTCGTGATCGTGAACTACCTGGGGCTGTTGCCGGGCGGCGCCCACAACCGCTGGCTCATCCTCGGCCTGGTCGAGATCTGCGCCGGGTTCGTCTTCGCGACCCGCTTCCGCTGACGACCCTTCACCCGGGTTTCTCCGGAATGCCACCGGTGTAACTTCCCACAGGTTTGTCCCCAACCTGTGGAGAAGGTTGATAGCCACCTCACCTGCAGGTTCAGCACCCCTCACCCACAGGTTCAGGCCGCCGACCCCGTCGCGGCGACGGCCCATCTACTCCGAGCCGGCCTCCACCACGAGGGCCATGTCCTCCTTGCAGTGGCGGGGGGCCTCGGGCATCTCGTCACCGGGCGCGGCGGTCATCGTCACCTCGGCCCCGCAGACGATGCAGCGGTACCGGATGTCGACGGGATGCAGCTCGCCCGGCTCGGGCTCGCCCGGCGGCTCGGTGTTGAACGAGCGGACCATCCCCGCGGCGATCACGTACAGGACCAACGCGGCGACGACCGCGACGAGGATCTTGAGCGTGAGCAGGGCTTCTCCCTACCCGAGGCGCTCGATGATCGTGGCGTTGGCCATGCCCCCGCCCTCGCACATCGTCTGGAGGCCCCACCGGCCGCCGGTGCGCTCCAGCTCGTTGAGCAGGGTGGCCATGAGCCGGGCGCCGGAGCAGCCGAGCGGGTGCCCGATGGCGATGGCGCCGCCGTTCACGTTCACCTTGCTCATGTCGGGGTGGTGCTCCTTCTCCCACGCGAGCACGACCGGTGCGAACGCCTCGTTGATCTCGACCAGGTCCATCTGGTCGAGGCTCATCTTCGCCCGCTCGAGCACCTTGGTGGTCGCGGGGATCGGGCCCGTGAGCATCATCACGGGGTCGACACCGGCCAGCGCGAACGTGTGGAACCGGGCCCGGGGCCGCAGCCCCAGCTGGTTGGCCTTCTCCTCGCTCATGATGAGGAGCGCGGCGGCACCGTCGCTGATCTGGCTCGAGTTCCCCGCGGTGACCACGCCGTCGGGCTTGAACGCGGGCTTGAGGGTCGCGAGCTTCTCGAGCGAGCTGTCGGGCCGGAAGCCCTCGTCGACCTTGAACACCTCGGTGCCCGACTCGGTCGGGACCGTGATCGGGATGATCTCGTTCTCGAAGCGCCCTTCCTTCGTGGCCTGGGCGGCCCGGAGGTGCGACTGGAGGGAGAGCCGGTCGTTGTCCTCACGGGAGATGTTCCACTTCTCGGCGATGAGCTCGGCCGAGATGCCCTGGGGCACGAGGTTGTAGCGCTCCATCATCTTCGGGCCGAAGGGCAGGCTGCCGGCAATGAACGACGCGCCCATCGGCACCCGGGTCATGTTCTCGACGCCCGCGGCGATGACGACGTCGTACGCGCCCGCGATCACGCCCTGGGCCGCGAAGTGGGCGGCCTGCTGGGACGACCCGCACTGGCGGTCGACGGTCGTGCCGACGACCGTCTCGGGGAAGCCGGCGCCGAGGGCGGCGTTGCGACCGACGTTCACGGCCTGGTCGCCGACCTGCATGACGCAGCCCATGATCACGTCCTCGACCACGGCCGGGTCGAGGCCGTTGCGCTCGACGAGGGCCTTGAGCGTCTCGGACGCGAGGTCCACCGGGTGGACGTCCTTGAGCTTGCCGTTCCGGCGACCGAGCGCCGTGCGGACCGCGTCGACGATGACAGCCGTGGCCATGGAGCCCTCCCGAGAGCGAGAAACGGTGGCCTGGTCTCGAATAGACCGCCCGGTCAAGGCTACCCCCGTCGCCCCGATTTCGTCCCTGGCGCTTGTAGGTTCCGGGGATGCGTGACATGAGCTCACAGCTCGGCGACGGCGGGATGCCCCTCCTGGCCGCGATCGGCCTGTCGTTCGACGACTACGGCGACGGGTGGTCGGCCGCGGCGTGGACCCCGACCGCGATGGCGTGCAACCCGTTCGGGATCGTGCACGGCGGCGTGTACGGGGTCGTGCTCGACGCGGCGATGAACTTCGCGCTCAACGCCGCGCTCGAGCGGGGCGACCGCGCCTCAACGCTGCAGCTCGACTACTCCCTGCCACGCGGGGCCAAGGAGGGCGACGGGCTGCGGGTCCGGGGCGAGGTCGCCCGGCTCACGAAGTCGGTCGCGTTCGTCGAGGCGTGGGTGCGCGACGACGAGCAGCAGGTGCTGGCCCGCGCCACCGCGACGTTCTCGGTCCGCCGCCGCGAATAACCGCCCGGGGCGTGCCCGAAGAACTCGGGGTGGGCACATCTAGGGTGGAGCCCTCCATGCACGCCGTCGAGACCCAGCCGCGCACCGCACCCGTCGAAGCCGACGTCCGGGCCGAGCGCGAGCCGCTCAGCAAGCGCATCCCCCACGGCTGGATCCTCGAGCTCGTGTTCGTCGGGGCCGTCTACTACTTCTACGACTGGCTGCGGGACCAGGTGCAGGGGCCTGAGCACCTCGCGCTCGAGCACGCGAAGCAGCTGGTGCACATCGAGCACACGCTGCACATCTACTGGGAGCACGCGATCCAGCACGCGTTCCTGCGCTTCCACCCGTTCATCTCGTTCGAGAACATCTGGTACGGCAGCATCCACTTCGTCATGCCGGTCGTCGTGCTGGTGTGGCTGTACCGCAAGGCACCGGCGCGCTACGTGCGCTGGCGCAACGTGCTGTTCCTCGTCTTCGGGCTCGGCTTGCTCGGCTTCTGGCTCTACCCGGTGACGCCACCGCGGCTGATGCCCGAGCACTACGACTTCGTCGACACCGCGTGGAAGTACTTCGGGCTCGGCAAGCCCGCGCACGCCGACAAGGACGCGTTCGGAAACTTGTACGCGGCGGTGCCGAGCCTGCACCTCGGGTGGTCGTCGTGGTGCGTGTTCGCGCTCTACCCGCAGCTGCGCCGGTGGTGGTCACGCGCGTTGCTCATCGCGTACCCGCTCACGATCACGCTCGCGATCATCGTGACGGGGAACCACTGGATCCTGGACGCGGTCGCGGGTGTGGTGGCGACCGGAACCGCGTACGCGATCGTGCGTGGCGTCGAAGCGCTCACGACGCGGCGGCCGACCGCGGTGCAGACCACGTGAGCGCGATCATCCTCGCCGCCGACCACCGCGCGCGCGGGATCATGACCGTCGAGCGCTACGACGACTACCTCGCCGCGCTGCGGGCCGCGCTTCCCTGCTGCGACGGGCTGATGGCCACGGTCAAGCCGCTCGCCGACCTCGCGCCCGAGCTGCGACCCGATCAAACGACCTGGCTCTCGCTCAACCGGACCGGGCTGGCGGGCTCCGCGTTCGAGCTCGACGACCGCCTGGTGGCCACGTGCGCGCACGCGGCCGCCGCGGGCTGCACCGGCGTGAAGCACATGACGCGCATCGACCGCGACGATCCCGTCACCGCGGCCGCGCTGGAGCTGCTCGGGCGGGTGCTCGAGGAGGCGCGCGTGCTCGGCCTCGACGTGATGGTCGAACCGCTGGCGTGGCGCGCCGGCGCCGTCGACCGCGCGACCGATGCCGTCGTCGAGGCCGCGGTCATCGCGCACGACATGGGCGCGCCGCTGCTCAAGGTTCCGGTGCCCGCGGCGCCGCCCGGGACCGAGCGCGTCGACGCGGTGCAACGCGTGGTGGCGAGCGTGGGCGTGCCCGTCCTGTTCCTCGGCGGGCCGCGCGGCGACCGTGATTCGCTGCTGCGCGAGATCGCCGACGCGGTCGCGGGTGGCGCCGCGGGCATGGCGATCGGACGGTCCGTCTACCAGGACCCGTGCCCGGGCGAGGTGGCCGGTCTCGTGCGCGCGCTCTTCGACGGCCGGCCGATCGACGAGGTGCTCACGAAGGCCGCGTCGCTGCGCTGAGCGACGCGCCGCGTCACGACACGCGTGCGGTCAGCCGGCCTTCTGGTGGTGGGTACGACCGTTCGACGCGATGAGCGCGGCCGTGTCGCGCCCGCGACCGAACATCCGCTCCCAACGCGGTCGGAACGGACCGTCGGGCACGTACGCGTCACACACCCGCTCGGCAACGGACTGCGGCACGAAGCCCGCGACGACGAACCACGCGACCCGCTTCAACCGGGCCGACGCCGACAGGTAGGGATGGCGCAGCGCAGCGCGGATCCCGCGCACGGCCAGGTTCCACGGCCGGTCCCACGGGAACGGATGCCTCGACCGATCGAGGCGCAGCGACGCGAGCCGCACACCGAGGTACGCAACGTCATCGAGCTCGTCGACCGTCACGGGGCTGTCGTCGAGCGCGATGCCGAGCTCGGCCGCGATGCGGCGAACGTTCTCGTGGCCGGCGGTCGCGAGGTCGAGCTTGTGGTGGAGCCAGTCGACGCCGCCGGCGCTGTTCGCGAAGTCGTTGGCGCCGTGCCAGCGGTAGAGCGCGCCGACGTGACGCACGGACACGACGGGACCGCACAACGGCGTGGTCTCGGCCAGGTAGCAGTCGGTGTCGCCGCGGTAGATCAGCTCGGGGATCGGGAGGACCGTCCGCAACGCCTCGGCCGAGTACGCGTTCGCGCTGCTCGGAGGCCACGGGTAGTTGCGCTCGAGCAGCACCCGCCGGGACAGGTCGCCGCTCGGGAACACCGTGCGCGGCCCGGGGATACGACGCCCGATCGCGACGCCGTCGGCATCGACGATCTCCATCTCGAACTGGATCTTGGCCACAGACGGATCGGCCAGGTACACGGCGACGGCCCGCGACACGGTGCCCGGCGTGAGCATGTCGTCGGCGTCGAGGAAGAACACGAGGTCGCCGGTGGCCGCGGTGAACGCGGCGTTGACGGCAGAGCCCTGGCCGCCGTTGGCCTTGCGCAGGATCCGCACCTCGGGCGTGTAGCGCTGCGCGACGACGAGGGACGTATCGGTGCTGCCGTCGTCGATTACGACGACGTCGAGGTTCGGATGGTCCTGCGCGAGCGCGCTCTCGATCGCGTCGGGAAGGAAGTGCGCGTAGTTGTAGTTGATGACGCACACGCTCACGCGCACGTCGGCCGCGGTGCGCGTGCGCTTCCGCTCGCTCACGATGTCCATGGCGTGCTCGCTGCGCGTCGCGCTGTCGCCAGGCCCTGTGGGTGTCGCGCTCCGCTCGCTCACGACGCCACCGGCACGGGGATGGCCTGGCCGCGCAGCCCGGACGGGACGCCGCGACCGAGCAGACCGAGGATCGTCGGTGTGAGGTCGGCCGCGGCGCGCCGGCCGAGGTCCTCGGCCGCGATGCCGGGACCGGCGACGAGCGCGAACCCGGCCGAGCTGTGCTCGCCGGTGCGGCAATAGGGGAACGGGCCGACGGTGCCGAGCTCGGGGTGCTCGAACGCGTCGGCGGTGCCCGACCACATCAGCACGAGGTCGGCTGCCGCGCCGGGCTCGTCGGGCCGGGCGCGCATGCGGATGGCGTCGGCGAGCACCGGCTCGCCCGTGCGCGGGTCGCGGCACGCGGCGATGAGGTCGACCACCTCGTCGCACGCGGCGTCGAAGTCGTCGGGGTCGACGATGCCGTCACGCTCCCGACCGCGAACGTTGATGCGCACGTGCCCGTCGGAGAACGTGGGTAGGGCGAACGCCCGCATCGAGGACCAACGGCGGTGGTAGCGCCACACGATCTGGTAATCGGGATCGCGGGCGCCGAGCTGGAGGCTTTCGAGGTCGCGGTCGTCCTCGCCCGGGATCGGCGTGGCGAGCGGGCCGAGCGTCGGCGCGGGACGACCGATTGCCCGCCGGGCCCGGTCCAGCACGGGACGGGGCAGCGAGCGCTTCGCCAGGTTGCGGGCGGCGGCGAGCGGCCCGTCGGCGAGGCGCTCGGCCATGTAGCCGATCCACGGCTCGTCGGCGGCGGGGGTGATCGGCGGCATCCCCGCGGCCCGCCATGCGTCGGCGTCGGGCGCGTGCAGCACCTCGCGACCGAACTGCCGGCGGTGCAGCAGCTCGGGCAGCAGGACCATCGACGGCAGGTCGTTGCCGTTGCTCTGCATGCCGTGCAGGGCAAACACGACCACGGTGGCGTCGGGACCCGCGAGCTCGACGAAGCGGCCGACGCACTCGTCGAGGGTGCGGTAGATCGCCTCGACGTGGCGGGCTGCGAGCTCGCCGGCCGGTGTGGCGGCCAGCGGGTGGCGCCCGTCGACACCGTGCCAGAGGTGGTGACCGCCCGAGTGCGACTCCGACATCGTGGCGAGGACGAAGTCGTAGGACGGGTCGCGGCCGAGCAGCCACTCGAGCGCGTCGATCCGGCGGTGCGCTCCGGTGCGAAGCGCCGCGGTCAGGTTCTCGACGTAGTCGGGCGAGTACCAGCCCGGGTCGGAGTCGTTGGCGAACGCCGGATGGACCCCGAGGCGCGCGTCGACGTCGCTCAGCACGCCGAAGGGTCGCGAGGCCCGCGGGTACTCGGGCGAGTGGGCACCCCACGCGGTGACCTGGGTGCCCTCGACGTCGTCGCGCAGCACCGTGTGCGGGACGTCGAAGACGAGCGAGCGCAGTCCCGGACCCGACCAGAACGGGGCCGCGTCCAGCGCGCCCGCCGCGGTGGCCCGGTAGGTGGCGGGATCGAAGGCCACCGTGCCCCAGTAGCCGAGGTCGGCCGCGTCACGACCGGTGGCGAAGTGGGTCCAGGGCAGCTCGGAGCGGTACGCGGCGACGTTCTCGAAGCGACACGCCAGTGCCCGGGCCCGGAGGGCGGCCAGGTTGGGCATGAGCCCGCGCGAGATGAGGCGTTCGATGTAGCCCCACTCCGCTGCATCGAGCCCGAGGGCCGCGACGTTGCCCATGCTGGCGCTGCTCCCGACCACCCGCGTCCGCCGCGGGCGACCTGACGCCCGACGACCGGGCGCCGACCCGGTGGGCACCTGCCCGAGGGACCCGAACTCGCTCCGGCACGCCCGATCCACGTTGCGTGACGGGACTGGCCCCTGCCGGACGAAGCCCCGTAGCCGAAGTGGCACTGAGCGTAACAGAAAATTTGCCCGATTCTTACCCCTTCTTCCCCGGACCCGGGGGGTTGGGATACCCCTTTGACCAGGTGGGAAGGCTGGAGGCCGGGAGGGCGCGCGCGGAATGCCACGGGCGCCTATGTTTCTGCCACGGGCGCAGTACGGAACCAGTCCGGCGGCGGACGGGGGAGGTATGTGCGCGCAGCGCAACCGGCGGCGCCCGGGGGAACCACTGAGCCGGGATCGGATCCTGGCCACGGCGGAGCAGCTGATCGAGCGGGACGGGTCGCGCGCGCTCAGCATGCGCAAGCTCGCCGACGAGCTGGGCATCGCGCCCACGACCATCTACTGGCACGTCGGCAACCAGGACGCGCTGCTCCAGGGACTGGTCGAGCGGTTCGCGGCCGAGCTCGCGGTGCCGGCAGCCGAGGGGGACACGCCCAAGGCACGGCTGGTGTCCATCGCCGATCGGCTCCGCGCCGGCCTCCTCTCGCGGCCGCGCCTGCTCGAGCTGCTCCTGAGCGACGGTCGCCTGATCGAGCTGTATCTCCCGGCCCGTGACCTGACCCTGCGCGAGCTGCGCGCGGCCGGGCTTCCCGACGCCGAGGCCGTCCGCGCCGTGCGGGCCCTGCTCATCTGCATCAGCGGGTTCGTGTGGAGCGAGGTCCGCCTGGACCAGGTCCGCCGGCGCGAGGAGGCGAGCGCGCCCGACACGAGCTACCTCGGCCTCCCCGTCCCCGCCGAGCTGCTCGAGCACGCGGAGCAGTTCGACATGGACGAGCTCTTCGACTTCACGGTGACGCGCTTCGTCACCGGCGTGCTCGCGGAGGCGGCGGGAGCGTGAGCGCTACGCGCCGAGCCGCACGCGGGGGTCGTCGCTGCCGCACGCGCAGCGGGCCGGATCGACGACGCCCGTCAAGCCGAGCCCGAGACCCTCGCACGCGGTCAACGCGGGGACGAGCACGGAGATGGCGAGGCCCCCGTCCTCGCCGGCGTCGACGCGCCACCGGCTCCCGTCGAAGTGCGCGCCGGCGCGGGCTTCGCACTCGAACGCGCTCGTCGGACCGAGCTTGATCCACCGGCGGGGCGCGAGCCCCGCCGCGGCGAGCGCATCGTGCGCGTCGTCGTCGACGGTCGCGACGACCGCGACGGGAGCGAACACGTCGTGCAGCTCTCGACCGAGCGTTCGCAGACCGGTGACGACCTCGCGGTTCACGCCGATCACGACGCTCGGCGAGACCTGCTCGATCATGGCCGCGGTGCGGAACGCGTCGAACTCGGTCGCGTCGGTGGACGAGTAGCGCGCGCCGAGCGCGTTGGCGGCCGACTCGAGCGGAAACGCGTGGATCGCCTCCGACAGCTTCGAGCAGATCACCACGACGTCGCCCTCGCGCACGCCCAGTCGGCGAAGCGAGGTCGTCTGCGAACGGATCTCCGCGTCGATGTCGGCCGCGCTGACCGGCCACGGCACCATCTCGCCGGCGACCACGACCCGACCGACTCCCCACACGTCGGGCGGCGGCATGCGGACGGTCGAGCTCACTGCTTCGCCACCCGCGGGATCTTGTGGGGCGGACCCTGACGCAGCAACACGTCGTTGGGAACGAGCTCCACGTCGGGGCGCACGCCGACCGCGGCGTGCACGGACTCGACGACCCGCGTCCGCAGGTCGCTCGTGCCGCGCGCGCCCTCGTCGCCGTATCCGACCCGCAGGCGCAGCACGTCGAGCTCGCGTCGCGGGCGGATCACCTGGAACAGCGCGGCGCTCGTCTCGGGGACGGCTTCGATCGCGGGCCACACGTCGCCGGGGAGCACGGAGACGCCGTCGACGAGCACCTCGTCGCTCTTGCGGCCGAGCGGCCACATGCGCGCGTGCGTGCGTCCGCACGCGCACCGCTCGCGGGTCACGCGGACCAGATCGTCGGAGCGGTAGCGGACCAACGGCGCGATCTTGTCGACCAGCGTGGTGCCGACCAGCTCGCCGCGCTCACCGTCGGCGACGGGCTGATCGCCTTCGGGGTCGAGCACCTCGACGAACGCGATGTCCTCCCAGATGTGGCACCCGTCGTGCTCGCGACATTCGGTTGCGGCGCCGACGTCGGCGACGCCGGTGTGCACGAAGAAGTCGACGCCCCAGCTCTCGAGCAGCGCGCGCCCGCGGGCACCCAGCGGCTCGCCCGCGTAGATGACGCCCTTGTAGCTCGCGAACATGTCGACCGGGTCGATGCCCATCGCGGGCGCCATCTGCTCGAGCGCGAGGATCAGCGGTCCCGACATCGTGTACCAGCCCGTCGGTCGCAGCTCGCGGCTGAGCCGGTAGACGTTGGCGAACTCGAACGGCGAGTGGTCGACGAAGACGGGCGTCGCGCCGATCCCCCGGATCGTGTGGTGGATGCCCGGGCCGCGGTAGGTGAAGAGCATCTCGACGAAGTGGTCTCCCGGCCGGCAGCCCATCTCCCAGAACTCACGCGTGAGGATGCTCGGCCCCGACGTCACCGACGGGACGAGCGTCGGGTCCCCCGTCGTGCCCGAGGTCGAGAACACGGCGGTGAAGGGACCGCCGGGGCGCAGCGGGTCGACGCAGAGCAACCCGCCGTAGCGGTCGCGATTGCCGTCGCGGAAGCGACGGATGGCGTCCTTGTCGACGAACGGCACCTTCTCGCGGAAGTCGTCAATCGTCGTGACGTCGTCGATCGTGATGCCCGCGCGTGCCCACGCGTCCTGCAACAACGGCGAGCGCTTCGCGGCCCACGGCAGCAGGTCGCCGAGGAGCTTGTCCTCCTGCAGCTTCTCGAGCTCCGGGCGCGGCATCGTCTCCGCGTCGGGTTCGAAGTAGCGCGTGCCGGTCACGACGGCTCGCCGAGCGTGGTCGGATAGATCGGGCTGGGCGCGATGCCACGACCGCTCTCCATCCACGTCGCGAGCGCGCCGCCGGCGCGCCATCCCGCGCAGATGCCGGTGCGGTGCGTGTCCGGCGGCATCGGTGGTGTGCTGCCGTGCTCGCGCTCGTACTCGCGCAGCGTGATGTAGCCGTTGAACAGCGACGCGACCGAGAGGTCGGAGATCAGCGAGTTCATGTGGGTGCAGCCGGCCTCGCCCTGGAGGCGCGCGAGCGCGTCGGCCGTGAAGCCGGGACGCAGCGCGAGCCCGACGAGGCGATCCACGTTGTCGGGCGCGGCGAAGCACTCCGCGTAGGGCAGGTGCACGGGATCGATGCACGCGTCGGTGACCGTCATCGTCTCCCGGTCGACGGCGAGGTCCAGGCGGTACTCGTGGAGCACGGTCTCGGCCCGGTCCGGACCGAGATAGCGGTCGCGGAGGTGGGCGCGCACGCGCAGCGTCGGGCCGTCGAACCACATGCCCACCGACTTCTCCCGCTGGATGCTCTCCGGCGGCAGGTCGAGGTCCATGCGGCTAGCATAACGAGCGTTATGGCGTCTCGCGACGAGCTTCTCGCGGTCACGATGCGCCTGCTCGCGGAGCGGGGCTACGCGTCGGTCGGGGTGCGCGAGGTCGCGGCCGAGGTCGGGGTGACGACGGGCTCGATCTACCACCACTTCTCCTCCAAGGAGGACCTGGTCAAGTCGGCGGTCGAGCACTACGCGTCACGGGTGTTCGCGCAGCAGGACGCGCTGTTGGAGAGCGACGCCAGCGCGCGCGACCGGTTGTGGGCCGTCGTCGAGTGGTTGGTCGCGAGCGACCGGGAGAGCGGTTGGCGGCGCGACTTCAGCCTCGTGGTCAACGTCGAGCTGCGGAAGGTGAACGGGTTCGAGCGGCTCTACGGCCGGCTGCGCGCCACGTTCGTGCGGCTCGTGCGCGAGCCCGTGCGTGACGGCGTCGCGTCGGGCGAGCTCGCGCTCCCGGAGGGCGCGACGGTCGACGACGTCGTGAGCCTGGTGATGGCGGGAATCGTCGGCACGCTGCAGATGCACGCGCGCGGCTCGCTGCGCGTCCCCCTCGACCGCCAGCTCCGCCTCCACATGGCCACGATCCTCAGGAGCCTCAAACCATGACCGCGAACCCCGCGCGCGGCGACCGTAGCGACGAAGGAGCGGAGGTCGCTCGCCAGCGAACGAACGAAGCGGGCGGCGGCAGCGGAGCACCGGAGCCCTGCAGCGAGGGAGTGAGCGGGTGAACGCTGCAGTGGTGGGGGTGGGGTCGTCGCAGTACTTCAAGCGCGGTCAATCGCTGCCGCAGACGAACCTCGAGCTTGTCGGCACCGCGATCCTGGGCGCGCTCGACGATGCGGGTCTGAGCGTGCGCGACGTCGACGGCTTCGCGCTCTACAGCTTCGGGCTCGACCCCGCGCTCGTCGCGCAGACGCTCGGCATCCCCGAGGTGCGCTTCAGCGCCATGCTCACCGGCGGCGGTGGCGGAGCTGCCGGCTCGGTCGGGCTCGCAGCGACCGCGATCGCTGCCGGCATGGCCGATGTCGTCGTGAGCTACATGACGCTGCAGCAGGCCGGGCTGCGTCGCTTCGGCGCGTCGTTCGCGGGCAGCGCGGGTGGTGGCGGGCAGTACTCGGCTCCGCCGTCACCGGAGGGCGACTTCGTCCGGCCGTCGGGGCTGCTCGGTCCCGGTCAGATGTTCTCCATCCTCGCCCGGCGCCACATGCACCTCTACGGCACCCGGCGCGAGCACTTCGCCGAGGTCGCGATCTCGACGCGCAACAACGCGATCCCCCGTGACACGGCGCTGATGCGTTCGCCGCTGACGCTCGACGACTACTTCGACGCGCGGATGATCTCCGACCCGCTGTGCCTCTACGACTACTGCCTCGAGTGCGACGGCGCGGTCGCGGTGGTGACGACGTCGGTCGAGCGGGCGCGCGACCTGCGCCAGCCGCCGGTGTCGGTATTAGCGACGGCGAACGGTGGGAACGGCCGCTGGGGGCAGGCGATCACGTGGATGAACATGGACGACGAGTACTTCGCGTCGTCGGGCCACCGACCGGTGGCGAAGCAGCTCTACGGGATGGCGGGTATCGGTCCCGGCGAGGTGGACGTCGCCGAGCTCTACGACCACTTCACCCCGATGGTGCTCATGCAGCTCGAGGACTACGGGTTCTGTCCGATCGGCGAGAGCGGCCGCTTCGTGGAGGACGGCAACATCCGCTTCCCGACCGGCTCGCTGCCGGTCAACACCCACGGCGGCAACCTCTCGGAGGCGTACATCATCGGGATGACGCACGTGAAGGAGGCGGTCGAGCAGCTGCGCGGGACCGCGGTGAACCAGGTGCGCGACGCGCAGGTCGCGCTCGTCACGGGCGGCCCCGCGTCGATCCCTGTCAGCTCGCTGCTGTTGCGGAGGGGCACATGACCCGGCCGTCGGGTGCGCCGCCCGTCGAGATCGCCGCGCTCACGCCGGACTCGTGGACCGAGCCGTTCTGGGTCGCGGCGGCGGAGCATCGTCTCGTGGTGCCCCGTTGCACGAGCTGCGGCACGTACCGGATGCCGCCGAGCCCGTTCTGCTACGCGTGCCAGGCCCAGGGCATCGAGTGGGTCGAGCAGCGCGGCGCCGGCGTCGTCTACAGCTACACCGTGATCCGTCACGCGGTCGTGCCGGTCATGCGCGACGCGCTGCCGTACGTCGTCGCGGTGGTCGAGCTCCCCGACGCGGGCGGCGTGCGTCTCGTCGCCAACCTCGTCGACATGGATCCCGACGCGGTGGAGATCGGCATGGCCGTCCGCGTGGTGTGGGACGACGTCGACGCCGGCGTCGCGATCCCGCGCTTCACGAAGGCGGGCTGAGCGCGGCAAGCTCCGGGACGTGGACGTCTGGGATGCCACGGGAGCCGACTCCGTCGACCCAGTACGACCGCCTGCGGATGCGGCACCACCGCCAAGATGCGGCACTGACCGTCGGAATCCGACGGTCAGTGCCGCATCTTCGGTGGGGGTCAGTTGCCGGGGAGGCCCGACATGTCGCGCTCCTCGATCGACTCCTCGTGCGTGGTGCCGGGCTTGAACCCGGGCGAGAACCCGCCGATGCGCGGGTGGCGGTCGGCCCACACCAGCAGCGGCGGCAGCACGATGAGCGCGACGAGCAGCGCGACCAGCGTGTTCAACGCGACGATGATGCCGAAGTCGCGCAGTAGCGGGAACTCGGAGAGCGCGATCACCGCGAAGCCGCCGACGAGCGTGAGCCCGGACGCGACGAACGCGCGTCCGATGCGCACGGTGCCGACGTCGATCGCGTCCTCACGCGACCGGCCGCGCTCGCGCTCCTCCACGTAGCGGGTCAGGATCAGCACCGCGAACTCGGTGCCCACCGCGATGACCAGTGGCCCGGCGACCGCCGTGAGGGGGCTCAGCTCGAGACCGGTCGCGTACACGACCAGTGACGACAGGCCGACCGCGATGAGGACCGGCACCAACGTGAGCAACGTCTCGACGATCTTGCGGTAGAAGAGCAGCAGCCAGACCGCGACGAGCCCGAGTGCGAGCAGGGTCATCGTGTCGCGGTTGGCCTGCAGCGCGTCGACGAGCGCGATGCCGACGACGACGAGACCCGAGGGCGTGGCCTTCACACCCTGCGGCGGGTTCAGGTCGGCCTTCATCTGGTCGAGCAGCTTGCCCCGCTCCGACAGCGAGATGTTCGCGATCGGGAAGATCAGGTTGGCCTTCGTGAAGTCCTTGCTGATGAACGCGGTCTGGACGTCGGGTGGCGCCACGCCGTAGAGCAGGCGCATCTGCTCCTCGTTCGGCGCGCCCTGTGTCACCGTGCTGATGACCCCGCCGAGGCTCGCGTACTCGACGATCTGCTTCGGGTGCTTCTTCAGCTGTTGCTGCGCGTAGCCGTCCATCCACGAGGCGACGGGTGTCGCCATGACGTTGTTCGCCTCGACCAGGAAGTCGAGCTCGGTCGAGAACCCGGCCTGCGCGCGCAACTGCTTCAGGCTCTGCTCGGTGGAGCCGTTCGGGGGGATCCACTTCTCGGGATCGGTCTGGATCGTGAACTTGCCCTCGACCGCGAAGCCGGCGATCACCACCACGATCCCGACGAGGATCATCGGGACGACCAGCTTGCGGGCCGCGACCGCGAGAGAACGGACGACGCGCTCGAGCATCTGTCCCCGGGGCGCCTCGCTCGGCTGGGTCGGCCGGCGGTGCTCGCGTCGCAGCAGGTACGCGAGCGGGACGAAGAGCACGACGAGGAAGATGACCGCGACTCCGAGATCGAGCATGGCGCCGAACTGGCGGATCATCGGCACCTTCGAGACCTGCATCGCGAGGAAGCCGAGGACCGCGGCGATCATCGCGATCGCGAGCGCGGGGGCGAGGTCGACCATCACCCGACCCACGGCCGCGTTCGGATCGTGGTCGTACTCGATCTCCTCCTCGAACCGGCTGTGCATCTGGATCGCGAAGTCGACGCCCATGCCGATGAGGATCGGGAGGCCCGAGATCGTCACCAGGTTCAGTGGCAACCCGATGTAGCCCATGATCCCGAACGTGCACAGCGCCGAGATCGCGACGCATCCGAGCGAGAGGAGTCGCGACCGCACGCGGAAGACCACGAACAACACGATGATCATCACCAGCACCGCGAGCCCGCCGAGGGTCACGATGCCGTGCTGCAGGTAGTCGTTGATGTCCTGGAGCAGGACGGCCGGACCGGTCGAGATGGAGGTGAACCCCTCGAGCTTGTGCTTGGCGACGAGACGCTTCACCGTGTCGGCCGCCTTGCCCATTTGGCCGATCTCGTCGTTGCCGTGCAGACGCGTGATCATCAACGCGTGCTGCTTGTCGATGAAGTTGGTCTTGAGCGCGGCGCGGATGTTGCCGTTCGCGTCGTAGAGCAGGAAGCGGACGTAGTCGGGATTCGTGAGGGTCAGCGGGCCCTTCACCTGCGACAGCCGAGCGAGCTCGCCGGCCTGGATCGCGTTGTACTTGGCCGCGTTCGCGGGATCGTTCTTGGCCGCGGATGCGAACATCTGCGGGGCCACACCGACCTCGGCCTGCGCGAACTTCATCGCCGTGAGCGGGCTGAGCACGTAGCGGTAGAGACCGCTCTTGTGCAGGTCGCTCTCGAGCGCCTCCAAGCGCGCGATGTTCGTCGGCGTGAACAGGTCCTCGACGTGCTTGCCCTGGTAGACGGTGAGCATGGGCTCGCCGCCGAAGGTGCTCTGGTATCGGTGGTTGTCCTTCGCGACCTGCGAACCGCTGCCGATGAGCGCGTCCTGGCTCGTCTCGAACTTCAGCAGTGTGCCGCCGACGGCGAGCACCAACGTGATGAGCACCGCGACGACCAGCACCAGGTTGTGGCGCCGGCGCAGCAGGTCGGTCAGCCAGTCCCAGACGCGTCTCACCGTGGCTCCGCGTAGAGCTCACCGATGACGTCGGCGTACCGCTCCGACACGACGTTGCGCTTCACCTTGAGCGTCGGCGTGAGCTCACCCGACGCGACCGTGAAGTCGTGCGGGAGGATGCGCCACTTGCGGATGTTCTCGGGACGCGACAGCTCACCGTTGACGTGCGCGACCGCCTTGTCGATCGCGGCCCGCAGGTCCGGGTCCCACACCAACGCTTCGGGCTCGAGCGGCTTGCCTCGCGTGCGCGCCCACGGCACGAGCTGGTCGGGGTCGAGCGTGATCAGCGCGGTGAGGTACGGGCGTCCCTCTCCGATCACGACGACCTGCGAGACGAGCGGCTCGTACCGGAGCCGGGTCTCGATCTCACGCGGCGCGATGTTCTTGCCCTGCGCGGTGATGATGAGGTCCTTCTTCCGATCGGTGACGACGAGGTAGCCCGCGTCGTCGAAGTGCCCCACGTCCCCCGAATGCATCCAGCCGTCCGCGTCGATGAGCTCGCGGGTCGCGGCGTCGTCGTTGAAGTAACCCTGACAGACGTTGGGCCCCTTGACCAGGATCTCTCCGTCGTCGGCGATGCGGACGTCGACGCCGGGCAGCGGCGGCCCGACGGTGCCGATGCGGATCGCGTCGGGCGGGTTGAGGGTCGTGGGTCCGCAGTCCTCGGTCTGGCCGTACACCTCGCCCACGCGCAGGCCGACGCCGTGGAGCCACTCGAGCAGCTCGACGTGGATCGGCGCCGCGCCCGACACGAGCACGCGCGCCCGGTCCAGCCCCGTCCCCGAGCGGATCCTGGCCCCGACGACGCGGTCGAGCACGTCGTAGAGGACCTTGTCCATCACTCCCATGCGCGCCCGGCCCTGCGCCTCGGCCACCGCCTCCGGACCGAGCTCCAGATAGCGGGTCCCCAGCGCGTGGGCCAGCCCGCGCTCACCCTTCACCCGGGCCAGGATCGCCTCGCGTAGCTTCTCCCAGACCCTGGGCACCGCGAAGAAGATGGTGGGCCGGCACTGCGGGAGGTCCTCGGCCAGGGTCGCCAGGCTGCGTGCGAACCAGGTCTCGCCACCGGAGACGATCTGGCCGAAGTGGCTCACCGTCCGCTCGGCGATGTGGCTCAGCGGCAGGAACGAGAGGAACCGGTCGTCGGGCCCGATCGTGACGACCTTGGTGATCACGTCGACGGTGCCCATCACGTTGGCGTGCGTGATCATGGCGCCGCGCGGCGGTCCCGTCGTCCCGCTCGTGTAGACGAGCGTCGCGAGCGCGTCGTGCGCGACCGCGTCGGCACGTGCGTCGGGCAGCTCGGGTTCGCGGACGAGGCGCTGCTCACCGAGCGCACGTAACGCATCGATGCTGGTACAGAACGCGTCCGGATCCGCGACCCGGTCGACGTCGACGTCGGTGGTGTCGAACACGACGACGTGCTCGAGCGCGGCGAGCTCGTCGCGGTGCTCGAGCACCTTCGCGAGCTGGTCACGGTCCTCGACGAAGCACACCCGCGCGCCGGCGTCGCGAAGGATGTACGCGACCTGCTCCGCCGCGCTGGTCGGATAGACCGGAACGGTCACCGCGGCCGCGGCGAGGATGCCGAGGTCGGCGACGTGCCAGTCCAGCCGGTTCATCGACAGCAGCCCGACGCGATCACCGGGCTCGACGCCGAGCTGCACGAGACCGGCGGTTGCCGCGGCGACCGCCTCGCCGTACTCGCGCCAGGTGAAGGGCTCCCACCGGCCGTCGACGTTGCGCCGGAGGGCGACCCGATCGCTGTACTGCACCACCCGCCGGCGGAACAGCTCCACGATCGTCCCCGCGGCGCCGGGCGCGTCCGGGGCGGAAGCGGTCGGGACCGACGACGTCACGTCCGACATGGGCACAGTCTCCCTCTCACCTGCGCTTCGCTCTACCCCCACCCCCAGGGGCCGGGCACCGGGACACGACCGCGCTCGGGACCGCCCCGCCGACGGAGCGCGCGCACGAACCGGCTCCGATACGCTCCGGCTCGGCACGGAAGCGACGGAGGGGCGCGGGCTCGATGGGGGTGCGGCAACCGGTTCGACGCGCGTTCGCACGGCCGCGGCCCGTGCGCGTCCTCGTGCTCGCGGTCGCCACGTTCGTGCTCGGGGCCGCGCTCAGCGCGTGCGTGCCGCCGCCGGGCGGTCCGACGCCGCACATCGACGTCACGTTCGACAAGACACCCGCGCGGGGCAGCACGAACGTGGGCATCTCGGTCGCGAACTTCACGGTCACGACGGTGACCGTCCGACTCGACTCGCCGACGGTGACGCCGCTGACGACGGCGAGCAGCGCGAGCTTCCAGTTCGCGCTCGATACGACGACGCTCAAGGACGGACCGCACACGCTGTACGTCGTCGCGCAGGGAACCTCGACGTCGGTCGAGAACGACGTGCAGTTCGGCGTCGACAATTCGCAGACCGCGCTCCCGGCCGGGTTCCAGCAGTCGACGGTGTTCAACGGGCTGGACCAGCCGACCGCCGTCCGCTTCTCGCCCGACGGTCGCGTGTTCATCGCGGAGAAGAGCGGGATCATCATCGTCTTCGACAGTCTCACCGACACGGTGCCGAAGGTGTTCGCGGACCTGCGCACCGACGTCTTCGACGCGTGGGACCGCGGGCTGCTGGGCCTCGCGCTCGACCCGGCCTTCCCCACGCGGCCCTACGTGTACGTGCTGTACGCGCGCGACGCGCTTCCCGGCGGCACCTCACCCCACTGGAACGACAACTGCCCGACGCCGCCCGGCGCCACCGACGCGGGATGCGTGGTCACAGGGCGCCTCGCGCGGCTCACCGCGTCGGGCGACAAGATGACCGGCAGCCCGCAGGTGCTGATCGACGACTGGTGCCAGCAGTTCCCGTCACACTCCATCGGCGACCTGCACTTCGGCAGCGACGGCGCGCTCTACGCGAGCGGCGGTGACGGCGCGAGCTGGCTCTACACCGACTACGGCCAGGCGGGGTCACCGCTCAACCCGTGCGGTGACCCGCCCGCGGGAGTCGGCGGCACCCAGACACCTCCGAGCGCGCAGGGCGGGGCGCTGCGAGCGCAGGACGCGCTCACCGCGGGCGACCCGACCGGTGATCCGACCGGCCTCGACGGCACGGTGATCCGGGTCGACCCGAACACCGGTGCCGCGATGCCCGACAACCCGCGCGCGTCGAGCACCGACCCGAACGTGCGCCGCATCGTCGCGTACGGGCTGCGGAACCCGTACCGCTTCACGATCCGGCCAGGCACCAACGAGCTGTGGATCGGCGACGTCGGGTGGAACACGTGGGAGGAGATCAACCGCGCGCCGGACCCGGTCCACACGGTGACCGACTTCGGCTGGCCGTGCTACGAGGGTGCGGGCCCGCAGCCCGGGTACCAGGCGCTGGGTCTCGACGTGTGCAGCATCATGTACTTCTTCGGCGTCGGGACGCCGCCGTACTACACGTACAAGCACACGGCGAGCGTGGTCCCGGGCGACGGATGCCCGACCGGCGGGTCGTCGGTCAGCGGCGGCGTGTTCTACAACGGCGGCCGGTACCCCGGCGTCGCGGGCAACTACCCGTCGAAGTACGACGGCGCGTTGTTCTTCGCCGACTACACGCGCCGCTGCATCTGGGCCATGTTGCCGGGCAGCAACGGCCTGCCCGACCCGACGCACATCGAAGCGTTCGCGGCGGGCACCGCGGGCGCGTACAGCCCCGTCGATCTGCAGACGGGTCCCGGCGGCGACCTCTACTACGTCGACCTGCTGGGCGGCACCGTCCGGCGCATCCGGTACTACCCGAACGACCGCCCGCCGGTACCGGTGCTGAGCGCGAGCACGACGAGCGGACTGCTCCCGCTCACGGTCCACTTCGACGCGTCCGGATCGAGCGACCCCGACGCCGACCCGCTCACGTACTCGTGGGACCTCGACGGCAACGGCACCTACGGCGACGCCGCGGGTCCGACCGCGACGTACACGTACACGACCGCCGGACCGCGCACCGTCGGTGTGCGCGTGAGTGATCCGCTCGGCGCGACCACGACCGCGACCGTGGTCGTCTCCGCGGGCAACACACCACCCTCGGCGACGATCACGACGCCACTGTCGTCGTTGACGTGGAAGGTCAACGACGTCGTGAGCTTCTCGGGCACGGGCACCGACACCCAGGACGGCACGTTGCCCGCGTCGGCGTTCACGTGGTCGCTCGACATCCGTCACTGCCCGACGGTGAGCACGTGCCACACCCACCCGGTGCAGACGTGGACGGGCGTCAAGAGCGGATCGTTCGTCGCGCCCGACCACGAGTTCCCATCGCACCTGGAGCTGTGGCTCACGGTGAAGGACAGCGGCGGGCTCACCGACACGAAGCTCGTCGAGCTGTACCCGAAGACGGCAACGCTGTCGCTCGCGTCGAGCCCGACCGGTGCGAGCATCGGTGTGGGGAGCGTCGCGCAGCTCACGCCGTTCTCGTTGACGGTCATCAACGGGTCGACCCAGTCGGTCACCGCGCCCGACCAGACGCTCGGCGGTCAGCCGTACACGTTCCAGAGCTGGTCCGACGGTGGCGCGCAGTCGCACCAGGTGACGGTCCCCGGCGACACGACCCTCACCGCCACCTTCACCCCGACGACCGGCTGACACGGCACCCGCTCAGTTGGGACGAATTCCTGCTCCGTGACTCGGAAATCGTCCCAACCGGCCGACACGCATCAGACCAGGGGGAAGTAGCCGGGGACCTGCGTGTGGGGGGTGTGGAGGTACACCTTGGCCTCGGGCGCGCCGCCGAAGCGCCCGTGGCTCCAGCGGATCTCGACCCGGCCCTCGACCGGGAGCTCCTCGCGTCCCGACCGGCGCCGCACGACCGCGCGCCAACCGACCATGGGCTGACCGCCGGGGCGGGCTTCGACGTCGAACGCGCGCAGCTCGAACTCCTGACGCCAGTCCCAGGGCGTCGCGATGCGCAACCGCAACGAACCCGCGGCCGAGCTTCCGAGCACGAAGTACGGCGCGCTCCCGATGCGCAGCAGGCGCCACAGCATCCGCTCGCGATCGCGGTCGCGCTCCATCGCGGCGCGCCACACGCGGGCCGACTCGCACGCGACCGCGTCGGTGAGCTCCGCGTACTGGGCCTCGAGCTGGCGTGTCGGCCATGCGCGCCCGCGCAGCGCGTCGCGCACGATGCGGCGATCCGCAGCGGTGAGCTCGGTGACCCGGTCGGGCATGTCGTCGAGCTCGATCTCCTTGCGCACCGACGCGTACAGCGCGTCGTGCTCCTCGCGCGCGACGAGCTGGTACCAGTCGCCGCCGCGCGCGCCGTGCCCGCCCGCGAGCAACCGCTCGAAGAGGTGCGCTGGCGACGCGTTGATCACGATCTGCGACAGGTACTTGCAGCTCACGAGGTATACGTGGTCGACGCGCAGGTCGGCCGGCACGACCTCGTCCCCGGGTTGCCGGTGCGAGCCCTTCCACTCGATGAGCAGCGGGACGCGGCCGCGCAGCCCGTCGCGCGCGTCGAGGAACCGGCGCCCGTTCGTCCATGCGGCGACGAAGGCCTGACGGTTCGTGGGATGACTCCACGCGTCGGTGAGCTGGTTCCACACGCGCGTGCTCACGTCGACGAGCGGCTCGGGCCGGCTCGCGAGACCCGAGTCGACGTCGTCGGCGCCGGTCATCCCGAGCCCGGTGACGACCTCGGTGATCGTCGTTCGGAGGTCGGCCACGGCCTGGCGTCTATCGCGCGCGACGGCGCGCGAGCTCGGCGGGCGACCAGAATCCGGGCTCGGGCGCGGTCGTGTGCCCACCCTTGGCGTAAACGCGCAGCCGCTCGACGTCGGCGTCGGTACGGAGCTCGAACGCGTCGAAGAACGCATCTCCGCCCGCGCGCAACGCGCGGTCGGGCTCGCTCCCACGCCGCGGGAGCGAGGTCGAGAGCAGCACGAACGGGCCGACGCCCTTCGCCGCGAGCACGTGGCCGCGCCCGATCGCGCGCCACACCGCGTCGGTGCGGAACAGTCCGCCCCGGTTCACGGTGAATGCGCCACTCACGTCGAAGTACCACGGCGCGCCGCGCGCGTCCTCCGCGACGATGCTGGCGATCACGCCCGTACCGCGCACGCGCTTGCCGTGCCCCGTGACCGTGAAGCCCGACTGTTGGAGCAGGTCCTCCGCGACCGCAGCGGCCGACGGCGCGGCCGGTGTCGCGACGAACGGCGCGCCGGCCTCCTTCTCGACGCGCGAGCGGGCGATGAGGGCGTACTCGGGGTCGAGGTCGTAGCCGACGTAGCGACGGCCCAGCGTCGCTGCGGCGACGAGCGTCGAGCCCGAGCCCATGAACGGGTCGAGCACGAGGTCGCCCCGGTACGTGTAGAGGTGGATGAGGCGTTGGGGCAGCTCGACCGGGAACGGCGCCGGGTGGTGCACGCGGCGCGCGCTCTCGGGCGCGATGTCCCACACGTCGAGCGTCGCGGCCATGAACTCGTCGGCGTCGAGGCTGACCTCGTTCGGCAGCCCGTCGCGCTCACGCTGGCGCGCCGACCGGGCCCGGTCGAAGCGGCCCTTGCTCGCGACGATCACGCGCTCCGTCACGTCGCGCAGCACCGGGTTGGCGGGACTGCGGAACGAACCCCACGCGCAGTTCCCTGCGGCGCCCTCCCCCTTTCGCCAGATCACCTCGCCGCGCAGCAGCAGCCGCAGGTCGTCCTGGAGGATCGCGATCACGTCGGCCGAGAGGCTGCGGTACGGCTTGCGACCGAGGTTGGCGACGTTGACCGCGATGCGACCACCGGGCTCGAGCACGCGCTTGCACTCCGCGAACACGTCGCGGAGCAGCTGCAGATACTCGCGGTACGAGCTGGGGACGCCCTCGGCCTCGAGCTCCTCCTCGTACTGTTTGCCCGCGAAGTAGGGCGGTGACGTCACGACCAGCGCGACCGAACCGTCGGGCAGCGCGTCCATGTGGCGCGCGTCGCCGACCTGGAACGGGTCCGCGATCTCGAGCGGCTCCGCCACCGTGTCGTCGCCACTCAGCTCCGGCGGCTCGAACCGCTCGTAGAACCCGCTCGCGTCGTGACCCTCGCGCCGCCCGACGCCGAAGTTCGACGTCGACGTGGGACCGCGTTTCCGGGTCGCTCCCGCTCCCGCTCCAGAGGGCTGCGCCCGGCGGAGCTCCGCTTCCCTCCCGCGCGACTTGCGCGATTCGCCTCCGCCCGACCCCGACCGCGCCACGGGGCGAGCGTACGCGACCCGGGCCGGATCGGAGCGAACGCCGTCCGCGCCCTACGAACGGAACCGGGCCACGTACTCCCCGAAGTTCCACGCCGGGTGGCCGTCGCCACCGTCGAGGAAGCGCTCCGCGGCCGCGCGGCCGTTCTGGTACAGCTGCTCCTGGGTCTTGGCGTCGATGTCGAAGTCGGTGGCCTTCACGCTCATCGTGTCCACGAAGATCGTGCGGGCGAGCACCTGCGGATCGTCGAGGTGCATGCGATCGAAGAAGCTCGTCATCGTGCCGATCATGGCCCGGGTGAGGTCCAGCACGTCGTGCACGTCGTTGACCATCGGCTCGTCGGTCCGCGGCTTGGCCGACAGCTTGATGCCGAACGTGGGCCAGCGTGGTGGCTTGCCGTCGGTGCGGTCGAACACGTCGACCGGGAAGTTCGACAGCATCCCGCCGTCGACGAGCCAGCTCTTCTCGCCGCTGTCGTGGTGCTCGAGCTTCACGGGCCGGTAGAAGAACGGGATCGACATCGACGCGCGTACCGCGTCGACGACCGCGACCTCGTCCGCGACGCACTTGTACTGGTCGTAGTCCCACGGGAACCGCCGCAGACATCCCTGCGAGACGTCGGACGCGTTCACGACGAGCCGGTACCGACGGTTGGGCGGCAACGACGAGCCGGGGTCGTCGACGTGGAGATCTGCGAACGTGTGGACCTCGCGATCGGCAAGCAGCGCGCCCAGCCACTCGCGCAGGTAGTCGCCCTTGTACGCGCCGCTCTCGAACAGCACGTGGATGCCCTGCCCGATGATGCCGAGGTGGTCGTCGAGGAAGTCGCCGTCACGGAACTTCGTGTAGTCGACGTCGGCCATGATCTTGCGCAACTCGCCGGATTGGAGGCCGGCGGCGAGGAGCGAGCCGACGATCGCGCCGGCCGACGTCCCCGCGACGCGGTGGAACACGTAGCCGCGCTCCTCGAGGACCGAGACGGCCCCGACGAGACCGATCCCCTTGACGCCGCCGCCTTCGAGCACGAGGTCCGCATCGCCCACCGCTGCACCTCTCTCTGGCTCCCTCCGTTCCCGCTCGGAGGGCTACAGCCCGGCGGAGCTCCGCTCCGTTCGCACTCGTGTCGCGAGGACGAGGATCGCACCGAAGCACTCGCGCGCCTAGTCCCTTCTTCGGCGCGTTCTGTCACCGGCTCAGCGCAGCATGGTCTCCAGGTCGACCTCGGGCGGGAGCGCGAGGAGCCCCTTCGTGGCGAAGCTGCGCAGAATGGTCTCCCAGGAAGCGCGACCGGCGACCAACCCGCGCGTCTCGGCGCGCGCCTCGTCGAAGCGGCCGAGGAACGCGAGCGCGCCGACGCGCACGAAGCGGAGGTTCTCGTCGCCCGGGAGGAGCGCGAGCGCGGCGTCGCACAGCTCCAGCGCGCGTTGCGGATCGCCTGCGAACAGCGCGTCGACCGCGGTCGAGTGGCCCGCGTACGCGTCCCTCGCGATCAACAACCGTGCGAGCTCGTCCAACGGCGCGTCATGCTGGTCGACCCGCACGTCCACGACGAGGCCTTCACGGGGGTGCTCACGCCGTGTCCCGTCGACCACCAGCATGGCGGCCGACATGCAGCCGCGCGCGTCGCCCCCGGCCGACTCCGCCGCGCGCAACGCCGCGAGCAGACGCTCAGCCAGTGAGCCGCGCGACGACTCGAACGCGTCCGCCATCGCGGGCCACACGTCGGGACTGGCCATCATGTTGGCCTGCACGGCATAGCCGGGACCGGTCTGGTGACCCGCGTGGTCGATGCAGAAGTCGCCCGTGAACGCGCTCGCGTTCCCGGCCGCGTCGACCACACCGACCTGACGCATCACGGCGCCGGGATCCGCGGCGCGGGCGTCGTCGAGCGCGTGCGCGGCGTCGAGGCCGCGCTCGAGCGCGTCGAGGCAACGCCAGCCGTAGGCAGGCTCACCCGTGGCCTGGGTGGCGACCGCGCCCACTCCGGCTCGGGCCCATGGCACGATCGCGCCCACGGCGAACATGCACGTCTGCACCGCGACGCCGAGCTCGCCGGTCGCGGCGTCGCGGGCCACGATCGAGTACGTCACGGTCGAGCGGTCTACCAGGGACACCTGCCGGCGGCCAGGTCCAAGCCCTTGGCTCCCGCTGCCCAGGCAATCGCACGGCTCCCTCCGCTCCCGCATCGGAGGGCTCCGCCCGGCGGAGCTCCGCTCCGTCCGTACCAATCCGAAGCGCCCTCTCGACCGTACCCCGAGTTGCAGCCATCAGGGGGGTCCCCATGTCGAACGCCTTCACCGCACCTCGTGCCACCGCAGCCGCCGGCGCCATCGCGCTGGCCGTGATGCTGGGTGCGTGCGGTTCGAGCTCGTCCGGGAAGTCGTCGAAGTCGAGCGCGAGCACGACGACCACGAGCACCGCGGCGACGTCCGCGACGACGGCGAGCAGCGCCAACGCGTTCGCGTCCGCACCCCCGCCGGGTCCCCACTTCGACACGACGATCTCGTTCGTGAAGCTGTCCGGCGGTGGTGGTCTCATCCTCGTCAGCCCGAACGGGCACAGCCTCTACGTGTTCGACAAGGATCAGGGGACCACGAGCGCGTGCACCGGTGGCTGCGCGACGATCTGGCCCAAGCTGACCGCGAACGGCACCCCGACCGTCGCCCCAGGCCTCGACGCGTCGAAGGTGGGCACCGCGGCCGGCGGTCAGGTGACCTACAACGGCCACCTGCTCTACAACTACGCGGGCGACAACAACCCCGGTGACACGAACGGCGTGAGCATCCCGAACTGGCACGTGGTCTCGCCGCTCGGCACTGCGATGTCCGCCCGGTAAGTCGCTACTCCGCACCTCGACGCCGCGTGCTCGAGCGCCCGTCGGCCTCGGGACCGTGGTCGAGCGCGGCCACGAGCCGCTTGGGGGCGACCAGCCGGTAGCTGTCGATCACGAGCTCGGCGACCTCGTCCCAGTCGACCCGACCGACGTCGAGGCGCAACGCGACCCAGCCGCGCGGCCCGATGTAGGCCGGCTTGTAGAAGCGGTCCGCGTCCGACGCGATCAGCGCGTCGTTCACGCCGGGAGCCGCGCGTGCACACAGCGCGACGATGCCGTCGCCGTGGTGATCGTCGAGGTAGTAGGAGAACTTCCGGTCGCGGACCGTGAACGCGGCGTGCGTGGCGTGGCGTTCGCGGATGGCCTCGGGCAGGTCGAGGCAGATGTCGGTCAGCCGTTCGAGCCTGCGGTCCTCGCGGGTCGCTGACTTCGAAGGCATCGTTCGCCGGCTCATCGCACCCTCCCACCACGGAGGGTTCCACGCCCGTTCATCAGCCGCAAGGCTCGCGTTCATCCATGCGAGGACGGACGCTGTGAGGCTGCGGCGCGATGGCAGGTACGGCGCGTCGACGCCGTCGGGGCGGGTCACGCGTCAAGGCGAAGTGGCTCCTCGGGCCGTCTGCACCGATCCCGCGATCCTCACGATCCGGCCGAAGTTGCGGTAACAGCGCGCCGCGCGCGCACCTACCGGCACAATGGCGGTGATGGTCGCACGGGCGGTGCTCCTCGACGTCGACGGCGTGCTCGTCGTGTCGTGGAAGCCGATCCCGGGCGCGATCGACGCGGTCGGAGCGCTGCGCGCGGCGGCCCTTCCCGTCCTCTTCGTGACCAACACGACCTCGCGTACGCGTGCCGACGTGGCGCGCTCCTTGCGTGAGGCCGGATTCACGCTCGACGACTCGGAGCTCTTCACCGCGGGCGTCGCGACGGCCGCCTACCTCGCCGAGCACCATCCCGGTGCGCGCTGCCTCGTGTACAACGAGGGCCCGCTCGACGACCTCGCCGGCATCAGGATCGTCGGCGATGACGACGACGCACGACCCGATGTGGTGGTGGTCGGCTCGGCCGGCCCCTCGTTCACGTGGGAGATGGTGAACCGTGCGACGCGCGCGGTCATCGGCGGCGCCGAGCTCGTCGCGATGCACGGCACCGCGACATGGCGGACCGCGGGCGGCATCTGCGTCGACGGCGGCGCCTACGTCGCCGCGCTCGAGCGCGCCACTGGTCGCGTCGCGATCACGGTGGGCAAGCCGGCCGCGCCCATGTTCGACGCCGCGTTGCATGCGGTCGGCGTCGACGCCCGCGACGCGGTCATGGTCGGCGACGATCTCGGAAGCGACGTGCTCGCGGCCCAAGCCCTCGGCATCCGCGGGGTGCTCGTGCGCACGGGCAAGTTCCGCGACGAGATCCTCCGCGACGCACCCGAGACACCCGACGCGGTCATCGACTCGGTTGCCGATCTGCCCGGCTGGCTGGGTCTCGGCGGCCGCTGACCGGTCGCGATGCGAGGTCGATCTGACCGCCAGGCGGCCACGTAGCGCGCGTGGTCAAGCTCCCTTTGCTGCAGCTTTACACTCCCGGCGTACCAAACGAGGTGCAGGTCCGTGGATCCCGACGACAGGGGGGCGCCATGGAGGCCACCTGCGTCACCAGCCCGAACGCCCGGTGGAGGCGTCGAATCGCCGCCGCCGGCGTGCTCGCCGGGGCCGCCGCCCTCGCGGTGGTGGCCACGGCGCCCGCCGCACCGGGGGCATCGTTCGACCCCTGCGAAGCCGCAGTGGTGCTGGCCGGCGCACGCCAGCTCGATGCCGCGATCGCGACCTACGCCACGGCCGCGGAGCAGGGTCTGGCCTGCGGCACCGGTGCCGACGCGCGGCGGGCCCTCGCCGACAAGGCGCGCTCACGCGAGTCGTACTTCACCGGGCAAACGCGCGAGCAGGCCGGCGACCCGGCCGGCGCGGCGGCCGCGTACCGCGCCGCGCTCGACGTGGACGCGCAGGACGCCGATGCACAGGCCGCGCTCATGCGTCTCGCCGGCGCCCCCGCATCCTCGAACGCCCCGAGCGATCCGTTCGCAGGCGCGAAGGCGCTCGCCGAGGCGGGCCGGACCACGGAGGCGCGCGCCGCCGCGATCGAGGCGATCAAGGACTCGGGCCGCCAGCCGACTGCGCGCGAAGTTCGTGACATCCTCGACGGGAGCCGGCTGGACCGGTGGCGCACGTGGCTCGACAAGTGGTGGCCCGAGGTCGCGCTCGCGCTGCTCGTCGCGATCATCCTCTGGACCCGCCTCAAGATGCAGCCCTCGATGCGGCGCGCGTCCGCCCGCCCATTCGTGCGCGCGCTGTGGCCGCGTCTGCGTCTCGCCGTCGCGACGACGAACGCGACAGGCCTCGAGCCCGACCTCAGCGCCACATTCTCAGCCCGCCTTCGTCAGGAGATCGGCGACCAGCAGAGCCCGATGGTGCGCGACGATCCGCGCTTCGTCGTCGGGACGGATGCCGGTGTCGATCTCCCCGACTTCGGCCAGACCCCGGTGCAGGCGCAGTTCCTCGTCGAGCTCTGGCGCTGGTTGTCGCGCCAGAACATCGTCACCCTGCAGGTGACGCTGCTCCCCGCCGGTGCGAACGGCGTCTGCTGCCACGTGTCCTTGACGGAGGCCAGCGGCGCGGGCGTGCGCGGCATCCCCTCTTCGCATCAGACGATCCACCGCAAGCCGCGCGGGTGGACGTGGCCTCTGCCCCAGGGCACGACGCTGGCGGCCGACACGTGGCAACAGCTGGTTCCGCTCGTGACCGCGTGGGGCATGTTCGCGACGCGTGCCGTGCAGACGTCGTCCAACCGTCTGCAGCACGAGGTCGGCACCGCCGACCCGACCGCGTACGGACTGTTCCTCGCCGGGTTGCAGGACCTCGGTCAGCCCGAGCTCGCCCGCGTCAGCCTCGAGCAGGCGGTCGAGCGCGACGACCGGTTCCGCGAGGCGCACCTGAACCTCGCGTACTGCGAGTCGGTGAGCTCGGAGCCCGAGGATTGGGGCCCGGCCGAGGACCGCCTTCGCACCCACGTCCTCGGCAACATGCCCAGCATCGTGCGGCTCGAGGGCGGCCCGCTCGACTACGCGACCGGGAAGCGGGCCCGGCACCGCGCCCTCTGGTACCGCGCGCGCTACAGCCTCGCGGTGATCGAGATGAACCGGCTCTCGGCGAACCTTTCCGATACGACCGTCACAGCGGAGAAGACGCGGGACGAGCTGGAACGCGTCGAGCGCGAGGTGGCCGAGCTCCGCAAGCGGATCGAGCACGCGATCGACGAGTCGCGGAAGCGGCCATTGCGTGACGACCCGCTCTTGGAGTTCCTGCGTGACATCTCCACCCACGTCGACCTGGTCTATGCCGGCGCGCTCGACCTGCACACGAAGTACACGGCGCTGGCGTCCGGCTCCGGGGGCGTCGCCGCGCTCCCAGGACTGCCCGTCGACCTCGCGCCCGCGTTCGCACGATCCGAGGAGCAGCGCGTTGCGGTCGAGATCATCGCCCGCTACTCCAAGGGAACGTGGCCCGCGTACATCGAGTACGCGCTCGCGTGCATCTGGGCGCGCGACGCGCGGCTGCGCAGCTCTGATACCGACGCCGCCATCACCCGCGCGGGTGAACACCTGCGCCGGGCGATCCGCAAGGACGCGACGCTCGACGCCCGATGGAAGCGCGACCCCGATCTGAAGCCCGTCGCGACTCAGCTCGGTGAGTGGCTGCGGGTCAGGGATCGCGCGCCCGAAGATGCCGCGACCACACCGCAAGAGGAGCCGTCGCCCGCTCCCCTCGCGGAGAGCGCGTAGGAACGGGGGCGGACGGTGCGTCGTTGCACCACCCACCCCGCCGGTGACGGGCTCCGATCGGTCACGGCGTGGCCGAGTACGTCACCTGGAACGTCTCGTCGAGCGCCTTGTCCGTGACGTCACGGCACACCACCGTCGCGGTGCCGTCGGCACCCGACACTCCGCCGCGCAGGGCCCGGACGTCGGTCCGTCGGTCACCGTGTTCACGTGCACGACACGCTTCGAGCCCGCCATCCGGTTTCAGGACCGTCCCCGGGCTCCCCGGACCGGCCGTCGGCGCAGGTCAGACGTCGAGCTCGCTCTTGGTACGACCCTTGCTCGCCCACCAGTTGTCGCGCAGGCCGAGGCGGAACCGCTCGGGCTTGTCGTCGTCGGTGAGGATCTCGGTCTCGAGCCATAGGCGCTTCAGGTGACGGATGTGCCCGTTGGCGCGGTCGTCGGTGTAGCCGCGGCGCGCGTGCAGCACGTGGTAGTTGTTCACGAACTGCATGTCGCCCGGCTGCATGAGCATCGACGCGTGGAACTCGGGGTCTGCGCACATCGCGTCGACGCGGTCCATCGCTTCCCGTGCCGCCGCCGACGGTTGCGGCGCGTCGGGGTGGCGACGGGCCGACTCGATGTAGGGCCGGATGTAGCGCACGAACAGGCGATCCTTGCGCCGGCTGAGGATCGGCATCGTGTACCAGGGACGCGTTCCCGGCATCTGCTCGCCGCGCGCGTCGTAGGCGAACTCGGCGTACAGCTCGGCCACGAGCTCGGGCGCGTCACGCACGAGCTCGTTGTGGATCGCGACCGCGTTGGCGACCAGGCTCTCACCGCCGCTCTCGCCCGCGTCGAGACAGAACAGGCCGACCAGGTCGGAGCCGTCGGAGTGGAACGGGAACGGGATGCCACCGATCTCGTTGCCGCGCGACGTCGGGTCGCTCGCCGCGCGCCCCTGGTCGGTCACGTCGCCCAGCAGGTGCCCCTTCGCGTTCTGCGGCCACGGGTTGCCGAGATGCAGACCGACACCCCAGTAGATCGACGACGCGCGCCCCTTGCCGTACCGCTCGACGGGGACGCCACGGATCAACACCACGCCGTTGCCGTCGATGAGGTCGCGGGTGATGCGCTGCAGCTCCGGCCCGAGGGTCGGCAGCGGGAACGACTCGCGGGTGATGTCGAGCACGTCGTCGGCGACGGACTCCGCGTGACGCAGCGCGGCGTCGAGCTCCTCGACGTGCGCGTCCGTCAGTTGGAACACGTAGCCGTCGCCGAGCGACGGACCGCGCCATTCGCACGTCGTCTCGAGCGGGACCAGCGCCGCGGGGTCGACGGGCTTCGTCGTCGTCGCGTCGGTGGTGCTCATCGCGTGCCTCCTCGAGATGACGCGCCGGCGGGCGCGGGTTGCGGGCCGCGCACGAGCCGGCCCGGCAGTGGTCCGGTCGCGTCGCCCCGTTCGTAGGTGACCTCGCCGCCGACGAGCGTCGCGACGTAGCCGTCGGCGGGCTGCACGAGGCGCTTCCCGCCCGCGGGCAGGTCGTGGCGCATCGCGGGCCGGCGCGCGACGAGGTGATCGAAGTCGATGACGTTGACATCGGCGCGGTAGCCGGGCGCGAGGACGCCCCGATCACCCAGGCCGACGGTGCGCGCGGTCGCCTGGGTCTGGCGGTGCACGAGGAACGGCACGTCGAGCCGGCCGTGGTCGCGGTCGCGTCCCCAGAGCGTGAGCAGCGTGGTCGGGAAGCTCGCGTCGCAGATGGTCCCGACGTGCGCGCCGCCGTCGCCGAGCCCGACGACGGTGTTCGCGTGCGCGAGCATCTCACCGGCCGGGTCGAGGTTGCCGTCCGCGTAGTTGAGGATCGGGACGTAGAGGAACGCGTGCCCGTCGTCGCCGAGCAACAGGTCGTACGCGAGGTCGAGCGGTTCGCGACCGTCGCGTGCGGCGCGCGCCGCGATGCTCGTCGACGGATGGGGCTCGTAGTCGGGCGGATCGCCGAGCTCGAACATGCGGTCGAACGCGTCGATGATCCGGCCGTCCTTCTGACGCGCCGCGTCGAGGATGCGTTGCTTGACCCCAGGATCGGTCAGGCGCGCGACGCGCTCGGCCAGCGGGAGCTCCGCGAGCTCGCGGTATGCAGGGTTCGTGAGCAGCGGGTGCAGCGTGCACTCCAGCCCGAGGAGCAGCCCGACCGGGCGAGGCGCGACCTGTCCCGTCATCGGCACCCCGTCGGCGTTGGCCCGTTCGAGCAGCTCGAGCTGGCGCCGCCACCGGTCCCCGACGGTCTGGAGCAACGTGAACGAGAGCGGCCGGCCCGACTCCTCCGCCATGCGCCGGAACAGGCCGAACTCGGCATCGACGTCCACGAAGTCGGACACGACCTGCAACACGCCCTGACCGGTCGAGCCGATCGCGTTCGCGATGCCCACGAGCTCGTCGGCCTCCGCGGTGAGGGTGGGCGTCAGCTCGCCCCTGCTCGTCCGGTGGTTCATCGTGCGCGACGTCGAGAACCCGAGCGCGCCGGCCTCGATCGCCTCGCGCGCGAGCTTGGCCATGAGCGCGATGTCCTCGCCGGTCGCGGGCTCGCGCTTCGCGCCGCGCTCACCCATCACGTGCAACCGCAGCGCGCCGTGCGGGACCTGGAGCGCGACGTCGACGTCGAAGCGCCGTCCGTCGAGCACGTCGAGGAAGTCGGGGAACGAGCGCCAGTTCCACGTGAGCCCTTCGTGTAGCGCGGCGCCGGGAATGTCCTCCACGCCTTCCATGAGCTCGACCAGGCGGTCGTGGTCGGCGTCGCGCACGGGCGCGAAGCCGACGCCACAGTTGCCGGCCACGACGGTCGTCACGCCGTGCCACGACGACGGGATCATGCGCTCGTCCCACGACGCCTGGCCGTCGTAGTGGGTGTGGATGTCGACGAAGCCCGGCGTGACGAGCAGGCCATCGGCGTCGATCGCGCGTCGCGCCGACGACGCGCCGAGGTTGCCGACGTCGGTGACGACGCCGCCCTCGATCGCGACATCGGCCGTGCGGGGCGGCGCGCCGGTCCCGTCGACGACCGTCCCGCCCCGAATGATCAGCTCGTGCTCGCTCACGTGCGGTGCTCCTGTCGCTGCGTCGCGGCGGTCGTGCGGCCGCTCATGCCGTTGCCTCTCGGAGTGCGGGGAGCAGCTCGCGCGTCATGAGCTGCTCGGACGTCTTCCGGTGATCGCGCTCGGCGCCGAAGCTCGCACCGGTGATGACGAAACGCTCGAGCCCGAGGCCGGCCAGCTCCTTGAGTCGCGCGAGGCAGACGTCGGGCGTGCCGACCACCGCGAAGCGGTCGACGAACTCGGGGCGTAGCGCGTCGTTGTGGGCCGCGGTGTTGCGCAGGTGCTCGTTGCTGTCGTAGCGCCGGCCGACCTCCGCGACGACGGCCCTGTCGGCGTCGGCCAGGCCTGCGCCCGTGGAGCCCGGCATCGACGAGAAATGCGCGAACGCGGACACGGCGCCCTGGATGAGCCCGCGCGCCACCTCGGGATCGGGATGACAGCCGATGTTCACGTAGGCGCCGAAGGAGATGTCGGACGGGTCGCGACCCGCGTCGGCGGCCGCCTTGCGGGCGACGTCGAGCGCCCACGCGACGCGTTCCGGATCGGCGCCGACCGCGAGCGTCACGCGCTCCGCGACGCGCGCACCGAGCTCGATCATGCGCGGTCCCGACGTCGCGACGTCGAGTGGCACCTTCGGCTGCGTCGTGCGATCGAGGAACTGCAGGCGGCTCGGCTGGCCGTCGCAATCCACGGTGCCTCCTGCAAGGTAGGTCTGCAACGTGGTGACGAGCTCGCCGAACCGGTCGACCTTCATGGGCTTCAGACCGAGGTGGAACAGCGCGGTGTCGCCGCGGCCGATGCCGAGGACGAACCGTCCGCCCGACGTCTCCTGCACGGTGGCCGCGACGTTCGCCAGTGCCGCGGGGTGTCGCGTGTACGCATTCGTGACGCCGGTGGCGAAGCGCAGCCGTGTGGTCGCGTCGGCCGCGCGCGCGATCGCGACGAACGGGTCGCCGACGAGGTTCTGGGAGTCGGTGAAGGTGATCCCGTCCCAGCCCGCGGCCTCGGCCCGTTCGGCCTGGGCGACCGCGCTGCGGATCTCGGGCATCCCCATGGCCCAGAGCTCCATGTGCCGTCCCTTCGTCGCGGCGACGCCGCCACTGGTCGGTGCGCCGGCCCGGTCCCAGTGTGGCCCGGCCGGCTCCGCCGTGCCTCGGGCCACCCTAGTTTCGAACGGCGTTCGAATCAAACGTTGTTCGAAGCGGGGTCCTGGGAGCCGCGCCGCTGAGTCAGCGGCCGGTCCAGCGCGGTGGGCGGCGCTCGAAGAACGCCGCGATGCCCTCGCGCACGTCGTCGGAGTGGAGCAGGCGCCCGTGCGCGGCGTCGCTGCGTTCCCAGCTCGCGGTCTCGTCACCGGCCACCTCGCCGTTGACGACCGCGAGCGCCTCGCGCACGGCGAGCGGCGCGTTCGCCGTGATCCGCGCCGCCAGCTCGAGCGCACCGCCGAGCGCACCGCCCGGCTCGGTCAGCGCGTTCACGAAGCCGAGCCGTTCCGCGCGCTCGGCCGGCAGCCGTTCGCCCGTCAGCAGCATCTCGCGCGCGACGTTGAGCGGCAGCGCACGCGAGATGCGGAACGCGCCGCCGAAGTCGGGCATGAGCCCGCGCTTGACCTCGGGCAAGCCGAACTCCGCGGTGCGCGACGCGACGACGAGATCGCAGCACAGCACGAGCTCGACACCGCCGCCGAGCGCGAAGCCCTCGACCGCGGCGATGAGCGGCTTCGTGCGCCGACGCTGGATCAGACCGACCAGGCCGCCGCGGGGGGTGGGCGCGCCCGGTCCCGCGGCGAGGTCGGCGCCGGCCGAGAACATCCGGTCGCCGCCGGTCAGGATCCCGCACAGCAGCTCGGGGTCGTCCTCCAGCTCGTTCATCGCCGCGTCGATCCCCGCGGTCACGTCCGCGTTCAACGCGTTGCGCTTGTCCTCGCGGTCGATGCGCACGACGAGGGTCGGTCCGTGACGGTTCGTGACCACGCTCATCGGCGCATCATGTCGGGCCGTGCCGACGACGGGCACGTCCGGTCCGGCCGCTACGCTTCGAACGGCGTTCGAAAATGGAGGGCGGGCGTGGCACCGACGCCGACGGCGAAGACCAGGTGGGGCGACCGGGAGCAGCGGCGGATCGACATCCTCGACGCGGCCCGCGCCCGCATCACGTCCTCGGGGTACCTCGCGCTCAACATGCGCGACCTCGCGTCCGACGCGGGGATCAGCCCGGCCACGTTGTACTCGTACTTCGCCACCAAGGAGGAGCTGTTCGCGACGCTCTACGCGGAGGCGATCCGTCGCCACACCGGGGCGCTGCGACCGATCGCGGACGGTGGCCACGACCTCGCGACGCTGCTCGGGCTCGTCATCGACGAGTACCTCGGGCTGTACCGCACGTTCGGACGTCACTTCACGCTGTGGTCGGCGATGCGCCACGACACCGATCCCGATGCGGCACCGTTCCCGGCCGAGCTCATCGTGGAGCTGCGCGACGCCACGCTCGAGAACAACCGTCTCCTCGCGCGCGGGATTCGTGAGGCCGCGGCGCGCGACGGGCGTGCCGTCGCCGACGAGGCGCTCGTGCCCGCGTTCCTCTGGTCGTGCCTCAACGGCCTCGCCGACCACTTCACCAGCGAGCGACGGAGTCTCGATCCGTTCCCGCGTGAGCGGCTCGTGGAGTTCGCGGCCCGGCGGCTCGCCCTGGCGATCACGGAGCCGGCGTAGGCGCCGGCGTACGTTCGGCCATGTAGTAGACGGCGACGAACCCGGTAATCGCCAACGCGGTGTACGGGCTCACGAACGCGACGCCGATCGCGGCGAGATACGCCACGTTGCCGATCGTGAAGCGCACGATCGCGCGGCGCTCGTCGGCAGGCGGCAGCGGTGCCACGAGCAGGTCGCGACGGATGGACCACACGAGGACCGAGCCGAATGCGAGCCCCATCAGCTCGAACACGGCTGCGTAGAGCGCCGTCGCGAGCCGGGCGTCGGCACCGCCGCTGCGCAGGTAGTCGGCCATCGTCGATG
>DATBEZ010000012.1:0-65163 GCA_036558745.1 Acidimicrobiia bacterium
GCCACCTTCCACGGCACCCACTACGTCGGCGACGCAGCCGGCATGGGCAATCCGCACTTCGTCGTGGTCGTCGACGACCCGCGCACGGCCCGTGTGACCCAACACGGCCCGCACCTCGAAGTCGACGAGCGGTTCCCCAACCGCGCCAACGTCGAGTTCATCCGTGCGACGCCGAACGAGCCGGGAGCGATCGACATGCGGGTCTGGGAGCGCGGCGTGGGGGAGACGCTCAGCTGCGGCACGGGCGCGTGCGCGGCCGCCGCCGTCGCGAACCGTCGGGGGCTCGTCGGCGAGCACGTCACCGTCCACGTCCCGGGCGGCGACCTGACCGTCGAGCTCGCCGACACGATCCGACTCGGCGGTCCCGTGGCCCACGTGTTCGACACCACCGTCCACCTCGAACACTTCCAGCCGTGACCGACGCGTCTCAGGGCCGGCAGCGCCGGCGCCTCACCGCGACGGAGGTCGACCTCGAGGTCCTGCGCCAGCGCGCGCTTCTCGTCGGCACCGGCGCCGGGACACGAAACCTCGACGACGCCGAGGCCTCGCTCGCCGAGCTCGCGCTCCTCGCCGACACCGCGGGTGCCGATCCCGTCGAGAGCATCCTCCAGCGACGCGACACGCCCGATCCCGCGACCTACATCGGCAAGGGCAAGGCCGACGAGCTGCGCGGGCTCGCCGACGCGCTCGACGTCGATGTCGTGATCTTCGACGACGAGCTGAGCCCCGCGCAGCAACGCAACCTCGAGAAGCTGTTCGGTCGCGACGTCGTCGACCGCGTCGCGCTCATCCTCGACATCTTCGCCCAGCACGCGCACAGCCAGGAGGGCATGGTCCAGGTCGAGCTCGCCCAGCTTCGCTACCGACTGCCGCGCCTGCGCGGGCGCGGTCTCGCGCTCAGCCAGCAAGGCGCCGGCATCGGGACCCGCGGTCCCGGTGAGACCCAGCTCGAGGTCGACCGCCGGCGCATCCTGCGACGGGTCTCGAAGCTCGAACGTGATCTGCGCAAGCTTGCGGCGACGCGCGCGACACAACGCAAGGCCCGCCGTCGTCGCGCCCTGCCGACGATCGCGCTCGTGGGCTACACGAACGCAGGCAAGTCGACGCTGCTCAACCGGATGACACAAGCGGGTGTGCTCGTCGAGGACCGGCTGTTCTCCACGCTCGACCCGACCACCCGCCGCCTGTCGCTGCCCGGAGGCGAGGTGGTGCTGCTGTCCGACACCGTCGGGTTCGTGCGCCGGCTGCCGCACCAACTCGTCGAGGCGTTCCGTTCGACCCTCGAGGAGGTCGCGGACGCGGATCTGCTCGTGCACGTCGTCGACGCGAGCTCGCCCGACGCCGAGACCCAGATCGCCGCGGTGCGCGACGTGCTGCGCGAGATCGGCGCGGGGGAGGTTCCAGAGCTCGTCGCGCTCAACAAGGTCGACGCGACCGACCCCGATGCGCTCGCGCCGCTCGTGGCCGCGCACGAGGGCGCGGTGGGCGTGTCGGCGGTCACGGGTGAAGGTGTCGACAAACTGCTCGAAGCGGTTGCGAGCCGTCTTCGTTCACTGGCGCGCATCGTCGAGCTCTCCGTGCCGTACGAGCGCGGCGATGTGATCGCCGCGCTGCACCGTGACGGCGAGGTCCTGGTCGAGGTGCACGAGAGCGACGCGACCAGGCTGCGTGCCCGGCTCCCCGACGCCGAGCTCGGCCGGTTCCAGGACTTCGTCGTCGGCTGATGCTCGAGCGCCCGGGGTACGCAGCCGGCTCCGACGGCCGCCGGTAGTGTGACCCGGATGGCACAGCGTGCGGCCGCCCGTCCCGGGTTCGTCCCGCCCCCGTACCCTCACGACCGCCTCGCCACCCTGCGCCGCCTCGCCGACGCGCTGCCCGGGGGTGTCGTCGACTGCTCCGTCGGCACGCCCGTCGACCCGATGCCCGATCTCGCGCTCGACGCCCTGCGCGCCGCCGCGCCCGGGAGCACGGGCTACCCACCGTCGATCGGAACGCCCGCGCTGCGCGAGGCCGTCGCGGCGTGGTTCGAGCACCGCCTCGGTGTCGCGGTGGATCCGGCGGGTGTCATCGCGTGCGTCGGGACCAAGGAGCTCGTCGCGTCCCTCCCGCATCACCTGTCCCTGCGCGACCCGTCTCGCGACACGGTCCTGTACCCCGGGGTCGCGTACCCGACCTACGAGATGGGCGCGACGCTGGCGAGCTGTCGCGCGGTGCCCGTCCCCCTCGATGCCGATTGGCACCTCGATCTCTCGCTCGTCTCCGACAGCGACGCGCAACGCGCGCTGGTCCTGTGGCTGAACACGCCGGGCAACCCGACGTCCGCGGTCACGAGCGCGGAGCAGATGCGCACGATCGTCGCGTGGGCGCGTGAGCGCGGCATCGTCGTTGCGAGCGACGAGTGCTACGTCGACTATGCGAACGAGAAGGGTTCCGCGGTCTCCGCGCTGCAGACCGGACTCGAGGGCGTGCTCGTGCTCAACTCGTTGTCGAAGCGCTCGAACATGGCCGGGTTGCGATGCGGTTTCGTTGCCGGGGATCCGGCGCTCGTGCTGTACCTCGGAGAGGTGCGCAAGCACGCGGGGCTCATGGTGCCGACGCCGGTGCAGGCCGCCGCTGCGGCCGCGCTCGGGGACGAGGCGCACGTCGACGCGCAGCGCGAACGTTACGCGCGCCGGCGCGAGCTCGTGCTCCCCGGCCTGGAGCAGCGCGGGCTCGTCCACGACGGCGGCCCCGCGCTCTTCTACCTCTGGTTGCGCGCGACGGAGGAGGCCGACGACGGCTGGGAGATCGCGGCCGGGCTCGCGGAGGCCGGCACGCTCGTCGCGCCCGGCAACCTCTACGGTCCCGCGGGCGCCGACCACGTCCGGCTCGCGCTGACCCAGACCGACGACCGGTTCGAGCTCATGCTCGAACGCTTCCAGGCGTCGACCGACCGCGGCTGAGCGCCGGGATCCCCGACGTCCTACGACCCAGGAGACCAGGTGGATGACCTCGCAACCCGGATCGGCTCGCTCTGGGACGGGCGCGACGACCTCGGATCGGTGATGCCCGAGCGCGACGCGCTCGCCGCCGTGCGCGAGGCCATCGACCGACTCGATCGGGGAGAGGCGCGCGTCGCCGAGGTCGTCCGCGGCGAGGTCGTCGTGCACCAGTGGTTGAAGCAGGCCGTCTTGTTGCTGTTTCGGCTCACCTCGATGGAGACGACCGAGCTCGGACCGTTCGAGTACCGCGACAAGATTCCGCTCAAGCACGACTACGAGAAGGCGGGTGTGCGCGTCGTGCCCGGCGCGTCGGCGCGTTGGGGCTCGTACCTCGCGCCCGGCGTCGTAATGATGCCGAGCTACGTCAACATCGGTGCGCACGTCGGCGCCGACACGATGGTCGACACGTGGGCGACCGTCGGCTCGTGCGCGCAGATCGGCGAGCGCGTGCACCTCTCCGGTGGCGTGGGGATCGGCGGTGTGCTGGAGCCGCCGCAGGCCGCGCCCGTGATCGTCGGCGACGAAGTGACGATCGGCAGTCGATGCATGGTGACCCAAGGCGCGCGCGTCGGCGACGGAAGCGTGCTCGGCGAGGGCGTGATCCTGAATCCCGGCATTCCCGTGATCGACGCGCAGACCGGTAACGAGGTGTCCCGCGGTGTGGTTCCACCGTGGTGCATCGTCGTCCAGGCCACGCGTCCGCGGCAGTTCCCGGGTGGCGACTTCGGGCTGCCCTGCGCGCTCATCATCCGCCGGCTCAACGAGGGCGAACGGCACGACAAGGCCAAGCTCAACGACATCCTCCGCGAGCACGGCGTCGGGACGTGACCGACGTCGCGGCCGCGGTCGCGACGGCGGATCGTCGGGACCTGCTCGGGCTGGCCGCGGCGCTCGTCGCGGTGCCGTCGGTGAGCCGGGCCGAGCACGCGCTCGCCGGTGCGGTCGAAGCGAGGTTGCGGACGCTGGCGCCGCGTCTCGAGGTCGAACGCGTCGGCGACAACGTGGTCGCGCGCACGCAGCTCGGTCGCGAGCGGCGCGTCGTCCTCGGCGGCCACCTCGACACGGTCCCGCCGAACGGCAACGAGGTCCCGCGCGTCGCTGCCGACGTGCTCCACGGGCTCGGCAGCGCCGACATGAAGGGCGGCCTCGCCGTGCTGCTCGCACTGGCCGAGGACCTGTCGGTCCGCGGGGCGGATGCGCGCCACGACGTGACGCTCGTGTTCTACGTGGGGGAGGAGATCGCCGAGGAGCACAACGGGCTGCGCGACCTCTTCGCCCGCCGTTCCGAGCTCGTCGCTGGCGACTTCGCCATCCTGCTCGAGCCCACCGGCGGCTGGGTCGAGGCGGGCTGTCAGGGGACGCTGCACCTGCGCGCCGTGTTCCACGGTGCGCGCGCCCACTCGGCTCGGCCGTGGACCGGCGTCAACGCGATCGCGCGCGCCGCGCCGGTGCTCGCCCGCGTGGCCGCGACCGCGCCGCCTCCGCTCGAGGTCGACGGGCTGGAGTACAAGCAGGCGTTGCAGCTCGTGCGCGTGGAAGGCGGCATCGCGAACAACGTCGTGCCCGACGTCTGCGCGTTCGTCGTCAACCGTCGCTTCGCGCCGTCGTTGTCACTCGACGACGCACGCGCCGAGACGGAAGCGCTGCTCGAAGGTGCCGACGAGATCGAGGTCGTGAACGCGTCGGTCGCGGCACCGCCGAACCTCGACGCACCGCTCGTGGCGGAGTTCGTCGGGACCCTCGATCTCGCAGTGCGGCCGAAGCTGGGCTGGACCGACGTCGCTCGCTTCGCCGCCGCCGGCATCCCCGCGCTGAACTTCGGCCCCGGCGATCCCGCGGTGTCGCACACCGCCGACGAGCACGTCGAGCGCGAGTCACTCGACGGTTGTCACGCCGTCCTCGCCCACTTCCTCGGTATCCGCGCCTGACTCGCGGCGCGCTCAGCGCCAGGGATCGAGATCCGGGGCGGGGCCGCGGCCGAGGGTCCAGGCCAGCAGCGCGTTCGGATCGGTGCGCTGCCCGAGCTTCGAGAGGACGCGCGGCAACCAAGCGTCCACCAGCTCGGAGGGCCAGCAGTCGGGCGTGTAGCCGAGGCCGAGGTCGACATGGTGCACCTCGACCTCGCGCCAGCGTGAGAACACGATCGCCGACGCGGGCTGGATGTCGCCGGCGACGGTCCGCGTCGGTCGGTCCCACACGTCCTCGCCGAGCCTGGCGCACAGCGCGTCGACCGCGCTCGACGTCTCGCGGACGTCGGCGACGAGCGCGGCCGCCGGGCGGTCCGCGCCGGCGTCGATGTCGGCGGCGCGTCCCACGAATCCACCGACGTACTGGTCGACGACCTCGTCGCGCGCCGCACCTTCGAGGCGGCGGGTCACACTCGCGGCGTTGCGGGCGAGGTGGGTGAGCACGTGGCCGACGGTCCAGCCCGGGAGGAGGCTCGGCCGGCGCGCGTCAGCCTCGCCGAGGTTGGTGATCGCGGCGTTCACGCGCGCGTGCGCGGCCGCGCAACCGGCGATCTCGCGTGTCGGCACGGCCATGGGCGCTCCTCGATCGCGACGGACGACGTCGCGGACGGTAGCGGGCCCGACCGGTGCCGTGCCGGCGTCGGTTGTGAGGGTGCGTCAGGCGGCGCGGCCGCGCCGGTGCACCGTGCGCCGACCGGGCAGGAGGGTGTCGTCGGGGTGCACCGTCGCGCCGTCGCGCGTCGCGGCTGCCTCGACGGGGCGATCATCGTCAGGTGCGGCGATCGGTACGTCGTCGACGGGCGAGGGTGCTGTGAGATCCGCGAGACCGACGAACGGGTCCGGCTGGTAGGCGCGCGAAGGCGCGGCCACCGTGGGACCGGCGGGAGCATCCGCGTTCACCAGCGCGAGCAGCGCGTAGGCCTGCTGCACGCCCGAGTGGTGCGCGACGTCGGTGAAGCGCGCGGCGTCATCGGCAACCGTGCCGCCCTCAGCCAGCTCGCGGGCGAACGCGGTGGGGTCGAGCGTCGACTCGGTCAGGTCGGGGAACATCGGCTCACGCGCCGCGGCCACCTTGCGGGCCACGTGCAACCCGAGCATCGCCAGCGCGAGCAACACGACCAGCGCCAGCGTCCCCCCGATCGGGATCGCGGACGCGATCGGGCCGATGCCGTGTGGTCCCATGCCCGCGGTATCGACTGGGCACGGGACGCCCTTGACGGCGATCGCCCGCGACGTGCCCTTGGGCTCAGAGCCTCCGCAGCACCGTCACGACCTTGCCGTAGATCGTGACCTCGGCGGGACCGAACTCCATCTCGTCCATGGACGCGTTCTCCGGACGGAGCACGACCTTGCCCTTGCGCGGCCGAAGCAGCGTCTTGACCGTCGCCTCCTCGCCGGGAATGCCGGCGACGACGACATCGCCGGGATCGGCGGTGTCCTGACGGCGGGCGACGACGTAGTCGCGGTCGAGGATGCCGGCGTCGATCATCGAATCGCCACGCACCCGCAGCATGAACAGCTGGCCCTCGCCCGTGAAGTCCTGCGGGAGCGGGAGGACCTCCTCGACGTTCTCGGCCGCGAGCACCCCGGTGCCGGCGGCGACGTCGCCGACCAGGGGAACGTGCCGCACCGGCCGGCGCTCCACGGCGATCCCCGACTCGGGCTCGAGCGTGACCTCGATCGCGCGCGGCTTGGTCGGGTCGCGGCGCAGATAGCCCTTGTCCTGGAGCGCGGCGAGGTGGGCGTGGACGGTCGAGCTCGACGACAGACCGACGGCCTCGCCGATCTCGCGCACGCTCGGCGGGTAGCCCCGACGGGCGACCTCGCCGTGGATGAACTCGAGCACCTGCCGCTGGCGCGGGGTCAGCGACTCGGGGTCGCGCGCGGCGGAGCTTGCGCCCTCGCCGCGATCGTCGGTGCCTGTCGTGTCTCCCCGCGGCATGTGGCCTCCCTGCGCTCGGGGCGCCGCGTCCCGTGGCGGGGACGCGGGTGGCGGGACGCCTGGTGACGGCCCGTGGGGACGGTAACACGATCGTGCGTTCGGGGCAAACACCTGTTCGCATTTTTCCTTGACCCGAACAGTCGTTCGTGGTTGCCTGGCATCGAGGTCGAACACAGGTTCGCCCGGCCGCTCCACCGATAACTGTCACACCCCCGTGGTGTGATCCGGGGGAGCAGGCGCCCCGACCGGCGAACCCCACGGCAGGCCCCGGTGTCGACGGGCGGAGCGACACCGGGCCCAGCACCACGAGACGAACGACGAGACGAAGACGAGACGAGGAGATCGACATGGCCGCCGTCATGACCACGGACGAGAGGGCACACGAGCGTGCAGGCGAGCGTCGACGGGTCGTCCCCCCGGCCCGGGCGCAGCTCGCCCTCGTGCACGCACCGGCCGACGTTCCCCGCCGCCGGGTCCCCGCGCGTGCCGTCTACCGGCGCCGGCGCGTGGTCGTTGCCGCGCTGGCGCTGGGCACCGTGGCCCTGGCGGGGAGAGCGGGCATGGCGCTCGGAGGTACTCCCCTCGCGACCTCCGAGCGCCGGCCCCCGCTCACCTACGTGGTGCGCCCGGGCGACTCGCTCTGGACCATCGCCCGACACGTCGCGCCGAGCTCGGATCCGCGTGGCGTCGTCGACGACCTGAACGCGCCACGACACGGCGCCCCGTTGGTTCCGGGGGAGACGATCACCTGGCAACCCTGATACCTGCGCGTGGTCGGCACCGGTCCGGGCAGGGGCCGGTGCCGGAACGCTGCCGTGTGCCCTACCGTGGACATCGTGCGGTGTCCGTTCTGCCACGAGCTCGACGACAAGGTCGTCGACTCGCGTCCGGCGGACGACGGCGCCGTGATCCGTCGCCGTCGCGAGTGCCTCGGGTGCGGCCGCCGCTACACGACCTACGAGCGGCTCGAGGAGGTACCGCTCCTCGTCGCGAAGCGCTCGGGGGTGCGGGAGCCCTTCGACGGGGTGAAGCTCGCGGCCGGCATCGGGCGCGCCGCGAAGAACCGTCCGGTCGACGAGACGACGATCGAGACGATCGTGAACGAGATCGAGGAGCAGCTGCACAAGCGCGGTGGCGAGGTGACGAGCGAGCAGGTCGGGCTCGCGGTGCTCGAGCGGCTCCGGGCGCTCGATCCCGTGACCTACGTGCGCTTCGCATCCGTCTACAAGGGCTTCGAGGACCTGAGCGACTTCGAACGGGAGGTCGGGATGCTGCAGAAGACGACCGCGCCCAAGCAGCCGCCCGCCGCCGCGGCGCCCCGTCCCTGACCCGCCGACCGGGCCGACCGGCGCCGGTCGCTCATGTGCCCGACTTCACGAATGCGAGTTTTCGCGAGCGTCCCGCAACCAGCCCCGATGCGACCGGTCAGGCGTTGACACCGGGGTAGTTACGGTGTTGTAATTGCCCTCCATCTCGCGGTGGCTCTCGCCCCGACCACAACATCTTGTGGTTATCATGGAGGGAGCGAGCTCGCGGGAGGGACGGCGGGTGACGTGGAGAGGCCCGCCGGCCGTCACCGCGAACGCACCGACCTGGCGTCGCGGCGACGGACGAACACCACGGACGGACGACCAGCGACGCGACGAGTAGGGGACAAGGGGGCGGCTTCATGGCCATGGCGCCGGAGCAGATCGGCATCGGGATCCGTCGGTTCTTCACCGAGGCGGGTGTGCACCCGTACGACACGGTGGAGTGGGAGCGGCGCGACGCGCGCATCCCGAACTACAAGGACGGCACCGACGCGTTCTTCCAGCCCGACGTCGAGTTCCCCACCAGCTGGTCCCAGAACGCCACCAACATCGTCGCCCAGAAGTACTTCCGGGGCACGCTCGGCACGAGCGAGCGCGAGTCGTCGCTGCGTCAGGTCATCGACCGCGTCGTCGACACGATCACCGCGTGGGGCGTGCGCGACGGCTACTTCGTCGACGAGGAGGAGGCCGGCGCGTTCCGCAACGAGCTGAAGTTCGTGCTCGTGCACCAGCGCGCCGCGTTCAACTCGCCGGTGTGGTTCAACATCGGTGTGCGCGGCGTGCCGCAGCAGGCGAGCGCGTGCTTCATCCTCGCGGTCGAGGACACGATGGACTCGATCCTCAACTGGTACCGGGAAGAGGGGATCATCTTCAAGGGCGGCTCCGGCGCGGGGATCAACCTCTCCACGTTGCGTTCCTCGCAGGACCACCTGAAGGGCGGCGGCACCGCGAGCGGTCCCGTGAGCTTCATGCGCGGCGCCGACGCGTCGGCCGGCACGATCAAGTCGGGTGGCAAGACGCGGCGCGCCGCGAAGATGGTCATCCTCAACGCCGACCACCCCGACGTCGAGGAGTTCGTGTGGTGCAAGGCGGTCGAGGAACGCAAGGCGCGGGCGCTGCGCGACGCCGGGTTCGACATGGATCTCGACGGCAAGGACAGCCACTCGATCCAGTACCAGAACGCGAACAACTCCGTGCGCGTCACCGACGACTTCATGCAGGCCGTCGTCGACGGTGCCGACTGGCCGCTGCGCTCGGTCACGACGGGCGAGGTCGTCAAGACGGTGAAGGCGCGTGAGCTCATGCGCCAGATCTCCGAGGCCGCGTGGGAGTGCGCCGACCCGGGGATGCAGTTCGACACCACGATCAACCGCTGGCACACCGCGCCCAAGACGGGTCGCATCAACGCGTCGAACCCGTGCAGCGAGTACATGCACCTCGACAACTCGGCGTGCAACCTCGCGAGCATCAACCTGTTGAAGTTCCTGAACGACGACGGCGCGTTCGACGTCGACGCGTTCGAGCACGCGGTCGAGGTCGTCTTCACCGCGCAGGAGATCCTCGTCGGCAACGCCGACTACCCGACCGAGAGCATCGCGGCCACGAGCCGTCAGTTCCGTCAGCTCGGGCTCGGCTACGCGAACCTGGGCGCGCTGCTCATGGCACAGGGGCTTCCCTACGACTCGGCCGAGGGGCGAGCGTGGGCCGGAGCGCTCACCGCGTTGATGACCGGCCATGCCTACGCGACCAGCGCGCGCACGGCGGGACGGATGGGTCCGTTCGCGGGCTACGCCGAGAACGCCGACGCGATGCTCGAGGTCTTGCGCATGCATCGCGGCGAGGTCGCGAAGATCGACGAGGAGCTGGTGCCGCCCGAGGTGTTGGGTGCGGCGCAGCGCTCGTGGGACGAGGCCGTCGACGTGGCCGAGGTGCACGGCGTGCGCAACTCGCAGGCGACCGTGCTCGCGCCGACGGGGACGATCGGTCTGATGATGGACTGCGACACGACGGGCATCGAGCCCGACCTCGGGCTGACGAAGGCGAAGAAGCTCGTGGGTGGCGGGACGATGTTCATCGTCAACCAGACCGTGCCACGCGCGTTGCGTCGCCTCGGGTACGACGACACGGCCGTCGACGGGATCGTGCGCTACATCGACGAGCACAAGTCGCTCGTCGGTGCGCCGGGCCTGAAGCAGCAGCACCTGCCGGTGTTCGCGTGCTCGATGGGCGACAACGCGATCCACTACATGGGTCACGTCACGATGATGGGTGCGGTGCAGCCCTTCATCAGCGGCGCGATCTCCAAGACGGTCAACATGCCCGAAGAGGTCACCGTCGCCGAGGTGGAGGAGCTGCACCTCGAGGCGTGGCGGCTCGGGCTCAAGGCCGTCGCCATCTACCGCGACAACTGCAAGGTCGGTCAGCCGCTCGCGGTGCAGAAGAAGGCCACCATGTCGGCCGACGGTGACGTCGCCAAGGAGATCGAGCGGGTCGTCGAGACCGTCATCATCCAGAAGCCGGTCCGCCAGAAGCTGCCCCGCAAGCGGATCTCGAAGACGTTCTCGTTCCGGGTCGCCGACTGTCACGGCTATGTGACCGTCGGCGAGTTCGAGGACGGGCGTCCCGGCGAGGTGTTCCTCAAGGTCGCGAAGCAGGGGTCGACGCTCGCCGGGATCATGGACGCGTTCGCGATCTCGCTCAGCCTCGGTCTGCAGTACGGCGTGCCGCTGCGGGCGTTCGTCGAGAAGTTCACGAACATGCGCTTCGAGCCCGCAGGCATGACCGACGACCCCGACATCCGCTTCGCGATGAGCCTGGCCGACTACATCTTCCGTCGCCTCGCGGTGGAGTACCTGCCGAAGGAGGAGCGCGAGGAGATCGGCATCCTCACGGTGGGGGAGCGGCTGCAGCCGACGCTGCCCGGTGTCGAGGAGGCCGCCGCGGTCAACTCACCCGGTCACGACATGCTCCCGCTGGAGGACCGCGCACCGTCGGCGGCGTTCGAGCAGATCGACGTGTCGGAACCGCCGGTGAGCGAGACGCCGGTGCAGGCCCGCGACCTCGACGTCGTGATCTGCCACATCTGCGGCGACATCATGCAGCGCGCCGGCTCCTGCCACGCGTGCCCGACGTGCGGAGCAACCAGCGGCTGCAGCTGACGATGGACGTTCCAAAATGACACCGCATTATGCAGCGAAAGGTCACCTCGACGCGAGAGGTGACCTTTCTGCGCCGCTGCTGCGGTAGCAAGGTTCCGGGTCAGGCGACACCGTCGTTGCAGGATGCCTCGCCAGGGTGTTCATGCGCCCCGGGGCGCGCGGCTGAGCGAACCGGACGCCGGAGGGCTCCATCGACGAGCCCGTGGAACTCCTCGCGCGTCAGCGTCCCCGTGCCGCGGTCGCCGAGGAGCACCTGCTCGTTCACGAGCACCGAGTACAGGCGCGCGATGGCGGCGGCGTCGCCGTCGCGGATCTCGCGACGGCGTTGTCCGGCGCGGACGATCTCGCCGAGAAGGCTCATGGCGGCTGGCCTCGACCTCCACACTGGATCAGCTGACGGAGCTCATCGGGCGTACCGGCGAGATCCACGACTGGATCTCGCACCAGCTCGAGACCACGCTCGACGACCCCGGCGACGACCTGCTCGGCGCAGTTGCACGCGGCGTGCGAGACGGCGTGTTCACCGACTTCGAGGCGTTCACCATCCTGCACACGCTGCTCAGCGCCGGCGGTGAGTCCACGACCAGCCTGCTCGGCAACGCGGTACGCATCCTCGCCGAGCAGCCACAGCTCCAACAGCAGCTGCGCGCACACCCTCAGCTCGTCGCGACGTTCGTTGAGGAAGCCGTCCGCCTGGAGCCGCCGTTCCGGTATCACATGCGCGACGTTGCGGAGGACACGGCACTCGGCGGCGCCCGCATCCCCGCCGGCTCCACACTCCTGCTGCTGCGGGGTTCGGCCAACCACGACCCGAACGAGTTCGAGCACCCCGACGACGTCGACCTCCGACGGCCGGTGCCCCGACACCATCTCTCGTTCGGGCGAGGCATCCACCACTGCGTCGGCGCACCGCTCGCCCGCGTCGAAGCGCGCACCGTCCTCAACGTCCTGCTCGAACGTACGTCGGACATCACAGTGGATCCGGACCGGCCGCCCTGCTGGGTCGACAGCCTCATGGTCCGTCGCCATGAAGAGCTCCCCGTGCTTCTCGCGGCGCGCTGAGTTCGGCAAACGGGTGAGGTAGATGGGGGCACCTTCCGGGCGAACCGGAGCCTCGAACCCTTCGCACTCTCGGGCGAGCGACGTCTAGTCGTGCTTGCGGCGCGGTGCGGTGTCTCTCTGCGGGTGAATCGTCTCGCCACGGGCAAGCATTGCGACAAATTCCTCGATGCGGCGGCGCCGTGTGTCGGGGCGCTTCGCCGTGGTCACCCGGTAGAGGATGGCGTACCGGTTGGACGCGCTCAGCTTGTCGAACATGGCCTTGGCGGAACGGTCACGACCGAGCGCGGCGGCGAGGTCGGGAGGAACCTCGATCGTGGCCTGGCCGTCGTAGGCGGCGTCCCACGTGCCGTCGGCTTTGGCTCTGGACACTGCTGCGAGACCGGAGCGTCGCATGCGTCCTTCTTCGATGAGCATGGTTGCGATCGTGACGTTGCGTTTCGACCAGGCGCTCCCCGGCCTTCGCGGGGTGAACGTCCTGCGAAACGTGCGGTCGTCGCCCCCGCTGAGCCGCCCGTCGATCCATCCGTAGCAGAGCGCCTCGCCAAGGGCGTCGTCGTAGCTCAAGCGGGTCGGTTCGGATGCACCCTTCTTTGCGAGCGTGAGCCAGACGCCATTGGACTGCGCGTGGTGCTTCTCGAGCCAGCGTGTCCACCCGGACAGGTCCGAAACGGTGAGCACCGGAAGGTCAGCTGCCATTCGTGCCAGTCTCGCACCCTGGGGAGCCTCGGGTGCCTCCCGCAGGTGCATGTGCCGAGGGGTTGGCGTTGCCGTTCCTGGAGTGTTATCGAGTCGAGCTCGATCGCTCGTCGCGGTCTCAGGGTTTCACGGCTCGGCCTTCGAACGTGTAGCCGAAGGGCTTCGGCTCGCCCTCGGTGTAGTACCGATCGAGGTGATCGAAGGTGAAGCCCGCCGTCGCGATCTGGTCGTCGATGCGGCGAGTGAGATGGCAGCCGCCTGCGACCGGCTTCCACACCGGCTCGATGCGTTCCTGCCAGCGCGCGACCTTCGCGTCCGGTGCATGACCGTGTTCGACGAAGTGGAGCGTGCCACCGGGCTTGAGGACGCGATGCAGCTCTGCGAGCGCCCGCTCGACGTCGGGGATCGTGCACAGGGTCCACGTCGAGAGGACGGCGTCGAAGCGCTCGGAAGGAAGGTCGAGGCGTTCCCCGGTCAGGCCTGCCGGCTCGACGGGAGCGGACGACGCGGCGATCCTGGGCTCCGCGATCCGCATGCAGAGCTGCGACGGCTCTACGGCGTAGATCTTCGTGACCTCGCCGGGGTAGTGCGGGGCGTTGAGACCGGTTCCGAACCCCACTTCGACGACGTCGCCGTTCAGCCCGTCACACACACGCGCGCGGACCGTCCGCATGCGCTTGACGTCCATCACCTTGTCCTGGAAGTGGGGCAACACCCGTTCCGTGTAGAAGCCCATCGGTTCCTCCGCGACGGATACGAAGCCGCGTACGACGCATTCTCCCGTGGAGAGACCTGCAAAGTCTGACGCGCGAACGCGTTCCTCGCTCGTGCAACCTGGACTTCTCGCACCGGGCGCTCGACGTCGGTCGCCGAGAGGCTGCATCACGGCTGCGAGAGGCGATCGAGCGCCTCAACGTGCCTGCGGCCTGAACGTTCGCCTGAGCGGGCCCACGCTCGTGGGGTTCGTTCAATGACGACCTGCTCTGCACGGCGCGGCGCTCGCGATTGCGAGCGATGCAGATGGCCTTCGAGAAGTGACCTTTCGCTGCCGGCACATGGACGAGATCGTGGCGGCGCGCGATGCGTTCGACGCGCGCGCCGCCGATACCCTGAAGGTCAGGAGGTGCCGTCGGCGTGAGTTGCCCGACGGCGAGGTCGAGCGCCGGCGGTCACGTCCATCTCTCGAGCTGCGTGCCCTGGCGGACCGTGAGTGCCAGAAGGTCGGTCGGCTCCTCGAACTCGAACCGATGCCAACGGTCCCGTGGCACGATCACGGCCCGACCGGGGAGCAACCGCACGGAGTCGTCCGGCGCCCCCGGCTCGCCAGCCCGAAGCCAGAGGCGGATCGCGCCATGGAGGCAACACACGGCCTCGTCCGCGAGCGCGTGCTTCTCCCAGTGATCGGCGTGGACATCGTCGGCCGACTCGGCGTGGAACATCGCAACGCGCCAATCGGTGTCCCCGTCTGCCATCCCGCGCTCGTCGGCGCGCATGATGCCATTCGGCGCGATCTCGAGAAACTGGGTGAACAGGTCGACGACGGTGCACTCACGGGTCATGTCATGCATGACTCGAGTCTCACCGGCGCGCGGTCGGACGTCTTGGAGAAATGTTCCCTACCGGTGCCGTTCGTGCCGTGGCGCGCGTCAGGGCCTCGAGGCGTGTTCCCGCGTCGTCCAGGCGACATCGTCGACCGCGAGCCACGGCGCGACCGAGACGCCCGTGGGCGTCACCCTGGCGAAGTTCATGACGTCCCGATGGAGATGTGATTGGTCGACGTAGCCGGTCTCCGCCGCCACCAGGGCCGGGCTGTCACCCGCTGCGAGACGATGGGCGGCGTGGTCGAAACGAACGAGGCGTGCGGCGCGCTTGGGAGTGAGGCCGGTCTGGGATCGGAACCGTGACCACAGACGCTTGCGGCTCCACTCGACTTCGGCAGCCAACCGCTCGACGCGGACTTGCCCCTTGGTGGTCGCCAGCTGCCGCCAGGCGAAGGCGATCTCCGGGTCGACCGTCGCGCCTGCGTCGAGTCGCCGGGCCAGTACGGCCTCCACCATCGCGAACCGATCGTCCCACGATGTGGTGGCACGCAGTTGGTCCTGGAGTCGCGGCGCGTCGCGACCCCAGATGTCGTCGAACGCGACCAGCCTCCCACTCAGGTCCGCGGAGGCACCCAGTACGGCGTGCGCGAGCACCGGCGACAGCCGCACTTGAAGACCCTCGATTCCCTGGCCGCGCACGCGCACACCATCGGGAGCCAGGCCGGCGACGACGCTACCCCGGTGCTGCCGTCCACTGGCGTCGCCGACGAGCAGTCCGCCGCTGAAGTCGACGTGAACCGTGACCGCCGGGTACGGGACCACGGGAAGGTCGATGACGTCGCCGACCCGGGCGCGGAAGCCGGCCATGGCGAGCCCGGGAAGTCGTGCGCGCCGTGATGGCGTCGCGATGTCCCACACCGCCGCCGCTTCGCGCATCGACTCGGCGAACTGCACGTCGATCATGCTACGACGCGACGTCTGGCCTCGGCCCGCGACATTCGTCCAAGACGCTGACCCGGGCATGCGAGCACGCTGAGCGCACACGTACGACGAAGGACGGTTCGTGATGCGCTACTCGATTGACCCGTTCATGCCGGCACTCGAGCTCGCGGCGGCGATTCGCCGCAAGGACGTGAGTCCCGTCGAAGTGGCTGACACGTTTCTCCAGCGGATGGACGAGCTCGACGACCGGCTCAATGCGTTCTGTCACCGCGCCGACGACGATGTCCGCAAGGTTGCGTCGGCCGCAGCCGACGCGGTGGTGCGCGCGGGCTCCATGGAGGATCTCCCGCCGTTCCACGGTGTGCCACTTCCGATCAAGGACCTCTTCGACGTTGCCGGCTGGCCGACGACCCATGGTTCGGCCGGAGCGAGCCGCGTGCCGGCCGCCGCATCGGACCCGGTCGTCCAGCGATGTGTCGACGCAGGGTTCGTGCTGCTCGGCAAGACCACCACCTCCGAGTTCGGCACCGTGCCGTTCACCGAGAACGAGGCGCTGGGCATCTCTCGAAACCCGTGGGACCCGGACCGCACGCCCGGCGGATCGTCCAGTGGCGCGGGTGCGTCCGTCGCGGCCGGCATGGCGCCGATCGCGAACGCCGGTGACGGCGGCGGGTCGATCCGCATCCCCGCGTCGTGCAACGGCCTCGTCGGGCTGAAGCCCACGCGCGGCCTGGTGAGCAACGCCACCGTCGAGGTCGAAGGGTTCGCCTCGGCCGGTGTGCTCACCCGCACGGTTGCCGACACCGCGGCCGCACTCGATGTGCTCGCGCGCCACGACCCGGCCGCGTGGTGGTCACCTCCCACCCCGCAACGGTCCTTCGCCAGCGCACTGACGGCAGCTCCACCGACGAAGCTGCGCATCGGGGTGTTCGTCGACTCTCCGATCGAGGGGATCAGCGTGGATCCGGCGTGTCGCGTTGCCGTCGACGCCACGCTTGGCACGCTCGAATCGGCCGGCCACCGTGTCGTCGACGCGACGCTTCCGTTGCCGCCGCCCGAGGAGCTGCTCGCGACGTTCACCATGATCTGGAACGTGGGTGGAGCCGGGATCGCGCTCGCAGATCCCACCCGTGTCGAGGCCCACGATCGAGCTCTCCGTGACGCAGCGCGGGCGACCGACTCGTGGACCTACGCGGAAGGCGTGAAGAAGGCGCAACACCTGACGCGTCGCATCGTCGAAGGCTTCCTCGAGGGCTTCGATCTGCTGGTCACGCCGACGATGGCGTGCCTTCCGCCGCCGGTCGGCTTCTGGCGAGCGGGGACGGACGAAGAGCCGTTGAACGCGCTGCTGAACAGCTACCCGATGGCCATGTTCACCTCTCTGTTCAACGTCACCGGTCAACCGGCGATCTCGGTGCCCGTCCATCACGACGTCGCCAGCGATCTCCCGGTCGGCGTCCAGATCGTCGCCGCACCATGGCGTGAGGATCGCCTGCTCCAGGTGGCGCGCACTCTCGAGCTCGCCCATCCGTGGATCGATCGTCGCCCGGCGGTGAGCTGACGACCACGCTTTCGCTGCGAGCGCGCCTCGTCGATGGCACGCGTCGATGCATGAAGGACTCGGCTCCTACGAACGGCGGCTCGACGCGCGCAGAGCCGAGGTCGTCCGGCGGCCCTTGCGGTGAGAGGCAAAGGCGGGCACGCTCGCGGTTTCGCGGCGGCCCTGGTGGGAGGATCAGATGACGCAGACGACGACGCTGTTCGAGGTGCCCGGCTTCAAGGGCACGTTGATCCATCCCGGCGACGCCGCGTACGACGACGCGCGCAAGCTGTTCAACGGCATGATCGACCGGCGTCCCGCGCTGATCGCGCGCTGCTCGTGCACGGAGGACGTCGTCGGCGCGGTGAGTCTGGCGCGCGAGCAGCAGCTGCCGCTGGCAGTGCATGGTGGCGGTCACGGAGTCACTGGCGCGGCGATGTGCGACGCGGGCATCGTCGTGGATCTGCGGGGCATGAAGGACATCGACATCGACGTCGACGCGCGTCGGGTGCGCGCCGAGGGCGGTGTGACCTGGGGTGAGTTCGACACCGCGACGCAGGAGCACGGGCTCGCGACCACTGGTGGCCGCGTGACGACGACCGGCATCGCCGGGCTCGCGCTCGGCAGCGGGAGCGGTTGGCTCGAGCGCAAGTTCGGGCTGACGTGCGACAACCTGATCGAGGCCGAGGTCGTCACTGCGGACGGACGAGTCGTCATGGCCTCCGCCGACGAGAACCCGGACCTGTTCTGGGGCCTGCGCGGTGGCGGCGGCAACTTCGGCGTCGTGACCGCGTTCCACCTCCGGCTGCACGAGCTCGGCCCGATCGTGTACGGCGGCCTGCTCGTGTTCCCGCCCGTCGACGCCGCTGGCCTGTTGCGCGCGTACCGCGACTTCGTGCGCGACGCTCCCGACGAGATCGGGGGCGCAATGGCGTTCATCTGCGCGCCACCCGCGGACTTCGTACCGAAAGAGGTGCAGGGCACGCCGGTGATCGGCGTGGTGTGCTGCTACGCCGGTCCGGTCGAGGACGGTGAGGCTGCGTACCAGCCGTTGCGCGATCTCGGGCCCGCGATGGACATGCTGGCGCCGATGCCGTACACGGTGGTGCAGACCCTGCTCGACGGCGGGAACCCGAAGGGGATGCAGAACTACTGGACTGGCGACTTCTACGACGACCTCCCCGACGAAGCGATCGAGGCGTTCGTGTCGAAAGCCGGGAAGCCGGTGTCGCCCATGTCGCAGATGATCGTGATTCCCGGCGGTGGCGCGATCTCGCGCGTGCCCAACGACGCGATGGCCTTCGGCAACCGCGAGGCGGCCTTCAACATCCACTACCTGTCGATGTGGGTCGACCCGGCCGATACCGAGAGGAACATCGCGTACACGAAGGACATCGCCGGCACGATGAAGCAGTGGTCGAACGGCGGGGCCTATCTCAACTTCCTCGGTGACGAAGGACAGTCACGCGTCGAGGCCGCGTTCGGCCGCGACAAGTACGCGAAGCTGCGCGACCTGAAGAAGACGTGGGACCCGGACAACCTGTTCCACCTCAACCAGAACATCCCGCCCGCGAAGTAGCGCGCTGCGAACCATCCGCTCGAGAATCAGCGACGGGCGGCCGGCAGACAGTAGGAGACGTCGAGCGCGACGGGCGGCGGGGGTCCGGTCGGACGCACGGCAAGGCAGTGCGTCTTGATCCAGACCACTCGGGGATCGGCGCTTCGCGGCGCGGTGAGGACGAGACGGAACTCGCCGCGCGCGATCGCGTTCTGCAGGCCGTCGACGGTCGGCTCGGGCGTCGTGCCGTCGTAGCCTCCGAGCGGAACGACCTCTTCACCCGTCGCGAAGATGAACGGCGCCGCGATGACCGACGTCTGCGCGGCCATGAGATACCGGCTGCCGCCCTGGGCCCGCTCGATCGCCGGCAAGGTCGCGATCGGATGCAGGGGCGCGCCGAAGAAGGACTTGTTGAACGATGTGGCCGCGCGCGGCTGGAACGGGGTGTCGAACACGCCGAGATCGTTCGTCACGACGGACACGGACGCGACGAACGGCACGACGAGCAGTGCGGCTCCGGCGGCGAGCGCCGTCGGCGCGGCGAGGACCCGTCGGTTCGAGGCCGCGAAGACGGCGATGCATCCCAACGCGACGACACCGAGCGCGACCATTGCCCACGCGAGCCATCCCGGAAGACCGGTGCCCGACGACGGCAGGAGCCAGACCGCGTAGATCGCGCTGAGCAGGACCACCACGGCCACAGCGCCCTGAACGTGACGCGCATGGCGGTGCGCCCATGCCGTGCTGCCGGCGATCCCGATCATCGCTGCGATGGGTGGGGAGAGCGCACCGAGGTAGTAGGAGTTGATCGCGGTGACGCTGAACGCGCATCCGAAGACGACGAGCCAGGCACCCCACAACAGCACTGCGGCGCGCTGCAGATCGGTGCGCGGTCGGCGGCGGCGTTCCCAGAGGAGCGCGGGTACGGACAGCGCTGCGGCGGGGAGCAGCCACCCGGTGTCACGCCCGGCGGTCCCGGTGAAGAGACGAGTCACCGATGCGCGAGGCGCGGGTGCGGCGAGGAACGTGATCCCGAGCGTGCGACCCAGCGTCTGGTTCGGGCTGGGGCGGCCGACGCGCCCGAATCCGTTGTACCGGAAGACCTGGCTGACGACCGAGTCGTTCGTCGTGCCGTCGACATAGGGCCGGTCGCGGCTCGGCGTGAGCGAGACGACGGCCATCCAGCTCACCGAGACCACCATGGCGGCGGCAACCATCGCCGCACACCACGCCACACGCTCCACGAACCCGCCACGGCCCGCGACGACGAAGACGAGTGCGAGTGCGGGCAGGATCAACCAGGCTTCGAGCATCTTGGCCTGGAACGCGAGGCCCACCCAGACGCCGGCGAGCAGGAGGTTGGCGCGCCGCCCGGTGTCGATCGCGGCGACGAGTGAATCAGCGGCGAGCACCAGCAACAGCACCAGCAGCGTGTCCGCGACGTTGCCCCGGTCGAGCGTCACGGTCGCCGGGGCGATGGCCAGGACGGCGGCGGCGACGATGGCGGCCACCGGCCCGGCGCAGCGACGCACGGCGCGAAACAGGACCAGAACGCAGAGAACGCCTTCGACGACCTGGGGCACCGCGAGGGCCCAGGTCCTCGCTCCGAACAGTTGGATCGACAGCGCCTGCACCCAGAACGCGCCGGGGAGCTTGTCGATCGAGATCGTTCCCGCGGGATCGAACGCGCCGAAGAAGAAGTTGTGCAGGCTCGTCGACATGCTGCGCGCTGCCGCCGCGTAGAAGACCTCGGTGCTCGATCCGAGGCGCCACGAATACGCCGCGGCCGCGATGGCCGCGAGCGCGAGCAGTCCCGGTCGTGCCCAACGCGGCTGGTCAGCCGGTGAGGCCCACCATTTCAGACGCCACCGCGGAAGCGTCACGGGCCGTCGACGCTCGCGTGCGCCTCGATGAGCGCTGCGAGGGTCCGGCGCGCGGCCGCCACGTCCGCACGACCGACCCGCTTGACCAAGCCCCTGTCGACCCGGGCGATCGAGTCCTTCGCCACCGTGGCGGCTGCCGCGCCGCGCGGGGTGAGCGAGATGGAGAGCCGTCGCCGGTCCTCGGGGTCGACGACGCGGTCGAGGTACCCCCGCGCCACGAGTGTGTCGACGAGCTGTCCCGCGGCCTGCTTGGAGACGCCCAATTGACCGACGATCCGGCTCAGTGGCAGGCCCTTCCCCGCGATCGCGCCGACGACGTATGCGCCGTTGCGAGGCAAGTCGTCGAAGCCGGCCTCGACCATGGCGGCTCGGACCGCGTTGCCGTACGTCGTCCACGCCGCGCGCAACAGGGCCGGGAGCGCAGTGTCGCGGTCCCGCTCTCCGCTCATGGCCGCAGCCTACGGTACTGATGTGGACAGTCAAGAACCTTACTAAATTCGGGCCGAGCTTCGCGCCGCGAGCGCCGCGGGGCTGGGTAACGTCGTCGGGTGGCGTACCCGACGCTTCGCACCGAGCGTCTCGTGTTGCGGCCGTTCACACCCGACGACCTCGACGACCTCGTACCCCTGCACGCAGAGGCGTCGTTCTGGTGGTACCCGTTCAAACGGGGCTGGGACCGAGACGAGACGAGCGCCTTCTTGGAGCGGCAGATCGCCGCGTACGACGACCCCGGCGTCGCGGTGTCGGCGGTCGTCACCCGCGACACCGGTGAGCTCGCAGGATGGGCCGGTCTGTCGGTGCCCGCGTTCTTGCCCGAGATCCTGCCCGCGATCGAGGTGGGGTGGCGTCTCGGTGAACGGTTCCGGGGCCGCGGGATCGCGACCGAGGCAGGAGCCGCGTGGGTCCGCCACGCGTTCGAGACGCTCGGAGCCGACGAGATCGTCAGCATCTACGAACCCGAGAACCACGCGTCGGGTGCCGTCATGCACCGACTCGGGTTCGAGCTCGCGAAGGACTACCGGCATCCCCGGCTCGGCATCACCCTGTACGTGCTCACGCTGACGCGGCGGCGTTGGCAGCGCGTGTCGGGAGAATGAGCACGAGCTCGGGTAAGGACCTGCGCAGACGGGATCACCGGCGGGACAGCAGCTACCGCGCCGGCTGCGTCAAGCGGGCCTCGAGCCAGGCTGCTTGTGTCTCGATCCAGCGTCGCGTCATCGCGCAGTCGAAGATCATGAACGCGTGCGGCATGTCGGGCGCGACGAAGAGCTCGACCTCCACGCCGGCGGCTGTCGCGCGTGTCGCGAACAGCAACGTGTCGTCGATGCAGTGGTCGCACGTGCCCGTCGTGAGGAAGCACGGTGGCAGGGCGTGGAGGTCTGCGTACCCGGGCGAGATGTGCGGCGCGCGACGTTCGTCGTCGGTCATGCCCGGAAGAAAGCACTCGTTCATCAGGAACGTGGCGGCCGGGTCGAGGATGTCGGGGCCGTCGTCGGGTCGCAGTCCTCGCGCGCTTGGAGACGCACCCCAGTCGAAGACCCCGTTGATCAGGTTGAGGCCCGCGACGCGGTCGATCGCGTCGAGGTCGTCGCGTATGCGCAGCGCGACCGCTGCGGTCAGGTAAGCGCCGGCAGACTCGCCGCCGATGAGAAGTCGGCTGGTCCCGAATTCCGAGCGGGCATGCTCGAGCAGCCAACCCGCGACGGCGACGCCGTCGTCGGGACCCGCAGGCCACGGGTGCTCCGGCGCTCGCCGGTAGCCAACCGACACGACGACGAGATCGTGATCCCGGCTGAGGCCGCGGTTCTGGAAGTCCATCATCACCGGTGCGCCCGCGGTCATGCCGCCACCGTGGAAGTGCAGGTACACCGCGCGTGCCGGTTTCGACGGTCGAAAGACGCGACAGCGCACGCCGGCGATCGTCTGCTCGACGGCTTCGGCGACCGGCAGATAGCCCTGCTCGCACGCGGCCCGATCTCGGGCGACCTGTTCGGCGAGGGTTCGCCGGCCGTCGTTGCGGAAGTCGGGAAGGAGTCCGATCTGCGCCGCGACGACCGCTCTCGCCTCGGGACGCATGGCGTCGAGCTCGTCCGACCACAACTTCAGCGTGCCCATCGGCTGCCCCACAGCGTCGAGCGTCGAGAGCGGGCACGGTGTCACACGGGCCGCGACCGGCGCAACGCACTCGACGCCGACATCGACCGGATGCGCGCGCCCGAGCCGGCACTCGTCCACGTGGTCGCCATGCGCTCTCGCGGTGACGTTTGCCCGGCTAGCCGGCACATGATGGTCGCGTGGTGACGGAGGGGCGGCTCGCGGACGTTCGATCGCGTGGCGGCGGACTACGACCGCACACGCGCGCTCCCACGCGAGGCCATGGCGCAGCTCGTCGAGATGCTGGCCGCCGAACTCGCCGGTCGCGGCATGTGTGACGGGGTCGACGTGGCCGACGCGTTCCGTGCCTTCGGCGGCGAGGAACGCCCTTCCCGCCATCCGCGCGACGCGGCACGCGACCGCGGGTCGGGTCAACGACCGCGTCGACGCCGGATGCTGGTCGTGGACGTGGTCACTCCCCGAGCCGGTGTTGCGGGCGGCGGTGAACCACACCCGCGCCTGGGCGGAACAGGCGATCGGCCCGCTCGACGCGCGTCACGAGGTGACCACGGCGGTGGTCTGGACCGCATACCGGCTGCCGCGCTGACGCGTTCCTCCGCGCGTCATCTCGAAGCGCGCGTCGTCCTTGGTGACGCCGAGCGCCCGCGTTTGCCGGGTGCGGCGGGCGACGAGGCTCCGGCGCCGGTCTCGAGAATCGGATGGAAGGTCTCGGCCCAGGTGTCGACGAGTCGTTCGTCGTTCAGTCCGAGGATGGTTTCCCCCAGAGCCCATTCGACGATGCGGTGGTAGATCAGCGGCGCGATCATCAGGAACGCCAGCGCATCGGGATCGATCCCTTGCTTCAGGAGCGCGGGGTAGTCGTCACGCAGCCGTGCCGCAACGGCCTCGTAGCTGAGCGCGAAGTTCTTGCGATGCTGTTCGTCGAGCACGTCGCGCGGAATGCTGTGTGCTTCCCGGAGCATGATCAACGCGACGTCCCGGTGCTCGTCCGCGTCGTGGAGCACGCGCTGGCCGAGCTGTCGGAGGGCGGATCGAAGGTCCTCGGCGGCCGGAGGCTCGACCGCCGTCGTCACGTGTGACGCCGCGCGCTCGACTTGGGCGTCGAGCACGGCGCGGATCAGGTCGTTCTTCGTCGCGAAGTGGCGGTGGAGACCACCCGAACCGGGACGGAGACCGACCTCGGCTTCGATCTGGGCGACGGTGGTCTGTCGGATGCCCTGGGCCGCGAACAGGGTCGTCGCGGTCTCGACGATGCGCTGTCGGGTCGGGGTTGTGCGGGTCATCGTTCCCAGACTACAAAGTAAGCACATACTTTGGAGCCGGCGGGGGCGAACGATGGGATCCGGGGCACCGACGCTGCAGGTCGACCGGTCACTGCGGCGGGCGCTGCGACGCTTCGACGAGGACCGCCTCCGGTGGCTCGATGACGCCGCCGCGCTGGGCCCGGTTGCAGGGTTGCGGCTCGGCCCCGTGACCGCATGGGTGGTGACCGATCCGTCGCTCGCGCGCACCATCCTGATCGCCGAATCGGCCCGATGGCGCAGACCGCCGGCATTGGTCACGCCGATCCGGGTCGGTGTCGGGCAGAACCTCTTCACTCAATCCGACCGCGCGTGGGAGCACGTCCAGCCGGTGCTCGCCCCGGTGTTCCGGGCGAAGAGCCTTGCCGGCTCGCTCGCATCGCTGAGCGATGTCCTCCGCGACGAGGTTCGCGCAGTTCCCCACGACGTCGATGTCGACGTGATGGCACTCATGCAACGCATCGTGTTGATCGCAGCGTCTTGGGTCCTCTTCGGAGAGCGACTCGACCGCGCGGCTGCCGACGAGCTCGTCGTCCACCAGCGCGCCGTCGTCGATTGGGTCGGCGACCGCATCGGGCGACTCTCAGGTGTGCTGCCGGTCGCCATCGGGTCCGAGGCCACGAGCATGCGCGAACACCGAGATGCGCTCAGAGAGCACGGCAACGCAGTCCTCGTGCGTGCTCGGAACCGCTCCGGTGGTTCCTTCGCGAGCGCGTTGTTGTCCACCGAGCGGAAGGCGAGCCGTCGATCCGACGACGAGCTCGTCGGTCAGATCCTCGGAATGTTGCTCGCCGGTACCGAGACGACGGCCGCCGCGCTCGTGTGGGCGCTCGTGCACGGAAGCGCCAACCCCGCGGAATGGGAGCGCATTCGCATCGACCCGAGCCAGACGCGCAGCTACGTGTTCGAGACGCTCCGGCTGACGCCGCCCGTGTGGGGGATCCCGAGAACGCCACGCCGCGCCGCCGTACACCTGTCGACCGACGGCGTCGAGCAACGCGTGCGGCGGGGAGCGGTCGTGACGATCTACGTGCGCGGCATGAACCGCGACCCGCTGGTCTGGGACGATCCGGGCGCCTTCCACCCTGCACGGCACCGCGACGGACCAGCGCCGGCGCTGATCCCCTTCGGCCTCGGGCCGCGAGGCTGCATCGGGCAGCACCTCGCGCTGGGCGAGCTCCTGCAGCTTCTCCCACTTCTGGCCGGGCACGGCGACGTCAGCATCGCCTCCGACGTGGTCGAAGATCCGCACTTCGCGTTGCGGCCCGACCGTGACGTGACCGGCCGGTTCTCTTGCGCGAGCTCGCCATCGATGCCGACCCGGGTGATCACCTAGGTTCACGCGCGTTCGGCAACGCTGTCGCCCGTACACCGAACATCGACGCGTTGGCGGCGCGTGGCACCCGCTTCACGCAGGCGTACTCGCAGCACAGCGCGTGCTCCCAGAGCCGGATCGCGATGATGACGGTGGTATCCCCATGTCGCCGGACATCGGACGCTCGACAATTTGCTGACGCTGCAGGAGCCGAATCTGCTCGCGACCCTGCGCGCTGGGGCTTCCGGCTGGACGAGGAGCCGCAGAACGAGCTGCGCGCGGGGTACCCCTACGACGTCAAGGCCGCACTGCTGCACGACGGGCCGATGCTCGCGGGACGCGCGGTCGCGGTGCGGACGGACGCCTGGACCTACGTGTACCGGGCGTGTGAGGCGAGTGAGCGCTACGACCGCATCCGCGATCCCGGTGAGACGACGAACGTCGCGACTGAGCCTGGCAACGTCCGGATCGCCACCGAGCTACGCGACCGCGTGCTCGCGTGGCTCGTCGACTCGAGCGATGTCATCCCGCGGTCGCGCGACCCGCGGATGGATCCCGCGCTGGTCGAGCAGTTCCTCTGACTCTCGAGGTCGCGACCTCGAGCGCCGTGCGAGCATCGTCCGGGCTCCGCCGCTAGCGTGTCGCGCGGATCGAGGAGGACGCGCCATGGCGAAGAAGATCGTCCTCATCGTGCTCGGAGCCGTCGGGATACTCGTCAGCCTCGCGCTCTTCGCCGGGGGCGCGGCACTGTTCGCGTTGTTCTCGCCTCACGGGTGGCTCGAGTCGGGGGAGCACCGCGTCGACACGCCGACCCGGGCACTCGTCTCGCAGTCCGCCGACTTCAAGGACGCCGCCAGCGCGCTGAACAGCTTCGGCGACTTCCGACTGCGCCTGCGCGCGCGTGCCTCGGAGCCTGCGCAAGCGCTGTTCATCGGGGTCGGCGCGACCACCGACGTCGAGCAGTACGTCCGGACGTTTCGCCACGACCGGGTGACCAATCTCGACTTCCAGCCGTTCCGACTCAGCAAGCGGCCGGCCGGACCCGACGGGGTCGCCGTCCCGCCCGCGACGCAGACGTTCTGGGTCCAGCACGCCCAGGGCACGGGGACGCAGACCCTCGACTGGAAGATCCGCGACGGGTCGTACGAGCTCGTGCTCATGAACGCCGATGCCCGAACCGGGGTCGATGCCAACGCGGTGTTCGCAGTGCGCGTGCCCTTCGCGCACACGCTCGGCATCGTCTTCTTCGTCGTCGGCGCGATCGCGCTGGCGCTCGGCATCCTGCTCCTCGTTCTCGGCATCCGGGTGCGACCGAAGCGGCGCCCCGCGCCGCCGGCCTGGCCGCCGCCAGGAGGCCCGACGTCCTCGTCGGCGCCGCCGCCCGGAGCAGGCCCGGAGCGGGCACCTCCGCCGGCGCAAGGACCCGCGCCGCCCGCGCAGGGTCCCGCGCCGCCACCCGCGCAAGGTTCGACGACCTGAAGGGGACGGGCGGGGCGACGCTGCTGTGATCAGCGGGCCCGGAGCTCGCGGTCGATGAAGCGTTGGATGGCGAGCGCCGACTCGTGCCGCCAGGTGTCGACGATGTCGGCGTCGCGCGTTCGTGCGGCCTTCTCGAGCCCGGCGAACGCGGGACGGAACACGCGTTGTTGGGCCCGCAGCAACCGGCGCGTGTCGATGCCCCGGCGTTTGGCGATCGCCAGCTTGAGGAGCAGCTCGCTTCGCACGTCGCGTGGATGCTCCACGGGCGTGTCGAGCCACCGTTCGAGCTCGCGGCGGCCGGCTGCTGTCGTCGCGTAGATGGTGCGACGGGGTCCCTCGCCCGGCTCCGTGCCCGTCGCGCGGATCAGGCGTTGCGCCGCGAGCTGTTCGAGCGCCCGGTACGCGAGCGGCCGCGAGAGCGTCCATACCCGGCCGAGCGCACCGCCGGGTGCAAGCTCGCGGACGACCGCCCATCCGTGGCGCGGCTCTTCGGCGATGAGGGCGAGCACCGCGTGCTCGCCGAGGGAGACCTCGGCCCTCTTGGTCACTGCTCGTCGACGGCGAGCATCACCTCGGTCGCCTCGGTTTCATGTGCGGTCCTTTTGCGCGGACGCGTGGCTGGGGCTCACGCGGGGAACAGGGTGATGTCGGTGGCCTTGACGGACGTCCAGACCGAGACGCCTTCGCGGAGGTCGAGATCGTGGAGCGCGGACGGGGTGATCTCGGCGGTCAACGGCACGACGCCCGCAACGCGTACACGCACCCGTTCGCCGAGCACCTCGACACTGTCGACGGTTCCGGGCCACGCGTTGCGGGCGCTGCCGGCGGGACGTTCGAGAGACAGCGACACCGAGTGCGGCCTGACGACGGCGAACGCGGGTCCGGATCCGGCGCCCGGAGCCACGAGCTGGTCACCACCGTGGAGGTCGAGGTGGTCACCGCGTCCGGTGCCGGTGAGGAGGTTCACACCGGCAAGCTCCGCGACGTAGCGCGACCGCGGGCGGGTCGCGAGATCGGCGAACGTGCCGCTCTGGACGACGCGCCCGTGCTCGATCACGACGAGACGGTCGGCGAGAGTGGCCGCGTCGAGCGGATCGTGGGACACCAGCACGCGGATGCCGTCGAACGTCGCGAGATGCGTGCGCAGCTCGTGGCGGACGTCGGTCCGGGCCGTCTGGTCGAGTGCGGCGAGCGGCTCGTCGAGCAGCAGGAGCTGCGGACGGGTCGCGAGCGCGCGCACGAGCGCGACGCGTTGGGCTTGCCCGCCGGAGAGCTCCTGAGGCTTCGCGCTGTGGCGGTCCGCGAGTCCGACCTTGTCGAGCCACTGGGCGGCCATGGCGCGCGCCTCGGCCCGTCGCACATTGCGGGAACGCAGCCCGAAGGCGACGTTCTCGAGCGCCGAGAGATTCGGGAACAGCAGGTACTCCTGGAACACCACGCCGATCGGACGGTGTTCGGGCGGGACGAAGATCTCGGTGCCGTCGTCGAGGACCGTCCCCGCGAGCTCGATGCGTCCGTGGTCGATCGGGACGAGCCCGGCGAGCGCGCGCAGCAGCGTGGTCTTCCCTGCACCGTTGGGGCCGACGATCGCGACGGTCTCGCCCGCGTCGACCGTGAGCGCAACGTCGAGATCCAGCTTCCCGAGCGTGACGCAGACGTGCGCGTCCAGCTTCATCCGACGCCGAGCCAGCGGTCGCGCAACAGCGCGAGCACGGCGATGCAGACCGCCAGCAGCACGAGACTCAGACCGATCGCGACGTCGGGCCGTTCCTCGAGGAGCAGGTAGACGGCGAGCGGCATGGTCTGGGTGCGGCCCTGGATGTTGCCCGCGAACGTGATCGTGGCGCCGAACTCGCCGAGGGCGCGGGCCCACGCGAGCGCGGCGCCCGCGATCAGGCCCGGCGCGATGGCGGGAACGGTGACGCGACGGAACACGGTCATCCGGCCGGCGCCGAGCGTCGCCGCCGCGTCCTCGTAGCGGCGGTCCATCGAACGCAGCGCGGCCTCGACCGTGATCACGAGGAACGGCATGGCGACGAAGGTCTCGGCCATGACGACACCGGCGGTCCGGAACGTGAACTGCAGGCCGAACCACCGGTACAGGGAGTCACCGACGAGGCCGTCGCGTCCGAACGCGTACAGCAAACCGACACCACCGACCACGGGGGGCACGACCATCGGCAGCAGCGTCACCGCACGCACGATCGAACGACCGGGAAACGAGACGCGCGCGAGCACCCACGCGAGCGGCACGCCGAACGCGACCGCGAGCGCCGTGGCCCAGAGTGAGCAGACGACCGAGAGCCTGAGAGCCGCGGTCGCCTGCGGGTCGCGCAGGTCGTCCCAGAGACTCGACCACGGGACCCGTTGCACGAGGCCGATGAGTGGGATCGCGATGAACGCGAAGGCGACGAGGGCGGCGAGCAACGCGAGCCACGGCACGCGCCGCCCTCGTCTGCTCACGACGGAGGCAGGAACCCGTCGCCCTGCAGGACACTCTCACCCTGGGGCGACGTCACGGAGGCGATGAACGCCTGGGACACGGCCTTGTTCCCGCTCGCCTTGAGCGTGGCGATTGGGTACACCGCGATCCCGTTCTGCCCGTCCGGGATCGTCACGCTCGTCACCGCGCTGCCCGCGGTCTTGGCGTCGCTCACGTACACGATCGCCGCGTCCGCGTCACCGTTCGTCACAGCAGCCAGGGTCGCCTTGACGTCCTGACCCCGGGTGATCTTGCTCTCCGGGATCGTGAGGCCTGCGGTCTGGAGGATCTGGCCCGCATACTTCCCGCACGGCACCGTGGTCCCGCACAGTGACACGACGCCGAGCTTGGGCAGGTCGGCGAGACCGGTCACGTTCTTCGGGTTCCCCGGCTTGGTCACGATCACCAGCTTGTTCTTCGCGAAGACGGTCGGTGTGCCGTCGACGAGGTTCGCCGACACCAGCTTGTTCATGTTGTCCTGGTCGGCGGACGCAAAGGTATCTGCCGGCGCGCCCTGCTGGATCTGGGTCGCGAGCGTGCCCGACGAGCCGAAGTTGAACGTCACGTTCGTGCCCGGGTTCGCAGTCTTGAAGCTCTTGCCGATCGTCGTGAACGGCTCGGTCAACGACGCGGCGGCCGACACGGTGATGCTCCCCGACAGCTTCGGCGCCGCGGTCGTCGTCGCTTTCGACTTCGAGCCGCTACCGCTGCTGCCGCAGCCGGTCGCGACGAGTCCGATGACGGCGAGTACGACGGCCCATTCCTTCCCGAATCTGCCCACCTGCTGGTGCCTCCCTCGTGTCGGGTCGATCCCGACGGCAAGATAGTCAAGATCGGACTAGTCGCGCGTCCGCGACACACCCGGCGGCCGCGCGCGGCATAATCGGGGTGGCGCCGGTGGCGCCTCCGGTCCGCGGGAAGGGCACAGCCCACACCGAAGCACGGTGGTTGCATTCGATGCGCCTCCTTTCTGCCTGACGACGCGGACCGCAGGCGGTTGGAAGGAGGGCGCACCATGTCAATCGTCCGTCTCCCCGACGATCCGAGCCTCGAGCACCTGCGCAAGATCGCGAAAGGTCTGCGCGATGCGGTTCGCGCCGGCGCGCCCGGCGCGTTGGCCGAGGTCGCCGAGCACCACCCGAAGGGCGTGCCCGACCCGCTGTCGTCCTTCTCGCTCAGTGCCGCGCAACTGGTGGTCGCGCGCCATCACGACTTCTCGAGCTGGGCGAAGCTCAAGCACCGCGTCGAACTGGTCGAGCGCTACACCCGCCGGCCCGATGCGGTGGAGGCGAGCAGCGATCCTGCGACCGAGTTCCTGCGCCTCGCGTGCGTGACCTACGCCGACGGCGACGGCCCCGACCGCACCGGCGAGGCGCGCGTCCTGCTCGCCCGGAGTCCGGAGATCGTGGCGACGAGCATTCACGTCGCCGCGTGTGTGGCGAACGCCGAGGCGGTGCGGGAGCTCTGCGCCCGTGACCGGTCGCTCGCCCGCGCCGAAGGCGGACCCTACGGGTGGGAGCCGATCTGCTACCTCACGTTCTCCCGCGTCGACGCGTCGGTGACTCGTGACGCCGTGGTCGACACGGCACACGCGTTGCTCGACGCGGGCGCCGACCCGAACGCGGGATACCTGTGGCACGGCCTGATCCCGCCCTTCACCGCGCTCACCGGCGCGCTCGGCGAGGGGGAGCAAGGCCCGCGCGACCAGCCCCGCCACCCGCACTGGCGCGAGCTCGCCCGGGTGCTGCTCGAGGCCGGCGCGGATCCGAACGACAGCCAGGGTCTCTACAACCGCCAATTTCGCCCGAGCGACGAGCACCTCGAGCTGCTCTTCGAGTTCGGTCTCGGTCGCGGCGACGGCGGGCCGTGGAAGGCCCGGCTCGGTGACGCGCTCGAGTCGCCGCGCGAGCAGGTGCACGCGCAGCTCTCGTGGGCGGTCATCCACGGGATGACGGAACGGACACGCCTGCTGGTCGAGCACGGCGCCGACCTCGCGACACCGTTGGACAACGGTCGCATGCCCGCCGAGCAGGCCGCGTTGAGCGGCTACCCCGCGCTCGTCGAGTACCTCGTCGCGAACGGTGCGCCGGCGCCCGAGCTCGAGCCGGTCGACGCGTTCCTCGCCGCGGTCATCGCGGGCGACCGCGAGACCGCCATCGCGTTGCGCGACGCGACGCCCGGTCTCGACGCGCGAGCTCGCGAGCGGCGGCCGTCGCTCGTGGTGACCGCGGCGGCCAACCGGAACGCGGACGCGGTGCGGCTCGCGGTGGAGCTGGGGTTCGACGTCAACGCGCTCGGGCGGAGCGACGTTCCGGTCGAACAGGAGTGGGAGACCGCTTTGCACAGCGTCGTCGGCGAGGGCGACCGGGAGCTCGTCGAAGTGCTCCTGTCGCTCGGCGCGGACCCGACGATCGAGGACCGGCGGTTCTCGTCGACGGCGCTCGGCTGGGCCGAGCACTTCGGTCACGCCGAGCTGGTGGAGCTGCTCACACCGTTGGTGAACCGGTCGCCCTGAACGAAGCGCTCACGAAAGCCCGCTGAACGCGGCGAGGAGCGTCGTGCGGAGGCGGTCGGCGTCGGGTTGGGACTGGCCGGCGGCCTGCTTCATCGCGATACCGCCGGCGATCACCGAGATGAGCCACGCCGCCCCTTCGACGTCGGAGGTGCCGGCCGCGACCGCGCGTATCTGCTCCTGCCGTTCCCGGTCGAGCTCGGTGAGGCCGGCCGCGACGTCGCGGTCGTGACGTGCCGCGGCGGCGGCGTCGACCTCGAGCAGGCGGATCCCACGACCGGTGTCGTCCCGACCGTCACGATCACCCACGACCCGACGAACGCGTTCACGACGAGCATCGCCGTCACCTACCACCGCTACAGCGATGGTCCCGGTTACGTCATCGACGGCACCGAGAGCGTGCAGAACAACGGCACGTCGAATCCGTTGCACGAGACCGTCACATGGTTCGAGAACCTCACCCAGTCCGGGCGACACACGGGTACCAAGGTGACGAGCGCGAACGGCTTCACCTTGGGATCGTCGTTGTTGCTCTCGAACAACTTTCAGGCGACGGGAACGATGACCACGACGATCGACGGGCGCACGTACACACAACCGGCGAACAGCACCTGAGTCCGTCAGCAGGACGCGATCGCCGAGGGTCAGGGGGTGGGAAACGATCGATCGGTCGGAAAGCGCTGGATCGGACGATGGGTCGTCATGGCGGAGCCGGCCGGACCCATCAGCTGGTGCGCGCGCCAGAGGCGGCGATGGAACAGTGGAACGAGCGCGTCGTCCGACGCGCCGTCGTCGGCGAGCACGAACGCCTCGAGCGCCGCGTCGCCGTCCTGCCACGTCCGCGGGCGGTACCCGAGGAGCGCGGAGAGATCGTCGAGGTCGTCGTCGACGCATTGCCGGCCGATCTCGTCGAAGCGTTGCAGATGCCGGGCCAGACGGAACCGCCGGCGCTGCGCGTAGTCGCCCGAACGCAACGACTCGACGAGATGGCGGGCGGCCACGGCCGCCGGCGAGACCTCCGGTTCGGGGAGCGGTACCGGCGCCAACTCGACGCCGGTCGTCTCCGCGAGGGCCTCGATGGCGAACAGGTTCGTCTCGTTGCACCACTGCAGGTTCGTCATGTAGTCGGATCCGGGCGGTGGCTCCGCGAGCGCAGCATGGAACGCGAGCTGGTTCGAGAGCGTGAAGGCGAAGTGATGGTGGCGGACCGCGTCGCGGTCGACCATCGTGCCGCTCAGCGCCTCGTACTTCGCGTACAGCCGCTCGAAGTCGCCGAAGCCGATGATCGTGTCCCGCATGCGGAACGCGGCGAGATCCATGAGCGGATCGCCGATGTGCGCGAGCTCGAGATCGAGCACGGCCAGCACGCGCCGGCCGTCGTGGTGGAACTGGCCCGAGTCCCACACGATCACCGACTGGCGGCCCGCGGTGTCGAGCGGGTGACGACGGAGCCAGCCGAGGCAGAACTCGAGGAACGGGTCGGGCCGCCGCTTCGAGGACCGGTACCAGCGCTCGTAGGCGGCCATGCCGTCGCGTTGCACACCGGCCGCGGCGAACGGCTCGACGTCGAGCGCGTGGATGTCGGCGAGCACCCGCAGGTAGTCGTCCATCACCGCGTCCCGCGCGGCCGTCGTGCACGTCTCGAAGTCCGGCCGCCCGGGCACCCGGTCCGTGACGAACGCGCGCGGCTCGTCGATCCAGCCGTGCACCGCGGGAACCGGGATCCCGCGCTCGTGCAGGAGCCGCTGCACCAGCATCTCGTGCTCGAGCGCGTAGATGCCGGGAAAATCCGTGCGCTCGCCGCGCACGCACAGCTCGAGCGTCTCGCCGTCGCGCTCGACGTCGGCGAACCAGACCGGACGCCACCGCGGCTGCCGCTCGAGGTGCTGCACCGTGCCGACGCTGTGCTCCAGCCAATCCCGCACGAGGTCGTCCAACGCTGCTCCTCGATCCCCACGCACGATCAGGCGTCGAGCGGTGAGCGCGGATCGTGCTGCGCGGACGCGATCGCGCCGAGGCGCGCGAGCGCTGGGGGCCGGGATGTGTTCCATGGGCTGACCCAGGCCGAGATCACACGCGAGCGAGAAGGCCGCGACCAGGTCGGCCAGTCGAAGCCCGCCGTTGTGCTCACCGCCATGCCGTCAGCGTAGAGGCCCCTCCCGTCCCGCGGCAGCGAATGATTCGGACTGGACTGCACCGTGCACGAGCCGTCGGCTCGAGCACTGCGTAGCCTGACGGCGGTGCCGAGAGTCGACTCGAGCGCGTCACGGGTGTCGATCGGGTTCGTCGCGCCGCGCACGCGTGAGGACGTGGAGCGTTTGGAGGCAGCGGGCGCGGCATCTGGGTCGGCGGTCACGTCGCCGCCCCGAACCCGACTCCGGAAGCCATGGTGTGGCTCGCGCGGCTCGTCGAACAGAGCCGCTCGGTTGCAGTCGGCACCGCCGCGCTCCTCCTGCCGCTGTATCCACCCGCGGTCGTCGCGAAGCAGGTCGCGGATCTCGACCGTGCCTCGGGTGGGCGCGTCGTGCTCGGCGTGGGCGTCGGCGGCGAGTACGCATCCGACTTCGACGCGGTCGACACACCCGTGGGCGAGCGCAGCACGCGCACCGACGAAGCGATACCGCTCCTGCGTGCATTCTGGCGCGCCGAGCCCGTCCACCACGAGGGCGCGCACTTCGCGTTCCATGGTGTCCGCATCCATCCGGCGCCGGTGCGACCGGGCGGGCCACCGATCGTCGTGACGGGAAGGAAGGTGCCGGTGATGCGCCGTGCCGCGCGGCTCGGCGACGGTTGGATGCGCGCCGGTCGGTCGCGACCTTTCTCGGCCGAACGTACGACCAGGACTTCGGCCCCATGCTGGACCACGTCGCCGTCGCGGGGACCGTCGACGAGGTCGCTGAGGGGCTCCAAGCCTTCGTCGATGCCGGTGCCCGTCACCTGGTGTGCCTGCCGTGCGGCGCCGATGCCATGACGACCGCCGAGCAGCTGCTCGAAGAGATCGGGCCGCGGCTTCATGCGCCGAGCGCGTGATGTCTCACGGTCGTCGGCGCGGATTAGCGTCGATGGTGATGACTCCCGAGGAGCGCCTCGAGCGCGCACTGTCGTTCGGTGCGATCGCCGAGGACTACGACCGTTTTCGTCCCGGACCACCCGCCGCGGCGCGCGACTGGCTGCTGCGCGACCGCGTCGTGACCGCGGTCGAGATCGGGGCGGGCACCGGTGGGCTCACCCGTCTTCTCGTCGAGCAGGCCGCCCGCGTCATCGCGGTCGAGCCGGACCGGCGGATGGGCGCGGTGCTGACAGCACGGGTGCCGGAGGCGTCGGTCGTGACGGCCCGGGCCGAGGCGCTGCCCGTACGCGACGGTCGAGCGGACGCGCTGTTGGGCTCCTCGATGTGGCACTGGGTGGACGAGGAGCGGGCCATGGCCGAGGCGGCGCGGGTGCTGCGCCCCGGCGGCGTCCTGGGCCTGCTCTGGAGCGGGCCCGACCGGTCGCAGCCGTGGATCCAGGAGCTGTTCCGCGAAGCTCGGCGGCGCGCGGGTCGGCGTGAGCGTGACGGGGGCTGGCGCGACGACGACGCCGCGCGCCGCCGACGACACGAGGTGCACCTCCCTGATGGCGCGCCGTTCAGCACTCCCGAGACGATGAGGCTCGAGTTCTCGATCACGGTGTCGACCGAGCAGCTCGTCGGCATGGCCGGCACGTTCAGCGGCATCGCGGTGCTCGGGGACGCGCAGCGGGTCGAGCTGCGCGACCGTATGACCGCAACGGTCCGTGACCACCCTGCGCTCGGGCACGTCGACGAGATCGAGCTTCCGATGCGCTGCATCTGCTGGCGTGCCGTGCGGAGGTGACCTCGGTCGGTGTGTCCGTCAGGTCGCCGCGACGAGGAGGTCCTCGCCGCTCGAAGGGCGAAGGCCGTCGGCGCGGCCCGAGAAGTAGCGGTCGGACAGCTCCTTCGACGAGACGTGCCCGACACGCGCGAAGCCGGCGTCGCGTGCGAGCGTCAGCAGCTCATCGGGCCGGTAGAAGCTGACGAACGGCGTGCCCGATCGGCGCGCGCCCTCTTCGGCCGCGCGCAGACCGGGACGGTCGGGCTCGTCGACCAGGTCGACCGGCAGCAGAAAGGTCATGGCCAGCGTCGAACCCCTGGGGAGACGCGCGGCCTGGCGCAGCATGGCCGCGGTCGCAGCCCTCGTGAGGTACATCGAGACTCCGGTCGACGCGACGACGGCAGGCTGCCCGCGGTCGAAGCCGGCGGCGTCCAGCGCGTCCCACCACGAGACATCCGACTCGAAGTCGACGGGCACGAAGTGCAGCCCGGCCGGCCACGCACAGCCGAGCGCGGTCAGGCGATCGCGCTTCCATGCCTGCGCTTCCGGCTGATCGATCTCGAACATCCGGAGCCGTGACGCAAGGTCCGGCCGGCGTTGCGCCAACGTGTCGAGCCCGGCGCCGAGGAGGACATACTGCGTGACACCGTCGGCAGCGCGATCGGCCACGAGGTCCTCGATGAACCGGGCCCGGGCGACGATGGCGGCACGGAAGCCGCGCGTTCCGTCGGGATCCATGTCGGGACGGCTGCGCCAGTCGTCGGCGGGTGACGCGAGACGCAATCCGAGCTCGTCCTCGAGCACGTGGGGCGGCGCGTCGACGAAGACGTGCATCGCGCGCCAGAGCGCGACGCGCACTGCAGTGCTGTCCGGCTCAGCCACGAGCTGGAGCCTGCACGGTCCACAAGCGGCCGTCCGGATCGCGCACCACCATCACTTGCGTGCCCCAGTGCGTGTCCTCGAACGGTGAGACCACCTCGACGTCGGGAGGGGCGGAGAACGCGTCGGCGTCGGGAACGCGGAAGACGATCCGCGTCTCCGGCTGATGATCCGCGGGCACCTCGGCGATGAACAGCGAAGGGCCGTCGCCGTTGCGGAGCTGGCCCGAGCTGTGGTCGGTCTCGAACTCGAGCTCGTAGCCCAACGCCTCGAAGAACCTCGCGGCCTTGCCCCAGTTGTGCGTCTCGAGGAACACGGCCTCGATGCCTTCGGTCGTCATGTCAGTGCTCCTTCCGGGTCGCTCGGCGGCGCGGGTCGCGCACGTCGTCGAGGTAGGCACGCAACGCGCCGGCGACCAGTGCGGACAGCGACGAGCCGGACTCGATCGCCTGGTGCTTCACCTGCTTGATGAGCGAGACCGGCAGATAGACGTTGAACTGCTTGACCTCTTCGTCGTCCACCGCGCGATGCTAGCATACTAGTCAACTAGCTGAGGGGGGCGGGCGCGGACAGGGAGCTCGCGTTCAGCCTTGGGGCGCGACCGCGATCACGAATCCTGCGACGCCCACGAGCACCGCCGCGGTGGCGACCACGCGGATGCGCCACACCCGCGGAACGGTTCGACCGAGCCGACCGCGTGAGGCGCGACCGGTGAGGAACAGCGCGGCCGCGATCGCGAGGATCGACCAGCCCATGACGGGCCGGCTCGGTCCGAACGGAACCGACGGCTTCAGCATTGCGAGGCCGACGCCGCTGAACGCGAGCGCGCTGCGCTCCCACGCGAGCGCTGTGAGGCCTTCGGCCGGCGTGTCGATCACGGCAGCGCGACCAGCACGAGCGCGAGCGCGGCCACGACTGCGACGCCCACTGCGACGAAGATCGGCAGGTGCGACAGCGGGACCACCTCGCGATTGACGACGGCCCGTTCGTTCGTCCGCCACTCCCGGTAGGACAGCGCGGCCGTGCACATCCCGAGCGCGATCAGGGGGAGGCCGACCGCTCGCCGCCCGCCGCCGGTGTGGAAGTGGGGGAGCAGCTCCGTCACAGCGAGACCGGTGGCCGTGAGCGCGAGTGACGTGCGGATCCAGGCGAGGAAGGTGCGTTCGTTCGCCTGCCGAAGTTGGGAGTCGGCCGGCCCGAGCTCGTCGCGGTCCGCTGGTCGCACCGGGTGACGGTAGGGCTTCCCCGGCTCACCGTCCTCATCCGTCGCGGGTGACGCCTCCCGCCGCTCGGCTCGCGCCGCGGTCGCAGTCTCCGGATGCAGGCTCAGCGCCGACGGCGAGTGGCTGATCGCCGCGCCGATGGTGTACATCGACCGGGAACGAGCGACCAGATCGGGGTGAGCATGACGCGAACGCTCGAAGGCCGGCGCGCGTTCGTCGTGGGCGGGGGATCGGGGATCGGACTCGGCTGCGCGCGGGTGCTCGCACGAGACGGCGCGCACGTGACGGTCGCCGGACGGACGCAGGGAAGGCTCGAAGGGGCGGTGCGCACGCTCGGTGGCGAAGGGATCGATGCGTCGTTCGTCGTGTGCGACGCCCTGGATCCGGTGTCCGTGCGGCGTGCCGTCGACGACGCGTCGGCGGACGGCCGTCTCGACATCGCGGTCGTCGTCCCCGGTGGCGGCTCGATCACGCCGGTCCTGCTCTACGACGACGACGAGTTCAGCCGTCAGATCGACCTCAACGTGCGGCCCGTCTACCTCACGTTGAAGTACGCCGGACAGGCGATGGTGCGGAACGGCTCGGGGTCATTCGTGGCGATCTCGTCGACCGCTGCGGAATTCTCCGCGCGCTATCTCGCCGCGTACGCCGCGGGCAAAGCGGCGGTCGACCAACTCGTGCGGGTCGCAGCCGACGAGCTGGGCGAGCTCGGCGTGCGCGTGAACGCGGTGCGACCGGGGATGACGCGCACGGCGATCACCGAGCGGACGTTCGAGAACCCGGACATGATCGGCGCGTTCCTCGCCGGCCAACCGATCGCGCGAGGCGGTGAGGTCGACGACATCGCGCAGGCGGTGCGGTACTTCGCGGGTCCCGAGTCGAGCTGGGTCACCGGTCAGCTGCTCACCGTCGCCGGCGGGCACACGTTGCGCGCCTTCGTCGACTACTCACGGTTCCTGCCGCTACCCGACGTGCGCGTCGCGGTCGGGGCGGACACAGCCGACACAGCCGACACGACCGATGGAGGGTCGTCGTGACGCAACTCTCGACCAGCTTGACGACGTTCTCGGCGGACGATCCCGGTGCGTGGGATGCCCTGTTCCGGCGGGCGCGCCTCCTCGACACCGCGGGAGTCGATCGACTCGTCGTGTCGGACCACGTCGTGTTCGGCGAACGGCTCGAAGAGTACGCGCGGCCCGAGATCGGCGGCCAGGCCGGCGGACGGCAACCGACCGGTCCCGACGGTCACTGGCTCGAGCCGTTGACGACCCTGTCGGTGATCGCGGGGACGACTTCGCGGGTGCGGCTGGGCACGAACATCCTGCTTGCCGCGCTCCGCCGTCCCGTGGTTCTCGCGAAGACGGCCGCGACGCTCGACGTGCTCTCGGGTGGCCGCCTCGATCTCGGCGTCGGTGTCGGCTGGCAGCGCGAGGAGTACGAAGCCGCAGGGCTGGACTTCGGGAACCGCGGCCGTCTGCTCGAGCACTCGCTCGAGGTGTGCACGACGCTGTGGCGCGAGCCGCGTGCGGCGTACTCGTCGCCGGAGTTGCACTTCGACGCGATTCACATGATGCCCAAGCCCGTGCAGCCCGGTGGTGTGCCGATCTGGGTCAGTGGAACGGTCAACGCGCGCGTCGCCCGGCGCATCGCGCGGTTCGGTTCGGGGTGGATCCCGTGGGGCGCGGCTGCTGCCAACGTGGCGACCGGTATCGCACAGATGCGCGAGGCGCTCGCGGAGCTCGGTCACGGTGCGAGTGGACTGCAGGTGGTCGGGAACCTGAAGACGGTGCGGGGCGACGACGGAACCGTCGACATCGCGCGGACGATGGATGCGGTCCCATCGCTCGTCGACGCGGGTGTCACCGACGTGCGCGTCGCGCTGCCCCTGCCCTCCGACGACGCCGCAGCGCTCGACCGTCTCTCTGCGCTCGTCGGAGTGTTCCGCGAGAGGAGCGGTCGCGACTAGCCGGAGGCGCCGGGCAGCTCCTCGGGCGCGTCCGACGCGTCGGGCGCTGCCGACGCGGGCTTGCCGGCGAGGCGCGTCCGCAGCCAGGTGACGCTGTCGCGCTCGGGCATCGCCTTGGCCCATCCGGCGATCTGACCTTCGACCGCGGCGACGTCGGCGAAGACGCCGAGCACCTCGACCTTCAGCCGCTCCTCGGGGAGATCGGGAAGGAACTGGTCCCCGGCCGGGTCGACGATGATCGACTCCTCGGCCTCGGCGAGCAGGTAGAGCTCGCCCGTGTCCTGCACCCACGACAGCCCGAAGCGGTTCCCGGCCGCGTCGTTCCAGTCGTGGCCGAAGTCGAACTCTTCCGACGCGCGGCGGCGCGGGTCCTGGTCGTAGAACTCCTCGATGTCCATGACTCGCACCTCCACGCAGTCGGTCCCGGGGATCGTAGAGCGACCGGACCGGCGGCCCGTGGTCGTTGCGCGTCGACGCGTTCGGCGGTAGACCACTCCGGGTGAATCCGCGGGGGTGCTGGGTCATGCGCCGGACGCGTCTCGGGGCCGTGTTCGCTGCGCTGCTGCTGGTTGGGGTCGCGGCAGGATGCTGGCCGCAGGAGGGCTTCGACGCGTCCCGCTCCGGGTTCAGCCCGTTGGAGTCCACACTCACGGCGGCGAGCGTCGGCGGCCTCACCCGGGCCTGGGGGACGAGCGCGGGCGCGAGCACGACGCCCGTCGTGGTGGGCGGCAGCGTGTTCGCCGGCGCCGGCGACGCGGTCGAGGCGTTCGACACCGCGACCGGCGTCGTCCGGTGGACCACCCACAACAATGACTTCGAGTCGTCGGGTCTGGTCGGAGTCGTGGGGCCGCTGAGCGCCGTCGGCGGCGACGTGCTCGCGCCGGTGAACTGGGGTGGGCTCGGAGGCCTGTTCACGTTCGATGATGCGAGCGGCATGCGCACCGGAAGCGCGCAGTTCCACTCGTTGATCCTCGGGTCGGTCGCCGAACGCAGCGACGCGTCTGCGATCGTCGGATTCTCCTTCGGATCGGGCGGCCCGTTCATCACCACGCTCGGATACGGCACGCACCAAGCAATCCTCGATTTCGGGTCCGTCGGTGGCGCCCAGGCCGCCGTGACCTCGCCGACGATGATCGGGCGTCATGTGCTCGTCGGCGTGAACAACACGATCGAGTCGTTTTCGCTCGACACCTGCGTGCCCGTCCCGCCTCCGCTCCCCAGCTATTACTGCGCGCCGGAGTGGTCGGCGACGGTGCCCGCCGCGCCCCGCGACCCGGCTGCAATCGGCACGACAGCAGCCGCGATCGGCCTCGCGAACGGTGACGTCGCGGTGCTCGGCGTCGCAACCGGCGCGCTGCAGTGGACGGCGCACACCGGCTCCACCGCCGCGACCGCGCCCGCCGTCGCGAACGGGCACCTCTATGTGGGCGCCGGCGACGGTCACCTGTACGCGTTCCCGACCGCGGGATGCGGTCAGGCCACGTGCGCGCCCGAATGGTCCGGCGCAACCGCGTCCGGCGCCGCGGTGTCGCATCAGCCGGCCGCGGCCGCCGACGTCGTGTACGTCGGCACGTCGACGGGCAGCGTGTACGCGTTCGCCGGGGCCGGGTGCGGGTCGGCGTCCTGCCCGTCGCTCTGGAGCGGTGCCGTGAACCCGTCCGGACCGGCCGCGCCCGTGGCGGGCCCGGTCGTGTCGCTCGGAACCGTGTACGCGTCCGCCGGCGGTACGGTCGCCGCCTTCCGCCTCGCGCACTAGGGGTCGACGCGAGCCGTAGACCGACCATCGCCCTTCGGCGTCTCGTCGTCGTAGCGCTCGTCGCGACGACCGCCGGCGCGTGCGCGACGACAGGGTCGGCTCAGGCGGCACGGAGCTTCAGCAAGGCGGTGAGGGCGAGCGCGGCCCTCTCGGCGCTCGGCGACTCGGTACCTGCGGGAACCGCGTGCGACTGCACGCCCTACCCGAGGCTGACGGCCTCCGACATCGCCGACGCGGCCGGGCACTCCGTGACGACGTGGAGCGACGCGGTGTCGGGCTACCAGACCGACGACGTCCTCGACCAGCTCTCGTCGCGTGCCGACGTCGACGATCACGTGCGAGCGGCCGGTGTCGTCCTGATCGAAGTCGGCGCGAACGACGTCGGCTACTCGTCGGAATGTGGCACCGACGCGCACTGCTACGAGACGCGGGTTCCCGGCGTCGCCCGGAACCTCGCATCCATCGTGGCCCGGGTCCGCCGGCTCACCGCGCCACGCCGGGTGCCCGTCGTCCTGCTCGACTACTGGAGCGTGTGGCTGGGCGGCCGCTACGCGGAGGCGCAGGGCACCGCGTATGTCGACGCCGCGGACGCGGTCACCGACTCGCTCGGTGACGCGATCCAGTCGGTCGCGCACGAGACCGGCTCCTACTTCGTCGATCTGCGGGTCGCGTTCCGGGGTCCGAACGCTCAATGGGACGAAACGCACCTTTTGGCGAGCGACGGCGAGCACCCGAACGCCGCCGGCCACGAACGCATCGCCGAGGCGATCGCCCGAGCCATGCACGGCCCGCCGGAACGTCCGAAGGGTCCGTTGCGCGCAGTGCCAGGGCACCCGTGACGAAAGTCACCGGGATTGCTCGTGCCACGACCTTTTGACCGGGTCGCGCGCCCCCGGGCCCACATCGAGCTCTCATTCTTCGCACGATGAGGGTCGAGGACTTTAGGCCCGGCTCGGTTGGTCGATGACTGCGTGACGGTTGTCTGTTACGAAGGTCGAGAGCGCGATGCGTTGGAGTGTGGGTCGGAAGCTGGCGGGTCTGGCGGTCTGTGGTGTCGTCGGCATCGCCGCGGTCGGAGTCGTCGGTGGCACCGGGACGGGCTCGGTGAACAGCCAGCTCAACAAGGTCGTGCGCGACAACGCGGCGAAGGACGCCCAGGCCGAGGTCGACGCGGCGCACAACACCGTGAAGGCAGACGTGCTGCAGGCGGTCAACCCGGCGGACGCCAAGGCGCGCTCCGACGCGCTGTCGGAGCTGAGCGACTCCCTGTCGTCGATCCAGTCGAAGCTCAACGAGGTCGTGAAGGCCGACGTGTCGCCGACCGTCAACCAGACGGCGAAGGGTGTGCTCGCGGCGCGTGACACGTTCGCGGCGGCCTCGAACGACTATGTCTCCTCGGGTGGCAAGGACTTCGACGGCTACTCGAACGAGTTCGACACGTTCACCAGCAAGGTGGACGACCTCTCGGGCAAGATCGACGCCGAGACCAAGAAGGACATCGCGTCGGCGCACTCGTCGGCGGGGACCACGACGACCGAGCTGCTCTTCGGTGCCTTCCTCGCGATCGCGGCGCTGGCGGCCATCGCGTGGCTGATCGCCCGCGCGATCACCAAGCCGCTCCGGCGGAGCGTCGAGAGCCTCGACGCCCTCGCACGCAAGGACCTGACCTCCAAGCTCGAGGTGAGGAGCACCGACGAGACCGCACGCATGGCGGAGTCCCTGAACGAGGCCATGGAGAACCTTCGGACCGCGCTCGGCGCGATCGCCGACGACTCGGAGACGCTGGCGACGGCGTCCGAGGAGCTCATGGCGGTGTCGACGCAGATGGGTGCGAACGCGGACGAGACGTCCACGCAGTCGGGCGTCGTGTCCGCAGCCGGCGAGCAGGTGACCGCGTCCGTGGAGAGCGTCGCGACCGCGGTCGAGGAGATGACCGCGTCGATCCGTGAGATCGCCCAGAACGCGAGCGACGCGGCCACCGTCGCCGCCGATGCGGTTCAGAAGGCCGCCGTGACCAACGCGAACGTCGAGAAGCTCGGTGAGGCGAGCGTCGACGTCGGCAACGTCGTCAAGGTGATCACCTCGATCGCCGAGCAGACCAACCTGCTCGCGCTCAACGCGACGATCGAGGCGGCCCGGGCCGGCGAGGCGGGCAAGGGTTTCGCCGTCGTCGCGAACGAGGTCAAGGAGCTCGCGAACGAGACGGCGCGGGCGACCGACGACATCTCGCGCAAGATCGACGCGATCCAGACCGACACCCAGACCGCGGTGATCTCGATCCAGGAGATCACCGAAGTCATCGCCAGGATCAACGACATCCAGACGACGATCGCCAGCGCAGTCGAGGAACAGGCCGCGACGACCAACGAGATCGGCCGCAACGTGTCCGAGGCGGCCAAGGGCACGAGCGAGATCGCCCAGAACATCACGACGGTCGCGACCGCGGCCGCGAGCACGGCCGACGGCGTCGGCTCGACGCAGCAGGCGGCGAGCGAGCTGAGCCGGATGGCTCAGAACCTCAAGGCGCTCGTCGGCGAGTTCCAGCGGTAGCGGCGAGCGGTCACCCGTGACGGGCGTCCTCAGCGCACCGCCGGCTCCGCACGCAGCCGCGTCGTCACGGTCCTGCACGCCGCCGTGACCGCGCCCTCGGGATCGAGCCTGGTATCGATCCGAATCGACGACGGCCACGGGTCGGCACGCGCAGCCATCGCGCCCGCGATCGCCGGTGACGCGTCGGACGCGTCGAGCTCGCCCGCCGCACGCTCGACGAGTCGAGCGTGGGTGATCGTCGGCGGAGCCTCGCACCGGACGGCCACGAGCGGGCTCGTGGCCCCTGCCGCGACTTCGGCGGCCTCGTCACGCCGACGGCGATCGGTCCACGACGCGTCGAGGACGACCGGCTCGCCCATGGAGAGCAGCCGTGAGGCACGTCGGAGCATCTCGCCGTACACCGTGGCCGTCGTCGCGTCGTCGTAGGCGCCCTCACCGAAGTCACCCGCGAGCCGTGTGGTGTGCGCGACGCCGAGGAGGTCCTTGCGGATCTCGTCGGATCGCAGCACGCTCCAGCCGAGACGGTCGGCGAGCCCGCGCGCGACGGTCGTCTTGCCCGTACCCGGCAAGCCGCCGACGAGGACCAGCGGGACGCGCGAACGCTCGAGATGCTCCCGTGTGAGCGCCAACAACGCTCGGGCCCGTTCGGCCGCCTTCGGGTCGCCCTGCGCCGCGCGGATGCACTCCACCTTGCTCCGGATCTGCGCCCGGTAGGCGACGTAGTGGTCGACGAGCGACCGGGGACAGGCCTCGCCGGAGAGCTCGCGGTACCAACCGAGGAACCGCGACGCGGGCTCGGGGCCACCGAGTTGCTCGAGGTCCATGGCCAGGAACGCGACGTCCGAGACGACGTCGACGTAGCGGAGCTCGTCGTCGAACTCGATGCAGTCGAGGATCCGGGGGCCGTCGTCGAGGCAGAAGATGTCCTCGCACCGGAGGTCGCCGTGACCGTCCACGATCTCGCCCCGGTTGACCCGGTCGCCGAAGAGCGGTTTCCGCCCGTCGAGGTATTCGGCGACGAGCGCAGACGCGCGCCGCAGCACGTGCGTGTCGAGCGTGGTGCCCCCGAACGGGTCGAGGGTCTCGAAGCCGTCTTCCCAGTTGCGCCGCACCCGGTCGATGGCTCCGGCTCGAGCGATCTCGGGCGACCGCCGACCCGCGGCGTGGAAGGTCGCGACGGTCCGGGCGACGGCGCGGAGCTGATCGTCGACGTCTGCGCCGTCCTCGACGAGCCGCGCCAGACGCCGGTCCGCTGGAAGTCGTCGCATCACGACGAGGTGATCGCACACCCGCCCGTCGGGCCCGTGGACGTCGGCGACACCCAGGTACACGTCGGACGCAAGACGCCGGTTGAGCTCCACCTCGCGGTGGCAGACGGCCTCCCGCGCTTCGCGTGTGCGGAAGTCGAGGAAGTCCATGCGGACGCGCTTCTTGAGCTTGTACACGCGGTCGCCGAGCTCGACGACGACGGAGACGTGCGTCTCGTGCAGCCGCGCCGGCTCGAGCACCCCACGCTCCACTGCTACGCGACCAGCGCGACCTTGATCGCGTTGGTCTCCGCGGCGCGCGCGAACGTGTCGTGCGCGTCGAGGGCGTCGGCCAGCCGGAAGCGGTGTGTCGTGAAGCGGACCGGGTCGATGCGGCCGACCTCGATGAGCGCGAGCAACGTCGGGATCGAGAACGTGTCGACGAGGCCGGTCGTGATCGTGACGTCGCGGATCCAGAGCGTCTCGAGGTGCAGCAGCGCGGGGCGCCCGTGCACGCCGACGTTCGCGACACGGCCACCCGGACGCACGAGCTCGGTGCAGAGGTCGAAGGTCTCGGGCACGCCGACCGCTTCGATGGCGACATCGGCGCCGACGCCCTTCGTGAGGTCGGAGACCGCGCTCCGCGCCTCGGTGGGGGAGACGGCCCGCTGGGCACCGAAGCGGACCGCCCATTCACGACGCCCGTCGCTCGGCTCGACGACGACGATCTCCCTGGGCGAGAACAGCGACGCGCCGATCACCGTGGCCAGGCCGATGGGTCCGGCACCGACCACGACGACGGTGTCGGCCGGCGAGACGCGGCCGTTGAGCACACCGACCTCGTAGCCGGTCGGCAGGATGTCGGCGAGATAGAGGACGTACTCGTCCGGCACCCCTTCGGGAACCTTGTACGTCGACGTGTCGGCGAACGGCACACGGACGTAGTCGGCCTGCACACCGTCGACGAGATGTCCGAGGAGCCAGCCGCCACCGCCGCGGCATTGACCATATCGACCGCGCCGGCAGAACGTGCACGCCCCGCACGCGGAGATGCACGACATGAGCACGTGGTCACCGGGGCGGACGGCGCGCACCGCGACACCCGTCTCGACCACCGTGCCGACCGCCTCGTGGCCGAGGACGCGCCCCGGCTCGACCTCGGGGACGTCACCATGGAGGATGTGGAGGTCGGTTCCGCAGATCGTCGCGGTGTCGACGCGCACGATGGCGTCGGTGTCGTCGATGATCTTCGGATCCGGTACCTGCTCCCACCGCTTGTCGTCGGGTCCGTGATAGACGAGCGCATGCATCGTGAGCTCCCTTCGTGCTCACGGGCGAGCCCGTTCGCCGAGGTCGGCACGTGCCGCGTCGAGGATGACGCCGCGCTCGGCGGCGCCGACGGCAGCGCGGGCTCGCTCGACGGCGTCGGGGTTCACCGAAACGGATGTGATGCCGTAGCGGACGAGGTGCTCTGCGAACGCGGGCCTGGTCGATGGCGCCTGTCCGCACAGTGACGAGGTCATGCCCGCGTCGCGCGCGGCCACGATGATCCGACGGATGGCGTCGAGCACGGCGGCGTCCGACTCGTCGAAGAGCTCCGCGCAGATCTCGGAGTCGCGGTCGACGCCGAGCACGAGCTGGGTGAGGTCGTTCGAGCCGATCGACACGCCGTCGATCCCGAGTGTCGCGTACTCCGGAACCCGGTAGACCACCGACGGCACCTCGGCCATGACCCACCGGTGCAGGCCTCGCTGCCGGCCGAGCGGGCTCGCGTCGACCAGCTCGAGACACGCCTCCAGCTCCCATCGCGTGCGCACGAACGGGATCATGAGATGGAGGTTCGGGGTCTCCTCGCGCACCTCGGCCAGTACCTCGCACTCCAGCGCGAACAGGTCGGGCTCGCGGACGTACCGGTAGCAACCGCGGTAGCCGATCATCGGATTGGCTTCGGACGGCTCGAAGCGTTCGCCGCCCTCGAGCTTGCGGAACTCGTTGCTCCGGAAGTCGATGGTGCGGTACACGACGGGGCGCGGCGCGAAGGCACGGGTGATCCGGAGCAGTGACGCCGACATGCGGCGGACGAACTCATCACGTCCGCCCGATGCCAGCAGCGCGCGCGGATGTGCGCCGCCGAGCGCGTCGGTCAGCAGGAACTCGGCCCGAAGCAGGCCGACACCGTCGACCGGCAGCGCGGCGACCTCGGCCGCGCGATCGGCGATCGCGAGGTTGACGTAGATCTTCGTCGCCAGCGGTTCCACGACCATCGCGGGCGCGCGTACCGCGGCGGGTGCCACGACGGCGAGCTCGTGCTGCACCTGGTCGCCCGCGAAGACCACACCGGTCGCGCCGTCGACGGTCACGAGGTCACCGTCGTGGAGCTCTTCCATCGCGTGCCGCGCACCGACCACGCACGGGACGCGCAGCTCCCGGCTGATGATCGCGGCGTGGCAGGTGATCCCGCCGCCTTCGGTGACGAGCGCGGCGGCCCGGCGGAGCACCGGCACCCAATCCGGTGTGGTCATGGGCGCGACGAGCACCTCACCGGCCTGGAGCCGGTCGCCGTCCTCCACCCTCAACAACACCCGCACCCGGCCGGCGACGCGTCCCGGTGAGGCGCCGAGACCGGTCACCACGGCGTCGCCGGAGCCGGACACGTCACGCTCGGCCCGATCGGGCCGTGTCGTGATCGGGCGCGACTGGACCAGGAAGAGCGCGTTGCCGGCGAGCGCCCACTCGAGGTCCTGGGGCGCGCCGTAGTGCGCCTCGACCCGCCGTGCGAGGTCGGCGACCGTGCGCACCTGGTCGTCGGTCAGCACCCGGCTCCCGGCGTCGGCCGCGTCGAGGTCGACGCGGATCTGCGCGTCACCGGAGCGACGGATCGCGAACGGCTTCCAGCCCACGTGCACGTTCAACAGTGTGAGGTCGTCGTGCGAGACCACGTACGTATCGGGCTCGAGCTGGCCGCCGACGATCACTTCGCCGAGCCCGAACGCGGCCTCGACGACGATCCGGTCCGGCGCGCCCGTTGTCGGATCGGCGGTGAAGGCGATCCCCGACGCTTCGGGATCGACCATCCGCTGCACGACGACGGCGATCGCAGCCTCCTCGTGCAGGTCGCGCTCGACCCGGTACGCGACCACGCGGTCGGCGAACAACGACTCCCAGCAGTCGAGCACCCGCGCGACCACGTCGTCGTCGCCCGTCACGTTCGTGAACGTCCGGTGCATGCCCGCGAAGCTGAGCCCCGCGGTGTCCTCGCTCGTCGCGGACGAACGCACCGCGACCCGGCCTCCACCGAGACGTTCGTACGCGGCGACGACGGCATCGCGCACGTCGTTGGGAACTCCGGCGCTGCGGACGAGCTCGCGGAGCCGGCGCGCGAGCGCAGGCAGCGCCTCCGCGCCGTCGGCGCCAGATGCGGCGAGCAGCTCGTCTCTGAGGGTGCCCCGCACGCCCGCGCGTTCCATCGCGCCGAGGAACGCCGGCGCGCCGATCACGAAGCCGGGAGGTACGGGCAGGCCGCTGCGGGTCAGCTCGCCGAGGTTGGCACCCTTCCCCCCGGCGAAGGGAATGTCGCCGAGGTCGATCTCCTCGAACTGGCGGGTGATGTCCGAGACCTTCGACGGCGCCGTCACGCTCGCCATCGCGGTACCTCCTCCCGATGTCCACCTCGAGGAGACCGCAACGCGCTCGAACCGCATAGGGTCCAAGGACCCAAGGCCGCGGCCATGTCGTGCGCGTCGGTCAGCGCGCCGTGCGGGTGCGTGGCTCCGACGCGTGCCGCAGCCGGACCGTGTGCGTCGTGCTCCCGGGGAAGAAGATCGTCTCCCTCCCGTCATCCCAGCGCACGCGGTAGTGCTCGACCCCGTTCGAGGACGTGACCTCGAGGATCTCACCCTCGCGGTTGGGCTCGCCGATGTGCGTGGCGTCGACGACGATCTCGTCACCTGGTCGTGCCTTCATGTGGTTCACCTCCCTCCGCTCCCCGACCATGTGATCGTTCGCCTCCCCACGAGCACGCGCCAGGGCCCAAGGTCCTTCGGCGCGCCGCGTGACGAGGTTCGTCACCCCTTCTGGACGATGCCATGCCGTGACGCGCGGTCGTACCGTCGCTGCCGCACGCGCCGGCCCGGCGCGTCGCCGCGATCCGGACTCGAGGGGGTACGTAGCGTGGGCTGTTGCCTGTTCACCGCGCTCGTGGCAGCCGGGCCACGGGTCGCGCTCGCGCTCGTCTGGCTCTTCACGAACCTCGTGAGCCGGGCGTTCTCGACCTTCGTCGTCCCGCTGCTCGGGCTCGTGTTCCTCCCGTGGACGACGTTGTTCTACGTCTTGGCCTACCGGCCCGCGATCGGGATCAGCGGGTTCGGCTACGTGTTCGTCGGCCTCGGCGTCGTGTTCGACCTCCTCGCGTGGGGCAGCGGCGCGCGGGCACGCGCCCAACGGGCCCGGCCCGCCTACTAGCCCGCGTCGACGAACAGCGCCGCCAGCGTCAGGCCGAGCGCGGGGCCGAACAGCACCGCGGTCCCCGCGAGCCACGAGATCCAGACAGCTCGGTCCAAGCTCCGAGCCATGCGAGGGTGACGGTCGTCGAAGCCCGAGCACGACACGACCACCAGCGCGAGCATTCCGAACAACCACGCGCCGAACGCCAGCACCGAAGCACTGACCGCGGCGATCACGAGCGCGGAAGCACCCAACACGCGTCCACTCCTTCACTTCTCGACACCGCATCCGAACGACGGCTCAACACGCGCGCGCGAGGGCGCCGCGACTGCCGTCGTGTGTCTCCAGACGAGACGGATCAGGTCGCGAAGTGAGGTGGGCCCCGGCGGCCCGGAAGCGCCCCGGTTCGGCGGGAGACGACGCCCGCCGCGCCCGGGTGAACCCGGGACCCCGCGACGAGCATCAGGAGCAACGCGGCGAGCACACCGACGAGGACCGCGCCCGAAGGCGCGAGCCGCCGCAGCGTCGTCAGCAGGTCACCGGCGGAGGTGCCCTCGCCGTTGACGACCGCGAGGTGCTCGCTCGTGCGGTGAACGCCGGTCGCGGGAGCCGTCGAGGCGGTGTCGGTGAGGACCGCGGCCGTCGTGGTCGTTCCGAATGCGACGAGGCACGCCAGCATCAGCAGTGCCGCGAAGTTCCGGAACGTCCGCGTCTCGACGTGCATCGGCGACGAGGCTACCCGTCCTGCTTCCGTGCGCGGCGCCGCTCGTACGCGTCCACGGTCGCGAACGCCAGCGGGTTCAGGCTGATCGAGACGAGCGCTCCCGCGAGGATCAGGCTGCGGCCCTCGTCGGAGAGCAGTCCCAGTGAGCGCCCCATCTCGGCGAGGATGAACGAGAATTCGCCGATCTGGGCCAGCCCGGCGGCAACCGTCGACGCGACGTGTCGTGTCGCTCCGAGCGCTCGCGCGACCCCGGCTCCGACCGCGGCCTTGCCGAGGATCACCACGGCGGCGACGACCGCGACACGGGGGGCGTTGTGGACCAGGTACGACGGCGAGACCAGCATGCCGACCGAGACGAAGAAGAGCACGGCGAAGGCTTCCCGCAGCGGCAGCGCTTCCTCCGCAGCGGCGTGACTGACACTCGACTGGTTCACGACGATGCCGGCAAGGAACGCCCCGAGCGCGACCGACACGTCGAAGAGCTCGGCCGCCGCGTACGCGATGCCGAGCGCGGTCGCGAGCGTCGCGACGATGAACAGCTCGCGCGGCATCGAACGCTTGATCCAGTCGAGCGCCGGCGGTATGACACGGATGCCGACCACCAGCATGAGCACGACGAACCCGACCGTCTTGGCGACCGTGGTGCCGAGGTCGAGTGCGAGGTTGCCCGACTCGCTCCCGGGCGCATGTCCGCCGAGCGCGTCTGCGAGAGCGGGAAGCAGCACCAGCACGAACACGGTCACGAGGTCCTCGACGACGAGCCACCCGACCGCGGTGTGACCGGCTTCGGACTCGAGGTCCTCGCGTTGGGTCAACGTGCGCAGCAGGACGACCGTGCTGGCGACCGAGAGAGCCAGCCCGAACACCAGCGCGGCGCCGAACGACCAGCCCCACCAATTCGCGATCGCGAGACCGAGCCCGGTCGTCGTGGCGATCTGGACGAGCGCGCCCGGGACCGCGATCCTCCGCACCGCGAGGAGATCCTCGATCGAGAAGTGGATCCCGACGCCGAACATCAGGAGGATCACGCCGATGTCGGCCAGCTCGGTGGCGACCTTGGTGTCGGCGACGAGGCCGGGGGTCGAGGGACCGATCGCCATCCCGGCGAGCAGGTAGCCGACGATCGGCGGGAGCCGGAGACGTTGCGCGACGACACCGCCGACGAGTGCGGCCGACAGGCCGAGGGCGAGCGTCGCGATGAGGTTGGCGTCGTGGGGCACGGGTCCGTGCGCCGTCAGGTTGCAGTGGCGCTCGAGACGGTCGAGACGGTCGAGCGGCGCGCCGTCGCGAGCTCGTTCCGAAGCGCCTTCAGGGCGGTTGCGAAGATCTCCGAGAAGCTCGGGAACGGTTGGATCGTGTCGCGCAGCACATCGAGCGGAACTCGCGCGCGGACGGCCAGCGTCGCCTGCTGCAGCCACTCTCCGGCTTCGGGGCCGAGCGCGTACGCGCCGGTGAGTCGCTCACCGTCGCTCAGCAGCGTCAGGAACCCGTTGGAGTCGGCGTAGGCGCGCGTGTAGGTGGCGGTCCGGGACACCTCGGACACGGGCGCGGTCGCGTGGAACGGCGCGTCGACGGCCCCGACCGCGGCCGCCTGGGGGTCGGTGAAGACGACACGCGGGACGGCCTCGTAGTTCGTGGTGCGCGACTCGCCGAGGATGTTGGAGGCCACGACCTCACCCTGGTACTCGCCCATGTAGGTGAGCGGCCACACGCCGGTCACGTCGCCGATGGCCCAGAGTCGTTCGCCGGCGCGCATGTGAGCATCCGTCTGGATGCCGCGCGGGTTCTCCTCGACGCTGACCGTCTCGAGGCCCAGTCCGGTGACGCGCGGCCGGCGACCCGTCGCGACGAGCAGGCGATCGCCACGGAGCGCCCGGCCGTCGTCCAGCTCGAGCACGAAGTCGCTGCCGTCGCGCCGTGCTCCTGTGGCGCGCGCACCGACCAGCACCTCGATGTCGTCGCCGCGCAGAGCCTCGCCGAGCGCTTCGCCCAACGGCGCGGGCTCGCGGGGGAGGAGGTGCTCGGCCGCCTCGACGAGCGTCACGTCGGCACCAAGACGATGGATCGCCTGGGCCAGCTCGACGCCGGCCGCCCCGCCGCCGAGCACGACGAGTCGATCCGGAACCGCCTTCAGACTCGTCGCGTCGTGCGTGCCCCACAGACCGTCGAGCTCCCGCAGGCCGGGCACTGGTGGCACCGTCGCATCCGAGCCGGTCGCGACCACCACGTTGTCGGCCGTGTAGCGCGCGCCGTCGACCTCGACCGCGCCCGGTCCTACGAGTCGAGCGGTTCCGCGCAGCAGTGTGATGCCCTTCCCGTCCAACCAGCGTTCCTGACCCGCGTCGGAGTAGTTCGACACCATGAAGTCGCGCCACGCGAGTGCGGCGTCGACGTCGACCTGCGCGCTCGCGGCCGCGTCCCGCGCGGCATGGACGGCCTCGCCCGGGCGGAGCAGCGTCTTCGACGGGATGCAGGCGTAGTACGAGCACTCGCCTCCGACGAGGTTGCGTTCGACGAGCGCGACACGGAGCCCGCCTTCTGCGAGCGCGCCGGCACAGTGCTCTCCGGGCGCGCCCCCGCCGATCACGATGACGTCGTAGTCGGTGCTCATTTCGGGACCTCCCGTTGCTCGCTCATGCCAGCCTCGTCGAAGTCGGCTCCGTCGTCGAGCGTCGCGCTTCGAGCTGCGAGCGACGTGTCGCCCCCTTGGAGCGCCTGGTCGAACACACGACCGCCCTGGTCGTCACCCGCAGGTGGGGGTCCATGGTCACGTCGACGCGCCGTCGCGCGTCCCCGCGGGAAGCACCTCGTGGAGGCCCTTCCGGGACGTGATGCCGAGCTTCGTGAAGACCTTGCGCAGATGCCACTCGACGGTCCGGGCGCTGATGTACAGCTCGGCGCCGATCTCCGGGTTCGTGCGCCCGTCGCGGGCCAGTCGCGCGATGTGAGCCTCTTGCGGCGTCAGATCGTCGCGGGTGTCTTCCCGTCGTCTGCGCACCTTCTCGCCGGTGGCGAGGAGCTCCCGGCGCGCACGATCGGCGAACGCCTCCATGCCGATGAGGGTGAGCATGTCATGCGCCGTGTGCAGCTGCTCGCGTGCATCGGCGCGGCGATTCCGGCGGCGCAGCCACTCGCCGTACAGCAGGTGTGCCCGCGCGAGCTCGGTGCGCAGCCGTGTCCGGCCCAACCGCTCGATGGCGTCGCGATACGAGCGTTCGGCTGTGTTGCCCGTGCTCAACAGCGCCCGCGCGCGGGCCTCGACGCCCAGGGCCCAATCGTTCCCCACGGGCGCGGTCGACTCCATCAGACGCTCGAGGGCCCCGGCGCCCAGCTCGGACCTGCCGCATCGGACGCTCGCCTCGATCAGCTCGGAGAGCGACCAGGCAGAGAGGAACAGCTCGGGCGCGTCGCCGCTCGCGTGTCGCGCGGCCGAGAGCGCGTCCTCGTACCGGCCGAGACCGTTGAACAGGATCGCGGAGACCCAGTGGGCGTACTGGACGCCGATTCCCTGGCCGATCGCGCTCGCGTCCTCGCGGGCCGAGTGAATCAGTGCCGACGCCTCGCCTTCGCGCCCCCGCAGGGCGGCGAGCAGCATCGCGCCGTAGGGCGCGATGCGCGAGGAGGTCGCTTCGGTGACCGCGTGCGCCTCCGCGATCGCAGCGGCCGCCGCGTCGAAGTCACCCCACCATGCAACGAGCACCGCGGACGCGGTCAAGTCGATGGGGAGCCGCGCGAGCGCGCCGGCGTCGCGCGCGGACTGCACCTGCCGGCTGTTGATCGCGTGCCAGCTGTCGTCGTCCCAGAGGACGTTGCAGGGAACGGTCGTCAGCCAGCCCCAACGGAAGTTCGCTTCCTCGGCGATCTCCGCCGCGGCGTACACGCCGGCCGTGCGCTCGAGCAGAGGCGCCGCGGCGGTCCGTCCCTCGGTGGTGAGCACGGCCAGGCCTTCGAGCAGGAGATCACACGGACGGGCCGCGCCGGTCGGCGGCGCCGCCGATCTCGCGGCGCGCGAGACGTCGAGGAGATTGCCGGCCGTGGCGAGTGACCCGGCGAACAACGCCGCGGCCCACGCGTCGAGGTAGGTCTCGCGTGCGAGATCACCGTCATGAGCCTCGAGCATCTTGGCCGCCTCGAGGAGCAGGGGCGGTGCGTCGTTCCCGGCACCGGACGCGAAGGCGATCTGTCCGCGCAGGAGTTGCACGCGCGCACCCTGGAGCTCGTCGAGCGGTCCGGCTTGTGCCGCGGACAGCAGCGCCAGCGCCGCGTCGAACGCGCCGGCATGCAGATGGGTCTGCGCCGCAGCGAGCGCGCGATCTGCCCGGCGCGTGGGGTCACGCGTCAAGGCGGCCGAGCGCTCGAGGAACGCCGCCGCGGCGGCGAGGCCTCCCCGTGCCTGCGCCCGGCCGGCCGACCGCTCGAGCTCGGCTGCGACCTCCTCGTCGGGTCCAGGTGCCGCGGCGGCGAGGTGCCAGGCGCGACGGTCGGGGTCGACCGACGCGTCGGTCGCGCCGGCGAGCGCGAGGTGGACCGCGCGGCGGTCGGGCCCCGCGGCGAAGCGATAGACCGCCGATCTGACCAACGGATGGCGGAACCGGACCTGCGTGCCGATCTCCAACAACTGCTCGCGCTCGGCCGCCGCGGCCGCGTCGCGTTCGATGCCGAGGACCTGCGCGGCGTGCCAGAGCAGGAAGACGTCGCCGGTCGGCTCGGCCGCTGCCAGCAGCACGAGCCGTCGTGCGGTCTCGGGAAGCGTGGCGAGACGACGGAGATAGTGCTGCTCGATCTGCCCCGGGAGATTCCGTCCGCTCGGGAGCGCGAAGCCGCCTGCGAGCTCGACCGCGGTCATCCCTCGCGGCAGCTCGACCAGTGCCAACGGGTTGCCGCGGGTCTCGGCCACGATCCGGTCGCGAACGAGATCGTCGAGGCGGCCCGGATAGACCGCTCCGAGCAGCGCGCGCGCATCCTCCTCGGCGAGACCGCGCAGAACCAGCTCGCGGAGGCCCGTCAGCTCGCGCGTGCGTGCCGGCGCGCGAACGGCGAACACGATTGCGATCGGTTCCGCCAACAGGCGTCGTCCGACGAAACCCAGCACGACGCTCGACGCGCGGTCGAGCCACTGCGCGTCGTCGACGAGACAGAGCAGCGGTCGTTGGGCGGCGGCCTCCGCCAGCAGGCCGAGCGTGGCCAACGCGACGAGGAAGCGGTCGGGTGGGTCGCCGGCCGACAGTCCGAACGCGACGCGCAGCGCCTCCTGCTGGGGTTCGGGGAGTGCGCCGAGCCCGGAAAGCATCGGCGCGCACAGCTGATGCAGCCCCGCGTAGGGCAGTTCCATCTCGGACTCGACGCCCGCGAGCTGTGCGACCCGAAATCCCGATGCTTGCCGAGCGCAATAGCGCAGGAGCGCGGTCTTGCCGATACCGGGCTCACCACGGAGGACGAGGACGGCGCTCGCGCCGGTGCGTGCGTCGTCGAGCAACCGGTCCAGCGCGTGACGCTCGCTGATCCGGCCGCGGAACCCGGGCACGCGTGCCGCCGCCATCCGTCTGCGGAGCCTAATGACCAGGGCGCCGACCCGGGATGGCGACCGGTGCGATGACGCGGGATCAATGCGACGGTGACGGCATGGTGACGCGCGGAACCGCGCGATGAGCACCGAGCGCGTCGCGATCGTCACGGGTGGGTCGTGCGGGATCGGTCGGGAGATCACCCGCCGCCTCACCCTCCAGGGTTACGCGGTCGTCGTTGCCTACCGGATGAACCAAGCCGCGGCCGAGGCGGCGGTCGATGAGGTTCTCGCGGCGAATGGGATCGCGCTCGCGGTTCGCGCGGATGTCACCGACGACGTTGACGTGGATCGATTGTTCCTCGAGACCGTCGAGGCCTTCGGCCGTGTCGACCTCGTGGTCGACGCGGTCCGGCAGCCGGCGGGCTGTTCGCTCGACACGCTTCGAGCGATGAGCTGCGCGTTCGCTCGCGTGCTCGACCGGCGTGACGTCAACGTCGACACGGTCGAGCACCGGGCCGGCGGTGCGGTCGCAGCCGTCGCCGACGAGGTGGCCTCGCTCGCAGGTCGCGGCGGTCGGGCGCTCGGCGGTCATCTCATCGAGGTCCGTGCCCGGGCAGGACCAGGGACTTCTACGGGCGCGATGGCCCCGAGCCGCGCGCGACGGTCGCACGGAACGAACCTACGGAGGTGACGATGAGCAGCACCGACGTCAGCACCGGGGCGCCGACGCCCCTCCCGGCGACCTCGGAGATGTGGCTTGAGGTCGTGGTCGTACCGATCTCCGACGTCGAGCGGGCCCGAGCCTTCTACGCGACCACGCTGGGTTGGCGGCTCGACGCGAACCTCCAGGGCGGTGGCCGCTGGGTCGTGCAGCTCACCCCGCCCGGCTCTGCGTGCTCCATCTGGGTCGGCGAAGGGATCACCTCGGCCGCCCCGGGCTCGAGCCAGGGGATGATCCTCGCCGTCAACGACGTCGTGGCCACACGTGACGCGCTCATCGCGCGCGGCGTCGACGTGAGCGACGTGTTCCACCGCGACGAGACGGGGCCGGTGCCGGGCCCCGACCCCGAGGGTCGGTCGTACTCGACGTTCGCGTCGTTCAGCGATCCCGACGGGAACACCTGGCTGCTCCAGGAGATCAGGACGCGACTGCCCGGCCGGTAGGAGACAGCGGGCGAACGGGGAGGACGCTCATGGACGTCGCAGACCTGGCTCAGCTCCTGCGCGAGACCTCCGAGCACCACGGGGCGTTCGAGGCGCGCGCGCCGAAGCACGACTGGTGGGACTGGTACGCCCCGTACATGGACGCGCGCGAGCACGGGAGCACACCGGAGGAGGCAGCACGCGCCGCCGACCGTTACATGGAGGAAGTGCGACACGTCGTCGCGCGATGACGGTCAGCGGCGCCGAGCGGAGATCAAGACCGTCACGTAGTGCATCCGGAACGTGCCGCCGAAGCGGTCGATCGTCGCGCCGATCGCGTCGAACAAGTGCTGCTGCAGCTCCGGTGGGAGCGCGGTGTGGTCGCTGTGCGAGAGGAGCTCGTCGAGCCACTGGTCGCGCGAGTACGTCCGCACCCATGGGAACGACCTCGTTCGAGGCTCGTCGAGCCCGTCGCACGCAGCCAGTGCTCGGGCGACCCCGCCGAAGTCGAGCGTGACCTTGCTCGCACCGTTGGTCGAGTAGCCGACCGTCAGACCGGTGTCAGGCCGTAACGCGCGCGCGTACGTGTCGCGAAGTGCATCCGCGAGCGCGCCGGGATGGCGTCCGACGTTCCAGAACAGGCACACGCGGCCGTCCGGCCGCAACAGGAACGCGATCTTGCGCGCGCTCACGTCCGGATCGAGCCAGTGCCACGCCTGCGCGCACGTCACCCGATCGAAGGTTCGCCCGGCCGGGTCCCAGGTCTCGAACGCGGCGACCTCGGTCGGGATGCCGTGGCGTTGCGCGATCGCAGCCATCCCCGGATTGAGGTCCACGCCGCGCACGTCCGCGCCCCGTCGGGCCATCGCTCGGGCGGCGATGCCCGTGCCGCACGCGACGTCGAGCACGGAGAGCCCGCCCGGCGACGGGCCCAAGACCTCGTCGACGAGCTCGTCGGGATAGCCGGGCCGGGTTCGGTCGTAGCGCTCGGCCTCACGATCGAACAGCCGGGCGCGCGTTCGGTCCGGCACCATCGCATCCTTTCCTCACCGCCCTCATTGTGGGTCGGCCGGCATCGCTGGGTCGACGGCGCCGCTGGGGAAACGACCGGACCTGCGAATCCTGCTCGCCTTCGTGGCGACCGCGCTCTCGGTCAACCTCGATCGGCTCGAGGTCGCACGCGTCACACCCTCGTACCGAACACGTCGTGGGGAACGTCCGAGGGAGGCGGACGCGACCGTCGGCATCTTCTTCGGTGCTCGGCATTGCGATCGCCTCCAGCGGTCTGTCGCCCATCCGGCTGCTCTTCATCGCGTCGATCGCAGCCGGGATCGGGACACCCGTGAGCCTCGCGTCCCTGCTGCTCGTCGCGGGCGACCGCCATCTGATGGCGGGCCGTCCGATCGGCATCCGGCTCAGGGTCGCCGGCTGGGCGGTCACTGCGATGGTCACCGCCGTGAGCGTCGTCTACCTCCTGCAGCTCGCGACCAGGAGCCTGTGACGGGACCACTGCGTCACCACGGGAGCGGTCGGCCGTCGCGGAAGAAGCCTCCCGTCGGACCGTCGTCGGGAAGGTCGACGGCCCACAACACGCTCGCGGCGCCCTCGGCGACCGGCCGGCCCCCCGGACCGCCCATGTCGGTGGCGATCCATCCGGGGCAGACGGCGTTGACGAGGAAGCCGCTCGCCGACAGCTCACCAGCGAGCAGGCGCGTGAGCGCGTTCAGCGCCGCCTTCGACACCGCGTACGCGGGTGTACCGCCCGTCATCTCGCTGATCGAGCCGCTCTCGCTGCTCACGTTGACGATTCGCGGATGCTCGCTGCGTCGCAGCAGGGGCAGGAACGCGAGCGTCACCCGCCACCCGCCGAGCAGGTTGGTCGCCAGCGCGTCCTCGACGACGGTCAGGTCCGCAGTGACCGTCTGCTGCCACGTGTCGTAGTCGATGCCGGCGTCGTTGACGAGCACGTCCAGCGCGTCGACCTGCTCCGCCACGATGTGAACGGCGTCGTCGACGCTCGCTTCATCGGTCACGTCCAGACGCAGACCGGTCGCGTCACCGCCGAGGGCCGCGACCGTCCGGTCGACGGCGTCGGGATCGCGGCCGGTGACGAACACGCGGTCGCCGCGTGCGAGCAGCTCGCTCGAGACCTCTCGTCCGAGCCCTCGCGTCGCGCCCGTCACGAGGATGCTCCTGGCCGTCACGACACCGCCCCGCTGGTGCGCCGCACACGACCACCCTACCGACGAGACGACCGAGATCGACCGCCGGCGCGCTCGACGGCCTCGACGGTCAGCTCGTCGAGATGGTGGAGGACCAGGGCCGCGTCGTCGAGCGCGTCCTGGAGCGGCGGGTAGCTGCGGTTCGGCACCGCGATGACGCCGAGTCCCGCCGCGGCCGCGGCGCGGATCCCGCTCGTGGAATCCTCGACGGCGACGCATCGGCGCGGTGGCACGTCGATGCGGCGAGCCGCTTCCTCGTACACGTCCGGCTCGGGCTTGCCGCGAGGGACCTCCTCGGACGAGACCGTCGCGGCGAACGCGTCGTCGAGGCCGGCGACGTCGAGCACCGTGTCGATGACCACCCGGTTCGAGGACGAGGCCAGCACGAGAGGCCAGCGCCGTCCGATCCGCCGCACCGCCGCGACCGCGCCGGGAAGAAGCGGCAGGTCACTCCGGTAGCGATCGAGCAGATCGTCGACGACACGGTCGACGATCTCGGCGGCCGCAAGGTCGACGCCGAGCGTGTCGTGCAGGTAGGCAGCCCATTCGGGCGAGCTCATGCCCTGCATCGCGGTCGTCGCGCCGTCGCGCCACACCCCGCCGTGCGCGGCGACGAGGTCGCGCCTCGCTCGGTCCCACAGCTGCTCCGAGTCGACCAACACGCCGTCGAGGTCGAAGACGACCGCCCCGATCAGTGCGCTCGACGAGGACATGGCGAAGTCCTAGTCGGGTTCGTGCCCGTACTCCGCGTCGGTGACGTGGTCGCCCCACTCCGGATCACCACCGGTGATCGCGAGGTGGGTCATGAAGCGGTCGGGTGCCGCGCCGTGCCAATGCCACTCCTGGGCCGGGGTCGACACGACATCGCCGGGTCTGATCCTGACCACCCGATCGCCGCGGGACTGCACCCGTCCTTCGCCCTCGGTGACGTAGAGCGTCTGCCCGCCGGAATGACGGTGCCACGCGGTGCGGGCGCCGGGCGTGAAGTGCACGGCGCCGATGACGGTTGGTGTGTCGCCCTGGGTCTGGGTGATCGCGTCGATGAAGACGTCGCCCGTGAACCAGTCGGAAGGGCCCTTGGCGGTCGCTCTGCTGCGTTCGAGATCCATGCCGTCTTCAATACCCCATCCGGCGCCGGCGCGCGACCCAGCCGGCGATGGCGCGCGTGGCCGGCGGCGGTGAGAATCCGGCGGTGACCGACGGGGATGCACGGGCGCACTGGGAGGAGCAGGCCGACGCCTGGCTCGCGCTGACGCGTTCCGACCCGGACTACGAGCTGCTCAACAAGCCGAGCTTCCTGGAGCTCGTGCCTCCTCCCGGCAGGCTCACGCTCGACGTCGGTTGCGGCGAGGGACGCATGGCCCGCGAGCTCACACGGCGCGGTCACCACGTCGTCGGCATCGACGGCGCGCCGTCGCTCGCGAGGAACGCGCGTGCGCACGCTCTGCGGACGGCGACCGCCCTTGCCGACATCGCGCGGCTGCCGATCCGGTCGGGCACCGCGGATCTCGTCGTGTGCTTCATGGTGCTCATGGACGTCGAGACGCTGGACCGGGCGGTGTGTGAGATCGCACGCGTGCTGAGCCCGCGAGGGGTGCTGTGTGCCGCGATCATGCACCCGATCTTCACGAGCGGGCTCTTCGTCGACGGTGATCCCTACCAGACGTTCTCCATGGGCGCGTACGCCACGACGATGCGACACGTCCTCGACGTGGAGCGACACAACGGCGAACGGATGGTCTTCCGCATCGAGCACCGGCCGATCGAGCGCTACTCGCGTGCGTTGGAGCAGGCCGGGTTGGCGATCACCCACATCCGGGAGCCGGTACCGAGCGAAGCTGCCGTTGCAGACCAACCATCGTTCGCGAACTACCGGCGCGTTCCGGAGTTCCTCCATCTCCGCGCCGAGTCCCTGGGCCGGTGAGCACCGATCCGACGTTCCGACGTGATCTCTACCGCGGCACCGCCCGGTACTACGACGAGTACCGGGTGCCGTATCCGGTGGCGCTGTTCGACGATCTCTGTGCTCGAGCGGGCGTCGGCAAGGGCGGGCGACTGCTCGATCTGGCGTGCGGTACGGGACAGATCGCGTTCCCGCTGGCGAACCGGTTCGAGGAGGTGTGCGCGGTCGACCAGGAAGCGGAGTCCGTGGCGTTCGGGCGTGCCAAGGCCGAGTCGCTCGGCGTCGGGAACATTCGCTGGATGGTCGACAGTGCCGAAGCGCTCGTGCCCGACGGTGCGTTCGATCTTGTCGCGGTCGGCAACGCGTTCCATCGTCTACCGCGCGCGCTCGTCGCGGAGCGGGTCGCATCGTGGCTCGCGCCCGGTGGTTCTCTCGCGCTGCTCTGGGGCGGGCCGCCCTGGGCGGGTGACCTTCCGTGGCAAGAGGACCTGGCCGCGCTCATGGACGAGTGGACCGATCGGGTCGGTGCCGCCGACCGGGTCCCGTCCAACTGGCAGGAGGCGCTCGACAACGATCCGAACCCGCGCGTGCTGGAGGGTGCCGGGCTCGACTACGTCGGCGAGTACACCTTTCCGGTGGAGCACGACTGGACGGTGGCGAGCGTCGCGGGCTTCCTGTACTCCACCTCGGTGCTCAACCGCGACGCGCTCGGCGATCATGCCGACGCGTTCGAAGCCGACCTGGCCGCGCGCCTGCTCGAGCGCAAGCCCGACGGCGTGTTCCACCAGACGCTGCGCTTCGCCTACGAGCTCGCCCGTCGCCCGCCGGCACGCGATACATGACCGGCCCCGCGCGGTCGTGGAGGGCGGTCAACCGCTTCTCAGGAAGGGTCGACGAGACGTGCGTCGACGCCGTCGACGAAGCGCAGCACCCGATCCGTGAAGCGCGCCGGTTGCTCCATGGGGATGGTGTGGCCGGCGTCGGGCACGACGTCCGTTTGCACACCCGGAATCAAGCGGTGAGCGCGTTCCACGACTCGGTCGGGGGCGTTCACCGGACTGTGCGCACCGAGGATCAGCAACATCGGAGTGCAGATCTCATGCAGGTCACGGTCCTTCACGCGACGCGGTAGAGGTGCGTGGCCACGGAAGCCACGGAGCCCGGTGATGCACAGATCGAGCAAGGGCTGGGGCAGGAGCGACCCGTTGTTCAGCGTCCGGAGCATCCGGTGGATGGCTTCGTCGGACTTCGCGAATTTCGCCAACATGCCGTTCCACGCCATCCCTGCGAGCATCGTCCCTCGCGCCCGTCCGAGTGCACCCGGCGGATCGACGACGGTCACGCTCGCGAGACGTCGGGGCGAGCGACACGTCTGATTGAGCGCGATCCAACCGCCGTACGAGAGTCCGACGAGGTGGACCGAGGTGAGCTCGAGCCCGGCCAGCACCTCGTCGAGCCAGCGCGCCATGTCGCCTGCGTCGCCGATCGCCACGTCTTGAACGCTGCGGCCCGCGTCGGTGATGGCGTCGACCGCGTAGACCGGGTGGCGTTCGCTCAGCGCGCCGATGCTCGCGTACCAGGACGGTGACGCGACCGTGATCGCGTGCAACAACACGATCGGTGCGGCGCCCGCAGCGCCACACACGTGAACACGTGTGGTCCCGAAGGTCGTGGCCACGTCCCGCTCGGTCGGTTGCGCGGGCCACGCCGCGAGGGCTGCGTCGTACGCGGCGTGGAACCTGGCGCGGGCGTCGTCGCTCCGGAACCGCCCGACCCTCGTGGTCCCGCTCATCTCTCGATCAGCTCCTCACGCCAGCGACGCGTAGAGGGCCTTGACGAGCGACGCCGCGCGCGGGTCGCGGCCGGGCTCGCCGCCCCAGCCGGCGTTCTTCACGTACGCGAAGCCGACGCGCGCCTCTGGGTCGGCGAAGCCGAGGAACCCACCCGCTCCCGGGTGACCGAACGCGTGCGGCGGCCTCCCGTCATCGGCCCACGGCGCTGCGAGCTCGAAGCCGAGCGTTCGGCGCACGTCGATGCCGAGCACGGCGTCGGTCCCCGCGACCTGCTGGACGCCCATCCGCTCGACGGTGTCCGCTCGCACGAGCGTCGGGCGATCGCTCGCGAGGTCTCCATAGATGGCCGCGAGGGCGCGCGCCGTGCAGATCCCGTTGGTCACCGGGATCTCCGCGGACCAGAACTCCGGCGAGTTCCACGGCGGCGAGACGGGCGGGAAGACGGGCGCGTACATGCGTGCCGCGAGCGAGTCGGGCTCGACCGCGAGGATCGGTCGCGTCGATGGCGCGCCGTGACCAACGGGCGGCGCGACCATCGGTGCGATGCGGTGATGCTCGCTCGACGGCGTCCCGATGAAGAAGTCGGGATCGAGCGGCGCGGCGACCTCGTCGCGCACGAAACGACCGATGCTGCGCCCGTCGACGCGTCGCACGAGCTCGCCGATCAGCCAGCCGAACGTGACGCCGTGATAGCCGTGCCGCTCTCCGGGATCCCACAGCGGTTCCTGAACGGCGACCGCCGACGCGATCGCGTCCCAGTCGATCAGCGCGTTCGGACCGAGCGGCGCGTCGATGACGGGAATCCCCGCTTCGTGCGTCAGCGCGTGGCGCACCAGCGGATCGGCGCGCAGCTCCGGCCAGTAGCGGCGCACCGGCGCGTCGAGGTCGACGAGGCCCCGGTCGACGAGCATGTGCGCGCAGAGCGCGGTGACGCCCTTGGTGGCCGAGCGGATCTCGACGAGCGTGTCGTGATGCCACGCCGCACCCGCGGGTGCCGTGGACCCGCCCCACAGATCGACGACGAAACGCCCGTCGAGGACGATCGCGCACGCGGCACCCACTTCGAGCCCGGCCGCGAAGTTGGCCTCGAACACGTCCGCGACCGCTGCATACCGACGATCGCACGTGCCGTCCACGTCCGAGAGTCTCGCCCTCGCGGACGAGAGGACGCTACGGGTTCGCCTCCCACCACTGGCACCACCACTGGTCGCCCACGAGGATGCGGATCTTGGGATGCCAGCAGTAGGAGATCTCCCGCGACGGCTCCAGGTAGTAACGGCAGTTGTCGCATTGCTCGTCACCGGAGGGCCGACCCTTCAGGACGGCGTTGTCGGCCAGGTGCCGGAGCTGGATCGCGAGCTTCTCGTCCTCCTCCTTGGGCTCCGGTTCGGGGATCTCGTAGTCGCTCAAGCAGTCCTCTTTCTCCGACTTTCTCCGACCAGGCGTGGGTCCCGGACACACTACGCGTGCCGCCCGGGCGGGATACCCATTGCTCCGCGGGGCGACGCACGTCCGGTGCAACATGGGGTCCGCACGGCACTCGCGAGCTCAGGGGGAAACCGGTGAAGGCGATCAGGCTCGAGGACGGCGAGCTCCACATCCGCGATCTTCCGACACCCGAGCCCGGCCCGGACGAGGCGCGGGTGCGGATCACGTCGGCGGGTGTGTGCCACTCCGACCTCCACCTCGCGCGCGGCGACTGGGCCGGCGTGCCCCGGACCGGCACCATCGGCCACGAGGCGATCGGGATCGTGGAGGCGCTCGGTCCGGGCGCGGACCGCTTCGTCGCGCTCGGTGACCGCGTCATCCTCGGGCTCGGTGGAACGGGCGGCGGCTACTGGTGCGGAGCGTGCGAGTACTGCCTCAGCGGCCGGCCGCGTCACTGTGCGCAGAGCAAGGGCATCCTCGGCACGTTCGCGGAGGAGTTCGCCGTGTGGGCCCCGTCGCTCGTCACGCTGCCGGACAGCGTCGGCGACGACGAGGCGCCGCTCGCGTGCGGAGGGCTGACCGCGTACGGCGCGGTGAAGAAGCTCGCGGACCATCACGTCCTCCCCGGCCGCCCGATCGCGGTGATCGGCGCCGCGGGTGGGCTCGGGCACTACGCGGTGCAGCTCGCGCGCGAGTTCGGCTACGACGTCGTCGGTGTCGACGTGGGCGAAGAACGACTCGCGTTCGTCCGATCGCTCGGCGC
>DATBEZ010000013.1:0-119238 GCA_036558745.1 Acidimicrobiia bacterium
GGCGATCATCCACTGAGCAGGCGAGGCGGGCGCGGACGCTTCGTCACCGGGCTGGCGGTCGTGGCATGCGTCGCGGGGGCGGCGGTGGTCCCGTGCCATCTGGTCGGTGGAACGAACAGCTCGCGACCACCTCGGGTCGCAGCCGCGCCCAGCGCGACCGCACCGGCTGCGACCGGTCGAGTCATCCGCGGGTCTCGATGCGCCCACGTCGACGTACCCGCTTGGTATTCCGCGGCGCCGACCCACGACCGCCTCACGTGGAGCAACGGTGCTCACTCGGTTCGTGCGCGCTTTGTGTTCACGACGCCGGGAACACACACGGTTGTCTTGAACGCCGAGTCCCGTCCGGCTCCGCCGGGCACTGGCACCGGAGGTGCGCCCGTTCAGATCGGCACCGCGGCGTGGGCGGCGCGTCTCGACGTGCACGTCGTGCCGCGCGGCTCGGGCTGCCCTGCGCACGCGTCCCATCCGATGAGCCACTGAGTGCGGGGCAGGCATGAAGGCGACGTCATGTCCGTCGACAGCGCGGTCGTGGGCAAGATTGGTGCTGGCCGTTGGGGCGCTCATCGGAGTCACGCTCGCGACGGGACCGACCGGTTTCGCGGGAGTGGCCGCCGCAGATGCAGCACCACCGACCCTGGTGTCGTACTACGTGGCGGTCGGTGACTCGCTCGCAACAGGGGACGCGGCCCCGCCAGGCAGCGGCTACGCCGACGATCTGCTTGCGCGGTGGCGTAGCCGGCACCCGGGCCTCACCCTCCAGGACTTCGGATGCGCGAACGAGACGACCGTGACGATGATGCACGGCGGCTTCTGCGGCTACCCACAGGGCAACCAGCTCAGCGCCGCGGAGGCGTTCCTGCGGGCACACAGGAGCGAGGTCGCGGTCGTGACCATCGATATCGGCGGTGACGATGTTGTCGGCTGCGGCCTGAACGGACTCGACGTCGCGTGTCTGCAACGCAGCCTCGAGACGGTCGGCGCGAACCTACGCGTCATCCTCGCTGGGCTGCGCGACGCGGCCGGCCCGGGGACGCCGATCGTCGGGATGAATTACTTCGACCCGTTCCTGACCCGGTGGCTGGAAGGTCCGGCCGGTCGATCGTTCGCGGAAGCGACGGTCCCGCTCGACGACCAAGTGAGTCGGATCCTCGGCGAGGCATACGGCGCGTTCGGGGCGCCCGTCGCGGATGTCGAGGGCGCGTTCGCCACGCACGACTTCACGACAATGACCGCTCGCCGGTACGGAACGGTTCCCGTCAACGTCGCACACGTGTGCGACTGGCTCGACGCGACGTGCACCGCGACGGGCGCCGACCTGGTGGGTGTCGACGCGAACGCGTCCGGGCATCGGGTGATCGCCGACGCGTTCGCAGCGGTCACGCCGTCACTCTCGTCGGCGGCTGCGACGACCGACACGAATATCGTGCCGGAACGTGCCGGTACCGGCCCGGCGCCGGCGCAGGCCACGTCGAGCTCCACGCCGGGACCGACCTTGCCGCGCACGGGTGGCAGATACCCGGTTCTCGCAGCGGGCGCGTTCGTCGCGATCATCGTCGGGGCCGGCCTCCTTGTCGGTGCGCAGCGGGACGCCGGTCGCTACCGCACCCGTGGGTCCGCGAGATGCAGGAGCGCGGCTGACACGGCATACCGGTCGATCACTCCACGCGGGGATCGCCAAGGTTCTCCCAAGGTCACGGCAACCAAGGCGTCGTATGACCTCTCCGGCACGCAATTCGCGACTCCGGAGGTGGGTCATGGCGTCGACATCGAGCACCCAGAAGCACGACGACAACCACGAAGCGGTTCTGGTCGGCGCTGACTGGCTGGCGGCGCACTCGAACGATCCGACGGTGCGCATCGTCGAGGTCGACGTGGCTCGCGCCTCCTACGAGGACGGACACATCGACGGCGCCGTGCTGTGGAACGTCTACACGGACCTGAAGGACGGCGACTACCGGCCCGTCGACCGGGGACGCGTCGAGCACCTGCTGTCGATGTCGGGCATCCGTCCGGACTCGACCGTCGTGTTCTACGGCTACGCCCCTGCGCTCGGGTTCTGGCTGATGAAGCTCTACGGGCATCGCGACGCGCGCATCCTCGACTGCTCCCGTGAGACGTGGCGCGACCGCGGCTTGCCGTGGAGCACCTCGTCGGCCGAGCCCGACCCGACGGCGTATCACCTCGGTGATCCGGACGACGCGGTTCGCGCCGACTACCACGACGTCCGGGCCGCGATCGGCAGTCCCGTTGCCACGCTGGCCGACGTGCGGACCGAGCTCGAGTTCCGCGGTGAGCGCTTCTGGCCGTCGGGTGGCCTCGAACCGGGCGGTCGCGCCGGGCACGTCCCGACGGCGCGGCATCGACCGATCGACGGGCTGTACGAGGACGACGGCTCCTACCGCGCGGTCGCCGAGCTCCGGACGCTCTTGTCGGACATCGACCTCCAGGCCGACGACGAGCTCATCACCTATTGCACCATCGGCGGACGCGCCGCGACCGCGTGGTTCGTCCTCACCTACCTGCTCGGCCGCCCCCATGTCCGCGTGTACGACGGGTCGTGGGCGGAGTGGGGACGCATGCCCGACACGCCGGTCGAAGCCGACGGACTGCCGGCGGTACTGCAATGACACCGGCTCAACGCTCGGCGACGGCCTTGATGCGCTCGAGCGTCTCGCGCATGGCGCGTTCCAGGTCGGCCGGACGATCCTGGACGCGCATCAGATAGCGCTCGGCCCAGGTGATGGAGAGGGGCATGTCGCGCAGGAGCTCCCACGACTCGGTCACGTCGGTCGCGTCGCCCGAGCCTGCCGGCGCGAACGTGTAGGTCCACTTCGTCATGTCGTGGCCGAGATGGCCGGTGACGAACGCGAATTCCCGGCCGGCGTCCGCGGCAACCACCTTCGGCTTCGTCGACCAGCGAATGAACCCGCGAGCGTTCGTTCCCTTGAACCGGGCCCCGGGCTCCGGACCGGTCGCTCCGTCGAGCCAGACGCACCGGGTCGTCTCCGGGCTCCACTCACCCATGCGCGTCACGTCCGAGACGAGCGCGTAGACACGATCGGCCGGTGCGTCCACGCGCACGGTCACCTGACCACGACTCCCGGCCTTCATCGAGCCTCCCCTCGGCAGCGCTCCAGCGCCACCATCGTCGGGGGCGGGCAGACCTCCCGTCCAGCCCGCCGCGTCGCGCCCCGGCGAGGTTCGGCGGGAACGCCGACGCGCGGAGACGTGTGACTCGCATCGTCCCGGGTACGAGAGGGGGGGTGATCCGCCCGAGCAGGCACGGGACGCTCGCCCGTCCGCGCACCCGTTGTGACCCGGTGCCCTCGTGCCACTCGACCGTGTAACCCCGGTGCACCGTCGCGCCACTTGGTGGACGTTCGCAGACGTCCTCCGGATTCGGGAGCCACCGATGACAACGACACAGAAGAAGCTGCGGGAGTTGGAAGGCCGGCGCGTGAGCCTGGCTCTCGTGGACGGCTCACGAATCGACGATGCCGCACTGGTCTCGACCGGCCGGGGCGCCGCGACGACGATGTGGGTTTACACGAACCGCGGGGACACCTTCATCCCGATGTCGGAGATCCTCGAGGTCTGGGAGTGCGGGAACACGACCGGCCGTCAGGTCTACCGGGTCGCGTAAGTCTCTACGCGCGCTCCTCACGGGTGCGATGCTCGACCCAGCGCACGCACTGCCCCTGGTTGCGGAACGGGTGCCCGGTGTCGTCGATGAGGGCGTGCCATCCGCGGCGCTTGCAGTCACGCTTGTGCGCGGGCGTCGCAGCGGCAACGCCGGTGAGCGTCACCGTGAGCCGCGAGACCACGAAGGATTGGCCTTCGGCCCCGGCGGTGACCGGGAAGGACTCGTGCCCGTCGAGGAACCGCAACACGTCCGGATGCCCGGGCTGACTCGCCGTCGGCGCGACGAGACACCAAACGCGCTCGGTCACCGGCGATCCGGTCTGGTTCTCGAAGCCGAACCCACCCTCGTAGAAGCTCCCGGCCGGAGCAGGGATCGGCGGCGGCACCGTGTTCCAGTCGAAGTCGACCGCGTCGCCGGCGGGCAGGCCGCCCTGGAACTCGAAGTCGAAGCAGACACGATCGACGCGGGTGAACGTGCGGTGGAAGTCGACGTCGTAGATCGGTGGCATACACCCGCCGGGATAGCTCGGTGGGCTCACCGCGTAGCCGGTCGCCGTCTGGAGGAGCAGCACCTCCGACATGCAATCGATGGTCTGCGGCGAGCTCGGTGTGGCGACGGTCGTGAACGTCTGGGCGGACGGCGTCGTCGCGGATGCCTGGCTCGACAACACGGCCGGAAGCGCGAGCGCGATGGTTGCGACCGCGATCACGTGACGCGTACCGAGACCCCGCATGCCGTCCCCCTCACTCCGCCCCGACCGCGCGAGGCGCCGGCTCCACGGTCGGTCCGGCCCTCGGCCGACCGCAGTGCGATGTGGGGAACGTCGGCGGGCGAGCCCGCGAAACTTGAGCGCCGGGTGACAAGTAATAGTGCAGTTGCGGCGCGACGATCGGATTGACGAGCCCGCGACGCTGGGCAGGAAGGGCGGTGGTGGCGATGCTTCGATTGAGGCGACGGCACAACGGTCCGGACGGGACCAATGGAGCTGCACGTGAGTGGCCATCGGGCTGGAGCGTGCACGTGCTGCACAGCGATGACGAGCTTCGCGAGGCGATCGAACGCGCGACCGCATGCGAGGAGCTCATCATCAGACTGTCCACGGCACGAGCGAGCCGCTACGCGCGGCTGACTCCCGAACCTCGGCTCTCGTCCGGCGTACGACCCGGCAACGACGGATCGGTGTGAGACATCTCGGGGCGACCGACCAGGTCGCGTCACAGATTCAGGAAGGGCCGACCGCGCAGGACGACGCGTGTCGAACGTCATCGACGAGGAGCGCGTCCGCGCCCGTGAGCTCGAGCAGTCGTCGGACGTTCGCCCGCGGCGAACGCGGCACCAGGCTCGATCCGCCACGTTCCGCTTCCCGACGGAAGCGCAGGAACGTCGCCAGGCCCGACGAGTCACAGAAGTCCAGCGCGGCGAGATCCACCGTGACGTGCAGGACCCGGTTCGCGCGTAGCCGTTGCAGGCAGGTTTCGTGAAGCAGTCCGCCCAGCGCTCACCCTCGACGTTCGACCCCGAACACTGTCCGGGAATTCGCAACTCGACCACAACGGACGTCGAGGTTCACGCAGCCGGGACGATTCGCGAGGCACGATCGGTGCCGGATTGCGGTGGCAGAGCCGGTTCACGCCGGCCGTTCGGGTCCCGCTCTCGCGACGCGCATCGGGCGCTTCAGCATGACGAACGGTCTCGCGACGACGCCCCCACGACCCATGAACGCGGTGAACGCCTCCCACCCCTGCGCTCCGAGCTCCGACAGCGTCTGTTCCCACGCGGACGGCCCGCCACGGAGCTCGAGGACCCGGTACTCCCAGCCGTCTGCGTCCTGATCGACCACCGCGGCGACCTACCCATCCACAATCCGGTACGAAGCACGAGACACGGTCGGTGGCGACGGCGTGGTTCACGCACCGGCGGCGGTCACGACCATATCCGTCACGAAGCCGGCGACCAGACCGAGGAAGATGCCCCAGACGAGCAACTCGTGTTGCCGGTTCTTGAGCGCGACGCCGAGAAGTTGGATGACGACGTAGAGGATCGACCCTGCAGCGAGCGTGAGGAAGATCACGCTGACTGCATCGCTCGTGAACTCATGGCCGACGAGCGTCCCGAGGAACGTCGGTCCACCGCCGATGACGCCCATCGCGAGCAGGAAGAGCCAGCTCGGCCGTTCCGCTTCGGCGGCGAGCGGGGCGACGATGCCGAAGCCCTCCGTCGCGTTGTGGAGAGCGAAGCCGATCACGAGCAGCGTGGCCAGGCTGATCTCGCCACGTGCCGCGCTTCCCCCGATCGCGAGTCCTTCGCCGAAGTTGTGCAGTCCGATGCCGATCGCGATGAGCAGGGCGAGGCGTCGCGGCGCGGACCACGCCGCAAGCCCCGCGGGCGGCCGCGCGAGCTCGGCTGCCGCCATCGCGCCGGGGCCTTGCACGCGTCGAGGGCGACTGAACAGCCGCTCGTAGTAGACGAGGCTGATCAGCCCGATGCCGATGCCGGCGAAGAACAGCGCGCCGTAGCCGATCACGGGCCAGAGCCCGGCCTTGTGGTCGTGCAGGTTCGACAGCGCGGTGTCGATCGGCTCGTAGGCGTTCGAGAGCACGTCCCAGATCAGGAAGACCAGGATTCCGATGGCGACCGCGTTCAGGAACTGACGCAGCCGCGGCATCGGCTGGTGCAGTCGGCCCAACGGCAGCCCGAGCAGGATCGTCATGCCGGCGACCGCGCCGAGGATCAGCGTGCGGGTCTCACTCATCGACTCTCCTGGATCGACCGAGATCCGCCGCTGGTGCCAGGTTAGGTTACCCTAACGGCAGCGGGGCAAATCGGTGTGCGGGCGCGGCCGACGGGTCGATTCCCCGGCGGCGATCCGCAACGCCGCTACAGCGCGAGGCCGCGCGCGATGTCGAAGCCGGGCCAATACGCGGTCGTGTGCGGCGCCGGCGCACCGGCCGTGATCACGAACCCGTGGACGCCGCCGTACCCGTCGACGACGTAGCCGGCGGAGCCGTCGGGCGTGTTCGCGACGCCGCGCGCGATGTCCCATCCTCGCCAGTAGGAGCCCCGTGTCGCGGCGGACGCGCGTCGGCCGGCGACCTCGAACGGGTGCAGTCCGCCCCATCCGTCGAGCACGTAGCCGCCACCGGCCGGGACCAGTGCGACACCTCGCGCGATGCCCCAGCCGGGCCAGTACGGCGCACCGGCGGGCCTCGGTGGCGACGCGTTGTTCCCGATCGCGAACGGGTGGAGCCCACCCCAGGCGTCGACGACGTAGCCGCCCGTGCCGGCGCCGTTGATCGCGACGCCGCGCGCGATGTCCCACCCCGGCCAGTACGGACCGCCGCGCGCCGCCGGTGGAAGCGGGTTGTTCCCGACCGCGAACGGATGGAGTCCGCCGAAGCCGTCGAGGACGTAGCCGCCTCGATTCGACGGAAGCAACGCGACCCCGCGTGCGATGTCGAAGCTCCAGTGCGGCCCGCCGCGCGTGGGGCCCAACGACGACGCGCTACCCGTCGTCACGCCGTGCAACGCGCCGAGACCGTCGACGACGTATCCGGCGCTCGCAGCCTGCGCGCGCGGAGGCGGTGGCGGCGGGGGAGGCGGTGGCGGTGGGGGTGCACCGCTGAACGTGTAGGTGTGCACGTCGAAGGTGCGCCCGAGCTCGTCGGTGGGCGCGACGGTGACGGTGCCGCCGTTCACCGTGACCTTGATGAAGTGGAAGACGCGGGTCGCGGCATCGGGTACGGGTGCGGCACCGCACCTCGAGCCCTGCCCGCGAGTGGGCGACCATCCGATCGCGTACGCGTCCACCGCGCTGCAGCCGCTGACCGACTCGAGCGTCCCGCCTCCCCCGCCGGTGACGTAGCTCACGGGATAGCCGGCACGGCTCGGGACGTTCCGCTCGTAGATGTGCGCGTGACCGTTGAAGACGATGTCGACGCCGTGCGCGGCGAGCAGGCCCTCGAGCCCGTCGGGCCCCTGGAGATCCGTGTCGGAGTGCTGGGAGGACTGGTCGGCGTAGAGCGGGTAGTGGAAGAACGCGAACTTGAGCCCGCCGGGATGGGCAGCCAGATCGGCCGCCAGCCACTTGTACTCCGGGCTACTGGGCGACCAGTGCGCGGCCGCGTCGTTCGCGTACACGTCCGCGTTGCCGGTGTTCGTGTCGCCCCACGCCGCCGTCAGGACGTAGAAGCGCGCCGGTCCGGCCGAGAACGCGTACCAGGCGCTCGCGTAGTTCACCGAGGACGAGCCGTTCACGCAACAGTAGGTGTCGCCGACGTAGCGCCCGCCCGAGCTCGACACCGCGACGTCCTGCGGCCAGTTGGTCAGGTCCGCGTGCCCGCTCCCCGACGAGAGCCCGTGGTTCCCTACCGCGGGGAACAGCGGGATGGAGCGGCCGGGTACGGCCCAGAACGAGGGTCCGAAGATCGCGCTGACGTTCGCGGCGTGCTGGTGGAGGTCGCCGTAGTTCGTCTGGTCGCCGTTCGGGTACCCGTTGTCACCGATGGAGAGCGCGAACCGCACGCCGCTCGACGCAAGCTGGGAGTACAGGCGCGACTGATCGGCGTTGTTGCCGCTCGCGTCCGTCTGGCCCCAGTCGCCGAAGACCGCGAAGGAGTACGGCGTCGTCGCGCCGGCGGGCACCTGACTCGTGAACGTCGGCGAGGCGTCGGTACCGAGCAGGTCGGCGCCGGCGAGCAGGGGCCGGTAGCAGTAGGTGCCGGTGGCGGGAAGCGTCACCGTCGCCTTCCACTGGTACTCGGCGACGCCGTTCACGCTGATCGCCTGCCGCGACGCGGCGGCGGTGCTCGTGAGCGCACACCCGCCGGAGCCCGCGGCTCCGAAGCGTACGGAACCGGTCGTCGCCGACCGGTCCGTCGCCCAATTGAAGGTGACGGTCTGGCCGACGAGGTCCGTGAGGTATGGATACCTGCTCAGCGATCCTGCCGGCGCCGCCGACGCGACGCCGACGAACCCCGCGCCCAGGATCGCGACGCTCCCGAGGAGCGCCGCCCAGCGAAGGCGCATCCCGAACTTCCTGCCCCAATGACGGCCGAACCGGCCGTCGCCCGGACAAAGGTTAGACACTGCCCGCGGCGATGTAAACGCGGGTAAGTTCCGCGGTTCGGGCAGTGGCCGGGAGGGGTCGGCGCAGTGACGTCGTGTCGGCGCGCCACGCGGCGAGGAGCCGGCCGCTGAACCGTTGCTCGAGGAGCGTTGCCGCCCGCGCGCCGAAGATCACGTCGGGTGCGAGGTGCGGTTCCTCGTCGAGCAGTGCCGGGACCATCGTGTTCAGGGCGACGCCCTCGTGGACCGTGTCGGCCACGACGTGGACGTCGTAGAAGCGACGACCGGGCGCAGCGACTCCGAGCCCGGCGAGGGCGCGCGCGTAGCGACCCATCGGCCCGACGGACGTCATCTCGAAGAGAGCCAGGTGCCCGACGCACGCGGCGCGCCAGCGTCGGTGCAGTCCGAAGAGCGACACGACGTTGGCGGTCGCCAGCGTCGGTCCCGGCACGAGATCCAGGTACGCGCCGTAGGTCGGGTCCAAGCCCAACGAGCGCATCGTCGTCGAGAACAGCTCGGCATGCACCTCGTCGGCATCGCCGGCCCCGTACTCGTCGTATTGGATCAGCGCCATGGCGGCCTTCGCGCCACCACGCACACGTGGAATGGCCCACGTGTGCGGGTCCGCCTCCTTGAGCTGATACACCGACCGGTGGACGAGGAACTCGCGCATCTCGCAACGCGTCCCGCGCTCGACCATCCAGGACGACAACGACCCGCGATCGTCTCCGGATGCGAGCTCGAGCAACACGTCGCGAGCGTCGGCGGGACCGGCGGTACCGCTGCCCGGAACCTCGTCCAACAGACGAGCTTCGAAACGACGTTCCAGTCGACTCCGCACCTCGAGCAGTGCCGGCGCCCATTCCCAATCCGGATCCACACCCGCGAAGCCGCGGTAGTGGAGCTCGTAGCAGCACGTCAGCGCGAGTTGGGCGTCGTCGTCGTCGAGCATGTCGACGTCGTCGAGTCGTGGGATCGCGACGCGACCGGGAGATCTGTGGAGCGCGGCGAGGACGGCCTCGCTGACGGGTCCACGAGGCGGGGGCGTCTCGGGCGAGCCCGGGTGAGCGGTCCATGAGGGCTCGGTCATGAACCGCCCCGTACCCGCACGGAGCAACGGGAGAAACGTGTCGGCGCGTCGGTGTCGGACGACACAAAGGGATCGCGCATCGCTCGCGCGGCATCGTGCGCGCCGCGTTCGGCCAGCGGGAAGTGCTGCGCGGGCGGGGCGCCGGGCAGCGGGACGGAACCGACGGGGGAGAGCGATGAAGGCAGTCACCTGGCACGGCAAGACGGAGTTCTTCGAGCGCGCGGGCATGGAGGACACGAAGCTCGGTCAGGCAAGAAGGACGACCCCGCCGACGTGGCGCGCGAGGGGTTCGAGGCGATGATGGCGGGCAAGGACCACATCGTCGCCGGGTCCTTCAAGAACCGGAACCAGGTCGCGGCGGGACCGGTCCTCCCCGACACCGTCACCGCTGCCGCGCACGGGAAGATGTCGGAGCCGGGCTCGGGCAGCTGAGATCCACGGGCGGTCACCCCGCCCGGCGCCCGGTGCGGACGCGCCCCGTGAGGTCTAGCGTCTGATCGTGGCGGCGCTGGAGCGAGCGTTCGTGATGGCGGACATCGCCGGCAGCACCAGGCTGTGGAACCGCTACCCCGAGCGCATGGCGCATGCGCTCGCTCGCCACGACGCGATCGCAGGCGCTGCGGTCGATGGCGCGGGCGGAACGATCGTGAAGCACACCGGAGACGGCTTCATCGCGGTCTTCGTCGACGTGACGAGCGCCGTCGCCGCGATGACCGAGTACCAGCGAGTCCTGGCCCGGCCGCCGTTCTCCGACGACGTCGTGTTGCGGAGCCGCGTGTGCATCCATCGGGGGGCTGCGCAACCACGTGGGAGTGACTGGTTCGGTCCCGCGATGAACCATCTGGCGCGACTGACCGACCTCGTCGCGCCGACGCACGTCGTGCTCTCGGCCGCGGCAGCCGCGCGACTCGACACGACGACGGCCGTCGACCACCTCGGCGCGTTCTCCGTGCGCGACTTCCCGGAGCCCGTCGCGCTCTTCGCGCTCGACCTTCCCGACTCCGTCGGCCCGGCTCTCTCGATCATCGCCGGCCAGGGGCTCCCGCACTATCGGGCGCCGTTCGTGGGCCGCAGTGGTGACGTCGCGGCAGTGCGCGCGCTCCTCGATGATCACGACCTCGTGACCCTCGTCGGCTTCGGCGGGATGGGCAAGACCCGTCTCGCGGTCGAGGTCGCCACGCACTGGGCCGACCGCGACGGTGCTCGCGCCTACTTCGTCGACCTGCTGTCGTCCGACGAGCCGATGGTGGCAGTGGCGGAGGCCGTCGGTCTGCCGGCCGAGCGCATGGCGCCGGACACGTCGCCCGCAGAGAGCATCGGCAGGCACTTGGGCTCCGGGCCCGTCCTCATCGTGGTCGACAACTGCGAGCACGTGATCGACGGGGCGGCGGCGCTCTGCGACGCGCTCACGTCGTGCCGCCCCGAGACGCGCGTGCTCGCCACCAGCCGTGAAGCGCTCGAGGTCGACGGCGAGGCGGTCTACCCGCTCGGGCCGCTGGACGAGGCGACCGCGCTCGAGTTGCTGCGTCAGCGCGCCGCCGCGGTGAGCGCAGGACCGATCGACGAGCACGTGGCCGCGCGGCTCTGCAACGACGTCGACTGCATGCCGCTCGGCATCGAGCTCATCGTGGCGCGGCTCCGCCACCTCGATGCGCTCGACCTCGCCGATGAGCTCGACGACAGCATCGACGAGCTCCGCGGTCGGCGACGGAGCGACAGCGACCGTCACGCGACCATGCGGTCGGTGATCGCCTGGAGCTACGACGTCCTCCCCGACGACGAGCAGGTGTTGCTCGTCCAGCTCGCGCAATTCCCGGCACCGTGGCCCCGTGCGGCCGTTTCGGCGTTCGCGGGAAACGCCGGGACGCGCGCGCTCGACGGGCTCCGAGCCAAGTCGTTGGTCATGACGGCCGGCGCGGGAGAGCTGCGCCTCCTCGAAGTGGTGCGCCAGTTCTGCGCGGAGGTGCTCGCGGGCGACGAGCCGCGGGCACACACCGCTCGTGACACGCTCGTGACGTGGGCCCGGGCATTCATCCCGGAGCATCCCGACGAGGGCGACCCGGTGTTCGACCCACAAGCAGCGCGCGCACTCGTGGAGCAGCTGCCGAACATCCGGGCCGCGATCGCCGCCGCCGAGCGCAACGGGAGGGGCGCTGACGAAGCCGCGCTCGTGATCGCGCTCTGGCCACTCGTCTTCGACGGACGCGCGCGTGGGTGGCTCGGTCCGCAGCTCGAAGCGACGCTCTCGCGGACGGTCGATCCGCACCTGCGACGCATCCTCATCCGACTCGCTTTCCAGGACACCTTCGAACACCACGTCGACACGGAGCGGGAGGGTCGGCTCGTCGCGATGCTCCGCGACATCGACCATCACGCGAGTGCCACGCGATACTCCGGACTGAATCACGCAGTCCGCCAAGTGGTTGCCGACCGCGTGCTCGGGCTCGATCCGACGCCGACCCGCGAGGGGCTGGAGGCGACTGCCGCGGCCTCTCGTGGCGAGGGGCGCCGGCTCGACGAAGGCCTTGCGCACCTCTACATCGCGTTCTCCCACCTGTTGAGCGGCGAACACGCCGCGTGTGTCGACGCGGCGGAGCGGGCCGCGGACCTGATCCGGCGGGTCAACTTCGTGTCGGTCGTCGCGCTCGCCGACGCGACGACCGCGCAGGCGCAGCAGGGTCTCGGTGATCTCGACGCCGCGCTGCGGATCGCCGAGAACGCAGTCCTGCTCGGCGAGAACGCGCGGTGGGAGACGTCGGTGCGGGCGGTGTACGCGTCGGGACTGGCACGCGCCGGCCGGTCGCGTGACGCGGATGCCGCCGTCGCGCCGATCGTCGACCTGGCGCTGACCCACAAGGTGCCGTTCATGCTCTTCGACGCGCTCATCGCGTATGCGGCCGTCCGCGCTGCCTGCGGCGATCGCGACACCGCTGCCGAGGCCCTCGACCTGACCGGCGTGGGCCGGACGCCGATCACGATCGCGATGACGTTCGACGTCGCGGCGCAGATCGGCCTCGAGCTCACGCTCGACCGCTTCGTCGAGTCGTTCGACGCCGATGCCGTCGATCGCCGCGCGGCACGCGCGCTCGACTACGTCGGTGCGGTCAGCCCGGGATCACCTTCCCACGGCTCGACGGTTCGCTGAGGAGCTCGGGACCGGTGTCGGCCGGCCGAGACGCGGGGGCGCGTTCCGGAGAGCGGCCGTCGCCTCGACGGTGGACGCGACGAAGTCCGGGTCGTCCCAGGTCGGGACGTGGCCGAGTCCTCGACGGGTGACGATCCTCGTCTGCGGTGGCAGTTGGGCGAAGTCGGTCTCACCCAACCGGATCAGCGGATCCCGGGTGCCGAAGACGACGGTCACGGGAGAGGGTATCGAGTCGCCACCCGTGAACCGCCGGCCCCGGGTCGCGGCCATCGTGCGCCCGAAGTCGCTGTTGCGAAGGTTCGCCGTGTCGGCCGCGGCGATGTCCGGGGGGATGCGCCACGGACGGCCGAACAGACCGAACAACGCGACCGTGCGGATGACCCGGTTGCGGATCGCCACGTCCGCACCGGGCAACCGGGTCTCGTTCGTCCAGAGCGCGAAGCCCGCGCGGTGCCGCCAACTGTCGGCACCCCGCCCTTCCTTCCAGATCCCGGCCGGCATGAACGCGCACACCGAACGCGCGCGGCCGCGCCGCGCGAGCTCCAAGGCGATCCAGCCGCCGAGTGAGTTGCCCACGAGGTTCGCCGCGGACCATCCCACCGCGTCCATCGTCGTCTCGACCTGATCGGCGAGCCATCCGGGTCCGGTCTCGACATCGGGCGAGGCCCGCTCGGATGTGCCGAAGCCCGGGAGGTCCACGGCGACGACGTCGAAGCGGCCGCCGAGCCGTCCGATGACGGGCTGCCACACCTCGCGTCGGTGTCCGATGCCGTGGATCAGCAACAACGGCGGCCCGTTGCCGCGGCGGTCGTACGAGATGCGCGGCGAACGGCTCGTGCTCACGCTTCGACCTCCCTCGGCGTCACGACTCCCAAGTGGTACGTCGCGAGCGAGCGGATGGTCGGTCCGTGTGCCCGCGGGCACAGGACCGGTGTCTTAGGCTCCCGCGATGGTCGCGGTGCCGCTCGATGTGTCCGAGGTGTCACCGGACTGGCTCTCGGAGGCGCTCGGCGTCGACGTGGTCGCGGTCGACGTCCTCGAGCGGTCGGTCGCCACGAACCAGCGGGCGCGGATCGCTGTCACGTACTCGCGCCGCGACGCAGCGCCCGCGTCGTTGTTCGTGAAGCTGGCGCCTCTGGACCCGGTCCACCGGGAGATGATCGGCGCGACCGGCATGGGCGAGCGGGAGGTGCAGTTCTTCGCCGACGTCGCGTCGACGCTCGACCTCCGCGTGCCGCGGGCGCACCATGTCGCCACCGCGGAGGACGGCGCCTTCGTCCTGGTGCTCGAGGACCTGACCGCATCAGGGTGCGCATTCTCCGACGGCGCCTGGGGCGTCACCGCGGACGCCGCCGCCGGCGCGGTCGAGGAGCTGGCCCGGATGCACGCGCGCTTCGAGCATCCCGATGTCCGAGCCCGCGTCGCGCCGTGGCTGGGTGCGGTGCGTCCCCGACGCACCGACCTGACCGCGCAGCGGCTGCGCACGGTCCTCGACGCACATGGTGACGTGCTGACCGCGAGCTACCTGGCCGCGGGTGAGCTGTACGTCGAGCATCACGCGCGTCTCGATGCGTTGTGGAACGGGGGACCGCAGACCTACATCCACGGCGACCCGCACATCGGCAACGTCTTCCTGGACGGCGGCCGAGTCGGCTTCTTCGACTGGGGTCTGTCGCGGCTCAGCACGCACCTGCGCGACGTGAGCTACTTCCTGACGATGACGGTCGATCCCGACGAGCGGCGGCGGTCGGAACGCGATCTGCTGCACGTCTACCTCGACGCCCTTCGCGCCGCCGGCGGTGCCGACATCTCCTTCGACGACGCCTGGTTCGTCCACCGGGTACAGGCCGGTTACACCGTCGTGGCCACATTCCTCGCGTTCACGCCCACGTACGCGAGCGGTGACGGTCAGGGCCTCGGACGCGCGCTGCGGCGGCGATCCGAGCTGGCGCTGGACGACCTCGAGGCGGTCGACGCGATGCGTGCCGCGCTCTCCTGACCGCGCGCCTTCAGGACGTCGCGCCGTCCGTCCGCTCGATCGGGAGACGCAGCGCGTGCACCGCCTCCTGCTCGCGCCGGCCCTTCACCGCGATCCACGCGCGGGCGTCGAGTGGATAGCGGCCGGCGATGTCGTCGTACAACATCGCCGCGACGAGCACCTCGCCGCGACCCTCGCGCGCCGCCAGCCCCGAGAGCCGGAACGCCAGGTTGGCGGCATCCCCCACGACACCGAGCAGCGCGCCGGTCATCGAGCTCACCGCCGCATCACCGCGCGCGACGCCCCAACCGATGCGGAGTGGACCGCCGTCGGGTGAGCGCAACGCGAGCGTCGGCGTGAGCTCGTCGAGCCGGGCCGCGGCAGCGACGACGAAGTCGAGCGCGAGTTGCGGTGCCTGCGGCACCGACCCGGCCTCCCACACCGCGAAGAACGCGTCGCCGACGAAGTTGCTGAGCGTGCCCTGGTACGTCGTCAGGAGTGAACGGAACGCCCGGAGCAAGGTGTCGAGGGTCTCCATGACGACCCGGCTCGGCGACCCGGCGCTGATGGCGGAGAAGCCGACGATGTCGCCGACGACCATGACCAGATCGGCGTCGCTGACCCGCCGGATGGTCTCGGTGGGCACGGGGGCGTCCGCCGGATGTGACCAGTCGGTACGGAATTCGAGCTCCACCGAGCCGACCGTCAAACGGTCCCCCGACTTGAGCGGGACCGGCACCGCACGCTCGATGCGGACGCCGTTGAGGCGGGTTCCGTTCGTGCTCGTGTCGACGACCGACGCGCCACGTTCGCGCCGGACCCGTATCTCGAGGTGGTTGCGAGACGCGTGATCGTCGTCGACGAGGAGGCGGTGACGCGCCTCGATCCCGGTGCACTCGCGACCGACGAACATGCGCTCGTAGATCGCCACCTCGCGCGCGGCGCCCGACCCCGCCAGTACCACCAGGTGGGCATCGGGCCTGCCCTCCTCGGCCATGCGCGCACTCTAAGTGCCCCGTCGAGTCCCGTCATCGTGCACGTCACCACGGTCGCGAGGGGGGACTCGACGGCATCCGCCGTTTGTGGGCACCCTGGAGCGGTTCGTGGGCTCGAGACCGGAGGCCAGCGGTGAGTCGTGGTGGCACGAAGACGAATGATCGCGACCCGGGCGCGCCCTTGCGGGCGCGCCGGCTGCGGATCGAGCCGTACGGGATCAAGGTCGGCCCGGTTGGCCATTTCGCCGAGGAGCGGTCACGGCTCGCCGGCTTGCAGTGGAAGAGCTTCACGGCTCGTCCGCTCGGAGCGACGGTCGGTGCCGAGGTCGGGGGTCTCGAGCTCACGGGCGACCTGACCGACGACGTGGTCACGGAGCTCCGGCAGGCGCTGTGCGCGTACAAGGTGCTGTTCTTCCGTGACCAGAGGCAGCTCGACGCCGCGGGTCACGTCGCGTTCGCGCGGCGCTTCGGCGAGCTGGAGATCCATCCGTTCATCCCGTCGAACACGGACCATCCCGAGCTGGTGCGCTTCGAGAAGTCGCCCGACGTCGGCGGCTACGAGAACGGCTGGCACACCGACGTCACCTGGCGCGAGCGTCCGTCGATGGGAGCGGTGTTGCGCGCGCTCGTCGTACCAGCATCGGGTGGCGACACGTTGTTCTGCGACATGGCTGCGGTCTACGACGGCTTGGACGACGACCTGCGCGAGCGCGTCGACGGCCTGCGCGCGGTCCACGACTACGCGCAGGTCTTCGGGCGGCAGATTCCCGAGGAGGCCAAGGCCGAGCTGCGCGCGAAGTATCCGCCCGTCGAGCATCCCGTCGTGCGAACGCACCCGGAGACGGGCCGCCGCACGCTGTTCGTGAACCGCTTCTTCACGACGCACATCGTCGGCGTCGAACCGGAGGAGAGCGTCGCGCTCATCGACGAGCTGTGCCGTGCCGCGGAGTACCCGGAATACCAGTGCCGCTTCCGCTGGGAGGTGGACTCGGTGGCGTTCTGGGACAACCGAGCCGTCCAGCACTATGCCGTCAGCGACTACTGGCCGGACGCGCGCATCGTGGAGCGAGCCAGCATCGTCGGCGATCGACCTGCATGAGCGAGCCATCGTCGCGACTGTGAGGTGCGGCCCATGAGCCCGGACGAGCCACGGATCGACTTCGACAACCTTCCGACGCCGAGCGAGGGGTTCGTCGCGACGCTCTTCATCACCGTGCGAAAGGTCGCCGAGTCGCGCCGGTTCTACTCGGAGGTGCTCGGTGGGACGGTCGTCCTTCCGGAGAACCCGTGCATCGTCAAGCTCGCCAACTCGTGGATCCTCATGAACCCGGGCGGGCCGCCGACCCCCGACAAGCCCGGCATCTCGGTGGTCGACTACGAACCGGGTGACACGACGTCGATCTTCTTGAACCTCCGCGTCGCCGACATCCAGGAGTGCTACCGCACATGGAGTGCGCGCGGCGCGCAGTTCGTGACGCCGCCGATCGACAGGGGCGCGGAGATCCGCTGCTACATGCGCGACCCCGACGGATACCTCATCGAGGTCGGCCAGGCGACCGGCCTGCTCTCCGGTCATCTCGCGGCCAAGCGGCCGGAAGACCTCCCGGGTTAGCGCCCGCTCACGATGGCGGCGTGGTTGCGTTGACGACGTGGAACGTCGCTTGCGCCGCGGTGCCCTGCGCGCCGTGCACCTTCACGACGTAGGTGCCCGCCGGGTCGGTCGTCGACGTGTTGTACGTCGCGGTCACGGCCCCGTCCTCCGACGCGGTGTGCGGCGACCCGGTGAACGTGCCGGCGGGTTTGTCGATCTCGAAGACGATGACCTCCGACGGCTGCGCGCCGGTGAGGTCGAGTTGGAACGCCTGACCAGGAGGGCCCTGCGTCGGCTTGACCACGAGCGCGAGGGGCGGGGCCGGCGGGATCAGCAGCGTCTGCCCTTCGGCGACGCGGTTGGCGTCGGGGATGTGGTTGACGAAGAGGATGGCGGCGATCGAGACCCGGAAGCGCTTGGCCACGCTCGCCAAGGTGTCTCCGAGCTTCAGCTGGTAACGCCGCAACGCGAGCGTGGTCGGCGTCGTCGGGGTGGGCGGCGTGGTGCTGGTGGTCGTCACGGCCCGCTGCGAGCGGGACGAGGAGTGCTTCCCGCCCGTGCTGCATGCTCCGATCATGGCTGCGCACGCGATCGCGGCGATCACCCGTCGCATCGTGGTCAGGATGCCACGTCGCCGGCGGGCGCTCCGGGCCCGGCCTCGGAGGCGGCCGAGCAGGAACCGGCCACGCTGCGCCGCGGTGTTAGCTGCGCATAAGTTGTGGCCTTCCGGGGGTGCGCCGGGGGGCGGCGGGATGGGACGCTGAGCCGGTGCGGGTGCTGCTGGTCGAGGACGACCTGGCCCTGGCGGACGTGGTCGCACGCGGCCTGCGACGCGAGGCGATCGCGGTCGACGTGGTCTACGACGGGCTCGAGGCGCTCGAGAAGGCCCGGGCGGTGCCCTACGACGTCGTCGTGCTCGACCGATGGCTGCCGGGTGTGCACGGCGACGTCGTGTGCCGTGAGCTGTGCGCGGCCGGCGCCGGGCCCCGCGTCCTCATGCTCAGCGCGGCGTCGCTGGTGCAGGACCGCGTCGTCGGGCTCTCCCTCGGCGCTGACGACTACCTCGTGAAGCCGTTCGCGATGGCCGAGCTGGTGGCACGGATCCGAGCCCTCGACCGGCGGCGACAACAGGCGCGGCCGGTGACGCTGCGCTGGGCGGACGTCAGTGTCGATCCTGCGGGACGCCGTGCGATGCGCGGTGAGCGCAACTTGCACCTGACCAACCGGGAGTTCGCCGTGCTCGAGGAGCTGATCGCTGCCGGCGGCGACGTGTTGAGCGCGGAGATGCTCATGGAGCGCGTGTGGGACGACGGACTGGATCCGTTCAGCAACATCGTGCGGGTGACCATTCTCACGTTGCGTCGCAAGCTCGGTGATCCTCCGCTCGTCGAGACCGTCGTGGGCTCGGGCTACCGGATGGTCGAGCCGTGAGCTTCCGGATGCGCATCGCGCTGCTCACCGCGGCTGCGCTCCTCGTCGCGGGGTCGATTGCGCTGCTCGTCAACGCGCTCACCTATGAGCACACGATCTACCGCACGCCGGAAGACCTGACCTCAGCGATGCTCTCGAAGTTCCACGTGACCCGGAGCGAGGCCGAGGCGTACGTGCGCGCGCACCCGGATTCGGTGTTCAACAACAATCCCGAGAAGTCCGTCCGGCCCGGCATGCCGTCGGTCAACGAGGTATTCCGGCAGGTGCAGCGTGATGCACGAAACGATGCCGTCCGACGGTCACGGCTCCTCACCGCGGTCGCGCTGGGGCTGCTCGCCATCGTGACGGGCATCGTGGGCTGGGTGATCGCGGGTCGCGTGCTGCGCCCGGTCCGGCTCATCACGAGACGGGCGCGGTCGGCGTCGGCCGACGATCTGGACGCGCGGGTCGCGCTGGAAGGACCCGACGACGAGATGAAGGTCCTGGCGGACACGTTCGACTCGATGCTCGACCGGCTCCAGCGGTCCTTCGCCGCCCAGCGGCGCTTCTCGGCCCAGGTATCCCACGAGCTCCGCACGCCCCTCGCGGTCGTGCGCGGCGAGACCGAGCTGCTCGCCGGAACCGATCTCGACGTGGACGCCCGACGCTCGGTGGAGAGCATCCGGAGCGCGAGCGAACGGGCCGAACGGATCGTCACGCGGTTGCTGGAGCTCGCCCGCAGCACGAGCGGTGACGTCGCGCGCGAACCGATCGCGCTCGATGCGCTCGTCGGTGACGTCATCGGCGAGCTGGTCGAAGCCGACCACTGGCGGCGACTCGAGGTGGACCTGGAGCTCGCGCCCGCGTCGATCAGAGGAGATGTCACGCTGATCGACTCGCTCGTGCGCAACGTGGCGGAGAACGCGGCGCGACACAACCGTCCCGACGGGTGGGTGCGCATCACCGTTCGTGAGTCCGACGGCCGCGCCGTGCTCGTCGTGGCCAACTCCACGACGCGGCCCGGCGAGCCGGAGATGGGTGTCGGTCTCTCGCTTGCGAGCGCGATCGCGGACGCGCACGGCGCGCAGCTGGATCAGACCCTCAGCGAGCCCGGCTCGTTGGTGACATCGCTGTCCTTTCCGGCGCCGAGCGCCGAGGACGAGCCGCCTCGACGCGCGGAGTCGCGAGCCGGCGCTTCACCGCGCGTGGCCGCGGACGCCTAACCCCAGATTTACGGCCTGATCCGTAGGCTGCGGCCCGTGCGGTGAGCCGCACCGAAGTGAACCATCCGGCCACGCCCGTCGCGTGGCCGTTCCCTGTGTGCGCGTCTGCCACGCGTGCGCACGAGCGGACTCGACCCGGAACGACGCACGCCATGGCCCGCAACCCTCGAGCTGAACCGGCGACCCACGAGGATTCCCGGATCATCGGCGAGTCGGCCCGGCGCGCGCGTCGGCGTGGTCGGCGATCGGGTTCGCGCCGGGGGGGTCACCGCGTCGTCATGACCGACAAGCTCCGACTCGCGCTCGCCGTCGCGTTGGCCGCCTTCCTCGTCGTCGGAACCCTGCTCCTCGTCTTCGGCCCGCCGCTGTCGGTGCGCTGATCGAGGCGCGCTCTGTCGCGTGCCGCAGGGTGCCAGGGCGGCGCCGTGGGGTTGCTGCCGGGAAGCGGGGGGTAACAACGAGCAGCCGAGAGGAAGGGAGCAACTCATGTTGTTCGACATCGTCGTCGCGCTGCTCATCACCGCGCTTGCGGTCATCCTGGGCATCACGGTTCACCCGGTGTTGTTCTTCCTGATCGCGCTGGCGGTCGTGTACCTCGTGGCGCGTCACTCGTCGCGCACACCCCATCGGGTCTGACCCCGTTACCTCGCGGCGCGGGCCCGCGATGACGAGGCGGGAGGCAAGGCCCGCGCCCAGCCTCCCAGCGCGGCCCCCGGCCAGCCCAGCGGTCCGGGGGCCGTGCCGTGCCCGGACGCTCTCCGTTCAGGGCAGGTAGTAGCCCGCGATGCGGTGATGACGGGGTCGGCCGCGCACCGCGTTCGCGGCTTGTAGGCCCGAGAGGACGGCGCCCTCGATGCATCCCGCGTTGAGGCCCGAGTCCGTCCAGTCGCCGGCGAGGACCAGGTTGTCGAAGCCGCTCTCGTCCGAGCGCAGCCGGTAGCGGTCGCTGCCCGGCACCGACAGCACGTATCGATCGGAAGGATCGACGTTCGCGGTCCAGTACTGGGTGTCGAACGCGCGTGCGTCGTGCTCGCCGGTCTGGCCGCACAACAGCTCCCAGCGGAAGCCTTCGGGACCCACGACGTCGGGCAGGAGGTGCGAGAAGTGGTCGCGCAGGAAGCGCAGCGCTTCCCGGCGCGTCTGCTCGTGGGCGCGCCGAGCCTCGTCGGCGCCGATCCGACCGTCGCGACACGGTGCTTCCAGCACACCGCAGAAGTACGCGATCGTCCCGGGCTGCTCGTCGGCGGGCCACTGCTCGGCGTCGATCAGCTGGGGCATCGACGCCCAGGTGCTGAACGGCTGCTCGTACGCGCTGATCGTCACGCCGGGATGGTGCCAGCCGAGCGACGGCTCGTCGTCGCGCAGCCAGACCTGGAACGCCTGGGTTGCGACGGTTCGGATGTTGGCGACCATGTCCCGCCATTCGGCGCGCGCCGCGAGCAGCTCGCGACACACGGTCGGCGCCATGCCGAGCGAGATCGCGAGCACGACACTGTCGAAGTCGTCCCCGCGGTGCAGCACGCGGCGCTCCGCGCCCGGCCGGTCGCACCACTGCTTCTCGAACGGCACGTCGGCGACCGTGTCGCCCTCGGCGAGCTGCGCCGTGAGCGGACGGTCGGGGAAGCAGGGGAGGTCCCCGACGCGGACGAGTGGGTCGTAGCGGGCGCGGCCCGGTGTCAGGTTCACCTGGCGCTCCAGCGTGATCGCGTCGATGCCGAGACCGTCGTTCCCGACGTGGAGCGCCTCGATGCGGTGGAAGAACTCGAACTGCACGCCACGCGCTTCGAGCACCTGGTACAGCGGCGCGAAGACGACGTCGCCCATGCCGGCCGTCATCTTCCAGAAGAGCGCACCCTTGTAGTCGAAGAGCATCTTGCCGCTGAGGAACACCGCGAGGCCCGCGGCGAACCGCGGACGTTTCGGATCGGCGTTCTCGTAGCCGAAGACGAGGTCGTAGAGCCCGCGTACGAGCGCGAGGTCGGCGACGGTCTCGGAGGCGCCGTGCGCGAGCACCCATTCGAGGAAGTCGGCGTCGTTGATGGCGCGAAAGCCCATCGGGTTCGAGATGAGGTCCTCGGCCAGGATGCCGCGCACGACCGCCGTGACGAGCGAGATCAGGCCCCAGCTCCGGCGGAGCTCGGGTCCGTCCGTCGCGCCGTCACCGATCGACGAGCGGATCGCGGCGAGCACGTCGTCGAGCCCGCGCAGCAACGCGCTCTCGTCGCGGTTGGCTCCCGCGTCTGCGCGCGCGGCTTCGAGCAGGGCGCCCAGCCCGGCCGCCGCAACCGCAGCTCCGAGCCGGCTCGACGACCCCGCGGACCCGCGCGGCGCGGGGTCGGGGAGCGAGCGCAGGAAGTCGAGGATCAGGAGGGCGGCGCGCGCGACGAACTCGACGGCCGTGAGCGCGCGACCCTCTGTCGGGTCGCCCGGCAGTTGCGCGTTGGTGCTGAACGTCGCGAGCCAGTGGCGCCACGCGCCGTCGTGCACGTCCTCGAGCCCGAGCGAGGGCGCGGGGATCATGGCGTCGTGCCACGACTGCAGACGTGCGGTCGAGTCGGTCGTGGGGCGGTCGAGCTCGGTGTAGCACTCGCGGAGCAGCCGGAACGCGTTGTCGTAGGAGCCGAGCCAGATGTGGAGTCCGTGCTCCTCGATGCGTCCGAAGGCACCCCGGCTGCTCGCGCCCTTCCCGCCGAGGCGCCAGCCGCGCTGATACACGGTGATCGACTCGAACTCCTCGCGCCAACCCGGCTCGCTCAGTCGCCATGCGGCCGCCAGTCCCGCCATCCCACCGCCGAGCACGGCGACGCGATCCCGACGCCGGCCGCCCCCGCTCACCGTTCGTCGGTGACGACCGCGCGGGCGTGGGCGAGCTCGGGATACGCGGCGTCGGTGGGGAAGTGGCGCATTGCGGCGTCGAGCTCGTCGATGCAGGACCGATCGCGTCGAATCAGATCGAGCGCGATCCGGAGCTCGAAGAGGTGCGCGCACTGCTCGCGCGCGGTCTCCAGCGCGTCGTGCAGCCTGGCCGACACCTCGCAACCGTCGGTGCTGAGCCCCGCGGCGCGGCGCAGCGTCTCGGCGTCGTAGAAGTGCATGCCGGTCGACTTCGCGAGCGCGAGCGACGCCTCGTAGTGCGAGCGCGCTGCGGACCGATCGCCTGCCGCAGCCGTGATGTCGCCGAGGACGGTCCAGTAGAAGGGGAGCATCGCCTTCAGGTCGAACTGGTCCCACGCACCGATGAGGCCCTGGATCATGCCCGCGTGCGTCTGGAGCGCGGTCGCGTCCGGTGCCGGCCCGTGCAGCTCGTCCAACGCGTTGAGCGTGGTCTGCTCGGTCACCGCGACGAGCGTCCAGTGGTCGAAGCCGTGCTCGGTCGCGAGGTTCATCAACCGCGCGACCGCGTCGTGGGCGCCCTCGAAGTCACGGCACTCCACGCGCATCCAGCACGTGAACGCGAGGACGTAGCCGGCGCTGAACGGCCCCTGGGGGAACGCGAGGGCCGCGGCGCGATCGGTGGCGTCGCGGACGGCTTCGTGGGTGCCCGACCAGTCCCCGCACACGAAGCGCGCCAGCGCGAGGTGGGTGTCGATCGAGACCTTGGGATCCATCGGGTTCAACCACGACGACTCGACCTCGTCGTCGCGCCCCATCCCGCGTGCTTCCACCCCCGCGGCTTCCAGCTGTGAGCGGGCGCGGTCGAATCGGCCCGCGTACCAGTCGATCATCCCGAACCCGGCGGTGTTGAACGGCATCCAGAACTCGCGCGCGCCGGTCAACGCGGGTCGCAGGATCGTGAGCACCTGGTGCGCGCGCTCGAGCTCGCCGCGGCTCACGAAGTAGCCCCAGAGGACGATGAGCGTCCGGAACATCTCTTCGTCCGCGGCGTCGAGTCCGGCGAGGGTGAGACAGCGGCCATAGTCGGCCGCCGCCGCCGTGCTCGCGTTCCCTTCCATCGACGTCGCCAGGAACCCCCGTCGCAGGCGCAGCTCCACTTCACGGCGGTCTCGTGCCGCGCCGGCCGCGAGACCGTCGACGTTCTCGACTGCCTTGGTGAGGCTCGCCCGGGCCTCGTCGAGCGCGCCCCGCCGGCGGGCGTCGTCGGCGGCGTGCTCGAACGCGTCGGCGGCCGCGGCGCTCCGGCCCCCGCGCTCGAAGTGGTCGGCGACGAGACGCCAGTCGACGATGTCGGTCGCGGCATGACGTCGCACGAGCGCGTCACCGACGCGACCGTGGAGCTGACGCCGTTTGGTCGGAGGCTGCAGCTCGTACGCGACCTCGCGCAGCAGCTCGTGACGGAAGCGACTCCGCGACGCTCCGTCCGGTTCCAGGACCTGCTCCGTGTACAGCGACTCCAGCGCGCGCGCGAGGTCCGTCCCACTCATGTCGACGACGTCGGCGAGGAGCGCGTGGTCGACCTCCCGACCGATCGTCGCCGCCGCGCCGGCGATCGGCGCGACGGTGGGCGTCGCGTACAGCCGGGCGACGAAGAGCTCGTAGAGCAGGTCGGGCACGGCGCCGTTGGCACCCGGCGCCGCCGGGTCTGCTCCTGCGGCCATGACCCGCGCGTCGCCGGCGCCTTCCGTCGCGGGCGTCGTCGCGGCCACGCGGGCGAGCTCCTCCAGGTAGAGCGGAACCCCGTCGGCGCGCGTGACGAGCGCGCGACGGGCGGCGTCGTCACCCGTCGCGAGACCGAGGGCGTCGAGCAGGACGAGGCTCTCGGGCGTCGACAGCGGCTCGACGTCCAGCACGTCGGCTCCGCTCGGCGGCGGGACCTCGGGGCGTGCGGTCATCACGACGAGGAGGCGGACGGGCGCGCGTCCGGCGAGCCGATCGAGGGACGCGCGGGTCGCCGCGTCGTACCAGTGGAGGTCCTCGGCGAGGAGCACGGCGGGCGAGGGCGCGAGACACGCGACGAGGTACTCGTCGACCGCGTTGACGATCTCGTCGTGCAGCTTGCGGGCATCCGACGCCGCGGGCTCGTAGCCCGCGGCCGGCTGCAGCCCGAGCACCGGTGCCAGCAGCGGGACGAGACGACCCGCGTCGAGTCCGACGCCATTGAGGTCCTCGCGCAGCCGCGCGAGACGCTCGACACCGTCGGCCGCGGCGTCGATCCCGGCCCGCTGCTCGACGAGCGACCGGATGGGATGGAACCCGCTCTCGACGTGGAACGGCGAACCGGAGAGCTCGAGCACCGTCGCGCCCTCGCGACGAGCGGTCTCGACGAGCGCGCCGGCCAGCCGCGTCTTGCCGATACCGGCCTCGCCGCGGAGCATCACGACGGCGGGACGCAACGCGCTGCCGTCGCGAACCTCACGCCAGGTGCGCAGGAGCCGTTCCAGCTCGGTCACGCGTCCGACGAGGTCCGGCGTCGCCATCGAGCGGCGCGGTGCCGGGCTCGCTTCGCGCTCGACGCGAAGCGGCTGGAGCGGTTCGGCCATGCCCTTCACCGGCTGGGCGTGCTGCGGGGCGAAGACGAACGCGTCGCCTGCGAGCTCCGCGACATCCTTGGAGACGACGACGGTTCCCGGCTCGGCCAGTGTCTGCAGCCGGGCGGCGACGTTCGCGGCGAGGCCGTACACGTCCCCGTCCTCCTCGAGGTACACGATGCCGCGGTGCACCGCGACGCGGACGTCGAGCGCCTCGCCGACCTGTCGCTGCGTGGTCGCAGAGAGCTCGTGCACGGCCCGGACGATGTCGAGCCCGGCCCGAATCGCGCGTTCGACGTCATTGCCGTGCGCGCGCGGCACCCCGAACAACGCGAGCAGGCCGTCGCCCTGTGTACCGACGACGCGACCGTCGTAGCCATCCTCGATGACGCGCCGGCACTGCGTCTTGTAGCGCCGCACCAACGCGAAATAGAGCTCTGGCTCGTGACGACCGGACAACTCCGTCGACCCGACGAGGTCGCAGAACATGAGCGTCGCGCGCCGGAGCTCACCGGCTCCCTCGAGGTCGCTCGTCATGAGCTCGCCGGCTTCAGCGTTCGTCGCGTCCTCCGCGAGCACCTCACCCGCGAGCCGGTGCACGGTCGACACGTCGCCGCGGTTCGCAGCGTCGAGCGCGCGATCGAGCAGCTCTGCGATGGTCTCGTCCGTGTCACCCTGCCGGGTCATCGTGGGTGCCTAAGGAACCTGCACGATCACCGTGACCGGCGGTTGGTTCACGTCGCGCGGAAGCACGTCCACCGCACCGCGGTAGAGCCCGCCGCGGCATCCGGTCGCGTCCACGTCCACGTGGAACGTGGTCGCCGAACCCACCAACACCGACGGGACGATCACGACCCGCGACACCTCGATCGTCTGGATCGGTCGCAGAACGCTCTGGAGAGGGCCGATCAACTGGAGGGTGCGCGTGCCTGGCCCCCGAACCCCGATCGAGAACGTGTCCGAGGAGACGCGTTCCGCGATACGGCCGGTCACGACGTACTCGAGCCACTCGTAGCCGACCCGGCACACCGCGGCACCGGCGTTGACCGCGATCGAGAACCATGCCGCGGGGTCGTAGGAGCACGTGTCCTCTCCGCCCGTCATCCCGTGCGCGTTCGCGACCCAGGAGTCGATCGAGGTGTTCGCCCACTGCGCGGCGGCTCCGAACATGCGAGCCGGATCTCTCGGCGGGGTCACGACTTCCCCTTGTCCTTCTGGTTCTTGCGGGTTCCTTTCGCACGATGTCGCGCGGGCGGTCGCTCGGCCGAGGCCGCGCGCGCCGGCGGGTCGCCGGGTGGGCGCGGTGGCGGCGTGCGACCGGCGGCGGGCGCGTCGGCGGCCAGCTGGAGGCCGCGCAGCCCGAGCTGGATGGCGCGATACGTCTCGCCGGCCATGCGTTTGGACATCGACATGAGGTCACGGCTGAAGTCGTCGGAGGTGTAGGTGCCGGCGGTGGCCTTGCGGTAGGAGTCGGCGTAGAGCGCGCTCCACTCCGCGACGCAACGCTTCGCCGCGTCCGCCACCTCGTCCACGTACTTCGCGCAGTCATCGGGTGAGGTGGGCTTTCGCTCGTCCCTCGGCTGCGTCGGCTGCGCGTCGGGCGGTTCGTGCGCGCAGTTGTAGACCAGGCGCGTCCCCGCGTCGGCATACCCGAGCGCGCACGACAGCATCGCGAGCTGGTACGGGTTCAGCGCGAGGAACTGCGGGTCGAACAGGATCCGCTTCGTCGTGTTCACGCAGGCGCCGCTGTTGTTGCGGCGGACCTCGACGCTGCCCTCGTCGACGATGATGATGCCGTCGCCACCCAGCTGAGCCTGGTCGTCGCTCATCTGGTACCCGACGTAGACGCGGTCGGGCAGCGTGACCGTCTCGAAGTCGAGCGCGGTCCTGATCTCCGGACCGGAGCCGCACGACAGGCTCACGGTCTCGAGGTACCGCATGATCATCGGATCGGGATCGGGGATCGGATCCATGCTGCACCAGAACGAGCGCAAGCAGTCGGGCCAATGGCTCGGGTCGAGCACCTCTTCCGCCTTGGCGAACGAGAGGTGGTCGTCGCAGAACGAGGTCGTGATCGTGGCCGCGACGAGACTCGTGTTCTTGACGGTGACCGCCACGATGTTTCCGGTGCACGGCGCCGGCTGGACGGCGATGGGCTGAATCCATCCGGCCGCCAAGGCGTAGTTCATGACGTCGTTCCACGCGGAGAGGTCGGGGAACGGTTGGTCCTCGTTCTGTCCGGCGAGCAGCTGGAGGAGGTTCCCGGCGTCGTCGTCGCTTCCCGCGAGACCGCGCACGCCGAGGACGGCGCGTGAGTCCCCCTGCCGATCACCACTCGGCCCGTAGTCGTCCCCGAACACGCGCGCGATGAGCGCGACCGCGAGCAGCCGCCGCGCGAGATCGCGGGGCCGGAAGTCGTCGTCGACGGTCATGCCGAGGTTGACGACCGCGTCGCCGAGCTCCGGGATCGTGCTCCGCTCGTCGGACTCGTCGGAGAGGGAGTCCCAGAACGCGCGGAAAGGCTGGAACCATCCCACCGCGTCGTAGCGGTAGGGACACAGCAGTGCCGCGACCTGTGGGAGGAGCTCGGGTCGCGCGACCACCGCGTCGTCGATGGCGCCGAGGATCCCGACGAGATCACCGAGTTCGCTCATACGCGAGCTCCCTCCCCTGCCGAGGTCGTAGCCTACCTGGGCATCTGCCGGAGGGCGACGGCGATTCCCGGTGAGGGGGCAGGCGTGGCCGAGCGCTCGAACGATGGCATGGCAGGCGGCGCCCCGTGGTCGTCGGTCTTCGATCCGGTCGCGAATGCGCGGGCGCTCGAGCAGATCCAGCGCCGCGGTCTCCGGGCCGCGGGGGAGCTCGTCGATCGTCTCGTGTCGGTCGTCGACGGTGCGCGCGACGGCGGCGTCGCGGCGAACGGTGACGGAATGTCATCGAGCGAGGGTGAATCGCCGGGCGTCGATCTCATCGGTGTGTGGGCGGGGCTCGTGACCCAGACCTTGCAGGCGATGGCGCGTCTGTCGGTCGCGGACGCGCCGTCGACGCAGCAACCGACCGGCGGACCGGTCTGGGTCGACGTGGTCACCGGGCGGGGGTCGGGCAGCTTCGAGCTGGCGGCCGAAACCGACGATCCGGCCCGGATATCCGGCGAGATCTGGCTGCACAACGCGTCCGGACGCGCGGTCGGCCCGCTCCGGCTCCACGTCGGCGAGCTGCGCAGCTCCGATGGTGCGACGGTGCGCGGCCGTTCGGTGCGCTTCGAGCCCGCCACGGTCGCGGAGCTGCCGGCGCGTTCCAGTCGGGGCGTGCGCGCGTCGATCCGCGCGACCGGCGCGCCGGCGGCCGGGCGTTACCGGGGCCTGCTGCAGGCCGAGGGCGCGCCCGGCGTCGCGGTACCGGTGGAGCTCACCATCTCGGACGCGCGGTGACCGCGCAGATCGTCCAGCCCCCCGTCGAGGACGTGCTGAGGAACGTGGAGCGGCGCGTCCGCCGCGCGATCCTCGACCTGATCCCCGACGGTGAGCCGCACCATTGGCTCTACCGGCTCGTCCGCGCGTATCCGAGCCGTCCGGGCAAGGCGATCCGACCCGCGCTCTGTCTCGCGACGTGCCGAGCGTTCGGCGGGAGCGATGCCGACAGCTTCCCGGTGGCGGTCGCGATCGAGATGCTGCACAACGCGTTCCTCGTCCACGACGACATCGCCGACGCGAGCCTGCGTCGCCGTGGGCGACCGACGCTGCGGGCCGAACACGGGCTCGAGCTCGCGCTCAACGCGGGCGACGCGCTCGCGGTGTTCGCGAACCAGGTGCTGCGCCGGCACACCAGCACGCTTCCGGACCCGCTCGGCGACCGGATCCTCGAGGAGTTCGAGACGATGGCGCTCCGCACGCTGGAGGGTCAGGCGACCGAGCTCGGCTGGCGCCACGACGGCGTGACCGCGTTGACGCCGGAGGACTACCTCGACCTGATCATGCACAAGACGTGCTGGTACACGACGATCCATCCGTTGCGCGTCGGCGCCCTCATCGGCTCGGGTGGTCGCGCCGACGTGCGCCCGCTGGTCCGCTTCGGGTTCCACCTCGGTGCCGCGTTCCAGATCCGTGACGACCTCCTGAATCTCGTCGGCGACGAAGCGGTGTACGGCAAGGAGATCAACGGCGATCTCTACGAGGGGAAGCGCACGTTGGTGCTCATCCACCTCGCCGGTCATGCGCATGGCGCCGACCGTGTCACGGTCGAGCGGTACCTCGCGATGGATCGCGAAGCGCGCACGCCCGCCGTCGTCGACGAGGTGCGCGCGCTGATGGACCGCTACGGGAGCATCGCGTTCGCGACGGAGTATGCCCGCGGCATCGCGAGCGCGGCCCTCGACGCGTTCGCCGTCGGGTTCGAGCGCGCAGAGCCCGGGCCCGACACGGAGTTCGTACGGGGGCTCGTCCCGTACATGCTCGGACGCTGGTCGTAGCGCACCACGCGGTCAGCGGCTGCGGCGCTCGAGCGCGGCGCGGTCGATCACGTCGATCCGGCCGCGGCTCATGCGCAACAAGCCGTCGCGCTCGGCGTCGCGCAGCAGCCGGTTGATCGTTGGTCGGGTCGTGCCGACGATGCCGGCGACGTCCTCCTGGGTCAGGGGGATGACGGTGGTCGGGTCGGTGTCGCGTGCGTAGATCGTCGTCAGCGCGAGCAGGCGCCGCCACGTCCGCTTCTCGACCGGAAGGTACAGCGCCTCGGCGAGCAGGATCGACAGTCGCCGCACCTCCTGCACGAGGGTGTCGACGAGGAAGCGGTCGACGGCGGGATGGTCCCGGCGCAGCTGGTCGACGTCGTCACGGTGGACCACGAGCGTCTCGGTCGCGTCGAGTGCGACGATCGTCGCGTTGCGCGGCGCCGGTGACACCACGCTCAGCTCGCCGAAGTGGTCGCCGGCGCGGAGGACCCGCAGCGTTGCCGTGTCGCCCAGCGGTGTCGTCACCCTGATCGCGACGTGGCCCTTCGCGAGCAGGTGCATGGCGTCACCCGGGTCGCCCTCGTGGAAGATCACCTCGCCGGCGGCGAACCGGCGGCGACGTGCGCGCGCGAGGAGCTCCCGCCTCGTGTCCGCCGGCAGCGGTTCGAGTAGCCGGAACTCCATGACCGCCTCGCTCCGAGTCGCCGCCGCACGTGCCGGACCGCGCTGCGTGCCGGCACTCGGCCCGGGCACGCGGCGCCAGATGGTGGCACGCGACGGCCCGCCCGGCACGCGCCGGGCGGGTGATCGCGAAGCGAGCGACGTTCCTAGGCCACTGCGGGCTCCGGCTGGGCCGACGCCGCCGTAACGATCGGAGCCTGCGCGTCATCCGTGCCGTCGAGCGCGGACGGCTCGACCCGCCGCTTCGCGGCCCGCGAACGCACGATCTGGATCGAGACCGACGGTGCCGTCTCGACGAGCGCGAGGAACTCGATGCGGTTGAAGACGAGCAGTGCCATCGGTGTGTGCGCGGTGACGCTCGCGCGCCGGGCGGCGCGGTCGAGCAGGCCGATCTCGCCGAAGAACTGGCCCGCTTCCACCGTGCCGACCGGCGCGCTCCGCACGGAGACGGTGGCCTCACCGTCGAGCACCACGAAGAACTCGGCGGCCTGATCGCCCTCTCGGACGAGCGTCGTGCCGGGACCGACGTCGACGATCGTGCCGAGCGCACGGGCGCGCCGGCGCTGGGCCGGCGTGCAACGCCGGAAGAGGTCGATCTCCTCGAGGTGGGTCGTCGCCTGGTTGCCCATCATGCTCATGACCGTCTCCGTGCGGTGTCGGAGGAACCATGCCTCCGCTGAATGACACCGCGAGCATGCGCCCGACGCCGGCAGCCCGCCGTCTGCGGGACGACACTGCGTGTGTGCGCGCCGACACACAGCCGTCCGCGCCGGTGCCCGCCCCGCAGGCGCTCGCTAGCGTGCGTGACGATGACCGAGCGCGCGATCCGTCCCTTCACCGGTTGGCCGCCGGAGGCCTTCGAGTGGTTCCGCGGGCTCGAGGCGAACAACAGCCGCGCCTGGTTCCAGCAGCACCGCGCGACCTACGACGACGCGGTGCGCGGACCCCTCGAGTCCCTGCTCGCCGAGGTCGCGGAGGAGTTCGGCGACGGCAAGGTCGCGCGCCCGAACCGCGACACGCGCTTCTCGGCCGACAAGTCGCCCTACAAGCTCCAGATCTACGCGACGATCCCGCATCCGGGCGGCGGTTGGTACGTGCAGCTGCGCGAAGGAGGGCTCTTCGCCGGCGGGGGGCTGTATGCACCCGAGGGCCGTCAGCTCGCGTCGTTGCGCGCTGCGATCGCCGACGACCGCGCCGGTGCGAAGCTCGAGTCGCTCATCGAGAGGCTGGGCGCCGACCACCTCGAGGTCATGGTCGACGGTGCGCTCAAGACCGCGCCCCGCGGGTATCTGGTCGACCACCCGCGCATCGCGCTGCTGCGCCTGCGGCACCTCGCCGCGGGCATCCAGTACGAACCGGCTCGGTGGCTCCACACCGCGCGTGCCAAGGACCGCGTCGTCGATGCCTGGCGGGCGGTGAGGCCGCTGCTCGACTGGTGCGCGGCGCACGTCCCGGCCGGCCGACAACCGTCCTGACCAGGGACTCGACCACGCCGTGTCCCGGTCGCGCGTGGCCGGCAGGCTGGTCGGCGGGCATTCGGTCGGGAAACGACGACTCGCGCACTATGCAACCGGAACGGGTTTCGGCAACACTTGTCCTCATGGTGCCGACGCGGGAGCCTGGACCCGGAGACCGGCCGATCGACCGGGCGCGAGCCGCGATCGACCGGGGCGCCCGAGGGCTGAAGGCATGGTGGCGATCGGTCGACGCACCCGCGCCGCCCGTTGACGCGGTCGATCTCACGGCCGACGACGGCAACCTGTCGCGGGCCGTGGAGCTCGCGGCCCCGGTCGACGACGACTTCCGCGCCCAGGTCACCGAAGAGCTGGCGCGATTGCGCCGCGAGGTCGGAGCTCGCGATGCCGAGCTCCTCCACGCGCTGCAACGTCTGGCGACGTCGTTCGAGCGAGTCGCCGAGCGGATGGAGAGCGACGCGCGCGAACGGCAGTTGCTCTCCGAAGCCGTGCTCCGTCTGGAGCGGCGGCTCCCACCGGCGGACCACGAGGCAGGACCGGTCGGAGAGCTGCCGAAAGGGGAGCGCGTCATCGGCGGACGCGTGACACCTGCCGCACCGAAGCGGGATCCGGAGTCACGCGAGGTCGACCTCCCGTTCACGGCCATCAAGGCGATCAAGCCGTCCCAGGTCCAGCTGTAGGCGCGCGCCGGGGAAGGCTCGGCTCAGCGGTTCACGACACGCCGAACAGGGTGCGCAGCTTCTCGATCGTCGCCTGCTCGTCGGGATTGACGGTCTTGGCCGATCGAGCGACCGCTTGCGCGATGTCGAGGAACCACGTCCCGACCTGACCCGCTTCCTCCGGAGGCAGCTTCTTCAAGGCGGCTGCAGCCGGTTCCAGCTCGTGCAGCACGTTCTCGATCGCGGCCTGTGGCGTGGGGCCCCGGTGTTCCTTGATCTCGGTGCGCGCTTCCTTCGTGTTGGCCTCGGCGACGATCTCCCCGATGAGCGCGTTGGCGGCGCCGTGCTCGCCCGGCTTGGTCACCGCCCGCGCGCCCGCGCTCGCCTCCTTGACCATCGAGATCGGGCCGTGCTCACCCGCGTAGAAGACCGCCGCGGTCACCAGGAGGGGCGCATCGGTCAAGGCGTGCCACTCGGCTTCGGTGAAGACCGACTTGTCCGTCATCCGGGTTTCCTCCACGTGTGCGGCAGACGGCGGCCCCGATCGGTGGCGCCGCGTGCCGCCATCATCGCGGCGCAGCCATCATCTGTTCGAGCGCGGCCTGGTCGGGACCCACGAAACGTGGCGCGGCCGGCACCGCGCGGAGCGCCCCGAGCAGCTGCTCGGCCATGCTCCCGGGAGCGGGCGGGAGATGGGCGCTGAGGATCATCGTCGGTTCCAGGTCGCGAACCGCGTTGAGGTCCTTGTCGAACAACGCGCGGTCGACCGAGTGCAGCCACGACGAGTCGGCGGCGGCCCAGAACACCTGTCCCCGACGGAGCGCCTCCTCGGGGACCTCGGCCGCGGTCGAGGGCACCTCGTCGAGCACCGCGCCGAAGCAGTCCGCGCTGAACAGGGCGCCCGACCGGTCGTCGTGGAAACCGGTCGTGACCGGGTTGTCGTAGGTCGGCGGCCTGATCGCGGTGAGCGTGCGCTCGCCGATCGTGATCGTCTGTCCCGGGTTGATCAGGAAGACACGGTCCATCGGTAGGGGATCGAACAGCCCCATGATGCCGACGGTCAGGAAGGACGTGATCACGCGGACGCGCGGGTTCTCCGCGAGCAACCGGTGCAGGGAACCGATGTGGTCGAAGTCCGGGTGGGTCAACCAGATCCATTCCAGGTCGCGGGGATCGATGATCGACCGCAGTGCGGTCATGAACTCATCCGATCCGACCACGGTGCCCGTGTCGACGAGGATCGGCGACGGGCCGTCGACGAGGTACGCGTTGATCGGGATGCTCCCGATGCTCGGGATCGTCGCGATCGTGGTCAGGACGTCGATGCCGGGTGCGGCGTGCGCGGTCGTGGTCACGAGCGGTCTCCTTCGGGCGTCAGGGCCTCGGCGGACGTCTTGAGTTGCGTGAGCGTGTGACGCATGTTCTTCAACAACGCGCCGTGCCGGTTGGTGGGGACGTCGACGACGCGCGCCCACGCGGGAATCCGCGAGACCTCATACGACTCCGTCACGCGCGTGCCGCGGTCGAGCGGCTCGAAGCGATAGCGCCAGACCACGCCCTCCCGGCCGCCTTCCTCCGTCGCGAACGCGAACTCGCGCCCGCGCTCGGTGACGAGCACCCGTCCTCGCCGAGACCATTTGATGACGCCGCGCGGTCCGGTCCGGTTGTGGCCGACGAAGTGCGCGCCTTCCGCGGGGCCGGTCGCGCCGTCGGTCCACTCGACGCATGCGCACTCGTTGCTCCACTCGCCCATGCGGGTGAGGTCGGCGACCATGTCGTAGACGCGTTCCGCGGGTGCGTCGATGACCACGTCGACGTGGTCGGTGGTCAACCACCAGCGTTGGCTCCTCGGTGCCATCGGCCTGCTCCTCCCGATCTCGGCTCGTCGATGGCAAGCTAATGGTATTAGCTTGAGCTGTCAACCCTCACGAGTGCTATGGTGCGGAGCATGGGAACGACGGCTTCGCCCCCGGGATCGCCGACCGTCGACCGGCGCGCCCGCCGGCGCCAGCAGACGATCGACGAGATCCTGCGCATCTCGGCCGATGTCATGGCCGAGGAGGGTGTGAACGGGCTGAGCATCGCGGAGATCGCGCGGCGGCTGGGTGTCCAGCCCCCGTCGATCTACAAGTACTTCCCGTCGCTCATGGCCGTCTACGACGCGCTGTTCGTCCAGGGTCAACGCGAGCACCTCGACGTCATGCGTGCCGCGATGGCGGACGCGCGACCGGGTCTCGACGCGCTCACGAAGGGACTGGAGGCGAGCGGGCGATGGTGCATCGCGCACCGCGCGATCGCGCAGCTGCTGTTCTGGCGTCCGGTGCCGAGCTTCAACCCTTCGGAGGCCGCGATGGCGCCGAGCACCGAGATGGTCGAGCTGCAACGTCGCGCCGTCGCCGACGCGGTCGCGGCCGGTGAGCTCGGGCCGCAGGCCGATTCGCTCGACACCGTCTACCTCGTCTCGACGCTCATCGTGGGCGTCCTCAGCCAGGCGTTCGCGAACGAACCCGACCTCGAATGGGGACAGGGTCGGTTCACGCCCCAGTTCCCGAGGCTCATGGAGCTGCTCGTCGCGGTGTACCCGCCCGACGCGCGAAGGCGCCGCGCCGGAGCGCGCCGGCCGTCGTCGTAGCTGGGGGCCCGCGCCGCTACCGTGGGGGTCATGCCGACGGTGTCGTTCGAGGGAGAGACGCACGGCGAGATCGTGAGCAAGGTGCGGCGCTGGCTCGCGTCGGTCGACGACGAGGCGAGCGCCGACCTCTCCGTCGCCGAGGTCGTGGAGCAGAGCGCCGAGCTCACCAAGAGCGCGCTGCGGATCATCGCCGGCGCCGCCCCTGGGCCCCTCGCGCAGAGCGACGTGGTGAAGGCCCTCACCGAGATGGGCTATTCCGCTACGGAGGCGACCCGCAAGGCCGTCATCGAGGGCCTCGACTCCGTGGACCGGTTGACGGGTGGCAGTGTCGTCCACCGGGTCCGTGCCGCGGGTGCCAACGCCGCGTACTCGATGAACGCGACCGTGGCGCGCGGGCTGGTGGAGACGCTCAAGCGGCTCTGACCCCGCGCGCGAGCCAGGGTTGATCCGTGAAGCGCCCGCGCGGCGAACAGAGCGTCGAAGGTGCCGACGCAGCCGAGGAGGCCTGGGCATGACGACGCTGATGATCTTTCGCGCCAAGGGCGACGCCGGGAAGCTGGAGGCGTCCGCGAACGCCGACCCCGCCGGGATCCGGGCCATCGCGGAGAAGGCCAAGGGCTACGGCCTGCTGCGCCACCGCTTCTTCGGGACCGACGACGAGATCATCGTGGTCGACGAGTGGTCCGACCAGCAGTCGTTCGAGCGGTTCTTCGCCGCGTCGCCCGAGATCCAGGACATGATGGCCGCGGTGGGCGTCACCGAGCCGCCGGTCGTCACCTTCGCACGCGAGCTCGACCTACCCGACGCGGTCGGCTGATCTCAGACGCCGCGCGCCGGCGCGCGACTAAAGGTGGATCGGCGTCGCGCGCAGCGAGACGGCCTGCACGGCGCGCCCGAGGAGCGGGAGCCCGAGCGTCTCTTCGACGGTTCGCAGCAGGCCGTAGTGGTTGAACGCGCCGCCGAAGCGCGATCCGGGTCGGACCGACTCGGCCATGACCACGTTCGGCAGGGGCGTGTACTCGTCGTAGGTGACGATCACCGCAGTCTCGCCGCGGCGGTACGCGGCCGAGGTGAGCACCGGGTCGAGCAGGCGGCGCAGGAACGCGTCACCGTGCGCGACGCCGCAGTCGTGGGTGTCGTCGCAGACGTCGGGAGCGACGAACGTGAGCGTCGGGAGGGTCTCGGGGTCGCCGAGTGTGAAGCCGGGCGAGACGGCAACGTCGTGTTGCCGGCAGGCTGCTCGTTCAGCGGCGTAGTAGGGCCACGGGTTGTGCTTCACCGCGTACCGTCCCGCGCTGACGAGCCCGCAATTGGTCGGGGCCGACTCCGCGTAGGCCGTCACCGTTCCCCCGTGGTCGAGGACCTGTTGGAACAGCGACGGTGACGGGGGGCGGCACGAGTCGCCGGGATCGGCGTTGGAGCCCGCGCAACCGGCGAGCGTGCCCGACGTCATCGCGATGTAGTTCGGCCGGCTCGGACTGGCGTTCTGGCCGTAGTCGGTCACCACACCGCACTGCCTCGCCCGCTCGCCGAACCACGGCGCGTCGGACGAGCCGACGACCTGGTCGAGACGCTTGTTCTCCATCACGACGACGACGACGTGCGCGTAGCGCGCCGGCGCGGGCGCGCCGGTGCAGGGCCCCGACGCGCTCGCCGTGCCGGTGGCAGACGGCTGCGAGCGCGTGGTGCTCGTCGTCGTTGCGGAGATCGTCGTCGTCGTGACCGTGTTGGTCGTCGCCGACGACGAGCGCTTCTTCGCGCTCGAGGAGCACGAGGCGAGCGCGAGCACGACGAGCACGGCGACCACACCACGCGTTGCCATCGGTCACCTCCGCGTGACGGACCGCCACCTTTCCCGGTCTCATCTTCGGCTTCAAGATCGGGCGCCCTCACCTCGCATCGTGAAGGCGCGAGGATGCCGAGGTGAAGCTGCGCGCCGGCGTCGTGCTGTGGCTGCTCTCCTGGGTGCCCTACGGCGTTGTTCTCGGGCTGTCCGGGCTGTGGTTGACGGTGTCGTGGGCCGTAGAGATCGGTCTCGGCGTCGTCGGCATCGGGCTCGCGGGCACCGAGTTCGGGCAGGCGGTCAAGGCGCACGGGTGGCGGGGAGCGCCGACCGTCGCATGGCACGCGCTGCTGCACGGACGCGAGATCTGAAAGCGAGTGCTCAGAGCCGGTGCAGGGTCAGCGCGGACACGAGCGCGTACACGAGCATCACGAGACCGATGATGTTCGTCGCGAGTCGCAGCGTCCGGTCCTGGAGCCGCTGCGCGATCGCGATGATGAAGAGGACGACCGCCAGCAGCACGGTGTCCAGCACGTACTTCTCGCCGGTCTCGCGCGCCTCGGTGCCCTGGTCGAACGTTGCCGAGGCCTCGGCGTTGAGACGTTTGGCCTCCGTCAGGCCCGGGTTCTTGTAGACGGGCATCGCGGACGGGCCCGCCGGCGCGTTCACGTTGTTGAACGGGTCCGTGCCGAGCCACGCGTCGAACGCGACCTTGTAGCTCGGAGTCATGCGTCGTTCGAGGATCCGCTGGAGCTGCACGTCGTTCTGCGAATGCGCCTGGAGCCACGACGTGAAGAGGCTGACGTTCGTCACCAGGTCCTGACCACCGAGGGTCGATGCGGCGTCCGCGGCGAAGCGCTGGCGGCTGGCCTCGCCGTAGAGGAACGTCTGGCGACCGTCCCACTTCGCCGCTTGATAGCCGCTCCACGCGGTCGCGACCGCGACGATCGCGAGGATCGCGATCTCGACCGCCTCCATGGCACGATGCCACCCCTTGGCCGCCTTGTGGCCGTGCGCGCGCTCGGTCAGGTCGTGCGCGATCTCGACGTTGGCTCCCTCGGGCATCGGCTTCCTCGCGGCGCGCCGGGCGCGGTCATGGTCGACGGCGGTTGCAACGATGTCGTCACCCGATTCGGGCGAGATCGGGGAGCCGGCGTGGAGCGGAGGTCAGTGCGCGAGCGACTCGTCTGCAAGCGGGTCGCGCTCGAGCACGCGCTGCGCCAGCGGTCCGAACACGAGCGCGAGCGTCGTCCACATCACCGCCTGGGTCGCGATCGACGCGGCGCGGAAGTGCCACAGCACCTTGGGTGGAAACGTCAGGCCGGCGTCGGTGACGCCGGGGACGACGCCTCTGATCGCTTGCTGCGGCACCTCGTTGATCCCGGGGAGCAGGACGTAGCAGACGACGATGACGGCGAGATACGCGCCCGCGACGACGAGAGTGGAGTTCCACGCGCCGAGTCGCGCGACGAGTCGCTGCTGGACGAGCGCGGCCACGACCATGGCCACGACCGACAGCACCATCATCAGCAGGAACAGCTGGGTGCGGTGGCCGATCGTGTCGGCCTGTCCGACCGAGGGCGGGTTCGCCGGATACTTCAGGAACGGCACCATGCAGATGGAGACGAATCCGAGGAGCCCGAGCACCGCGGCCGTCCCGCGCGCGTGGAACGGCCCGAGGCGACCGTACGCGATCGTGAACACCAGGGCGAAGAGGCCGCCGAACGCGACCCCGTAGACGAGCGCGCCGGTGCCGAGCCCCGCGCTCGCCTGCACCGTCCGGCTCACGAGCTCCTTCTCCGGCGGCTCGTGGTGCGTCTGCGCGACGTAGTACTCGAACGCCTCGGCTTTCGAGACGGAGCTCTCACCGACGACGCGCGCGACCGTGAATCCGAGGAGGCCCGCGATGAGCCCCGCAAGCATCCCGCGCAGCAACAGGCTGCGAACCATGTTGTCCGACTCCCGGTGTCGTCAGTGGCAGGGGAAGCCGAGCAGGTGTCGGGCGTCGTGGACGAACTCGTGGATGTAGTGGCCACGCACGAGCGACGTCGCGCCCTGGTCGAGACCGACGAGGTAGAGCAGGAACAACGCGAACACGCCGACGAACAGCGCCCACGGCAGCCATTCGCGCACCGGAATCGCGACGGGGACAGTGTCGGGTGTGGTGACCACCCGGGGCAGCGCAACCGTGTCGGACATCTTCACTCCTCGGGATCATGCGTCCGTTCGAAGTTCGTGACGGTGTCGGGTCTGACTCCGAGCTCTGCCGGTCGCATGGCGATCGGTGGTGCTCGTTACAGTGGCGCGACCGTGTCGGGTTCTCACCGACTTCCGACGTGCGTCACGGTGGGCCGCTGTGGTCTACCAGCGGCGGCGGGTGATGTCCAATGTTTCGGAATCGACTCCGCTGCGGCCAACCGGACCTCGCCCTGGCCTCCGCTTCGTCTCCGTGTTTCGCGTGACGCTCGTCGCGGCGGCACCGTCGCGTGGCGGCGGTCCGGCGTGCTTCCCCGATGATGGTGGAAACGCCGCGATCGGGGCGGACGACGTGCCGGGTGTCCGTGCCGCGATCGGCGAGTCCCACATCGCGTGGCGCGGCCCGGAACGACGGGTCGTCGCGACGGCGGCGGCGCTCGGGATCGACGCCACGCCCTCACCCGAACTCGCCGGTTGGTCGGCGGGTGAGTGGTCGGGCCGCCCCGTGGAGCGGGTCGCCCGGGACGAGCCGGAGTCGTTCGTGCGGTGGCGGACCGATCCCGACTTCGCGCCACGGGACGGCGAGTCGCTCGTCGCGCTGGTCCGGCGTGTCGGTGCGTGGCTCGACGCGTGCGACGACGGACGGATCGTGGTCGTCGCGGATGCGACGGTCGTACGTTCCGCGGTCGTGCACGCGCTCGCTGCACCAATCGAGACCTCGTGGCACGTCGACGTCGCACCCCTGACCGTTGCGCGCGTGCAACGGGCCGACGGGGCCTGGCGGCTGCGCGCGCTCGAGCCGGGTCAGTCGTTCGCGCGCCGTCGCAGCAGGTAGACGTCCATGACCCAGCCCTGCTCCCGTGCGACGTCCTCGCGCACACGGCGGACGTCGTCGGCGACGTCGACGAGCCGGCCTGCGACGAGCCGCTCCCCGTCGGTGCCGAGGTTCGCGCCCCAGTAGATGTCGACGTCCTCGTCGACCGCTGCGAACGAGCACTTCCCGTCGAGCATCACGACGACGTCGTCGACACCGGCCGGCATCCCCGACGCCGCCAGGCGACGACCGGTGGTGATGAGCACCGAGCCACCGACCGCGTTGAGGGGGATGCCGTGCCGGGCCGCGAGCTCGGACAGGCTGGTGACGCCCGGGATCACCGCGACGGCGAACGGTTCCGACACTCGTGTCGCGACCCGGTCGAGAACGCGCAACGTGCTGTCGTAGAGCGACGGATCGCCCCAGACCAGCACGGCCCCAGACTCTTCGGGTGCGAGCTCTTCGTCGATCGCGCGGCGGAGCCGTTCCGTGCGGGCATCGTGCCAGACGCGCACGGCATCCGCGTACGCGGCGCTGTCGCGGTCACGCGGCGGGTCGTCGATCTGGACGACCCGGTACGGCTTCGCTGTCGCGTAGCGCTCGCAGATCGCACGTCGGTGGCCCACCAGCTCGCGCGTCGCCTCGCCCTTGTCGATCACGAAGAAGACGTCGACCTGCTCGATCGCCCGGATCGCGGCGACGGTCAGGTGATCGGGATCGCCGCTGCCGATCCCGATCACGAAGATCTGCTTCACGACCCGTCGGTCGCCGATCCGTCGGACGTCGACGCCGGCGGTTCGAGCTGGTCGAACGTCGCCATCTCGCCGAGGACGCGCGCGGCCGCCTGGACCACGGGCACGGCGAGGCACGCACCGGTGCCCTCGCCGAGACGGAGCTGGAGATCGAGGACGGGATCGAGACCGAGGTGGGCGAGCGCGACCGTCGCGCCCGGCTCCGACGAGCGGTGGCCGGCGATGCAGTGTCGGCGCAACCCGGGCACGAGCGCATCCGCCGCGAGCAGCGCCGCGCACGCGATTACGCCGTCGACGACGACAGGGACGCGCGCGGCAGCGGCACCGATGACGAACCCGCCGATGGCGGCGATCTCCAGACCGCCGACCTCGGCGAGGACCGACACCGGATCGAGGAAACCTTCGACGCGTCCGACCGCCTGCGCGACGACCTTGGTCTTGGTCGCGAGCATGGTGTCGTCGATGCCGGTGCCGCGGCCCGTGACCGCCGCGGCGTCGTGACGGGTGAACGCCGCGATGAGCGCGGCCGAGGGGGTCGTGTTGCCGATCCCCATGTCACCCGTGACGAGCAGGTCGTGACCGCGGCCGACGAGCGCGGACGCGAGCTCGGCGCCGACGTCGAGCGCCGCGTACGCGTCCGCCGTCGTCATCGCCCGCCCTCCGAGCAGGTCGTCGGTTCCAGCGCGGACCTTGCGGTGCTCGACGCCGTCGACCTCGCGCACGTCGGCCGCGACGCCGACGTCGACGATCGAAACGGCGGCACCGACCTGACGCGCGATCGCGTTGATCGCCGCGCCACCGTTTGCCATGTTCGCGACCATCGACGCCGTGATGTCCTGCGGCCACGGGGTGACGCCGGACGCGACGACGCCGTGGTCGCCGGCGAACACGCCGACCGCCGGACGGGCCGGGATGGGCGGCGGGCAGCGGCCCGTGATCGCGGCGAGGAGCACACCGATTTCCTCGAGCCGGCCGAGCGATCCGGCGGGCTTGGTCAGCTGGGCCTGGCGCGCGAGCGCTGCCGCGCGCGCGTCCTCGTCGAGCGGCTCGACGGCCGACGCCGCGGCCCCGAACGGCCCACTGCGCGCCGCGACCGCGCGTGTGACGGCATCGGGCAGGCCGGCGTCGGTGGCCACGAACGCGGTGCCCGCGGCCGCGGCGGCGTCACGGTCCACGGAACGGTCGCCGACGAGCAGTGCGCGTCCGGGTGACACGCCCAGGCGTCGGCACACCTCCAGCACGCCCCGAGGATCGGGCTTGGCCGCGCCGACGTCGTGCGACGTCACGACCACCTCGAGCAACGCGTCGAGCCCGACCGGGGCCAGCAACGCCCGCACCGTCGCTTCGTCCATCACCGCGGTGTCGGTGAGGGCTGCAACGCGATGGTGTCGTGCGCACCCGGCGACCACTTCGAGCACGCCCGGCAAGGGCCGCGCCACGAGCGCATCGACCGGTGTCGCGGCCGGCGCCTCCTCGACGAGGGTGCCGCCGATGTCGAAGATGACCGCGTCGATCCCGGGAATCACGGCGTCCATTCGTAGCCCTCCAGCGCGTTGGCGAGTCGGTCGAGGTCGTTCGGGTGCGGTACCGCGATCCGGATGCCGCGCGGTATCCCGAAGCTCGCGGTGTCGCGCACGAGCACGGCCCGGCGCGCGAGGTGGTCGCGCAGGCCGGGCGCGTCGCGCACCAGCAGATAGTTCGCGTCCGACGGGTCGGGACGGAGCCCGGTCGACGACAGGACGGCGGTCAGCTCTCGGCGCACCGCTGCGATCGCGTCGCGCCAGCCCGACAGGTCGGCGAGCTTCAGCAGCTCCGGAACGACCGCACACGCCAGCGCGTTGACCGACCACTCCGGTTGGTGTCGCGCGAACCGTCTCGCCGTCGCGGCGTCGGGTGCGACGAGGTAGCCGGCCCGGAGCCCGGGGCACGCGAACACCTTGGTGAGCGAGCCGACGACCGCGGCATCGTCGCCCCGGGTCCACGATCCGGTCGCGAGGGGGTAGAAGGACTCGTCCCACACGTCGGCCTGCTCGCCGGCGCGCGCGAGACGGCCCGTCGGGTTGTTCGGGTTCGAGCGCCACACGTGCGCGTGCGGCGCGCTGCCGCGCAGATGCCGCTCGTAGAGCGAGAACTCGGGGCCCTCGACCCGACCCACGGGCCACTCTGCGGCCACGAGCGCGATCGCCTCCGCGCCGCCGTTGGTCAGCACGAGCCGGTCGCCGTCGACGATCAGCACGTCCGCGAGCGCGCCGATCGCGTGCGACGGGTCGGGATAGGTCCGGGCTGCGGCCGTGTGCGCGGCGACGAGCTCGCCGACGTCGGGCGCGAACGGGTTCACGCTGAACGACAGGTCGAGCACCGCGTCCGGCGCGATCCCGAGCGCGTGGGCCAGACGATGCCCGTCGCCCCCGTGCCGTCCCGGCTCTGGGATCATCGTGGCCTCGACGCGGCGAACAGGCACGCGACCAGCCCCAGCAGCGCGAGCTCCACGTGCGAGGCGAGGGCGAGCGCGCGGTCGATGTCGGGGACCGTCGGCCGCGGGCCCCAGCCCAGGCGCGGTCGCGCCTCCAGCCGGCCCGCGTACCGGAGCGGACCCCCGAGCTCGACGCCGAGCACCGCCGCGAACGCCGCCTCGGCCACGCCCGCGTTCGGCGACGGGTGCGCGGGCGCGTGCTCGCGCACCGCGCGTCCGACCAGCGCGGCGCGCGCCGGACGGACGAGTGACGTGAGCCCGGCGGTGAGCCGTGCGGGAACGTAGTTCGCGAGGTCGTCGAGCCTGGCGCTGGCCCAGCCGAACCGCTCGTAGCGCGCGGAGCGGTGCCCGACCATCGCGTCCATCGTGTTGACCGCGCGGTACGCGGCTGCCGCGCCGGCACCGGCGACGAGCGCCCACCAGACCGGCGCGACGACCGCGTCGACGGTGTTCTCGGCCAGGGACTCGATGACGGCCGCCGCGAGCGCGCGTTCGTCGAGACGCTCCGGGTCCCGACCGACGAGCGCAGTCACCTGGTCGCGAGCACGTTCGACGTCGTGGGCGACGAGCGCGTCGCGGACGCGTGTCGCCGCGCTCCGCAGCTCGCGCCCCGCGACGACGGTGCCGACGGCGACCGCCGGTGGGCAGGCGCGGCCGGCGAGGAAGCCGAGCGCGACGCCGGCGCCGGTGTACCAGACCCCGGGCGGGCGCGCGTCGGCGTAGATCGAGCCCTCGACGCGCTGCATCAGGCGGCCGAACGCGCCGACGGGGTGCAGCTCGACCGGCGGCTCGCCGACGAACCGGTCGAGCAGCAGGCCGAGGCCGGTCACGCGCGCACGGGTCCGCAACGTCGCGCTCACCATCGCGCCGCGGCGACGACGAGGCCGACGGTCTCCGTGACGACGATCGTGGCGCCGAGCACGTCGCCGGTGAACCCGCCGATGCGCCGTTGGGCCAGGAAGAGCACCGCGACGCCGCCCAGAACGCCGGCGGCGACGGCGACGATCCCCGCGACGCCGGCACCGGCCCCCGCCAGCGCGACGGCGACGAGCACGGTCGCCGCGGGCCAGCGCGGCGCGCCGTCGAGAAGGGGTGACGCGATCCCACGCTCGCGCGCGTAGTGCATCGTGGACGGCACCGACGCCACCAGGGCGCGTGCCGCTCCCCACAACGCGACGAGCAGCAGGATCGACGGCGCGCGGGATGCGAGCGCGGCGACCTGCAGGACGAGAACGATCGCGACCGTCGCGATCCCGAACGCGCCGACGTCGGGCGTTCGCATGATGTCGAGCCGCCGCTCGGGCGACGCGTGGGGCAGCAGGCCGTCCGCGCTGTCGGCCAGCCCGTCGACGTGCAACATGCCGGTGAGGGCGAGGTCGGCGACGACGACGAGCGCCGCCGCGACCGGTCGCGGCCACGCGCGCTCGACGACCCACCACCACGACCCGAGCAACAGTCCGAGCGCCGCGCCGACGAGCGGGAACCACGCGAACGCGCCCGCCTGCATCCGTCCGCCGCGGCGGCCGAGCGTGGTCAGCAGGCTCAGCGCGTCACGCATCGACGGAACCGAGCTCCAGCGCGCGGCCGGCCACGACGAGCAGCACCCGATCGGCGACGTCGGCGATGCGCCGGTTGCACTCGCCGAGCGCGTCGGCGAACCGCCGCCCGACCTCGGTGGGCGGGTGGACCGAGAGCCCGACCTCTTCGCCCACGAGCACGGTGTCGCCGTCGCGCTCGACACAGACGTGGCACAGCCCGTCGACGTCGCGCGCGAACTCGTGACCACCCGCGATCCAGGTTCCGATCGAGTCGACGAGGACGGTGCCGTCGGTCGCGCCGATGCAGCCGGCCAGGTCGTCGGGTTCCTCGAGCGTCCGCCACGCCGTGGGGCGGCGCTCCCGGTGCTTCGCGACGCGGGCGGCGAAGTCGTCGTCGTCGCGTCCGACGCTCGCGGTCGCGACGTACGTGACCGGTTGTGGGAGGCGCGACGCGATGCGCTCCGCGACCGTGGACTTCCCCGAGCGGGTGCCGCCGAGCACGAGCACGATCATCGGCGCGGTCCCGCGGTCACGACGGTCCCCAGCACACGAAGACCGGGTTCTCGGACGCGAGCCGGACGTGATCGCTCCCCGTCGTGACACCGCGCGAGACCGACACCTCGACGACGTTGCCCAAGCGCTGCCACGCAGTGACAGCGCGGTCGAGCAGCGCGAAGTTGGCGACGACGACGCCGTTCGGCGTCAACCGTGCGAGCGCGGCGTCGAGCACGTCGATACCGCCGCCGCCGACGAACACCCGGTCGGGATCGGGGAGCGAGGAGAGGACACCGGGCGCACGTCCGTCAACGACGTGGACGCACACGTCGTGCGCGACCGCGTTCGCGCGGATGCGTTCCGCGCTCTCGCGGTCGTGCTCGACCGCGAACACACGCAGTCCGGGCGCGAGCCGGGCCGCCTCGATCGCGACGGATCCGCTGCCCGCCCCGACGTCCCACAGCACGCCGCATCTGGGGAGCGCGAGCTTTCCGAGCGCGACCGCCCGCACCTCGGCCTTCGTGATCATGCCGTCGCGGTGGGCGAAACGGTCCTCGGGCAATCCCCACGCGACCGTCTTCGCACCCGGGCCGGGGCCGCCGTGGGTCAGCACCACGACCGACATCGGATCGAAGGAGCCGCGCGCGAGCTCGACCAGGTCGCCGTGGAACTCGGACTCCTCGGATTCGCCGATGCGGGTGTACACCGCGGCGCGGAGGTCGAGCCGGCCGCGTTCGACGAGGGCGGCTCCGACCGCCTGCGGCGGGTTGTCGGGCGACGTCAGCACCGCGGCCTTGCTCACGCCGACCAGGTGGTCGACCGCGGCGTCGAGCGACCGGCCGTGCGCGGAGACGACGTGGGCGTCGTCCCACGACATCCCGAGCCGCGCGAACGCGAGCGACACCGACGACGGCGCCGGGTGCACCCGCACGGCATCATGCCCGAAGCGCGCCGACAGCACCCGGACGATGCCGAAGAACCCCGGATCACCCGATGCGAGCACGGTCACCCGCTCGCCCGCATCGCGGTGGTGAGCAATGTCGTCGAGCGCGTCGTCGAGCGCGGCCGACAGCTCGATGCGCGTCGCTGGCGCGTCCCGCGCCGCACCTGCGAGCTGGCGCGGTGAGCCGACGATCAGGTCGGCTCCGGCGATCGCGTCCTCGGCCGTGCGGCCGAAGCACTCGCCGCCGACCAACCCGACGACGTCGACGGGTGGCGCGGCGCGCTCAGCCATTCGCGTCACCGGCGCGGAAGGAGTGGCTGTAGTCGGGCGCGTAGACGTGGCTGCGGGCCGTGACGGCACGCGGAGCGAGCGCCTCGCCCACGAGCACCAGCACGGTCGTCGTTCGCCCGAGCCCGCGCAGCTCGTCGGCGAGGCATCCGACGGTGGTGTGGACGAGCTGCTCGTCGGGCCACGAGACGCGCGACGCGATCACGGCCGGCGTCCCGCGGTGGTACTGCGAGCCGATCGCCGACAGCTCGTTCTGGAGCTCGTCGGGGCGCGCCGCCGACAGGAACACGGCCATCGTGCCGCCGACCCGCGCGTACGCGGCGAGGCTCTCGTTGTCGGGCACCGAGGCGGCCGTCCGGTGCGCGAGACGCGTCAGCACGACGCTCTGCGCGACCGCGGGCCGGGTGAGCTCGCGTCCGACCGCGGCGGCCGCCGCCGCGAGCGCGCTGACGCCGGGAACGATCTCGAACGCGCGCTCGGCCGCGACGCACCAGTCGATCTGCTCGCCGATCGCGGAATACACCGTTGGATCGCCCGAGTGGAGTCGCACGATCGCCGCGGTCGGGTGCGCGTCGTAGACCGCGACGACCTTCTCGAGCGTCATGGTCTTCGAGTCGTGGAGCTCGACGTCGCGACGACAGTGCCCCAGCAACGCCTCGGGCACGAGCGACGACGCCCACACGACGACGTCGGCGGCGGCCAGGCGTTGCGCGCCCCGGACCGTGATGAGGTCCGCGGCGCCCGGCCCCGCTCCGACGAACGAGATCATCCGCGCTCCTCCCGCACCGCGGGGACGACGATCGTCGCGAGATAGGACGCAGCCTGGTCGGCAACCGCACCGACCTCGACGCAGCGACCGCCCGGGAGGCCGAGCATCTCGCCCACGACCGCGCCCTGCAGGCGCGCCCGCCGCCCGAGCGCGTCGGCGACGGCGGGGAGATGGCGACCGCCCTTGTAGAGGACCACGGTGGTGGCGCGATCGTCGAGCAGACCGTCGAGCGGCGCGGTGTCGCCGTCGGCGACGGTCATCACCACGCGTTCGCCGTCCTCGGCGACCACGGTCCGGCTCGTAGCCGCGACCTCCTGAAAGGCCATGACGCCCGGAACGGTCGCGATCGGCACCGAAGGCCGTCGCGACGCGACCGCGCGGGCGAGCGTGGGGAACGCCGAGTAGACGTTCGGGTCGCCGAGCATGGCGAACGCGACGACCGCGCCCGCGTCGAGCGCGGTCACGACCGCGTCGGCTGCGCCCTCGACCGACGCCGCGCGCGCGTCGGTGTCGCCGGCGATGTCGAACACGAGCCGTTCGACGCGCGCTTCGGGCGCGACCGCGCGCACCACCGCCTCCGCGCGGCCGATCGCGTCGGGCGCGGTCGAGGCCGCGAACACCCGATCCGCGCCGTTCAACGTCCGGATCGCCCGTTCCGTGACCAGCGCGGGGTCGCTCGGGCCCACGCCCACGCCGACGAGCCGGGGCCCCGCTTCGCGAACGGGCTCGGGGCGCCCCGGGCCGCCTTCGTGCGCCGCGGCGCGCACGAGGCGCTCGACCGCGAGCCGGATGAGCTCGGCCTCGGACCGACCGCTGCGGCGGGCCAGCGCCGCGAGGTCGTCCTTCAGCGGCTCGGGCAGGTAGACCGACGTCTTCCGCACCTGCGTAGGGTACACATAGGGCATCGTCGTGCACCCCGCCGGCTCGCGGACCGTCTCAGGCGCTGATCGACCGCACGAACGCCGCCGCGAGGCGGGGCGCGCCGCCGAGGTGCACGTGCAGGTACGACGCGAGCAGTCGCGGGTTCGCCCATCCCGGCGGCGCGGGGGTCTCGGCGACCCCCTCGAACGCGTCGCCTCCGGGCCCGACGCTCGAGTAGTGGAACTCGTGGCCGCGCAGCTCGGTGCCCGCCGGCCCGAGCGGCGACGACGTCGTCGTGCGCGCGTGGCGGTAGCCGAGCGTGAGGCGCGACGTCATGGTCGCCGTGGTGGGAACGACGCCGGCCATCGCGTGCCCGTCGAGCTCGTCGGCCAGCCAGAGAAGGCCGCCGCATTCGGCCCACACGACCATCCCCTGCGCGACGCGCGCCCGCACGTCGCGCAACAGCGCGGTGTTCTCGCCGAGCGACGTCGCGTAGACCTCGGGGAACCCACCTCCCGCGATCATCGCGCCGCAGCGTTCGGGAAGCGCCTCGTCGACGCACGGGTCGAAGGCGACGACCTCGGCACCCGCCGCGTGCAGTGCCTCGAGGTTGTCCTCGTACGCGAAGCTGAACGCGCGACCAGTCGCGACCGCGACCCGCGCGCGACCGACTCGGGCCGGAACGTCGGGCTCGCGGGTCAGCCGTGGCGGTGCCGTGCGCGCGATCCGCTCGACACCGTCGAGGTCGCAGTCGCGCTCGATCGCGCTCGCGAGGCGATCGAGCGCACGGGCCACGTCGTCGCGGCGCTCGACGACGGGAACGAGACCGAGATGCCGGTCGCGCCACGAGAACGCGTCGTCGCGTCGGAGCGCACCCAGGAGCGGAAGACCCGTTCCCTCGAGCGCGTCGCGCAGCAGCTCCTCGTGACGGTCGGAGCCGACCCGGTTGCAGACGACCCCGGCGATGCGCACACGGGCGTCGAAGCCCCGGAATCCCTGCACGATCGCGGCCACCGACTGACCGAGACCGTGGGCGTCGACGACGAGCACGACCGGCGCGTCGAGCAGTGCGGCGACGTCGGCCGTCGACGACGGCCCGCCGTCACGGGCGCCGTCGAACATGCCCATCACGCCTTCGACCACGAGCAATGTCGCGCCGTGGGCCGCGCGCGCGGCCAGCGGCACCACGGCGTCGACACCGCACATCCACGGGTCGAGGTTGCGGCCCGGCCGTCCGGTCGCCAGCGCGTGATAGCCCGGATCGATGAAGTCGGGGCCGACCTTGGCGCCTGCGACCGCGCCGCCGCGGCGCGCGAACGCGGCCATGAGCCCGGTCGCCACCGTGGTCTTCCCGACGCCGGAGTGGGTACCGGCGACGACGAGGCGAGGGCCGAGCTGCATCGAGCGGCCGTCAGTACTCGATGCCCTTTCGGGCACCGATGCCGTCGTCCATCGCGTGCTTGACCTTCACCATCTCGGTGACGGTGTCGGCGATCGCGACGATCTCGTGGGGCGCGTACCTGCCGGTCACGACGACGTTGGTGCGCGCCGGCCGGTCGCGCAGCACCGACACGATCTCGTCGACCTCGACCCAGCCGTACTTCACGGTGTAGGTGACCTCGTCGAGGATCACGAGGTCGTACGCGCCACTTCCGATCTTGTCGGCCGCGACGGACCACGCGTGCCGGCCCTTCGCGGCGGTCTCGTCCAGGTCGGTCGACTCCCACGTGAAGCCGTCGCCGAGCGTGTGCCACTCGATGCCGAGATGGTCGGCGAGCTTGCGCTCGCCGGCGCGCCACTTCTCGCTCTTCACGAACTGCACCACGCACACCGACCAGCCGCGGGCCCACGCCCGGCCCATGACCCCGAACGCGGCCGAGCTCTTGCCCTTGCCGGTGCCGGTGTTGACGAGCAGTCGCGACGGTTGCGCCATCAGCCGTTCTCCGTTCGCCGGGACAGGGCACGGTACCTGCGCGTAGGGCACAGTGCCCTACGCGAGCGGCTAGCGTCGCGCCGATGCCTGGAAGCGCCGGCGTGCATGTCGAGGCCCGGTCCCGCCGGGGCGCGTGCCCCAGCGTGCACGCCCCGTTCGAGGAGCCGGACGGGGCGCTGGCCCGGGTCCGGCTCCCGGGGGGCCGGCTCGCCCCCGCGTCCGCGGCTGCGCTCGCGGCGGCTGCCGCGCGGGTGGGCGCGGGAGCGGTCGAGCTCACCAACCGGGCCAACGTGCAGGTGCGGGGCCTCGCGCCCGCCGCGGTGCCCGACCTGCGCGACGCGCTGATCGGCGGCGGGCTCGTGGCGCGCGACCCACGCGTCGACGAGCGTCGCAACGTGCTCGCGAGCCCGACCGCCGGTGTCGACCGGTTCGAGCTCGTCGACGTCGGCGCCGCGGTCGCGGCCGTTCTCGAGCGGCTCGCGTCGCCGGCCGCGCGGGGGATCTCGCCGAAGTTCGGCGTGCTCGTCGACGGAGGCGGCGAGGTCGGCGTACGTGGACGTGTGCACGATCTCGCCCTCGGCGCGCTCCGCACCGCGGACGGCGACGTGCGGTTCGAGGTCAGGCTCGCGGACGCGCTTCCGGAGAACGACGCGGCCCGCGAGGTCGCGTGGACGGTCGAGCCTGCGGCGGTTCCCGACCTGGTCGACGCGGTGCTCGCGGTCTGCGCACCGTACGGACGCGTGACGAATGCGATCGCGTCGCGAGGCAGCGATCGGATCGCAGACGAGATTCGTCGCCGGGCCGGTGACGTGTCGACGCGCCGTGACGTCTGCACACGCGCGCCGCGACCACGGCCCGTGGATCCGGTCGGTATCCACGCGCAACGTGACGGCGGCCGGGTCTGGGTCGGCGCGCGCGCGGTGCTCGGCCGGCTGGATGTCCCGCAGCTGGCCGCGCTGGCACGCGTCGCGGCGGTGCGCGGCTCCGAGATCAGGGTCACGCCGTGGCGGGGCGTCGTGCTCACCGACGTGCGGAGAGAGCACGGCGCGCTCGCCGCGCGCGAGCTGGAGCAGCTCGGCCTCGTGTGCGATCCCGGGCACCCGGCGAACGTGGTGGTCGCGTGCGCCGGATCGACGGGGTGTGCCGCCGGGCTCGTCGACGCGCAGCGCGACGCCCGCGCCGTCATCGACGCGCTCGCGGTGCTGCCGCGCGCGCGGCGTCCTGCATCCGTTCACGTCTCCGGGTGTGACAAGGGCTGCGCGTGCCCCAGCCCGGCAGAGGTCTCGCTGGTCGGTACCGGGCCCGACCGCTACGACGTGTTCGTCGACGCTTTCGGAGCGGAGGCGCGCTTCGGCCTGCGCCGGACGGCGGCCGAGATGCTGCGCGACGCGATCCGGACCGCGCTCGACACGAGGGCACGCGCGTGACCGTCGACGGGTACGTGCGCGACGGCAGCGCGATCTATGCGCGCTCGTTCGCCATCATCCGCCAGGAAGCCGACCTCCGGCGCTTCCCTTCCGACCTCGAACCGGCGGTCGTCCGCATGATCCACGCGTGCGGGATGGTCGACCTGGCCGCCGACGTCGACTTCGCGCCCGGCGTCGGCACCGCGATCCGCGAGGCCTTGCGCGCGGGCGCGCCGATCTTCACCGACTCCGTGATGCTGGCCGACGGCGTGACCCGGGCCCGCCTCGCCGCCGGCAACGACGTCTGCTGCACGCTCCGCGCCGACGCCGCCGTCGCCCGGGCCGCCGCGATCGGCACGACGCGCTCGGCTGCCGCGGTCGACGAATGGGTCGACCGTCTCGACGGGTCGGTCGTGGCGATCGGGAACGCGCCGACCGCGCTGTTCCGCCTCCTCGAGCTGCTCGAGACGCAGCCTGCGAGGCCGGCCGCGATCATCGGTGTGCCGGTGGGCTTCGTCGGCGCGGCGGAGTCGAAGGTCGCGTTGACGCGCGCGTCGCGCGGCGTGCCGTGGCTCACGGTCCACGGTCGCCGGGGCGGCAGCGCGATCGCCGCCGCGGTGGTCAACGCGCTCGCGGCGGAGCCGGAATGAGCACCCGCGAAAGCTCGGGAACGAACCCGGGCCCGGGCACCTGCTACGGCGTCGGCGTCGGGCCCGGGGATCCCGAGCTGCTGACGCTCAAGGCCGTGCGCGCGCTCGAACGCTCGGCGGCGGTGGCCTACTTCTGCGCGAAGGGTCGCACGAGCAACGCGCGCCGCGTGGTCGAGCACCATCTTCGCGACGACCACACCCAGCTGGCGCTCGTGTACCCGGTGACGACCGAGCCGATCGCGCCCGACACCTACGAGACGTTGATCGCGGACTTCTACGACCAGTCCGCGAAACGGGTGGCCGAGCTCCTCGACGCGGGTGCCGACGTGGCGGTGCTGTGCGAGGGCGACCCGCTGTTCTTCGGTTCGTACATGTACCTCCACGAGCGGCTGCGCGACCGCTATCGCAGCGAGGTGATCCCCGGCGTCTCGTCGGTCGTCGCCGGCGCGGCCGCGATCGGCACGCCGCTCGCCGCACGCAACGAGGTGTTCACCGTGCTGTCGGGCGTCCTGCCGGTGGGGGAGCTCCATCGGCGGATCGCGGCGAGCGACGCCGTCGTCGTCATGAAGGTCGGCCGGAACCTCGAGAAGGTGCGCGACGCGGTGATCCGCGCGGGTGCGCTCGAGCGCGCGTCGTACGTCGAGTGGGCCAGCCTGCCGAACGAGCGGGTCGTCCCACTGGCCGACGCCGAGACGGCGCGCGCGCCGTACTTCTCGATGGTCGTGATCCCGGGCGTGCGCGCGCAGGTGCGGTGAGCGGTCGCCTCGCGGTGGTCGGGCTCGGACCCGGCGCGGCGGCGTGGCGAGCTCCCGAGGCCGTCGAGCGGCTCGCGCGGGCGAGCGACCTGGTGGGCTACGGGCCGTACCTCGCGATGGTCACCGAAGAGGACTCGCCCGCGGTCCGGCACGAGTTCGACAACCGGGAGGAGGCCCGTCGGGCCGAGCTCGCGCTCGACCTCGCGGCGGCGGGACGCGACGTCGTCGTGGTGTCGTCGGGTGACCCCGGTGTGTTCGCGATGGCGACCGCGGTCGTCGAAGCGCTCCACGCGGGTGTGGATCGCTACGCCGGCGTCGACGTCTCGATCGTGCCCGGCATCACCGCAGCATCCGCGGCGGCCGCGCGCATCGGGGCGCCGCTCGGTCACGACTTCTGCTGCATCTCGCTCTCCGACGTGCTCAAACCGTGGTCGGTCGTCGAGCGGCGGCTGGAAGCGGTCGCGTGCGCAGACCTGGTGGTCGCGCTCTACAACCCGACCTCACGACACCGGCCCTGGCAGCTCGGCCGCGCGCTCGAGATCCTCGGCGCGCACCGCACGCCGGACACGCCGGTGGTGCTCGGTCGCGACGTCGGGCGCGACGGCGAATCGACCCGCGTCACGTCGCTCGGGGCGGTCGACGACGGCGACGTCGACATGCGCACGGTCGTGATCGTCGGCTCCACGACGACCCGCGCCTTCGTCGACGGCCGCGGCCGGACGTGGGTGTACACGCCGCGGACCTATCCCGCCGCGGACTGAACCTCGTCCGCCCGCGCCGCGATCCACACGAGCGCATCGCGGGCGTTCGCGGCGCGGGGACCGTCGGGAGCAGGCGGGCGGTCGACCATCACGACCGGGAGCCCGAGGGTGCGGGCGGCCGTGAGCTTGCCCGCCGCGGCGTCGCCGCCGCTGTTCTTCGTCACGAGCACCTCGACACGGTGCTCGCGCATGAGACGCTCCTCGTCGCGCTCGTCGAACGGTCCGCGCGCCAGGACGACCTCCGAGTGGGCGAGCGGCATGGACGCGGGTGGCTCGATCGCGCGCACGAGGAACCACGCGTCCGGGACGCGCGCGAACGGCGCGAGCTCCTGGCGTCCGGTCGTGAGGAACACGCGCCGGGAGCCCGTGCGGAGCAGCGCGTCCGCGGCGGCGTCCAGGTCGGTGACGTGCTCCCACCGGTCGCCGTCGACGGGTGACCACGCTGGCCGGCACACGCGCAGGCGCGCGGTCCCGGTCGTCGCGCACGCGGCTGCCGCGTGGTGCGGCATGTGCGCGGCGAACGGATGGGTCGCGTCCACGAGCAGATCGACGCGCTCGTGGCGCAGGTGGCGCACGAGGCCGTCGATGCCGCCGAAGCCGCCGACGCGGACCGCGCACGGCACCGCTGTGCGCTCGCGGGTCCGGCCCGCGAACGACATGGTCACGTCGAAGCGCGAGCGCCGAGCGAGCTCGCGCGCGAGCGCGGACGCTTCGGTCGAGCCGCCGAGGAGGAGGACGCGAACCGCGCGCACGCGGGCAACCTACCGGCTCGGCATGGCCGCCGGCGGAGGCGCCTGGTAGGTTCGGCGCCGCACGAAGGGAAGCCGGTGCGAATCCGGCGCTGTCCCGCAACTGTGACCGGGGAGCGAGCTCCCGCCACCACCGGGTGGTCACGGCCACGGCCTCTCGGGGCTGGAAGGCCGGGAACGAGCGACGAGCCGGAAGCCAGGATACCTGCGTGCGTCGAGCCGAGACGCTGACGCGGGGGACGTCGATGGAGACCACGGTGACGCCGCCGGGAGCGTCCCTGCACGGCGTACGCGACGCGGACCCGCTGCGCGGCGCGCTCATGGTGTGTGGCACGACGTCGAACGCGGGCAAGTCCACGCTGGTCGCCGCGCTGTGTCGCGTGTTCGCCCGTTCGGGTGTCCGTGTCGCGCCGTTCAAGGCACAGAACATGGCGCTCAATTCGGTCGTGACCGTCACCGGCGCGGAGATCGGTCGCGCCCAGGAGGTCCAGGCGTTCGCGGCGCGGGTCGAGCCCGAAGCGGCGATGAACCCGGTCCTGCTCAAACCGACGGGGGAGCGCACCAGCCAGGTGATCGTGATGGGTCGACCCGTGTCTTCGATGACCGCGGCCGAATATCACGCCCACAAGCCGGAGCTGCTCCCGGTCGTGCTCGACGCGCTGGCCGATCTGCGGTCGCGCTTCGACGTCGTCTTGTGCGAGGGCGCGGGCAGCCCGACCGAGATCAACCTCCTCGACCACGACATCGTCAACCTCCGGGTGGCACGCGAGGCGGGCATCCCGGCGATCGTGATCGGCGACATCGAGCCCGGCGGTGTGTTCGCGGCGCTCTACGGGACCGTCGCGCTGCTGCCCGACGACCTGCGTGCGCACGTGCGCGCCTTCGTGATCAACAAGTTCCGAGGCGATCCCGCGCTGCTCTTCGACGGCAGCGCCGAGCTCGAGGCGCGGACCGGGGTCCCGACCCTCGGCGTGCTGCCCTGGTTCGACGGCGGGGGATTCGACGCCGAGGACTCGCTCGTGCTGGACACGTCGCCGCGTCACACCCTGCCCGAGGCGGCGGGAGACGAGCTCGACGTCGCGGTGATGCGGTTCCCGCGCCTCTCCAACTTCACCGACCTCGACCCGCTGTGGTGCGAGCCCGGCGTGAGCGTGCGCTTCGTCGCCGATGTCGCGTCGCTCGGACGCCCCGACCTCGTCGTGCTCGGCGGGACGAAGGCGACGGTCGACGATCTCGCGTGGTTGCGCGCGCGCGGGCTCGACGAGGCGATCGGCCGCACGAGCGCGACCGTGTTGGGGATCTGCGGCGGCTACCAGATGCTCGGGCGCGTCATCGACGACGGCGTCGAGTCGCGTGTCGGACGGGTCGACGGACTCGACCTGTTGCCGGTGAGCACCGTGTTCGCCCAGGACAAGGTGACCGAGCGGTGCCACGGACGGGCCCTCCGTCGCGACGTCCACGGCTACCGCATCCACCACGGGCGTGTGCGCGTGGAGGGTGGCACGCCGTTCGTGACGGTGCAGCGCGGCGAGCGTGACGACGTCGACGGCGTGCAGAACGGTCGGGTGTTCGGCACCACGCTGCACGGCATCTTCGAGGACGACGGCTTCCGCCACGCGTTCCTCGACGAGGTCGCGACGGCGCGCGGCAAGCGTTTCGTCGACCGCGGCATCTCCTTCGCGGCCGGGCGTGAGGCGCGCGTCGACGCCGTCGCCGACCTGGTCGCGTCGCACCTCGACATGGGGGCGATCGTCGACCTCGTCGCGACGGGCGCGCCTGCAGCGACCGTGAGCCACAGGCGATGACGACCGTCGCCGACGTCGCCGCCGAGGTCTCCCGGTGCGTGTCGTACCTGCGCGCCTCGACCGCGATCACGGGTGACGACTGGGTGCGGTGCGACGCGATCGTCGACGATCGCGACGTGCTGACCCGGGTCGTGGAGGGGACGCGGCAGGGCTTCGGGACCGACGACGTCGCGGTCGCAGCCTCGCTGTTCGTGCAGGCGTACGCGTTCCGGGTCGCCGGTGTCGCGCTCGCGGCCTACGGGCTGGGGCTCGCGGTTCCCGACGTCGCACCGGCCGCGACGGCCGTCCGTCTCGACAAGCCGCGTCCCTCCGCCGTCGCGTACCTGCGACCCGGCGTGTCCGACGTCGACGCGGTCGCGCTCGTCGCGGCCCTCGTCGACGGGCATCTGCGTCCCTTCGTCGACGCGGTGCACGGCGCGTTCCGGGTCGGTGAGCGACTCCTGTGGGGCAACGTGGCCTCGTCGTGCGCGACCGCGTTCCGCGCCCTCGAATCGAGCGACGCCGTGGCCGATCCGGGCGACGTCCGGGCGCGCGCGGCAGCGTTCGTCGACGCGGCGGGCGACGTGTTCGCAGGGCTCGGTCGGTTCACGACCGTGACGGTCGACGACCGCGAAGGCTGGTACTGGGATCGCACGAGCTGCTGCCTGTGGTACCAGACGTCGGGCGGATCGCTCTGCGACAACTGCAGCCTCCTGGAGCGCGACGAGCTCCACCGGCGGCGCGTCGCCGAGCTCACGGAAGCCGGGAGTCCGGCGTGATCCTCTTCGTCACGAACGTCGACACCGAGGTCCTCGCCCTGCGGACCGCGATCGAGGCGTTGCCCGACGGGTTCGGCGCGGTGCGCGCCGCGCAGCCGTGGACCGTCGACGGGGTGCCCCCGCTCGAGGGGGTGCGCTGCGTGCTCGTGCGCCTGCTGCGCGGCCGGCGCGCGTGGCCCGAGGGCTTCGACGCGCTGCGGGCTGACTGTCACGCGCGCGGCATCCCGTTCCTCGCCTTCGGTGGTGAGGCCTCGATCGACGCGGAGCTGACCGCGATGTCGAGCGTCGCGAGTGGCATCGTCACCGAGGCGTTCGGCTATCTGGTCAACGGCGGCCCGCGGAACCTCGAGCACCTCCTGCGCTTCGTCGCCGACACCGTGCTGCTCGAAGGCTTCGGCTTCGACCCGCCCGCCGAGATCCCGGACCACGGTGTGTGGCGCGCACCTGCGACGCGCGACCCGTCGCGGCCCGGGGTGGTCGTCGTGTTCTACCGGGCCCACCTCGTCGCAGGGAACACGCAGTTCGTCGACGACCTCTGCGACGCGATCGAGGCCCAGGGTGCCGACGCCGTCGCGTGGTGGTGCTACTCGCTGCGCGGGCGCGACGCGGCCGAGTCGCTGGTCGCGCTCGTGCACGAACGCGACGCCGACGTCGTCGTCACCACGGTGCTCGCCGCGGGCGGGATGGCGGCGGGTGCGGGAACGACCGGGAGACCCGGTGGCGTCGACGGTGAGACCTGGGACGCGGGCGCGCTCCGCGAGCTCGACCGACCGATCGTACAGGCGCCGTCGGCCGGGACGTCACGCGCCGCGTGGGAGGCCTCCGATCAGGGGCTCGGGCCCTACGACGCGACCGCCGGCATCGCGATCCCGGAGTTCGACGGCCGGGTCATCGCGCCCGTCTTCGCGTTCAACGAGGTCGTGGACGACGGCGACGAGCTCGGCATCGCGGTGCGCGCGTACCGCACGGTCCCGGATCGCACCCGCCGCGTCGCCGGCATCGCGCTCCGCGACGCGCGCCTGCGGCGGACGGCGCCTGCCGACCGGCGCGTCGCGCTCGTCCTCAGCGCGTACCCGACCAAGCGCAGCCGGCTCGGCAACGCGGTGGGCCTGGACACTCCTGCCTCCGCGGTCGCGTTGCTCGACGCGCTCGCGCTCGCTGGCTACACGCTCGCCGACCGACCGACCGAGGGTGACGCGCTCATGGCCGCGCTGGCCGACGGGATGACGTACGAGGCCGAGGCGCTCTCGCCCGAGCAGCTCGCACGGGCGGTCGGTCGCCTGGACGCGACGCGGTACGCGGCGTGGTTCGGGTCGCTGCCCGAGGCCGCGCGTACCGAGGTGGAGGGCGCGTGGGGACCCGCGCCCGGCACCCAGCGCGTCCACGACGGCGCCCTCGTGTTCAGCGGCCTCGACCTCGGCAACGTGATCCTCGCGATCCAGCCGCCGCGCGGCTACGGCGACGATCCGGTCGCGGTGTACCACTCGCCCAACCTTCCCCCCGCGCACCACTACCTCGCGTTCTACCGCTGGCTCGACGAGGTGTGGGGTGCGGACGCGATCGTGCACCTGGGCAAGCACGGCACCCTCGAGTGGCTGCCGGGCAAGGCGCTCGCGCTGTCGGCCGGTTGCTGGCCCGACGCCGCGCTGGGCGACGTGCCGCTCTTCTACCCGTTCGTCGTCAACGACCCCGGCGAGGGCGCGCAGGCGAAACGGCGCGCCCATGCGGTCGTCGTCGACCACCTGCTCCCACCGATGACCCGCGCCGACACCTACGACGAGCTCGCCCGCCTCGAGCAGCTCTTCGACGAGTACGCGCAGCTCCAGGCGCTCGATCCCTCGAAGCTGCCGGAGCAGCGCGCCCGCATCTGGGAGGTCATCCGCGAGGCCGCGATCGACCGCGACCTGGGGCTCGAGCACGCGGACGACGAGAGGTTCGACGACGTGCTGCTGCACGTCGACGGCTACCTGTGCGAGCTCAAGGACGCGCAGATCCGCGGCGGGCTGCACGTGCTCGGCGCGGAACCCGTCGGGCAGACGCTCGTCGACCTCGTCCTCGCGATCACCCGGCTGCCGCACGGTCGCATCCCGTCATTGCGTACCGGCGTCGCCGAGGGACTCGGGCTCGATCCCGACGAGCCGCGCGCCCTCGACGCGATCGAAGCGGGCGCGCGCGAGATCGTCGAACGGATGGCCGCGCAGGGGTGGCGCGCCGGCGCGGACGACGGGCCGACGGTGCGGTGGATCTGCGAGTGGCTGGTCCCGAACCTGCGCCGCGCGACCGACGAGATCGACAACCTCGTCCACGGGCTCGACGGCGGTCATGTCCCGGCCGGACCGAGTGGCGCGCTCACGCGCGGTGGCGCGCACGTGCTGCCCACCGGTCGAAACTTCTACGCGCTCGACCCGAAGGCGCTCCCCACCGAGCTGTCGTGGGACGTCGGCCGCGGGCTCGCCGACCGCCTCCTGCAGCGCCACCTCGACGAGGAGGGCGCGTACCCGCGCACGGTGGGGCTCGTCCTCTGGGGCACCGCGAGCATGCGTACGCAGGGCGACGACGCGTCCGAGGCGCTCGCGCTGCTCGGCATCCGGCCGGTGTGGGAGACCGAGTCGCGTCGCGTCGTCGGGCTCGAGCCGGTACCGCTCGACCAGCTCGGCCGTCCACGCATCGACGTGACCCTGCGGATCTCCGGCTTCTTCCGCGACGCGTTCCCCAACCTGGTCGAGCTGCTCGACGACGCGACCCGTCTCGCGGCGTCGCTCGACGAGGATCCGGCGTGCAACTTCGTGCGGGCGGCGGGCACCGACGACCCGCGCGTCTACGGGCCCGGCCCCGGCTCGTACGGGTCGGGTGTGCTCCAGCTGCTCGAGCAGCGCACGTGGCGTTCCGACGACGACCTCGCCGCGGTCTACATCGCGTGGTCCGGCTACGCGTACGGGCGAGGCGGCTTCGGTGTGCCCGCGGCCGCCAGCATGCGGCGTCGCTTCGCCGCGATCGACATCGCGGTGAAGAACCAGGACAACCGCGAGCACGACATCTTCGACTCCGACGACTACCTGCAGGAGCACGGCGGGATGGTCGCGACGATCCGCTCGCTGACCGGGCGCAACCCCAAGGCGTGGTTCGGCGACTCGTCGAACCCCGAGCGCCCGGTCGTGCGCTCGCTGGCCGAGGAGGCTGCGCGTGTCGTGCGCACGCGCGTGATCAACCCGCGCTGGATCGAGGCGATGCAGCGCCACGGGTACAAGGGCGCGTTCGAGATGGCGGCGACGGTCGACTACCTGTTCGGGTACGACGCGACCGCGCACGTCGTCGATGATTGGATGTACGAGCGGGTGACGTCCGCGTACGTCGCCGATCCGGACGTGCGGAAGTTCTTCGAGCGCTCGAACCCGTGGGCGCTGCAGTCGATCGCGGAGCGCCTCCTCGAAGCGTCGCAGCGGGGGCTGTGGAACGCGTCGGCGGAAGCGTTGCAGACGCTTCGCGCCGCGGTGCTCGAGGCCGAGACCTGGCAGGAATCGCGATGAGCGACCGGAGGGAGTCGGAGAGGAACGGCGCCGGTTCGATGCTGCCGTTCTCGGCCGTCGTCGGACAGGACGACGCCAAGCTCGCGCTGCTGCTCGCCCCGCTGGCCCCCCGCCTCGGGGGCGTGCTCCTCCGCGGCGACAAGGGCAGCGCGAAGACCACGCTCGCGCGCGGGCTCGCGCGCCTCCTTCCCGGCAACGCCCCGTTCGTCGAGCTGCCGCTCGGCGCGACCGAGGACCGCGTGCTCGGATCGATCGACGTCACCGCGCTGCTGACCGAGGGCGACGCCCGTTTCCGTCCGGGGTTGCTCGCCGCCGCGCACGGCGGTGTCCTCTACGTCGACGAGATCAACCTCTTGGCCGACCACCTGGTCGACGCGCTGCTCGACGTTGCGGTGAGCGGCGTCAACCGCATCGAGCGCGAAGGCGTCTCGCACACTCATCCGGCCCGGTTCGTGCTGGTCGCGTCGATGAACCCGGAGGAGGGGGAGCTGCGCCCGCAGCTGCTCGACCGGTTCGGGCTCGCGGTCGACGTCACCACCCCGGTCGACGTCGACGAGCGCGCCCGTGCCGTTGCGAAGCAGCTCGCAGCGGACCACGACCCGTCGGTCCTCGATCAGGAACGACAGGCGGACGCAGCACTCGCGGCCCGGCTCGCGAACGCGCGTCCCGCGCCGGTGCCCGACGACCTGGTGGCGACCGCGTGCCGGGTCGCGGTCGCGGTCGGTGCCGAAGGCCTGCGCGCCGACCTGATGCTGTGCCGGGCTGCGGCCGCGCGCGCCGGGTGGGAGGGCCGTCCCGCCGCGACCGACGACGATCTCCGTCGCGTCGCGCCGTTCGTGCTCGCGCACCGCCGGCGCCGCACGCCGTTCGAGGAGCCGGGGATCTCGGAGGACGACCTCGACGACGCGTTCACGCCGCCGCACGACGACGAGGTGGACATCACGAACCGCGACGGGGACGAGCGCGACCCGGACGAGCGCGACCGGGACGACGTCGTCGAACCCGACGAGCCGACCGCTGCGCCCGCAGTTCCGACCGTGCGGACACCGCACGGCGCCGCGGGCCGCAGCGGCGTGGTGCGCGGGACGCGCGGCCGCTACGTGCGGTCGGTGCCCGCGTCGGAGTCGACGACCGCGATCGCCGCGGTTCCGACCGCCGTGTCCGCGGCGATCCGTCGCGCGTCCGACGACGAAGCGGCCCGAAGCGGACGGGTGGATCGCCTGGACCTGCGGGAGCCGGTGCACGACCAGCGCACGGGACGACTCGTCGTGCTCGCGGTCGACACGTCGGGGTCGATGGGTGTCGACCGTCGCATCGCCGCCGCGAAGGGCTTCGCCTTCGGGGTGCTCACCGACGCGTACCGGCGCCGTGACCGTGTTGCGGTCGTCGCGTTCCGCGGGGACCGCGCCGAGCTGGTGATGCGCCCGACGGGCTCGATCGAGATCGCTCGTGCCCGGCTCGAGGCGCTGCCGACGGGCGGTACGACACCACTCGCGAACGCGCTCGACCTCGCGCTCGAGGTCGCGCGCGCGGGACGCCGCGACGGCTACGAGCCGCTGCTCGTGCTCGTCACCGACGGGCGCGCGACCTCCGGGGGCGACGATCCGGTCGCAGCCGCGCGTGACGCGGCGGCACGCGTCGCCGCCGCCCGCGTGCCCGGGATCGTCGTCGACGCCGAGGACGGACCGTCGATCCTGGGTCTGGCACCCGAGCTCGCGGTGACGATGAAGGCCGAGTGCGTGCCGCTCGCGCGCCTCGGCGGCGACGGACCGACGAGCCTGCTCGCGGGACGTTAAGGCTCCGAAGTGACACCGCGGCGCGGCCGCGGGACATTCGTACCATTCCCGTAGGGCGCTCCTCCTTGTTCCATCGCTCCACGACGCGACGGCAGGGTGCCGCGCGAGAGGAGGAACGATGATGCGAGCTCGAGCGTTGATGGCGGCCGGCGCGGTGGCCGCGGTTGCGATGGTGTCCGGCCCCTCGGTCGGGCCCGCCGGTGCCAGCCACCGGTCGGGTCGCGAGACGGTCCGGGTGACGATCTACGAAGCATCGCCGAACGGGCAGGACACGGTGAACGGGACCGGGCCGATCGACGCCGACGGCGTGGTCGACGCCCACGGCGTGGACGTCGAGCAGGACTCGTTGCCGTCGGACCCGCCGAACACGAACCGCGACGCGTTGGTGTTCCGCAACGGGACGCTGGAGGTGGTCTCGACGAACGACAACTCGAACGCGCAGCCCCACGTCGACGCGAACTGCAACTTCAGGTTCCGGCTGACCGGCTCGACGAACGTCGTGGGCGGGACCGGCGTGTTCGCGCACGCGACCGGTCACCTCACCGACGTGCTGCAGATCGCGGGAGTCGTCCCCCGCAACCCGGACGGCTCGTGCAACGAGAGCGAGGCGCCGCCGTTGTACGACGTCGTGCACGTCGAGGCGCGTGGCCAACTGTCCCTCTGAGGACGGAAGTACGTGGAGTCCGCCGGCGCGGCACCGTCCGCGCCGGTGGACACCGTCCACCTCGGGTTCAGCCTCGCGGCCCCGCGGCCGGATCGGTCGCGACGAGCCGGGCCAGCTCCGTGCGACGGGTCACGCCGAGCTTGTCGAAGACCGTTACCAGCTGGTTCCTGACCGTGTGCTCGGAGATGAACAGCGTCTCGCCGATCTCACGGTTGGTCTTCCCGGCGGCGACCAACGCGACGATCTCGCGCTCGCGCGGGCTGAGGCGCTCGAACACCGCGGGCACGGCGGAGGCCTCGGGCAGAGGTTCCTCGGTCCGCGCGGCGACGGTCGTGAAGCCCCGGCTCGTCGCGAGCTCGCGGGCGCGGGTGAGGAACTCGGCGCCGGAGTCGCCCATCTGGGCCGCGACCGCCGCCGCATCGCACCACGTCTCCGCGGCGTGCAGGAAGCGCGGAGTCTCCTCCCACCTCGTCGCGGCGTCCGCGATCCGCGCCGCGGCGTCGGCGCCGTTCCCCGTCTTCGCGTCCAGCAACGCGCGCGCCCACGTCGCGGCCGCGTGCACGGCCGTGCCCCCGCCCAGGGCGACGAGCTGGTCGAGCTCGCGTGCCGCGTCCTGCGCGATCGGGACGGCGCCGACCGTGAGCGCGCAGCGCACGCGCAGCACCAGCAGGTCGACCTGCGATGGAAAGAACATCTCGCGGGTCACGGCGTCGGCGTCGTCGAGCACCGCGAGCGCCGCGACCGGGTCGTCGCGCAGATGGTGCCACCGGGCCTGTTGCAGCAGCACCGCGGTGGTGTAGCGCTCGACACCGAGCGCCGTCACCGCCCGCAGCCGATCGAGTCGCTGCGCCGCCTCGTCGAGACGGCCACGGGCCAGGTCGACCTCGCACGCCGGCAGCTGCGCGAACTCGGTGACGATCGGGACGTCCATCGCGAAGAGCCGGTCGAGCTGCACCTGCGCATCGTCGAGGTCGCCGCGGAACGCGTGGACGATCGCGAGCCCGACGTCGTACGTCCACGCACCGGCTTCGCCACCGTGGTGCGCGGCGCCGACGGCGTGCAGCTCGGCCGTGAGCGCCGCGTCGAAGTCACCCCGCCCGACCGCCGTCTCGGAGAGGATCGCGAGCGCCCGGGCCGCCAGTGGCAGGTCGCCCGACGCGATCGCCATTGCGCGCACCCGCTGCAGCTGCTCCTCACCCTCGGCGAGACGGCCCGCGCCCACGAGCCGCTGCGCCGCGGTGATCTTCCACATCGTGTCGGCGCCGCTCTCCTCGATGAGCTGGAGCGCACGCGCGGCGAGCTCGGCGGCCCGGTCCAGGCGGCGCGCGCTCGCCTCGGCCTGCGAGTCCTGGAGCAGCCGCTCCAAGGTGTCGGGCCCGAGGATCGTGAGGTCGAGTGCCGGCTTCGGCACATGCTCCAGCGCCGGGCTCGTCCACATCGCAACCGCGCGCCACGGCTGCCCGGACCGTCGGTAGGCCGCGTCGGCCGCCCGCGCGCGCTCCAGCGCCTCGCTCGTGAGCCCCGCCCATCCCGCGGCGACGGCCGCGCGGTCGAGCAGCTCCGGATCGTCCACAGCGTCGGCGCCGGGCTCGTCGAGCGCGATCCGGTAGAGCTCGGTCGCGGTCCGGTACGCGCGGTTGCTCGCGGCATCGTCGGCAGCGACTCGCGCGTGGTGTGCCGCCCGCGCCGCATCGCCGGCCTCGTACCAGTGGCGGGCGAGACGAGCGGCGCTGACGTCGCGTTCGGAACCGAGGGCGCGCGCGAGCGCGGCGTGCGCGCCGCGACGGCGGGCCTCGCTCGTGCGCGCGAGCACCACGTCGCCGACCAGCGCGTGGCGGAGCGCCACGTTGCCGTTGCCGTCGTCGCGTGCGATCCCGGCGTCGACGAGGGCCGCGACCTCCGCGATATCGCCGACCACACGCTCGAGCAGCCCCATCGCGACCGGCTGGCCCGCCACCGCGAGGACCTCGGCCGCGTCGCGCGCTCCGGGCGTGAGCGGCTCCAGACGGCTCGTGACCAGCTCGGTCACCGTCCACGGCACCGTACCGTCGGCTGCGGAGAGCACCTCTTCCGCGAAGAACGGGTTGCCGCCCGTTCGCGCGTGCACGTTCGCCGCCGCGTCGCCGTCGAGCTTCCGGCCGAGCGCCTCGGCCATGGCCGCGACGCCGTCGACCGACAGCGGCGGCAGCCGAACCTCGTGGGCCGACGCCCGCCGCAACACCTCCGCGAGCGTGCGGGCCGGCGGCGAGCCGGGCGGATGCGCGCCGAGGCGCACCATCGCCAGGATGAGGACCGGCTCCCTGTCGAGGACGTCGACGGCGGTGGCGAGCGCACCGACCGACACCGGATCGACACGCTCGCAATCGTCGAGCACCGCCACGATCGGGTCGGATCCGCGCGCGGCGACGAGCGTCCGGGCCAGGGCGGCACCGATCGCAGCCTCCGGCACGTGGTCGCCCGGCATCTCGACCGGTTGGGCCCCGACCGGGACCGGCACCCCGCCCTCCGCGCTCAGCCGCAGCCGGCGCCATCGCGGGGCGAGCTCGGCCAGCAGCTCCTGCGCGAGGCGAGACTTGCCGGCACCGGCTTCGCCGGTGAGCACCACGAGCTGTGACGTACCCCGCTCGACCGCGTCCGCGATGCGATGCAAGAACCCGAGCTCGCGCTCCCGCTCGAGGAGCACCGGGCAGGAGGCGACCGCGAGCCCTGTTGCTCGCTCCTCTCGGGGACCGTCGGTTCGCGTCATCAACCTCACTCGACGTCGGGACAATGCGCGGCCGCCGCGGGACATCCGTACCATTCCGACGCGTTGCGGGTGACCGTACCCTCCGCGACGAGCCCGTTCGAGAGCCGCGGGCGTGTTGCAGGAGGGATCAGATGACGACCGTCGTGTCGAGTCGAACGGCCGTGAACGCGCTCGCACCGCGGATCACCGCGCCGGCGTACCGTGTGTTCCAGGTCGTCTACGCGCTGCTCACGGTGCAGTTCGCGGTGCTCGGTGTGAGCTACCTCGCCGACCCGGGCGGCGCGGTGCACACGTTCTCGACCTGGAACCAGCATCTCGGGGGGATCCGGTTGCTCGCCCCCGACGTTCCCCCGTGGCGGTACGCGACAGCGGTCGGCATGACCACGTTGGCGCTCATGTGCCTCATGGCGCTGCTCGACCTCCGCCGCAATCACCCCGTCGTGGCGCCGGCCGCGTTCTTCAAGGCCTACAACGCGGTGCTCTGGTTCTGGTACGCGAATCACCGCATGCCGGTGTTCGTCGCCGCCGGTGTGCTCGACGTCGTCGAGGCGGTCGTCATGGTCGTCGTCGCCACGGCCGCGTACCGGACGCTTCGTGCTGCGGAGCGCGCGTCGTGACCAGGTGGCTGGCGTTCGAGCGGCGGTGGTGCCGCGAGCTCTGCGACGCGATCGTGCCGGTCGGCGACCGGTCGGGGAGGCGTCCTGCCGACGTCTGGGGCGCGTGTCACCGGCTGCTCGACGCCGCGCCGAGGCGATTTCGTGTCGCGACCCGGCTCGCGGTGTGGGTGGTGATGTGGTCGCCGCTGCTCGTCCAGCGCCGCCCCCGTACGCTGCTCGCGCTGGACCAGGACCGACGTGACGCGGTGCTGCAACAAGCGGTCGCGTCCCGGCGCGCGCTGGTGCGGGATCTCGTCGGCGTGCTCCAGGTCGTGGCGTGCGTCTGTCTCGTCCGCGCCGTGGACGCGTCGCCGGTTCCGGTCGCCGCACCGGGGGTCCGGCTGTGAACCTCGTCGCGGTCGACGGTCGGGAGCTCCGCCGGGACGAGACGCTCGAGTGCGACGTGGTCGTGGTCGGGAGTGGTCCGGGTGGCGCGCCGGTTGCGCGCGACCTCGCCACGGCCGGTGCCGACGTCGTCGTGCTCGAGGAGGGACCGTGGTTGCGCGCGCACGACTTCACCGGCGACTCCCTCGACGCGTTGAGCACGCTCTATCGCGACGCCGGTCTTGCCACGACGACCGGGCCCAGCCCGATGCCGCTGCTGCAGGGCCGCGTGCTCGGCGGCACGTCGGTCGTCAACTCCGCGATCTGCTGGCGATTGCCGCGTGGCGTGTACGAGGAGTGGATCGCAGATGATCCCACGCTGGCCGAAGTGCTCGAGTGGGACGCGATCGAGGCCGCGGTCACCGGGCTCGAGACCACGCTCGGCGTCGGACCCACGGAGCCCGGTGTGGCGAGCGGGAGCGACCGGCTCATGGCGCGGGGAGCGGACGCGCTCGGGCTCGGGCACCGGCCGACCCGGCGCAACGTGCGCGGCTGCCGCGGCTCTGCGCGCTGCAACCGCGGGTGTCCCGCCGGAGCGAAGTTGTCGATGGACACGAGCCTCCTCCCCGAGGCGGTCGTCCACGGTGCGCGCATCGTCACGGACGCGCGGGTCGAGCGGGTCACGATCGGCCGCGGCTCGGCGACCGGTGTGACCGCCCGGGCATCAGGTGGCGCGCGGGTCTCGGTCCGCGCTCGCGACGCCGTCGTGCTGAGCGCCGGTGCGACCAACACGCCCGCGCTGCTGCTCGCGAGCGGCGCGCGTCACGGACCCGTCGGTCGCCGCTTCCAGGCCCATCCCGGCGTCGCGGTGGCCGGGCTCTTCGCGGAGCCCGTGAACCAGTGGCACGGCGCGACCCAGGGTCACGAGATCACGGGCCTCATGGACGACGGCATCAAGATCGAGACCCTCGCGCTCGATCCGTCGCTCACCGCGGCCCGTCTCGGTTCGGTCGGCACCGCGCTCGCGAAGGACGTCGCGCGGCTCCCACACTGCATCACGTGGGCCGGCGCGGTTCGCGCCGAGGGCATGGGCCGGGTCGCGCGGGGTCGGCGCGGGCCGCGAGTGACGATGCCGCTCACCACCCGGGACCTCCGCCGGGTCAGGCGCACGGTGCAGGTGATCGGGGAGGCGATGTTCGCTGCCGGTGCGACCGCGGTCGCGCCGGGCGTCGCCGGCTTCCCGTCGCGCGTTTCGGACGTCGCGGTGATGTCGCGCCTCGGCGTCGACGGTCCGCTCGATCAACGCGCGTACTCGCTCGCGATCTCGCACATGTTCGGGACGTGCAAGCTCGGGACGGATCCCGAGACCAGTGTGATACGGGGCGACTTCCGGCACCACGCCGTGGACTCGCTCTACGTCAGCGACGCGAGCGTGTTCCCGACCAACCTCGGTGTGAACCCGCAACTGTCGATCATGAGCCTGGCGCGGTGCTGCGCGACCGCGATCGCGAAGCGCTGAATCCGGCGCGTCACTCGAGGACCCGGAACAGCTCCCACCGGTCGAGCAGGCCCTTGAGCTCGAACTCGCCGCGGGACTCGAACGCGATCCCGGACCCCACGACCAGGTCCTTGACCGTGCGCGAGACGAGCACCTCACGTGGCCCGGCGAGCGTGCCGACCCGCGAGCCGATGTGCACCGCGATGCCCGCGACGTCGTCGCCGCGACGTTCGATCTCGCCCGTGTGCAGACCGGCCCGCACGACGAGGTCGATCGCTCCGGCCGCCGCGACGAGCTCGCCGGCGGCCTTGATCCCGCGCGCCGGCCCGTCGAACGTCGCGAGCACGCCGTCGCCGGTCGACTTCACAACGCGACCGCCGTACCGCTCAACGATGCGGCGCGCCAGCGCGTCGTGTCGATCGAGCACCCGGCGCCACTCCGGATCACCGAGTGCCCTCGCCCGTTCCGTCGAGGAGACGATGTCGGTGACGAGGACGGTCGCGAGGACCCGGTCGGTCGATCCGACCGCGCGCCGACCGGTCACGAACTCCTCCAGCTCCGCCAGTGGGAGCGCGTCGTTCAGGTACGGCACGTGCTCGCTGCCGGGCAGCTCGACGTAGCGCGCGCCCGGTATCGCGTCGGCCAGCCACCGTCCCAGCCGCCGGGGAACGAGCCGGTCGCCGGCGCGGTGGATGACGAGCGTCGGGACGCGGATCACCGGCAGCACCGGACGCACGTCGAGCTCCGACAGCCAGCGCAGCTGCGCGCGGAGCCCGCCCGGCGTCGAAGACTGCCGCTCGTAACGGTTCATCCATTCCAGGAACCTCGTGTCGCCAACCCGCTCGGGCGCGAGGAGCTCGACGGTCAGCGTGTTCGGTGTGCCCCAGCCCGCCTCCCATCCGGCGGTGGTCTGTTCGAGCACGTTCAGTGGGACGCCCGGATAGTCGGGCGCTTCGGAGAGACGCGCGAACGCACCGAACACAGCGAGCCCGCTGACCCGTTCGGGGTATGTGGCCGTGAAGAGCACCGCGGTCGTGCCGCCCTCGGAGATGCCACCCACGACGGCGCGCTCGACGCCCTCGGCATCCATGACGGCGCGGAGGTCGGCCGCCCGCTGCTCCAACGTCGGTACGTCGGCGACGCGGTCCGACATGCCCTGACCGCGTTTGTCGTAGTGGATGAACCGGCAGAACGAGCCGATCGTCCGCAGGAAGTGGTTCGCCTCGGGGTCCTCCCAGATCTCCTCGACGTTCGAGATGATCGGCGGCGCACCGACGAGCACGACGTCGCCGTCACCGACGACCTGGTACGCGAGGTAGACGCCGTCGTCGGCCCTCGCGTACTTGGTCGCCGGAGTGGGCTCCACCGCGCCAAGCCTGCCTCACGCGGCGCTCGCACGCGGTGCCTTCCTGGGCCCGGACCTATGGTGGCGGCGATGAACCAGGCCGATGCGGTGGACGACGCGGGGAACGAAACCGTCTCGGGTCTGTTCGCGCGACCGGCGAGGCAGGCCGAGACGACGCGCGCCAACTCACGTGCCGCCCTCATCGACGCCGCGTTCGAGGAGTTCTCGAGCAAGGGCTACGAAGCCGCGACCGTCGCGGGCATCGCCGAGCGCGCGGGGGTCACGACCGGTGCGCTCTACGCGCACTTCCGGGGCAAGCTCGACCTGCTGCTCGCGACGATCGGCCTCGGGCTGACACCGGCCGAGGAAGTGGTGGACTCGCTCGCGGCCATGGCCGAGCTGCCGTGGAGCGAGGCGTCGCGCATCATGAGCGAGGGCATGGCGACGCCGCCCGACCGGCGCACGCTGCTGCTGCTCGACGTCATCGTCGTCGCCCGCAGGGATCCCCACATCGCGGAGATCCTCCGCCGCGAGCTCAAGACCTACCTGGCCGAGATGAAGCGCGCGAACGACACCGGGATCGCGCTCGGCTTCATCGACCCTGCGGTCCCCACCGACGATCTGGCCCGGCTGTTCGCGCTCCTGACGCTCGGCATGATGGTGTTCGGCGCGCTCGACGAACGGCCGCCCTCCGATCACGCGTTCCGCCGGTTGACCGATCTCCTGCTGCAGTCGGCCGGCGCGGTGGACGAGGAGGACGGGCCCGCGGTGCTCTCACGGGTGCGGGCTCGCGCGACGACGGCCGACCATGCCGACCACGCGCTGCACGACAGCATCGTCGAGGCCGTCGAAGCCGGGTACAGCCTCCGCCAGGTCGGTGCGGCCGCGGGCCTCTCGCACGAGCGCGTGCGCCAGATCCTGCGCCGACGCGAGGACACGGCCTAGCGCCGCGCGCGTCCTCGTCAACGTTTCTGACGGTTGGACGTTCGGCGCGCCGCTCCGACGTCAATGATCTTCGGGGTGTCTGGCGCGTCCGACATAACCTTGCTACGTTCCGTCCGCACGGGTCGTGCGCGGGGTGCACGCCGTCCGAAGGAGCCGTGCGAAGGAGAACGTCGTGGCCGAGCCGAGCGCTCCGGAACTGGTCGACCCGGAGTTCTGGCGCCTGCCCCTCGAGGACCGGATGGCGCGCTTCGCGCAGCTCCGGGAGCTCGGCCCGTTCCTGCACGCCTCGTTCGACAACCCGATGACGGGTCTCACGGAGTCCTTCTCCGTCACGACCCGCTACGCGGAGCTCGTCGAGATCAGCCGCCAACCCGACGAGTTCTGCTCGGGCAAGGGCGCGGTCTCGATCCCCGACCTGCCGGCCGAGGCGATGGAGTTCTTCGGGTCGTTCATCAACATGGACGACCCGCGGCACGCGCGCCAACGCGGCATCGTGTCGCGCTCGTTCACGCCGCGACAGCTCGAAGCCGTGCTCGCGTCGGTCGAGACGATCTGCAACGAAGTGATCGACGACATGTGCGAGCGCGGTGAGGTCGATCTCGTCGAGACGCTCTCGCAGCCGTTCCCACTGCTCGTCATCTGCGACATGATGGGCATCCCGCGCAGTGAGTTCCGCACCGTCCTCGACGCGACGAACGTCATCCTCGGGGCAGGCGACCCCGATACGCTCGGCGGGCGCGACCCGATGGCCGCCATGTTCGAGGCGGGCATGCAGCTCACCATGCTCATGAACGAGCTGGCCGAGGCCCGTCGCGCCGAGCCCCGCGACGATCTGACGTCCGCGCTCGTGAACGCGGACGGCGACGAGGACATGCTCGCGCCGCACGAGATCGCGCCGTTCTTCATACTCCTCGCGGTCGCGGGCAACGACACCACCCGCACCGCGATCAGTCGCGGCATGCACCTGCTCGCGCAGAACCCCGACCAACGCCGGCGCTGGCAGGAGGATCTCGCGGGCGTGACGCCGACGGCGGTCGAGGAGATCGTCCGGGTGGCATCGCCGGTCACGTTCATGCGCCGCACCGCGACGCGGCCCACGACGGTCTCCGGTCACGAGTTCGCCGAGGGCGACAAGGTCGTGCTGCTCTACGGCGTCGCGAACCGTGACCCGCGCGAGTTCGAGGACCCCGAGCGCTTCGACGTGGTGCGCAACCCCAACCCGCACGTCGGCTTCGGTGGTCCGGGGCCGCACTTCTGTCTCGGCGCCCACCTCGCCCGGCGCGAGATCTCGGTCGCCTTCCGCCAGCTGCTCGGCCGCCTCCCCGACATCGAGGTCGTGGACGAGCCGACACCGCTCGAGTCGATGGGCATCCCGCTCGTCGGCGGGATCAAGCACCTTCCTGTCCGCTTCACGCCGAGCGGGCGGGGCGCGATGTCGAACGCGACGTGATGCCCGTGGTGCGCGCCGGCGACGCCGGCGCGTGTCAACCGATCTGACACGTCCGGCACCTGGCGTGCGGGTACACGGAACTGCGCACGCATGCTTGGCAGCAACTGATAGCGACGATATGTTCGTGCCAACCGCCGTCCGGGGGGAACGCGTGGTTTCGGAAGGCTCCCGTCACGCACGCGAGGTCACGAGTTGACCACGCTGGCGACCGCCTTCTTGAGCCAGGAGACGCTGCGCTTCGTCCTGCTCGGGGCCGCGACCGGAGCCCTCACCGCGCTCGTCGCGCTCGGCATCGTCCTCGTGTACCGCGCCTCGGGCGTGCTCAACTTCAGTGCCGGCGCGTTGGGCGGCATCGCCGCGTACGTGTGCTACGACCTGCGCGACGGCGGCGTCCCGACCGTGCTGTCGGTCGCGCTCGGATTGCTCGTCGGCGTCCTGCTCGGCCTGCTCACGTACGTCGTGATGGCCTTGCTGCGCAACGCGTCGCGCCTCGCCAAGCTCATCGCGACGCTCGGCCTGTTCAGCGTCTTCCAGGCCTTCATGGTCCTGCGCTGGGGCGTCGACGTCACGCAGCCCGCGTCGTTGCTCCCCTCGCGCAACGTCACGCCGTTCGGCGACCTGACGATCGGGCTCGACCGGCTGATCCTCATCGGCGTCGCGCTCCTCTGCGCGTTCGTGCTCAAGCTCGTCTACACCGGGACCCTCTTCGGGCTCGCGACGTCGGCGGTCGCCGAGAACCGCCGGGTCGCCGCGAGCGCGGGGTGGTCGCCCGACCGCATCGAGCTCGCGAACTTCGCGATCGCAGGCGGGCTCTCCGCGCTCGCCGCCATCTTCCTCGCGCCGATCGTGACGCTCAACGCGGCGGTGCTGTCGATCGCGGTGCTGCCCGCTCTCGCAGCCGCGCTCGTCGGCCGGTTCTCCTCGTTCGGGATCACCGTGCTCGCCGCGCTCGCCATCGGGATCGTGCAGAGCGAGCTGTCGCTGTTTCGGCCCGATCTCGCGAATGCGTTCGGCATGAGCCCGGCCTCGCTGAGCGGTCTCGCGCAGGCCGTTCCGCTCGCGATCATCCTCGGCTACATGGTGGTGACCGGCCGCTCGCGGTTGCAGCGCGGCGAAGTGCTCGCGCGGCTTCCATTGCCCGGCGGCGGGAAGATCTCGTTGGTGCCGCTCGTGAGCGGCGTCGTGCTCGCGGTTGCGCTCCTCGTCGGCGTCGACACGTGGAGCGACGCGCTCATCACGACGTTCGCCGCCGCGATCATCCTCTGCTCGGTGGTGGTCGTCGCCGGCTACGCGGGCCAGCTCTCGCTGTGCCAGTTCGCGCTCGCCGGGCTGGGCGCGTGGATGGCGGCGCGTCTCGTCTCCGCGAACGGATGGCCCTTCGAGCTCGCGCTCGTTGTCGCGGTCGCGGGCACGATGGTCGTCGGCGTCGTGATCGCGCTGCCCGCGATCCGAACCCGGGGCACGAGCCTCGCCGTCGCGACCCTCGCCATCGCGCTGATGTTCAACGCGCTCATCTTCACGAACAGCTCGGTGACCGGCGGCGTGCGCGGCCTGCCGATCGACCACGTCCGCTTCGCCGGCATCGACCTCGACCCGGTCGGGCACCCGCAACGGTACGGCGGGTTCGTGCTCATCGTGCTGGTGCTCGTGGGCCTGCTCGTCGCCAATCTCCGTCGCGGCCGCACCGGCGCGCGACTGCTCGCGGTGCGCAGCAACGAGCGTGCCGCGGCCTCGCTCGGCGTGGGTGTCGTCGCCGCGAAGGTCTACGCGTTCGGGGTCGCCGCGGCGATCGCGGCGCTCGGCGGCGTGCTGCTCTCGATGCGTCAGGCCAACGTGCAGTTCACGCAGTACGACGTGTTCGGATCGGTGCTCCTCATCCAGTACGCGGTCGTCGGTGGTCTTGCCTGGGTCGCGGGCATCGTCAGCGCCATCGGCGCGCCGACCGCGCTCGGCAGCGTGATCTTCGAGCACATCGCCCCGCAGGGGACCGACATCGTCTCGTGGCTCGCGATCATCTCGGGTTTGAGCGCGGTGCTGGTGCTGCGGCAGGCGCCCGACGGCCTCGCCGCGCTCTGGTCGCGGGTGCTGGTGCCCGTCACGAAGCGCTTCCAGTTCCCACGCGACCGGGACGCGGTGCCGACCGTTCCATCGCGCCCGCGCCGCACCGTGGCAGCGACGCTCGAGGCGACCGACCTCGTCGTCAACTTCGGCGGCGTCGTCGCGGTCGACGGCGTCGGCTTCCGCGTCGAACCGGGCGAGGTGGTCGGCCTCATCGGCCCGAACGGCGCGGGCAAGACCACGATCCTCGACGTGATCACCGGATTCACGACGCCCGCGAGCGGCTCCGTCACCTTCGACGGCGCCGCGATCGACCGCTGGTCGGTCGAGCGTCGCGCGCGGGCGGGCATCGTGCGGTCCTGGCAGGCGGTCGAGCTGTTCGAGGAGATGACGGTGCGCGAGAACCTGCTCGTCGCGGCCGACGATCAGTCCGCGCGCCGCTACCTCACCGACCTCTGCCGTCCCGGTCGAGTCGCCTCCACGCCGCTCATGCAGGAGGTCGTCGCGGAGTTCGAGCTGTCCGACGCGCTCGACCGCCGTCCGTCCGCGCTGCCGCACGGCGTGGCGCGCCTCGTCGGGATCGCGCGTGCGCTCGTCACCGAACCCGCGGTGCTGCTCCTCGACGAACCCGCCGCCGGTCTCGACAACCGCGAGTCGGCCGAGCTCGGGCGCGCGATCCGGTCGATGGCGCGCCGGCGGGGGATCGGGGTGCTCGTCGTCGAGCACGACGTGCCGCTGATCCTCCAGACCTGCGACCGCGTCGTCGTGCTCGACTTCGGTCGCAAGATCGCCGAGGGCACGCCGGAAGCCATCAGCCGTGACGCGAGCGTGATCGAGGCCTACCTCGGCAGCGACGAGCTCGCACCGGTCGAGCCGCCGGCTCGGGAGCCACAGCCCGAGCGCGAGATTGCTGCGCAGGCGGCGCGCCCGCGCGGGACGGGCGCATGACCGCGGTGCTCGAGGCGAGCGGTCTCCGTGCGGGGTACGGAAAGGTCGAGATCGTCCGCGACCTGGCGCTTCGCGTCGAGCCGGGCGAGGTCGTCGCGCTGCTCGGCCCGAACGGCGCGGGCAAGACCACGACGCTGCTCACGTTGTCGGGCGAGCTTCCCTCCCTGGGTGGCGAGGTGCGCCTGTTCGGGCAGGCGACCCGGGCCCCGCTCCACGTGCGCGCGCGCCAGGGCCTCGGCGTCGTGTCCCAGGAGCGTGCGGTGCTCATGGAGCTCACCACGCTCGAGAACCTGCGCGTCAGCCGGTGCGACGTGCAGCGCGCGGTGACGCTCTTCCCGGAGCTCGAACCGCACCTGAACCGGCGCGTCGGTCTCCTCTCGGGTGGCCAACAGCAGATGCTCGCCCTCGCCCGCTCCCTGGCGCGCCGCTGTCGGGTGCTGCTCGTCGACGAGCTCTCGCTCGGTCTCGCGCCGCTCGTCGTCGACCGGCTGCTCCGCGCGCTCCGATCGGCGGCCGACGAGGGCATGGGCGTGTTGCTCGTCGAGCAGCACGTCCACAAGGCACTCGCGGTGGCCGACCGCGTCCTCGTGATGACGCGGGGCCAGATCGCGCTCGAGGGCACCGCGCGCGACCTCGGTGAGCGCCTCGACGACATCCAGGACGCGTACCTGCGCTTCGGCGCAGCGGCCTCGCTCGACGGCGACACGGAGACACCCGGGGGGAGCCCGTCATGAGCACGATTCAACCGACGCGATCGGCGTACGCGCACGCCGGCGTGATCCTGCTGCTCGTCGCGGTCCTTGCCGCGTGCGGCGGCAGCAGTGGGAAGAGCAAGGCTTCCGGGAGCGGGTCGGGGACGAGCACCGCGGCCGTGACCAAGCCGTGCCCCGGGACGCCGTTGAAGTTCATGACGATCATCGCGATCTCGGGGCCCTTGGGTGACGCCGGGCAGCGAACGAAGACCGGAACCGAGGCCGCGGTCGACGCGGTCAACCGCGACTGCGCGCTCGGACGCCCGCTCGAGGTGACCATCTGTGACGACAAGGCAGACGCGAACGCCAGCCTGGCGTGCGGACGGAAGGCGGCGTCGAACGGCACGCTGGCGATCCTCGGATCGGTCGGCTCGTTCGACGACGGCGTCAACGCCTCGAAGCTGCCCGAGGTCTACGGGAACGGCACCTCCTCCTTCGAGCTGACCAACCCGAAGGCGTACTCCTCGATCAGCGGGCTCGCGCTCGGAATCTCGGCGACGACAGCGGTCAAGGCGAAGGGCGCGAAGAGCTCGACCCTCGTGCTGCCCGACACGCCGACGCTGCAGTTCGCCGGCAAGCTCGTGCAGCAGGCGGCCGGGCTGCTGAACCTGAAGGTGTATCCGCTCTACTTCCCGCAGGACACGACCGACTTCGCGCCGCTCGCCGCGCAGATCGACGGCAAGCACGCCGACGCGACGGGCATGCTGCCGATCAACCCCGTCGTCATGATCAACGCGCTCGCCGCGGAGGGCCTCACACCGAGCAAGAAGATCATGGTCGTGCCGTCGGCCACGATCACGCCCGACATCATGAAGCAGCTCGGGAAGTCGCTGAACGGCATGCTCGTCGTCAGCCAGACCGCACCGCCGACCGACACCGCGAATCCCGGCATCGCGGAGTTTCGCGCCGACATGAAGGCCGACGGGCACGACCCCGACAGCCCCAACGTCGACTTCAGCACCGTCACCGCGTGGTCGAACGTGAAGAAGCTCGAGGGCGCGTTGCTCGCGGTATCGCCCGCGGTGCGCGCGTCGCTGGACTCGAAGAGCCTGGTGGACGCCGTGGTCGCGAACCCGATCGAGCGACCCGAAGCCGCGCCCTACGACTTCCGGAACGCCAACCAGCTGCCGGAGCTGCCGGCTCTCGCGAGCTTCCGCGTCTTCACCCGCGAGGTCGCGGTGCTCCAGATCGAGAACGGTCGCTACCGGACGCTGTCCGACGGGTTCATCGACATCCTGAAGCCGCCCCAGATCAAGTGATCACCGGCGCGCGCCCGTCGCGCTCGCGCCCATGTGTTGGGCGAGCCGCTCGGCCATCGCCACCACGGTGAGATGGGTGTTCGCCTTGGGCAGATCCGGCATCACCGACGCGTCGCAGACCCGGAGCGCCTCGTAGCCGATCACGCGGCAGTCGGTGTCGACGACCGCGGCCGGGTCGCCGGGCGTGCCCATGCGACAGGTGCCGACCGCGTGGACGTAGTCGGAGACGTTCTCGGTCAACCACGCGTCGATCGCGCCGGCCGAGTCCAGCTCGTCGAGGGACGCTCCGAGGGTGTGGACGCCCTCGCTGATCGACGTGACCGCAGGGTGACGCACGACGTCGAGCATGCGGCGCGTGCACTCGCGCAGCCGGGCGCGGTCGCGCGTGTCGGAGAGCATGTCGAACTCCACGAACGGGTCGATGAGCGGGGCTGCCGACGGCACGCGGACGCGACCGGTCGAGAAGACGCGCATCACCGCGCCGATGAGCCGGCCGCCCGCGAGCCCGTCGTCGGTCGGCCCGACCGCACCGAACCAGGGCATCTGCATGTCGTTCGGGCCCGCGTCCGCGAGCCCGGAGCTGTATCGCAGCAGGCAGCGGAACACGGGTGCACGTGCCGAGCGCATGCGGCCGTGCGGCGCGAGCGCGATCTCGAAGCCGGGGGTCGCCGCGTGGTCTCGGAGGTTCTCGCCGACGGGCAGACCGTCGCCGGTGCCGATGCCGGAGCGCAGAAGGATCGCGGGGGAGTGGATCGTGCCTGCGCACACGATGACCTCGTCGGCGCGGATCTCGTCGCCCATCGCGGTGCGGACACCGGTCGCACGTTGCGCGTCGAGCAGCACGCGGTCGACGATCACGTCGCCTCGTACGACGAGGTTCGGGTGGGAGCGGGCCGGTTCGACGTACGCGTCGTTGGTCGAGACGCGGTGTCCGTCGCGCAGGGTGAGCGCGCCGAGGCTCAGACCGGTCGCGTCGGGGGCGTGGTAGTCGTCGCACACCGGTTCACCGAGGTCGACGAGCGCGGCACGCAGCGCATGGTCGAGCGGGGACAGGTCGTCGAGCGGGGTGCGCGTGAGCGGGATCGGACCGCCCTTGCCGTGGCGGCCGTCGCCACCGAAGTCGGCGTCGTCCTCGACCGTGAGGAACGCGTCGAGCATCTCGTCCCATCCCCAGCCGGGGCAGCCGAGCTCGCCGGCCCAACGGTCGTAGTCGTCGACGGTGCCGCGGATCGCGCACATCGCGTTCACCGACGAGGAGCCGCCCGCGCCGCGTCCGCGCACGTACACCGCGGGCGCCTGTCCCGCAGCACGGGTCGCGAGCAGGTCGGGCCAGATCCGTCCAGGCTCGGAGACCGCAGCGAAGAAGTTGGGCGCGTGCAGCCCCGCGGGCGCGTGCGCGGCGGTGTGATCGGGTCCCGCCTCCAGCAGGAGGACCGACACGTCGGGATCCTCCGACAGCCTCGCCGCGAGCACGGCACCGGCGGATCCCGCGCCGACGACGATGACGTCACGATCGGCCACGCCCACCCCTTCGATCCGCCGCGCCGTCACCGTACGGGCGTGGTCCAGGACGGTCAACGGCACCACTCTGGAGTCGATTTCCTTGCTCTGACCGGGTGAATCGACTCCAGAGTGCGACGCGGGTGGTGTCCGCGGCTTCGTCTACCGCATGGCGACGGGCGGGTAGAGACTGGTGCGATGCCGCCCCGCAAGACCCGGTCCTCCACCAAGAGCACCGCGCCCGCGAAGAAGCGCGCCTCGACGTCGTCGGCCGCGAAGGGGAAGGGCCGCACGAGCGCGAAGGACGGCGGCGACCGTCTCGACGAGTACGTCGCCAAGCGCGACTTCTCGAAGACGCCCGAGCCCTCCGGTCGCGGGGGGCCGCCGGCCGCGCGCGGCAACCGCTTCGTCGTGCAGCGTCACCGCGCCCGGCGTCTCCACTACGATTTCCGCCTCGAGATGGGCGGCGTGCTCGCGAGCTGGGCGGTGCCCAAGGGTCTCTCGCTCGATCCCGCGGCGCGCCGCCTCGGCGTGCACGTCGAGGACCACCCGGTCGAGTACTTCGACTTCGAGGGCGTCATCCCGAAGGGCGAGTACGGCGGCGGCGACGTGATCGTGTGGGACTGGGGCACCTACGAGGCCGTGCACGCCGACGATCCCGTCAAGGCGGTGGCCGACGGTGAGCTGCACCTCGACCTGTACGGCGAGAAGCTCCGAGGCCGGTTCGTGCTGATCCGCCGGGGCGAGGACCGGTCGGGCAAGGAGCAGTGGCTCGTCTTCCACAAGCGTGACGAGCACGCGGTCGCGGGATGGGACGCGGAGGACCACCCGCGCTCGGTCCGAAGCGGTCGCACGAACGACGAGGTCGCCGCGTCGCGCGACGCGGTGTGGCACGGCGATGCGCCCGCGGAGACGGCGCGGGTCGACTTCTCGACGAGTCGGGACGACATCGCGCGGCTCGACGCGCTCGGCGATCAGGGCGCGTGGGAGTTCGACGGCGTGGAGCTGCGACTCACCAACCTCGACAAGGTGCTGTTCCCGCCGCGGGCGAAGGGCGACGACCCGCTCACGAAGCGCGATCTGATCCGTTACTACGCGACGATCGCGCCGGTCATGCTGCCGTACCTCGAGGGCCGTCCCCTCAACATGCACCGCTATCCGAACGGTGTGGGCAAGCCCGGCTTCTGGCACAAGGAGGTGCCGTCCCACGCGCCCGAGTGGATCACGCGGTGGCACAACGACGAGGCCGACGAGGGCGAGACCGAGTGGTACATCGTCGCCGACCGTCCGGCCACGCTCGCCTGGCTCGCGAACTTCGGCGCGATCGAGCTGCACGCGTGGACGTCGCGGATCCCCGACGTGCACGACCCGACGTACGCGCTCATCGACGTCGACCCGGGCGAGACGACGCCCTGGGAGGACGTGGTGACGCTGGCCCGCCTCTACCGCACCGCGCTCGGCCATCTCGGCGTGTTCGGGGCGCCGAAGCTCACCGGCCAGCGCGGCATCCAGGTGTGGGTCCCGATCGAGCCGGGGCCGACATTCGGCGATACCCGCGCGTGGGTCGAGGAGATCTCCCGCGCCATCGGTCGCACCGTGCCTCAGCTCGTGAGCTGGAAGTGGGAGAAGCGCGAGCGCGGCGGCCTGGCGCGCCTCGACTACACCCAGAACGCGATCAACAAGACACTCGTCGCGCCGTACTCGGTGCGTCCGTCGCCGGGGGCACCGGTGTCGATGCCGATGCGCTGGGAGGAGCTCGACGACCCAGAGTTGCGTAGTGACCGGTGGACGGTTCGCGACGCGGGCGCGCGGCTCGTCGAGGTGGGCGACCTGTTCACGCCGGTGCTGACGCGACGCCAGTCGCTGCCTCCCATCGACGTGTAGCGCTGGTCACCCGTGCTCGGCGCGCTCGTCGGCGTCGTAACGGATGAACGAGAACGACCCGTCAGACTCGAGGATCCCCACCCGCACGTGCGACAGATCGCCGATGCCCTTCCCGCGCGCGGCCTCGAGGAGCTCGTCCATGGGGATGCGCTCGATCCGAAGCGCCTCGTCGATGACGGAGCCGTCACGCACCACGAGCGTCGGACGCCCGTCGACCAGCCGGCGGAGCCGGGCGGAGCGGAAGGTCCCGTACGACATCGCGAGGATCCACACCGCGATCGTTCCGATGGCGAGGAACGCGCTCGTCAACGAGCGGTCGTCGGAGGTGATCGCCTGCTGCACCAGGTCGCCCATGATGACGAGCAGCACGACGTCGAACGGGCTCATCTCCGAAAGCTCGCGTTTACCGAGCACACGCGTGAGCACGATCAGGAACACGAACACCACGGAGGCGCGCGCGACGATCTCCATCAGGGTGCCGTCCAAGTCGAGTAGTGGAGCGTGACGCTCTTGCCGTCGACCGCGACCGTCGTGGTCGCGCGGTGACGACCGGCGTGCGCGTTGCTGTCGATGTTGCCGTCGAGCTGGACCTCGAACGAGTCGCCCGAGGGCTGGTGGAAGGTCCACGTCACCCGGCCGCCCACGATGTCGGTCTCGTCGGGCTGGGGGTCGATGTTGTTCTGGTCGAACAGCGCGAGATAGCTGTCGTTCGTGGTGACGGTGAGGTCGCCCCGGAACCCGCCCTGGTTGTCGACCTGCACGCTCCAGTTGGCCGGTTCACCGGGCCGGCTGACGCGTGGGAAGTGTGCCTGGGCACGGATCCCGGACGCCGCGCTCGACACGCCGGCCGAGCGGATGCCGAACGCGCCGATCGCCGCTGAGACGGCGAACACCCACAGCAGGACCGCGGCGACCCGGCGTCCCGCGCGACCGCGTTTCAGGGCCGTGAGGTCCCCGATCGCGTCGGACGTCGTCGACGTGGTCGACGTGTCCGCCGCGGCCGGTGGCGAGGTCGTCGAGATCATGCGGTCTCCTCGACGCGAACGACTTCCCGAACGATCGGGCGCGAAAACCTGCGCGCACGAGCTCGACGTGTGTGAGCAGGGAATCTGCCCGGGTATGAACGCCACGACCGTGGCGCCCGCGTCGCGATCCGTGGGTCGACGTCGACGAGAAGGAGGGCCCGATGCCTCCGCGTGGCGTGAAGAAGGGTTCGAAGCGAGCCCGGCAGTACCAGCACATCAAGTCGAGCGCGAAGTCGCGTGGCGCATCCACGAAGCGCGCCGAGCAGATGGCGGCGCGCACCGTCAACAAGAACCGGGCCCGTTCCGGCGAGTCGCGTTCCGCGTCGAAGTCGTCGCTGCGGGGCAAGTCACCGTCCGCCCGCGGCGGCCAGCGCTCGGGGACGAACCGTCCCAAGGGTCAGACCCGCGAGCAGCTCTACAACGAGGCCAAGCGGCTCGACATCCAGGGCCGCTCGCGCATGAACAAGGCCCAGCTGCAGCGCGCTGTCGCCCGCAAGCGGTAGCGGCCGACGCACGCGTCATCAACGGGCGCGAGGTTCATCGGTGTGCCGCGACGTTCAACGGTGAGCATCGAAGAACGCGGCCGTCTGCGTGGCGTACGTCGCCGAGTACTGGTGCACCGCGAGGACGACGTTCACCTCGTCCTCGATCATCATCCGCTGCTGCGGTGTGACGGATGACGGGAGGGGCACGGTCGGCAGCGCGCTCTCGACGGTGCCGATGCTCACGGTGCGATGACCGGTCGCGTCCCACAGCCCGGCCCCGACCAGGGCGGCGAAGACCGCGCCGGCCTCGTTGGTGTCGATGCCGGGGACGCGCAGGAAGCGCGACGCGGCGAGCGGCGTCTCCGGTTCGACGAAGAGCTGCGCGGGCACGCCGCGCTGCGCGAGGTCGGCGACCTGACCCACGATCTGACCGTTGTCCACGACCTGATCGTTCGCGCCCAGCGCGAACAGCGCCGGGACGGTGAGCCCACCACTCAGCCGGACCGACACCGGGATCGGCCCGTGGCTCGGGGCGATCGCTGCAACGGGAGAGCCCGCGTTGTGGAACGCCTGCGCGAACACCGACGCGAAACCGGCCCCGCGCGACATCCCGATCGCGTAGATCGGCGTGGTCCTCGTGATGCGTCCGCTCGCGATCAGGCTCGCGTGCAGACGCGACAGGCGGGCGAGGTCCGGGTTGTCGGTCAGCGAGAGGCTTGCCGTGTCCCATTGCTTGCTCGTGCGATCGGTGCTGTCCGTCGACACGAAGCCGTAGCCGCGCGCGGTGAGGTGGTTCAACATGTCGACCGTCTCGATCTTCGTGGCGAAGTCGGCACTGCCACCGGTGCCGTGGAAGACGAACACGATCCCCACCGCGTGGTCGGGGATGAACGAGACGACGGGGAACCCCTCGAACGACGACGTCGACGCGTCGTAGCCGGGAACCACCGCACAGCCCGCCGCCACCACGCCGGCCGCGGCCACGAGGGCGAGCATGCGCATGGGCTTCGTGTGCAAGGTCTTCATCGGTCTGCACCTCCGAGCTTCGGGACGCCGTTGGTGAACTGGAGCGTGCGTACGTAGAGCTGACGGCTGCCACCGTGGTCGTAGCCGACCGCGTTGCTCGACCACGCTGCGAAGACGAGGTACGTGCCGCCGCGACTGGTGCGGAACGCGCTGCCTCCGCCGGGTCCGGCCAGGTCGCCCTGCGTCGCGAGCCACGGTCCGTCGTGGGGCTCGTGACACGGACCCGTGACCGTGTCGCACACCGCGTAGCCCATCGCGTAGTGCGACGTGTCCCACGCGTTGGCCGAGTAGAAGAGGTAGAAGCGGCCGTGGTCCTCGATCATCGACGGGCCTTCGACCAGCCCGTGCTCCCACGACTGGTCCGCGCCGAGCAGCGCGGTCGCCGGACCCGCGAGCGACATCCCGTCGGGCGCGAGCGGCGCGACCCAGATACGTGTCGGGATGTTGCAGCAGTTCCCGTCGTTCTTCCACACGAGGTAGTGCGTGCCGCCCACGTCGATCGGGCTCGGGTCGATCGAGCCTCCCAGGCCGAGCTGGCATACGAGCGGGGCGGTCGAGGCGTCGTGGAACGGACCCGCCGGTGATGTTGCCGACGCGACCGAGATGCACTGACGCCCGCTCGCGCGGTCGCGGGTCGTGTAGTACAGCCGGTAGCCGTCACCGTTCGCCGCGACGGCGGGTGCCCACACGTGACCGGGCTCCGTCCACGCGGGCAGTACCGGGAGCGCATCCCCGTCGAGGCGCGTGTGATGACCGATCTGGGCGACGCCGAACGGCACGTTCGCGAGCGGGGTGTTGGTCGCGTATGCGTAGAAGCTCGCGCCGACCTGCAGCACGAAGGGATCGGCGAAGTCGCCCTCGAACACCGGGACCGTGGCCGAGGTCTCGGCCCGGGCGCGGCTCCCGGTGCCGTCGCCCGACGACGAGCGGTCACCGTCTTGCGCACGGCTGCGCAGCAGACACGTCTCGGCTGCGGTACGGGTCGGGCGCGATGCGAGCTCCCGCCGCAACGCGCTGCGCAATTCCACGGTCGGCAGCGTAGGGTCGACGTCACGCGCGAGACCCAGTCGCTGCAGGCACAGCACGAGGCTCGCAGCCGGACCGGCGACGCTCGTCGCCGTCGTGGTGGGGGTCGTCGCGGCTGCCGCGGTCGTCACCGGGTCGTGACGATCCGCGCGCGATGGTGTGGTCCCGCACGCTGCGAGCGCAATGACGAGCACGCTGACGAGCACGGTGACGACGAGGACGGGGCGGGCAGTTCCGTGCGACATGGCCGGAACGTAGGGCCCGATGTTCAAGCCACCGAGATGCTGATGTCAGGGATCTGTGAGGTCTGTCTCGAGGTCCGTCGCGCCCCCGGACCGCGGGAAAGATGCGCTGCTCACCCGGCGGAGGGATGAAGTCGTCGGGCCCGGGAAGCCGACTATCGTTCGACGGCGAATCCCCCGAGTCGACGAATGGACCGTCATGCCGCGGAAGCAATCGACCATGTCTCCGGAGCACAAGAAGGCGCTGGCGCAGGGCCGCGAGCAGTCCCGCGTCGTGAAGGAGTATCTCGAAGCATTGGAGGCCACCGCGCCGCGTCGCGGTCGGCGGCGCACACCGGACTCGATCCAGAAACGACTCGCCGTGATCGAGGACTCGATCGACACCGCGAGCGCGATCCAACGGTTGCAGCTCCTGCAAGAGCGGCGCGATCTCGAAGCCGAGCTCGACGCGCTCGACGAGCCGATCGACATCGCCGGGCTCGAGAAGGCGTTCATCAAGGTCGCCGCCGCATACGGCGACGCAAAGGGCATCACGTGGCCGACCTGGCGCGAGGCCGGCGTCACCCCGGAGGTGCTCACGCGCGCGGGGATCGCGCGCACGCGCAGCTGACGCGCGGCGCAGACGTCGAGCAACGAGAAAGGCCCCGACCGGTTCGGTCGGGGCCTTACTCGACTGGGTGAGCCTCCTCGGTGAGACCCACGGACGACGGTACCGCCGACCCGGGCGAAACCCGTGCGTCAACGCTGCCTCTTTCGTCGGGGTAGTTCTTCCCCGCAGGCCACGCGCGGCGCACGGAGAACGTCGGTCCGCCCGACGGCGCGCGGTCAGCCGGCGAGGACGTCGGGAAGGCCGGTCGTCGCCGGCGCCGGACGCGCGAGGAAATAGCCCTGCGCGTCGTCGCAGCCCAGCCCGCGCAGGTGCTCGAGCTGCGCGCGCGTCTCGACCCCTTCGGCGACGACGCGGCGGCCGATCGCGTGTGCGAGCTGCACGACCGCGGTCACGATCGACGTGTCGTCGTCGTCGACACCCAGTCCCGCGACGAACGAGCGGTCGATCTTCACGATCTCGACCGGGAAGCGCTTGAGATAGCCGAGCGACGAGTACCCGGTGCCGAAGTCGTCGATCGCCAGGTGCACACCGAGCCGACGGAGCCGCCGCAGCGTGAGCACCGCGGCGTCGGCGTCCTGCATGAGCGCGCCCTCCGTGATCTCCAACCCGATCCGGTCGTGCGCGACCCCCGACGCGCGGATGATCCCGTCGACCCGATCGGGGAAGTCGTCCCGGGCCAGCTGCACCGGCGACACGTTCACCCACACGACGAGCTCGGGGTGGTCGCGCGTCCAGCGGGCGGCCTGACGGCACGCCTCCGCGAGCACCCACTCGCCGATCGGCACGATGAGGCCGATCTCCTCCGCCACCGGGACGAACACGTCGGGCGGCACGAGCCCGACCCCTGAACGCTCCCACCGCAGCAGGGCCTCCGTGCCAACGACGCAACCGTCGGCGATGCGGACCTCGGGTTGGAAGTGCAGACGCAGCTCGTGGCGGGCCATGGCCCGGTGCAGCGCACGCTCCATCTCGAGTCGTTCCACCACCGCGGTCCGCATGGCCGTGTCGAAGAGCTCGATTCGGTTCCGGCCCCGGGCCTTGGCCCGGTACATCGCGGCGTCGGCGTCGCGCAGGAGGGTGTGCGCGGACTCTCCGGCGCGCGTCGGCAGCGCGATGCCGATGCTCAACGTCACGATCACCTCGCCGTCGCCGACCTGGAGCGGACGCAGGAACGCCTGCATCAGCGACTCGCCGACCACGACCGCGTCACGCGGGTCCTGCACGTCCTCGCACAGCACCGTGAACTCGTCGCCGCCGAAGCGGGCGACCGTGCACGTGCGCGGGAGCACGGTGCGCATCCGTTCGGCCAGCGCGACGAGCAGGTGGTCGCCGGCCACGTGGCCGAGGCTGTCGTTGACGAGCTTGAACTGGTCGACGTCGAGGAAGAGCACGGCGAGCGTGCCCTCGCACCGCTCGAGCGCGTGGTCGAGACGGTCGAGGAACAGCGTGCGGTTGGGGAGCCCGGTGAGCGCGTCGTGGGTGGCGTGGTGCAGCAACGCGGCCTCGGCCCGGTGGCGCTCGATCGCGACCGCGGCCAGGTTCGCGCACAGCTCCTGGATGTGGGCCTGTTCCGGTCGCGGCCGGCCCGAGGTCGCGTGATAGGAGGTGACGGCGCCGAGCGCGCGCCGGTCCGACGTGCTCACGATCGGGTTCGCCCAGCACGCTGCGAGCCGGTGCGCCGCCGCGAGGTCGTGCACGTGCTCGCACCGCGGGTTTGTCACGATGTCGGTCACGACGACCCCGTGACGGCGGAACGCGGTTTCGCCCGACGGTGACGCGTCGGGACCGATGGGGAGGCGCAGGTGCCGGGCCACGACCGCAGGGTCGAGCGTCGGCGCCGCGACCGCGGAGAGCTCGCGCTCCGCTTCGTCCGCGACCGTCACGCAACAGCGCGCGTCCGGGATCTGGTCTTCGAGCAGCTCCGCGATCGCGAGCAGCGTCTGCTCGAGCGGCGCGCCGCGCCCGATGAGCTCCAGCACGAGCGCTTCACCGGCGACGAGCGCGTCGCTGCGTGAGCGCGTCGACGCGTCGGAGATCGTGAAGACCATGCTCGCGATCGCCGGATCGTCGAGCCGGTTCTCGGCCAGGACCTCGACCAGGCGCCACGACCCGTCGGCGTGGGCGACGCGCACGTCCATCGGCAGCATGTCGCCTCCGAACGACGTGGCCCGCTCGAGCGCCTCGAGGGCGCGGGAGACGTCGTCGGGGTGGATGTACTCGAGGACGCTCGTGCCGACGTGGTCCCGGATGTCGCGGCCGAGCAGGCGCTCGAGCGCCGGGGTCGCGTACCGGACGTTCGCCGCCGAGTCGAGCACGAGGATGCCCGCCGACTGCGACGGCCGGCCGAGCTCGAGCAGGGTCGTCACCACCCGCGCCATGGCGGCGAGGAGGTCGAGCTCGTCGCGGGAGAGGCGCCCGCCCCGCCCGAAGACCGCGAGCTGGCCGACGACGACGCCGTCGGGTGTGGTGACGGGAACCCAGCCGTCACCCGGAACGCCGGGACCCCCGGGCGGCCAGACCTGTGGCAGCGAGCCGGCGCGGGCCTTGCACCACCAACGGCCGGCGTCGCGGAAGGCGATGGCGGCCTGCGGGGCGCCGCACACGGCCGCGGCCAGCCGCGCGATGTCGTCGTACGCGACCTCCGCCTCGGTGTCGAGCACGTGATAGGAGCGCAGCGCGGCCAGCGCCACCGGATCGACATCTGGCGCCATGGCGCACTTCCCGCATCGAACGGACCCAGCGGACCGCTCGACGGTCCGCTCAAGGCCTATCGACCGCGACCGGGACTTCCGTAGGGCGGCCCGCCGGAACCACCCGGCGGGCCGTCTCGGCGGCGAGGCGGGAGTGCCGGGTCGCCGGCCGGGCCCGGTCCGCTGCCTAGCCTCCTGCCGTGCCCGTCCTGGTCGGTCTCGTCGTCGCGATGTCGTACGGATCCGGCGACTTCCTCGGCGGCCTTGCCTCGAAGCAGGCCCGCACCCTGGCCGTGCTCACCCTCGTCCAGCTCGTCGCGGTCGCGGGCGCGGTCGTCGTCGCGCTGGCCGCCGGCGGTCACGCGACCACGACCGACCTCGTGATGAGCGCGGGATCGGGTCTCCTCAACGTCGTCGCGCTCGGCGCGCTGTACCGGGCGCTCGCCATCGGTCAGATCGGTCAGGTCGCTCCCGTCGCCGCCGTCATCGGCGCGGTGCTGCCCGTCGTGTGGGGCCTCGCGACGGGTGAGCGTCCCTCGCTGCTCGCAGTGGTCGGCGTCGTGCTCGCGATCGTGGCGGGGGGGCTGGTCTCGATCGAGCGCGAGTCCGAGCGCGGGCACTGGACGACCCGCGCGCTGCCGCTGGCCGTCGCCGCCGGCGTCGGGTTCGGATCGTCGTTCATCCTGTTCGCGGAGACGTCGCACGGCTCGGGGTTCTGGCCGGTGCTCGCGGCGCGTGGCGCCGCGCTGTGCGGCGTCGTGATCGTGGCGCGCCTCGTCCGCACACCGTTCGCGATGCCGCGCGCGTCACGGCTCCAATCGCTCGCCGCGGGCGGCCTGGACGTGCTCGCGTCAACGGCGCTTCTCGTCGCAGTGCGCGCGGGCCTCATCGCGACCGTCGCGCCGGTCGTCTCGTTGACGCCGGGCTTCACGGTCGCGCACGCGTGGTGGTACCTCCATCAACGCGCGACTCGTCTCCAGCTCGTCGGGTTGGTCGTGGGCCTGATCGGCCTCGTGATGATCGCGGCGGGTTGACCGCGGTCAGGCGCGGGCGCCGAAGAGCACCGACGCGTCGCCGGTGTGCAGCGCGGCGACGGCGTCGCGCACGAACCGGCCCATGGCGCGGAACATCCCGCCGCCGACGCTGATCCGGCGGACGCCGAGCTCGCGCAGCTCCGCGATCGTGGGCGCGGCCGGGGTGAGGAGCACGTTGACGGGCGTGGGACGGAGGGCGTCCACGAAGGTGCGGATCAGCTCGCGGTCCGCGAGGACGATGGGGTACACGCAGTCGGCGCCGGCCGCCGCGTAGGCCCGGGCGCGCGCGATCCCGTCGTCGAGCACCGCGGCGTGGTCGCCGTCTCTGATGAAGACGTCGACGCGCGCGTTCATCACCAGCGACGCTCCCGACGCGTCGACCGCGGCCCGCACGTGACGCAGCCGTTCCGCGTGCGCGTCGACGTCGCTCAGCGTGCCGCGGTCGTGGTCGGTGTCCTCGATGTTGAAGCCGGCCACACCCGCGGCGACCAGGCGTGCCGCGAGCACGTCGGGCTCGAGCCCGTACCCGGCCTCGAAGTCGACGGTGACGGGCACGTCGACGGCATGCACGACGCGCCGCGCCGCGGCGAGCATCTCGTCGACCGGCGCCTGCTGGTGGTCGGCGAACCCGAGACTCTCCGCCATGGCGCCGCTCGACGTCGCGACCGCGGGGAAGCCGGCCGCCGCGACGGTCTTCGCCGTCGCCGCGTCCCACACGTTCGGCAGCACGAGCGGCTCGGCTCCCGTGTGCAGACGCCGCAGCGTGTCGACCAGTCCCGCCGATGTGCTCATGCGCTCAGTCTTGCGCCGCTCCGTGCCACCCACCATCCGTGTGTCCCAACTGGCGGGGTGTCTACACGTTCAAGCCCACGACGAGCTTGGCCTGGTAGGGCGGGGCGAACGTCCGGACGTGGTCGCGGACGCCGGCGAGGAAGGTGTCGAGGTACGCGAGCTTGCGGATCGCGTACGAGTGCTGCTCCTTGGGATCCAGGTAGAGGTTGTAGACCCGGCCGTACGGATACCTCTCGACCCGGCCGGTGAACCCGCCCCCGCCGTGGACGTCGCGGTCGTCGTCGGAGATCGACCCGAGCATGAACTTGTACTCGCCGACCCGCAGCGCCGAGAACATCTGACCGAGCCAGTAGTACTGGTACTTGCGGTTCGAGCGACCGTCGGGCGCGACCAGGAACGACGTCTGGTCGATGCCGTCGATGTAGCGGTCGTCGGGCACACGCTCGCTCGCACCGGCGAGTGCCAGCGCGGTCGGTAGCAGGTCGGTGAACGAGAAGAGGCCGTCGGAGGAGCGGCCCGGCTCGACGATGCCCGGCCACGAGAGGATCCCCGGGACCCGCACCCCGCCCTCCCAGGTGGATCCCTTCGCACACCGGAATGGCGTGTACGCGGCGTCGGGCCACGTCTCCATCTCGGGCCCGTTGTCGGACGACAGGAAGATCAGCGTGTGCTCGAGCTGGCCGGTGCGGCGCAGCGCGTCGACGAGCCGGCCGACGATGTCGTCGAGCTCGACGAGCGTGTCCTTGTACGGGTGCCGGGCCGGTGAGCTGCCGAGGAACCGCTCGTGCGGGTAGTTGTCGAAGTGGGCGCCGCGCGTGCAGTGGTAGAGGAACCACGGCCGTTGCTCGCCGCCCATGCGCTCGAGGAAGTCGACCGAGTACGCAGCCCACTTGTCGTCGAGCAGCGACAGGACGGGGATCGTCACCTCCTCCACGTTCTCGAGCGTGCCGCCGCGGGTTGCGTGCACGAAGCACTTGTTGAACGGGAGATTACGCACCCATTCGGTGCGCGCCTCGGAGTAGACGACCTCGGGGAAGAAGTACGGGTCGCGCCATTCCGTGTACATGTCCGACACGGAGAGGAAGCCGTAGAAGTCGTCGAACCCGCAGTGCTGGGGCTGCGACGCCTCGTTCTCGCCCAGGTGCCACTTGCCGACGGCCTGGGTGACGTAGCCGGCCGACGACAGGAGCTCGGCCATCGTGACCTCGCCTTCGAGGCCGCCGGGCTCGCCGTACATCGGTGGACGTTGCAGGCCGTGTCGCATCGGCAACCGGCCGGTCAGCAGCGACGCGCGCGACGGCGTGCACGACGGCTCCGAGTAACACGAAGTGAGCAACAACCCATCACGTGCGAGACGATCGATGTTGGGCGTCGGCGCGCCCACCGCGACGCCACCTCCGTAGCACCCGAAGTCGCCCCAGCCGACGTCGTCCATCAGGATCGCGAGCACGTTCGGCGCGCGGCCGTGCGCGTCGCGGTAGGAGGCGAGTCGCGTCGCGGCGACGCTGTCCTGCGCGTCGTGGACGAACGCCGGCTCGAGGTGCGGAGCGCGACGGATCGCGGGCGTGGCGATGGGATCGAAGTCCGGCATGACGCGGAATGTAGTGATCTCGTCGTCAAGTCGCGCCGCACGTGACATCTCGCGGAGCGTGATAGGTCGCGTCACGATGCGAAACCGGACGTGTCCCTGGTCACCGCATGGTCATGGAGCGTGGCGTTTCGACGCGCTTTGTCGCGGGCACGTTGCGAAATTGGGTACGTTCTGGCAAATTCCCCTCGCGGGCGCGGGAGTAGTAGCGGGGCATGGATCGACAGAACCGTCGGGAGTTCCTTCGCAAAGGGGCCGCGGCGGGCGCGATTGTCGCCGGCCTGCCTCTGGTGCGGAGCTTCGACGTGCCCGCGTTCGGTCAGGCCGGCTCGCCGCCGGTTCCCCCGCCGTCCGGCGACGTGCCCGAGGGCGGCCCGGTCCCTGGCCAGCAGCCTGGAGCCGCCGATCTCACCTCGTCGGGCCGGCACGACCCGGGGGCGGCCGTCGCTGGTGAGCAGGTCGCGGGGGGCAGCCTGCCCTTCACCGGCGGGGACCCGAAGAACCTGGCCGTGGCCGGGGCCGGGGCGGTCGTGCTCGGGACGGTCATGGTCGGACGACCCCGCCACACCGTCCTCGGCCACGGCACCGACGTCCGCACCGCCCGCTCCCTGGCCCGGCTCGACAAGGTGTTCTGGGGGTTCGAGTCGCCGCCGCTGTCCGTGCTCGGCTTCTCGTTCCGGGTCCGCCACACCGAGGCGCCGATCGGGCCCGCGCTCCTCGCGCTCCTGGCCCCCTTCCGGACCCCCGAGGACGGCCCCGCCGGCCCGGCTGCGCCCGACGCCGGCGACCAGCCGCTCGACCTGTCGGTGCGCGACCGGGGCGAGCGCCGCGACCCTCGCTTCGCGATCTACCGCGACGGCCGGCTGCTGACCACCGCCGGCGAGCCGTGGTCGGCCCTGTCGGCGCTGTTCGGCGCGCTCGACCGGGCCACGGTCGAGCGGGCGACGGCGCGCGGGCTCGTCCTCCACGCCGCCGCGGCGGGCGTCGGCGATCGCGTCGCGATGCTCGTCGGGCCGTCCGGCTCGGGGAAGACCACGCTCACGACCGCCCTCGTGCGCGACGGCTTGGGCTACGTCGCCGACGAGGTCGTCGCGGTGGATGCCGACACGCTGCGCATCGCGCCGTACCACAAGCCGCTCACGATCAAGCCGGGCTCGCACCACGTGTTCCCCGAGCTGCGACGCGTCGGCGTCGCCGCGCACGGGGCGACGCACGCGCACTGGCACGTCCCCGCGACCAGCATCCGGCGGGACGCGCTCGCGGCGGGTGGCACGACCGGATGCGTCATCGGTGTCGAGCACCGCGCGGGGACCGCGAGCGCGCTCGAACGCTTGGACGAAGCCGACGCGATGTCGCTGCTCGTCCAGCAGTGCTTCAACGGTGAGCGTCTCGACCAACGTGGCCTCGACACCGCGGTCCGGCTCGCACGCGACGTGCCCTGCTACCGCCTGCACTACAGCGACACCGACACCGCGTGCGCGCTCGTCCGGCGCGCGCTCGCGAACGTCGGCTCCGGGACCACCGCGTGATCCCGGTCCACGCGCCGGGCGTCGTCGTGGCGGAGCTCGGCGACGACGTCGTGGTGCACGACCGAGCCGGCGGCCGGTTCCATGTCCTCGACCAGACGAGCGCGCTCGTCTGGCAGTGCTTCGACGGCGTCGCGACCGTGGACGACATCGTCGCCGACATCGTCGAGGTGTTCACGACCGACGACGGCGAGGTCCGGGCCTACGTGGTCGCGCTCGTGTCCGTGCTCAGCGAGCGCGGGCTGATCGTCGATGCCGCTGCTCGTCCAGCCGCAGCCACGGACGAACCTGAGCCAGCGCGCCCCTCCAGCGCGTCGCTCGGCCCAGCTGCCGCTCCCGCATGAACGACGCGCTGGGCCACACCAGCGCGCCCGTGTAGGCCAGCTTCGAGCGCAACCCGGGTACCGCGCGCCAGCCCTCGAGCGCCTTCATCGGCCAGCCCGCGCCGGCGCCCGCGGACGCGCTGAGGGCGCGCCGCGCGGATCCGTCGATCTCGAAGTGCTCGGCCCAGTCGACGAGTGGCGTGCGCTCTGCGAGCGCAAGCTTCGTCCACGTGCGCGTGATGCCACGCGCGAGCACCGGATCGGCGTGCCAACCTTCGATGCGGGTGCGGACTCGGTCGACGTCGAGCTCCCTTGCGAGCACCAGTTGCGCGACGTCGCGCACCGATGACAGGCGCAGGTCACCGCTCAACGCGACGTGGAAGCACGCGTGCACGAGACGATCCTCACGCGAGAGGGCCAGCATCGGCGTTCCCGTGACGTCGACGTGCACGCCGTCGTGGAAGAGCTGGTCGGGCCGGCTGCGGAGGCCGAACGGTCCGTCGGCGAAGGTACGGTGCAGGTCGAGCTCGAACCCGTCGCCGCGCGCGAGCGGCACCCCTTTGCCGAAGCGGGCGTCGAATCCGGGGCGCAGCTCGACGAAACGGCGCTGCAGGCCGGCGTGCTCGAGCGCGCTGACGGCACGGTCGAAGTCGTGGCCGCGCACGAGGAGGTCGACGTCGCCGAAGGTGCGCAGCCGGCGGTCCGGATAGTCCAAGCGGGCGACCGCGGGACCCTTGAGCACGCGCGATTCGATGCTCCTCGTGTCGAGCATCCCGACCAGCTCGGCGAGGAAGCTCTCGAGCAGGGCGACGAGCCCCGTCGCCGACAGGTGTCTCGTCGCGGCCTCGTCGGCCTGCGCCGGCGTGACGGCGAGCGAGCCGTCCGCGATGGCGCGTGCCAACCATCCGGTGATCCGGCCGTGGGCCACGCCCTCCAGCAGCGCGCGCCACGCGACGTCGTCGAGCGGCTCACGCGGGAGGGTGGGCCGCGAGGTCGCGAGACCGTGGGCGGCCACGGCCGCGGCCAGCCCTTCCACACCGTCCACCCTGCGCTCCCTGCCGGACCCGTTTGCCGCTCATTGTCGCGGAACGCGCGCCCGCCGTCGCCCGCCCGTGCACACGACGACGCCCCCGATCGCCTCCGGACCCGCGGCGGCGACGGTTGCGCCCCGACCAGCGGGTCGGCAAGCGTGCGCACGCCAACGAGGCGACGCCGCGTCGACCACGCGGTGCCGTGGACGACGTGCGGAGGATCGATGGCCGACGACGCGCTGGCGCGACTGCTCGACATCGAGGAGATCAAGCAGCTCAAGGCGCGCTACTTCCGCTGCCTCGACACCAAGGACTGGGACGGCTTCGGCGACGTGTTCACGGCCGACGCGGTGATGGACGCCGACGGCTTCGTCCAGCACGGCCGCGAGGAGATCCTGGCGTTCCTACCGCCGATCCTCGAGGGCGTGGTGACGACCCACCACGGCCACATGCCCGAGATCACCATCACCGGGCCCGACACCGCGACCGGGATCTGGGCCATGTTCGACTACCTGACCTGGCCCGGGGAGGGCCCACCCAAGGGCCTCCAGGGGTTCGGGCACTACCGGGAGGAGTACGCGCGCGAACGCGACGGCTGGCGGATCCGTCACCTGGTGCTGACCCGGCTGCGCATCGACCCGCTGGCCGGTGGCCTCCCGGGATGAGAGATGGAGATCGAGCGCGGCGAGCGAGCAGCGTCCCCGGCCGGGAGCTCCCGGCCGGGGACGGCCCTCACCCTGCCCCACTCCGGCTCCGGTGCCGGAGTCCACAATCTGCCTGAATGTGATGAACGAGACAATAGGTCCCAAGGCCCAGACTTCGGTGGGCCGGCGAACGTCGTGGAGGTACCCGAGATGGGAACGGTCGAGGCCCGCAACAAGCAGGTGGTGGAGCGCTACTGGGACGCGCACTTCCGCCGCGACTGGGCCGTGATGGCGACGTTCTTCACCCCGTCCGCGCACTACACCGACGTCGGCGTGGACGGGGCCGGCGCGACCGGACCGGCGGAGATCATCGCCCGCCTGCGGCTCGGCATCGAGCCGCTCGATGGCTACCACCACCTGCCCCGGCACATGCTGGCCGAGGGCGAGCTCGTCGTCACCGAGCACGTCGAGCAGTGGTGCTTCCACACCGGCGAGGTCGTCGACCATCCGTTCACGTCGGTGATGGAGGTCGATGACGGGCTCATCCGTCGATGGCACGACTACTCGCACATCGGCAACCTCGTCGACCACGCGCCCGCGTGGTGGCTCGAGCGGATCGCGGGCGGCTGGCGTCATCTCCTCGACGACGGCGCGTGAACGCACGTGCGAGGATCGACGGCCGTGGGACTGCTCGACGGCATGCGGGTGCTCGACTTCTCGGTGTGGCGACCGATGCCGCACGCGACGCAGATCCTGGCCGACCTCGGCGCCGAGGTGCTCAAGGTCGAACCGCCGGGCGGTGACCCGATGCGCGCGTACCCGGAGCTGTTCGCGCAGATCGCACGGGGCAAGCGCAGCATCGAGCTCGACCTCAAGACCGACGGCGACGTCGAGCGCGCGCTGGAGCTCGCGACCGTCGCCGACGTGGTGTGCGACGGATGGCGGCCGGGGGTCGCCGACCGCCTCGGCGTTGGCTACGACGCGGTCGTCGCGCGCAACCCCGACGTCGTCTACTGCTCCTTGAGCGGCTATGGCCAGACCGGTCCGTGGCGGGACGTGCCCGGTCACGATCTCAACTACCAGTCGCTCGCGGGCGCGCTGCTACCGCTGCGTCCCGGCGAGCGCGCGCCGACGACGCCCCGTCTCCCGGCCGCCGATCTGGAGGGGGGCACCATGTGCGCGGTGCTCATCTGCGCGGCGTGGGCGCGCAAGCTCTCGACCGGCGAGGGCGAGCGCATCGACGTCGGCATGGCCGACGTCGTCGCGTGGTGGGTCGGGGCGTCGAGCGGCACCGCGCACGCGTCGTCGGAGGAGCGCGCGCCGGGATCTCCGGGTTACGGCGCGTTCGAGACGCGCGACGGCGCATATGTCGCGCTCGGCGTGCTCGCGGAGACGCGACTGTGGCAGTCGATCTGTCGCGCGCTCGATCTCGGTGACCTCGCCGACACCGACTTCGCCACACGTCTCGCGTCGGTCGGCGAGGTGAACCGGCGGGTCGCGGCCGCGGTGCGCTCGATGGACCTCGATGACGCGCTCGCGCGCCTTCGGGCCGAGGACGCGCCGGTCTCGCCCGTGCTCACACCGGAGCAGGCCGTCCACCACGAGCAACTGGTGGCGCGCGGCGTGTACGTGAAGACGACGGCCGGCGTCGTCCCCGACCTCCCCGCGCTGCTCACCCGTCACCCCCGCCGGTCCGACACGGCCGTGCCCGCGGTGGGGGAGCACGACGGGTTCTCGCTCGGCTGAGCGCGAGGGCGCGACGGGCGCGACGAATCTCGGTCGCGCGAAGCTCACGCCGCCCCGAGGGTCCGGGGCCGCAGGGGATCCATCCGGGGGGCCGATGCGGGCCGCGGGGTGGCGGCGGGTGGGGTTGCGTTCGCGGTCCTGGCAGGCGCGCTGGCGGTGTCGGCGGCGTCGTGTCGACCGCCGCCCCCGCCGAGTGGGATCGTGATGGCGCTCGCGGGCGACATCGCGTGCAAGCCGGGCGCCGCGGTGACGGCGACGACGTGTCAGCAGGCGAACACGGCCGCGCTGATCCGCAACGATGCCGCGATCGGCGTCGTGCAGACCGTCGGTGACAACCAGTACGAGAACGGGTTGCTCGCCGAGTTCCAGCAGTCGTACGCGCAGTCGTGGGGGCAGCTCAAGGCGAAGACGCACCCCGCGCCGGGCAAACCACGAGCACCAGTCGACCGTCGCACTGAACGGCGAGGGCTATGACGCGTACTTCGGCGCGGCCGCGCACGGACCGTTCGGCTTCTACTCCTACGACGTCGGGTCGTGGCACGTCGTCGTGCTCAACCCGGAGTGCACGAAGGTGTCGTGCCTCGCCGGGGACGGTCAGGAGCGGTGGTTGCGCGCCGATCTCGCGGCCACCCACCAGCCGTGCATCATGGGGGTGACGCACCACCCGCGGTACACGTGCGGTCGTGGGACCGGGGGGAAGTCGCAGACGGGTCTCGGTCCGCGGGAGGCGAACAGCGCGGCCGGCTCCGCGTTCACCGACAGCTTCTCGGGCACCTGTCATTGACGCCACGTCCCGCCCGGCGCGACGCGCCGGACGGGACGTGCGCGGACGTGGCTCAGCTGTGGCTGGCCCAGAAGTTGCTCAGCGCGCCCTGCACCTTGAACAGCCACACGAGGCCACCGATGAAGGGGAGCAGCACCCACAGTCCTGTCGCGGGGCTCACGGGCGACGATGCGCCGTCACGCTCGTAGAGGTTCTTCACCTCGGACGGCATCAGGAAGAGCGTCACGAACGGGATGAATCCGAGGAGGAGGCCGACCAGGCCGCCGACGCCCTCGCCGCTCCAGTCCTTCATCTCCTGGAACGTCTTGTACAGCCACACCAGGCTGTAGATGCCGAGCGTGATGATCGTGAGGCCGATCACACCGAGCGCGCTCCGCTGCTTGCCTGCGGTGCGGCCCGGCACGGAGGCCTGTGCCTGCGATTGCACGGTTGCGGTCATTGAACCTTGCCTTCGGTCGACGGCTGACGGGTGACCATCGGCACCTCGTCTCGCACCTTGACCCTCAACTCCGAGGCGGCGCGTGCCGAGTGCTTCCGGGGTCGGAGTGGGGGTCTGGAGGCGGCGCTTCGCCGCCACGAGGGAGGCGCAGGTGCCGACGCGCGTGATCGTCCAGGTCCATCCGTCGGTCGGTGACGCGGAGGCGCGTGTGCGCCGGCGGCCGATCGGACGTGACAACGACGCGTTCCAGGAGATGCTCGCGAGCCTCATGCGGTTGGCGAAGGTGCTCGACGACCTCGGCTACTGGGGCCTCTCGCACACCGAGCACCACTTCCACTCGGAAGGGCTCGAGCTCTCACCGGATCCCGGGCTCTACGACCTCTACCTCGGGCAGCACACGACGCGCCTGCACCACGGCCAGCTCGGGTTCGTGTTGCCGACGCACGACCCTATCCGCCTCGCCGAGCGGTGCTCGATGATCGACCACATGCTCCAGGGACGCTTCTTCGTCGGCCTCGCGCGCGGGTACCAGCATCGATGGGTGGACGTGCTCGGCCAACGCATGCACGCGCGCACCGCGTCGTTCGCGGACCGCGACGCCGATCTCGAGAATCGTCGCCTGTTCGCGGAGCACTTCCGTGTCATGCGCATGGCGTGGACGCAGGACCTGTTGCAGTACAAGGGCCCGTCGTACGAGGTGCCCGCTCCCTACGACGAGGGCATCGCGGCGTGGCCGCCCGCAGAGGTGACTCGGCGCTTCGGCGTGCCGGGCGAGGTCGACGACGACGGTCGCGTCGTGGGTGTGAGCGTCGTGCCCAAGCCGTACCAGCAGCCCCATCCGCCGATCTTCCAGGGCAACTCGACGAGCGCGGGCACGGTCGAGTGGTGTGCGCGCGAAGGCATCATCCCGACGATGTTGACGACGCCCGACGACGCGGTGTTCGAGCTCGCGCGCCGGTACCGCGAGGTCGCGCTCGCGTCGGGTCACGACGTCGCGCCGGGCGAGAAGGTGGGGATCGTGCGCAGCTTCATGCTGTGCGAGCGTCCCGGCGATCTCGAGCGTCAGGCTGCGCGCCACAACGACTTCATCTGGCGGGACTGGTACCAGTCCTTCGGGTTCCTCGAAGGGATGCGCCGCCCGGGAGAGTCGGGGCCGGTGCCGCAACCGGGCGAGACCGTCGCGTCGCGATTGCTCGAGTCCGGGATGATCGTCGGCGGCACCGTCGACGAGGTGCGGGCGCGCGTCGAGCGCATGGTCGACGCCGGCCTCGAGTACCTCGTGTGGCACCTGCCCTGGGGGATCGTGCCGGAGGCCGAGCTCGTCGACCAGCTCGGCGTGTTCGCGCAGTCCGTGATGGGTGAGCTCGACATGGTCGACGCGGCGCGTCAGGTGCTCGCGGGAAACGCTGCCGGCAGCTGAATTTCGGGCCCTTGGTCCTCAACCTTCGTCCCGACCCGGTCGAGACACGACGGCTGGGTTGGGAACCGAGCAAGGAACCCGGAAGAGACAAGGAGCTGCTGATGCAGGACGTGTCGCAAGCGTGGTCCAAGGTCATCGCCAAGGCGTGGTCGGACGACCAGTTCAAGAGCCAGCTGATGTCGAACCCGACGCCGATCCTCGAGCAGTACGGGCTCGGTGACGCGACCAAGGGCTACGCGGTCAAGGTGATCGAGGACCCGAACGCGCACGCGGGTGACTGGCACATCCAGGGCCGTGGACCGAACGCGACGTACGTGGTGGCGCTGCCTCCGAAGCCGAGTGGTGAGCTCAGCGACTCGGAGCTCGAGAGCGTCGCCGGCGCGGGCTGCACGTGTTGCTGCTGCACGGGTGCGGCCAGCGGCGAGACCCTTTGACCGTCAACGCGGAGCCGGGGTGGGGAGTGGCCGCATCGTCGGCCGCTCCCCGCTTCGATCCCCGTTTCGTGGTCGAGCACGTGGAGGGCGTGGGCACATTCCTGCTCAGTGAGGACGCGTCCCTCGTGCTGACGCAGCCGGCACAGCGCGCGGTCGCGCCGCTCCTCGACGGCGTGCGCACGTCCGACGACATCGTCGCTCGGGTCGCAAGCGAGGTGTCCGCGGTCGAGGCGTACCACGCGCTCGAGCTGCTCGCGCGAGACGGATATCTCGCCGACGACGCGCCGGGTACCGACGACGGCACTGCCGCGCACTGGCGGCTCGCCGGCGTCGAGCCCTCGCGCGCGGCGTCGCGGCTCGTGACGAACGCCGTGCGCGTCATCGGGCACAGCGTCGATGCCACGTCACTCCGCGCCGCGGTGGAGCGCGCGGGCGTCGCGGTCACGGACACGACGGAAGCCGCGCTCGACGTGCTGGCGGTCGACGACTACCTCGACGCCGCGCTCGCCGAGCACAACGAGCTCGCCCTCGCGACCGGCCGGCCGTGGCTCCTCGTGAAGCCCGCGGGCGCGGTCGTCTGGATCGGCCCGCTGTTCGTCCCCGGGCAGACCGGGTGCTGGGCCTGCCTCGCCCAGCGCCTCGAGGGGAACCGGGCCATCGAGTCCTACCTCGTGCAGCAGCGCGGCGCCCCGGTGGACAATCCCGGCGCGCGCGCCCGCCATCCCGCGTCGGCGGAGATGGCCTACGCCGTCGCCGCGCAGCAGGTCGCGCACTTCGTCGCCGGTGTCGAGCCGGTGCCGCTCGCCGGCTCGGTGTGGAGCCTCGACACGCGCACGCTCGCGACCACCGAGCACACGCTGACCCGCCGGCCCCAGTGCCCGCGCTGTGGCGACGGCGACCTCGTCCGGCGCGTCGGCTCGTGCACGCCGGTGCTCGAGTCGCGACGGCGCGCCGACGACACTGCGCACCGCGCCGCGTCGCTCGAGGAGACCTACGAGCGCGTGCTCCCGCACGTGAGCCCGATCACGGGTGCGGTGAAGTCGGTCGACCGCGTGTGGTCGGGGACCGGGGAGACGCTCCACGCGTACACGGCGGGTCACAACTTCGCGGTCCAGTACGACGGGCTCGCGTTCCTGCGCAAGAGCCTGCGGGTGCGCAGCGGTGGCAAGGGCCGCACCGACCTCGAGGCGCGCCTCGGCGCCATGTGCGAGGCGATCGAGCGCTACTCCGGCGTGTACCGCGGTGAGGAGGCAGTCGAGCACGGCTCTTACGAGCAGCTGGCGCCGATCGCGATCCACCCCAACGACGTGATGCTGTTCTCCGACCACCAGCTCGACAACCGTGGCGAGCTCAACGAGCGCAACCGGCTGCACACGTTCTCGTCGCAGCTCGTCCCTCGTCGCTTCGATCCGAACGCCGCGATCGACTGGACGCCGATCTGGTCGTTGCGCGACGGGACCCGGCGGTTGCTGCCGACGGGCATGTGCTACTTCAACTACGCGTCCTTCAAGGGCTACCGCAGCGCGACCGACCTCTACTTCATCGCCGACTCGAACGGGCACGCAGCCGGCGCGTCCTTCGAGGACGCGGTGCTCCAGGGCTTCCTCGAGCTCGTCGAGCGCGACGCGGTGGGGATCTGGTGGTACAACCGGCTCCGTCGCCCCGCGGTGGACCTCGACTCGTTCTCGGACGCCTACATCCCGCGCATCCGCGAGCGGCTGGACGCGATGGACCGCGACGTGTGGGCGCTCGACCTGACCAACGACGTCGGCATCCCTGTCGTGTGCGCTGCGAGCCGTCGGCGTTCGGGCTCGAGCGAGGAGCTCGTGTTCGGCTTCGGGGCACATCTCGACCCCGAGATCGCGGTCGTGCGCGCGCTCACCGAGCTCGCGCAGTTCCTCGCCAGCTTCGAGAAGTGGGGCGAGGGCCCGAACCGTTACGTCGCGTTCGACGAGGTCGCGGCGTCGTGGTGGCGCACGGCGACGCTCGAGTCGGAGCCCTACTTCCGCGCCCTCGACGGCCGCGTCGTGGTGAACGGCTCGTACGAGACCCGCGGCGACGCCGATCTGCTCGTCGAGATCGAGGAGTGCGTGCGCCGGACCGAGGCCGTCGGCATCGAGTCGTACGTGCTCGACCAGACCCGGCCCGACATCGGCGTGCCGGTCGCGAAGGTCGTCGCGCCGGGGCTCCGGCACATGTGGTCGCGCCTGGGACCCGGGCGGCTCTACGACGTCCCCGCGAGGCTCGGGTGGGTCGACCGTCCGACTCCGGAGGAGGAGCTCAACCCGTGGGCCGTCTTCTTCTGAGCCCGTCGGCGCGGCCCGCGCGCCGCGTGCGGATCGCGGCGGAGATCGCCGTCGGCGACGACGGCGGGGTGACGTTGCGCGGTCGGGGTACCCGCGTGGCCGCGCTCGGACGCGTGCCCGACGAGCGGCGCGCCCTGCTCGACGCGTTCGTCGCGGACGATGGGGTGGCCGATGCCGAGCTCGACGTGCTGCTGGCTGCACCGCAGGACCGCTACTTCGTCGGCGTTCTCGCACGACGCGGGTTCCTGACCGTCGACCTCGTCGACGGCGACGACGTCGTTGCGACGATCGCGGTACCGGACCTGCCGGACGAACCGACCCTCGTCCCCGCGCGTGTCGCGCTGTCGCCCCACGTGTTGATCCGCACGGACGACGGTGTCCTCGTACTGGAGTCGTCGATCGACGCCTCCCGTCGCGACGAGATCAGTGGCGCCTTCGCCGGCGCGTTGCTCACGCTCGCGGCGCCGAAGCCGGCGGCCACCTCCGGCCTGCCTGCGGCGTGGGCGGAACCGCTCGTGCGTTCCGGGATCCTGGTGGACGCGGACCGAGAGCCGGTTCCCGCGGTGGATCCGGTCACCCGCTGGGACTTCCACGACCAGCTGCTGCACTCGCGCAGCCGGCTCTGGTGCGGCGCGGCGCGTCCGTACGGCGCGACCTATCGCCTGCGCGGCGGCATGGATCCGCTCCCGGCCCGCTCGCTCCCGGCGTGGGCGCCCGGCCCGGCGATCGACCTTCCCATCCCGGACCTCGCGTCGCGGACGCACACCGACCCGGGCCTGACCGCGGTCATGGAGGCGCGCCGGTCGCGGCGCGACTTCGGTCCGCTCGACGTCGACCAGCTCGGCGAGCTCCTGTTCCGGGTTGCCCGAGCGCGCGGCGTCCGTCCGCATGCGAGCGGCGACGAGATCGACAAGCCCGTGCCCGCGGGCGGAGCGCTCCACGAGCTGGAGCTGTACCCGCTCGTGGTCGCGTGTCGCGGCATCGACCCCGGCCTGTACCACTACGAACCGTTCGATCACGAGCTCCACCGGGTGGACGGGTGCGCGGACGAGATCGCGAGCGCGCTCGCCGGTGTCGCCCGCGACACCGCGATGCTCGCCGCGGACGCGCCGCTCGGTGTGTGCCTGCTCATCGCCGCGCGCTTCGGCCGGTTGCAGTTCAAGTACTCGTCGATGGCGTACGCGGCGGTCCTCAAGAACGTCGGTGTGCTGTACGAGGCGCTCTACCTCGTGGCCGAGGCGATGGGCCTCGCCGCGTGCGCGCTCGGCGGTGGCGACACGGGCCTCTTCGCCCGCGCAACCGGAGCGGATCCGTGGGACGAGGGCTCGGTCGGCGAGTTCCTCGTCGGCGCGCGCGCCGAGGAGGGCGAGCAGGAGGGCCGGCATGGCTGACCCGACGTCGGGCGCGCCGACCCAGGCACCCGACGCACCCGCGGCGCCCCCGGCCGCGCCCGCGGTGCCCGAACGCGGCGCGCCCGCACCCGCGAGCGGGTCGCGTCCTCCCGCGGACGAGGGTCGTTCGGAGCTCTCGCCCGACCAGCTCAACCGGGTCCTGACCCTCATCCGACCGCGCGTGTGGGTGGTGCTCGCGGGCCTGCTCGTGCTCGTCGCGGTGGCGACGGTGTGGGGCTTCGTCGGGCGGGTGCAGACCACGATCGGGTCGCAGGGCGTGGTGGTGCGCGGGGGCGGGCTCGTGCGCGTGCAGGCGCCGGTGACCGGGCAGATCGTGACGCTGCGCGCCGCGATGGGACGACACGTCGGGGTCGGTGACGTGCTCGCCGAAGTCCTCACGCCGGACGGCGCGCGCGTGCCGGTCGTCGCGCACGACGCGGGCACGGTCGTCAGCCTCTCCGCGCAGAGCTTCGCGGTCGTCGACCGTGGGGCGCTCCTCGCCGCGATCGAGCCCAGCGGTGGCACGACGGACGTCGTCGTGTTCGTCCCGCTGCGCCAACGTCCCGAGCTGCGCGTCGGCCAGGACGTGCGCGTGCACATCAACGACGTGCTCGCCTCCGAGCTCGGCTACGTGAGGGGACGCGTCGCGTCGATCGGTGCGTACCCCGTCGGCCCGGGCGCGATCGAGCAGCTGGTCGGGACCAACGCGCTGACGAGCGTGCTGCTCGGCAAGCAGCCGATGATCGAGGTCCAGGTCGCGCTCAGGACCGACCGGCACACCCGCAGCGGGTTCGCGTGGTCGTCGCGTGCCGGCGGCAACCTACCCGTCGACGGTGGGCAGCTCGTCGACGGCGACATCGTGGTGCAGAGCCAGTCCCTCGTCCGGATGCTCTTCCCGTAGGCGAATCGTGGCCGCCGTGACCGCCACCGAGCACGATCACGCCCGGACGCGGGCGTCGCGTCGCGTCCCCACCGTGCTCCAGATGGAGGAGGCGGAGTGCGGCGCGGCATCGCTCGCGATGGTCCTCGCCTCCTACGGGCGCTACGTGCCGCTCGAGCAGCTGCGGACCGAGTGCGGTGTGTCGCGCGACGGCGCGAACGCGGCCGGCCTCCTCCGCGCGGCGCGCGCCTACGGCCTCGACGCGCACGGGTACCGCAAGGACGTCGGCGAGCTGCGCGACCAGCACCTCCCCGCGATCGTGTTCTGGAACGCGAACCACTTCGTCGTGGTCGAGCGCTTCCGCGGCGACCAGGTGCACCTCAACGATCCGGCGGTCGGACACCGCGTCGTCACCGACCGGGAGTTCCGTGAGGCGTACTCGGGCATCGTGCTCACCTTCGAGCCCGGCCCGGAATTCCGAGCCGGCGGTGCACGTTCGAGCTTCGCGCGGTCGCTGGGCGGCGTCGTGCGCGGCTCGCGCAGCGGGCTCGTGGCGGCGGTGCTCGCCGGCATCGGGCTCGCGGTCCCGACGGTGCTGGTCGCGATGTTCTCGCAGCTCTTCGTCGACGAGGTGCTCGTCGCGAACAACGACCACTGGGTCGTCCCGCTCCTCGGCGGCATGGCGTTCACGCTCGTCGTGCTCGCGGCGCTGACGTACCTGCAGCAGTACGTGCTGGTGCGACTGCAGGTCGATCTCGCGCTGCGGTCGTCGAGCCGCTTCCTCTGGCACCTCCTGCGGCTGCCGACCGAGTTCTTCGCCCAGCGCTTCGTCGGCGGACTCGTGACGCGGTTGCAGATGAACGACGACATCGCGACGCTGCTGTCGGGCCAGCTCGCGACCGCGTTCATCGGCCTCGTGACCCTCGTCGTGTTCGTCGTGGTGATGCTCTTCTACAGCCTCGTGCTCACCGCGGTCGGCGTGGGCATCGCGGTGCTGAACCTCGTCGTGCTCCGGCTCGTCGCCCGCCGCCGCATCGACGCGAACAACCTCCTCCAGCACGAGCAGGTCCGTCTCGACGGCGCCGCGTTCGGCGGGATCAACATCATCGAGAGCCTGAAGGCGGAGGGCGCCGAATCGGACTACTTCGCCCGGTGGGCCGGCTTCCAGACCCACGCGGTCAACGCGGGCCAGTCGGTCGGACGGCTGACGGCGACGTTGACGGTCTCGCCGGCCACGCTGTCGGCGTTCAACTCCGTCGTCGTGCTCGTGGTCGGCGCGGTGCTCGTCATCGACGGGTCGCTCAGCATCGGCGCGCTGGTCGCGTTCACGACGCTCATGGCCTCGTTCCTGCTCCCGATCTCCAATCTCGTCACCCTGGCCACCCAGCTGCAGACCGCGCGCGGCGACATGGCCCAGATCGAGGACGTCCTGAACTACGAGCCGGACCGCCGGCTCACGATGACCGAGCAGGCGCGACCCCGCACCGACGAGCCGCTCCGCAAGCTCGAAGGCTTCGTCGAGCTCGACGACGTGACGTTCGGGTACACGCCGCACGCTCCGCCACTCGTGCAGGGACTGTCGGTGACCCTGCGGCCGGGCTCACGCGTCGCGCTCATCGGCGCGACCGGCAGTGGCAAGTCCACGGTCGGGCGCCTGGTGACCGGGCTGTACGCGCCGTGGTCGGGGTCGGTGCGCTTCGACGGTCGCGAGCGGACCGAGATCGCGCACGAGGTCATGACGAACTCGCTCGCGGCCGTCGACCAGGACATCTACCTGTTCGAGGGCACCGTGATGGAGAACCTCACGCTGTGGGACCCCACCGTCGACGAGGAGGCGGTGATGCGCGCGATCGACGACGCGTGCATACGCGAGGTGATCATGCAGCGACCTGGCGGTCTGCACGCGCCGGTCGCGGAGAACGGCCGTGACTACAGCGGTGGCGAACGACAGCGCCTCGAGATCGCGCGCGCCCTCGCGCTCGACCCGTCGATCCTGGTGCTCGACGAGGCGACCAGCGCGCTCGACGCGGGCACGGAGCTCACGATCGACCGCAACATTCGCCGGCGCGGCTGCACCTGCCTGATCATCGCCCACCGTCTCAGCACGATCCGCGACTCCGACGAGATCATCGTGCTGGACCGCGGATCCGTGGTGGAGCGGGGCACGCACGACGAGCTCATGGCGCTTCGCGGCAGGTACGCCGAGCTCGTGGGCCGGGGCTGAGATGGCCGACACCGTCGCCGCGGGCGCGGCGCTCGCGTCACTCTTCGCGGACGCGGACGCCGAGCCGCTCGGCGCGAACCGGCCGTTCCCGCTGTCGAGCGGGCGCGCGATCTGCCTCGTGGAGCAGGGATCGGTCGACGTGTTCCTGTTGCGGGGCACGCTCGTCGACCCGCGCGGACGGCGCCATCATCTGCTGCACGTCGACGCGGGCGGGCTGCTGCTGCCCGTCGAGGGCGTCCCCGACGGCTGGAGCGTGATCGCCGTCGCCGTGCCCGACACGCGCATCCGTCGCCTCGGCAACCCCGAGCTGGAGCACGCGGTCGCGGCCAGCGCGGATGTCGCGGCCTCGGTCGGCACCGCGGTGCGGACCTGGATCCGGCTGGCGGGCGGGCGGGTCGAGGAGGCCGGCTTCGACGTGCGCACGATCCCCGCGCCCGGCGAGGTGTCGCTCGACGCCGGCGAGCGGGTGGAGTTCCCCGAGGGTGCGGGCGTGAAGGTGACGGCCGGTCGTCTCACGATCGGGAGCTCGACCGCGGTGGAGCTCACGCCCGCGGTGCCCGCGGTCGTCGTGCCCGCGGCGACGTGGTTCGGCGCGCCCGAGCCGTCACGGCTCCGCGTCGACGACCCGCTCGCCGACGGGTGGTCGCGAAACGTGCGCGAACGGCTTGCCGGGTTCCACGCGCTCGTTCTCGGCCGCGTCATCGAAGCCGTGCGCGCGGGCGACGACGTGGTGGCCGAGCAGATGGCCCTCCGCTACGCGCGCCAGCAGGCGGTGCTGCACCGGGCCGTCGTCGACGTCGCGTCCGTGCTCGATCCCGAGCGCGCGCCGGCCAGCCGTCCCGAGTCCGACGACCACCTCGCGCTGCTGCTCGACGCGTGCGAGCATCTCGGAACCCGTCTCGACATCGAGTTCGTCGCGCCGCCCTCGTCGTACCGCGACAGCAGCGACCCCGTCAGCGCGATCGCGATGGCGTCGGGTGTCCGCCACCGGCGGGTGCTGCTCGAGGACGGCTGGGACCGGCGGGCGAGCACACCCCTGCTCGCGTTCCTTGCTGACACCGGCGACCCCGTCGCCCTCGTCCCGCAACGGCGCGGCTTCCTGCTCTACGAGCCGCGCTCCGGTCGCGAACGTCGGGTCGACCGCAGCGTGCTCCACTCGCTGGGCGACGCCGCGTACGAGTTCTCCACACCGCTGCCCAACCGGCCGCTCGGTCTCCGCGACCTCGTGCGCGTCGGCTTCGCGCATCAGCGCCAGGCCCTGTGGACGCTCGTCGTCGCGGGCGTGATCGGTGGACTCGTCGCGCTCGCGCTCCCGCTCGCGACGGGTCGCGTGTTCAACGACATCATCCCCGCCGACGCGCGCAGCGACCTGACCTGGATCGCGGTGTTCCTCTTCGCCGCGGTCGTCTCGGGCGGGTTCCTCGCCTACGCGCGGTCGCTCGCCGTGGTGCGCCTGTCGGGCAACCTCGACGCGGTGCTCCAGGCCGGCGTGTGGGACCGGCTGCTGGCACTCCCGACCGACTTCTTCCGCAGGTACTCGACGGGTGATCTCACGTCGCGCGCGTACGGCATCAACGCGATCAACACGATCCTCTCGAACGCGACGATCGGCGCGTTGTTGAGCACGGTCTTCGCGATCTTCAGCCTCGCCCTGCTGTTCTCGTACTCGATCGTGCTGGCGTTGTTCGCGCTGTCGGGTGTGGTGACCATCGGCCTCGTGCTCGCGGCGCTCAGCGCGCGGCAGGTGCGGTACCAGCGCACGATGTTCCTCAAGCGGGGCGCGATCTACGGTCGCCTGTACCAGCTCCTACAGGGTCTCGAGAAGGTCCGGATCGCAGGGCGTGAGATCCCGGCGTTCGCGCAATGGGCGGGTCTGTTCCGCGAGCAGAAGCGGGCCGACTACCACGGTCAGCTCCTGTACTGCTGGCTCGCGACCGTCATCGGGGCGACGCCGCTCGTGCTGTCGATGCTGCTGTTCGCCGTCGCGGGCGGCGTGATGCACGGCGACATCGCGACCGGAACGTTCATCGGATTCACCACCGCGCTCGCGCAGTTCACCGCGGCGGCGACCCAGCTCAACTTCGCGCTCGTCGCGTCGATCGCGGTCGTCCCCCTCTACGAGCGGCTCGAGCCGATCCTGCAGGCCGTTCCCGAGGGGGCCGACGACCGCCGCGACCCCGGGCTGCTCAGCGGTGACGTCGAGCTCGACAACGTGCACTTCCGCTACTCGGCCGACGCCGAGCCGACGCTGCGGGGCGTGTCGATGCGCTTCCGGCGGGGCACGTGCACCGCGGTGGTCGGGCCGTCAGGCGCGGGGAAGTCGACCGTGCTGCGCATGCTCCTCGGCTTCGAGCGCCCCGAGCGCGGCGTCGTGCTCTACGACGGGCTGAACCTCGACACGATCGACCTGCGCATGCTCCGGCGCCAGATCGGTGTCGTGCTCCAGAACAGCGCGCCGATGCCGGGTGACATCCTCAGCAACGTGGTCGGGAGCTCGAACGCGACCGTCGACGACGCATGGCGCGCGCTCGACGCCGCCGGCCTCGCCGACGACGTGAAGCGCATGCCCATGCAGCTGCACACGATGGTCAGCGAAGGCGGCACGACGTTCTCCGGCGGGCAGATCCAGCGGCTCATGATCGCCCGCGCCATCGTCCGACGGCCGCGGCTCGTCTACTTCGACGAGGCGACGAGCGCGCTCGACAACGACACCCAGGCCGAGGTGACCGCTGCCGTGACCGCGCTCGACGCTACCCGGGTGATCATCGCCCACCGTCTGTCGACGATCCGCGACGCCGACTACGTGTACGTCGTCGACCACGGGCAGGTCGTGCAGGCCGGAACGTTCGACGAGCTCATGTCCCAGCCCGGGTTGTTCGCGGACCTGGTGCGCCGCCAGTCGGTATGACCGCGACGCCGGCCGCGCTGCACCGCAACTACGAACCGGTCGACGCGCGCCACGACTGGACCGAGGTCGCGGTCGACGGCGTGCTGCCGCGCACGCTGGCGGGCACCTACGTCCGCAACGGTCCGAACCGCGGCCGTGACGAGCCGCGCGGGCTCTGGTTCACCGGGCCCGGGATGCTGCACGCGGTGCGGATCGAGGCGGGCCGGGCCTGGTACGGGTGCCGACGCGTCGGCACCGTCGACGCGCCCGCGTCGGCAGGGCTGGTCCGCCACGGCGAAGCGCTGCTCGCGCTGTCGGACTTCGGCGCCGCGGTGCGGGTCGACGCCCGCACGTTGGCCCCCCTGGGTGCCGACGCGCCGCGCACGGTCCCGCACGCCGTCGTCATGCCCGCGAGCGGCGCGCTCGTCACGCTCGCGACCGATTGGGACGGCGACGACGTGCGGATCGTCGAACGCGGACGCGACGGATCGTGGCGCCAGCGGGGCTGCATCGCGCTTCCGGCCCGGCCGTTCCTGCACGACGTCGCGCTCGTCGACGACCGCCTCGTCGTCCTCGACCTGCCGTGGCGGCGCGGCCCACACGGACCTCGGTGGGTACCGGAGCACGGTGCGCGTGTCGGGCTCACCGACCTCGACGGTCGCGACACACGCTGGTTCGACGTCACGGCCGGTTACGTCTCGCACGTGGCCGCGACCCGTCGCGACGGTGACACGGTCGAGGTCGACGTGTGCCGGCGACCGGTGCCGGGCGTGAGCCGCGACGAGTCGAACCCATACGACCACGGGCCGGCGTCGTTGCGGCGCTGGACGATCGATCTCTCCACCGGCCGCGTGCGCGAGGACGACGTCGACGCCCGCGCGTGCGACTTTCCCGTTCCGTCCGTCGACGGCGCGGCCGTCTACGTGACGCGGCCCGCGTTCGACAACTACACCGTCGCCGGCGCGGTCGCGCGCGTCGACCTGCGCACGGGCGCGGTGACCAGCTTCGACTTCGGCCCGGCGCGTCTCGGCGGCGAGGTGCAGGCCGTCGCGACCGGCGACGGCAGCGAGGTGCTGGTCGGGTTCGTGTACGACACCGCGTCGGAGGGCAGCGAGCTCGTGGTGCTCGACGCATCCCGGCCCGCGGATGCACCGCTCGCGACGATCGCGGTTCCGGGGCGCGTGCCCTGGGGTCTGCACGGCACCTGGCTCGCGGGCGTGTGACGCCGCCGCTGCGGCGGAGGGCGACCGCGATCTCGGCCCGCGCTCCGGTAGCGTGCTCAACTCGCAACTCCGACGACGACGGGCGAGAACACGTGATGCCGACACGGATGACGACGGTCGCGCTGGCCGGCCTCCTCGCGCTCGTGCTCGCCGCCGGGGGGTGCGGTGGCTCCAGCCCGACTGCCGGTGTCACCGTCAACGGTCAGCCCGTCACGCAAGCGTCGATCGACGGTCAGCTCGCCACGATCAAGGCGAATCCGCAGCTGCTCGCCGAGCTCGGCAGCGGCGCGAAGTCGTTGCCACCCGAGGTCACCGCCGAGTGGATCACGGCGATCGTGGAGACACAGGTTGCCGCGCAGCAGGTGCGCCGCCGTCACTTGAAGATCACGAGCGACGACCGCGACGCGGCCGCGCAGTGGGCGCAGAGCTACTTCGGTGATGCGAACGTCTTCAGCGCGTTCCCGAAGTCGTTCCAGGACCAGATCACGAAGCAGTACGCGAGCGTTCCCGCGATCGTGCGCACGCTCGGGAAGCCGCCGACGGACGCGGAGATCAAGTCCGACTACGACAGCCAGCTGCAGAAGAACTGCCCGTCGGGCCGGTTCGTCTCGCACATCCTGGTGGCGACGAAGGCCGAGGCCGACGCGATCGAGGCCCAGCTGAAAGCGGGCGCGAACTTCGCGCAGCTCGCGCTGACGAAGTCGACCGACACCGGCTCCGCGAACAAGGGCGGCGCGTTGGGCTGCATCGACGCGTCCCAGACCGTCGCGCCGTTCGCGGCCGCGATGACGGCGTTGCCGCTGGGCCAGACCTCCGCGCCCGTGCAGTCGCAGTACGGCTGGCACGTCATCAAGGTGGAGGACGTGCGCGCCGCGGTGCCGTTGAACGCGGTGGCGAGCGAGATCCGCACGGGCCTCATCGAGAACAGCCCCGCCGGGCAGGCGGCGCTGGTGAAGCTCGTGGCGAAGGCGAAGGTGAACGTCGCGTCGCGCTACGGCAAGTGGGTCGTCAACAACGGTCAGGGCAAGGTCCAGCCGCGGACCACGTCGTCGTCGACCACCGCGCCCTCGACCACAGCCCCCTCGACGACGACCACCACCAAGAAGCCCTGACGCGTCCTCGACGCGCAGTTGGGACGCTCATCGGTCGTATCCGCCGACGAGCGTCCCAACTCGGCGGTCGTGCGGTCAGACGCGGGCGAGGTAGCGCTCGTCGTACGCGGCCGCGAGATCGTGGAGCGCCTTGGCACCGTCTCCCGAGAACGACGAGCCGTGCATGAGCGCGAGCGTGCGCGGGTTCAGGTCCGCGAGCCGCGCCATGACCACGGTCGTCTCCGGGGCGAGGCACGTCGAGCGGAACATCGCCTCGGCCTCCATGGCGGGCTCGACCACGTCGTCGGTCGTGAGCGCGGGGCCGTCGCCGATGTGGGTGAACAGGTCGCCGCACAGGAGCGTCCCGGTCGTCTCCTCGAAGAGCACCCGGGCGTCCCAGCCGTGGGGGACGTGCGGCGTGTCGAGGTGACGCACGCGCTTGCCGCCGAGGTCGATCACCTCGCCGTCGACGAGCGGTCGCGGTGGCCGGTCACACAAGTCGTCGAGCGACACCATGCAGCCCACCACGCCGTGCGCGACCTCGGCCTGCGGCGCGGCGGCCAGCCACTCGTTCATCGAGCCCGACTCGTCGGCCTCCAGGTGACCGAACGTGATCCAGCGGACCCGCTCGACCGGGACGACGCGGTTCACCGCCTCCGACACCAGCGGGAACATCGCCCGCGGGCCGGTGTGGAAGAGCAGCGGCTGCTCCGCGTCCACGAGGAACTGGTTGAACGTGAAGCCCGCCGGCGCGGCCACCTCGGGCACCAACGTCGAGATGCGGTAGATGCCCTCGGCGATCTCGTCGACCTTCGTCTCCATCTCCGACTCCCTGGTCACCGGGGCCCGCCGCCCCTCTCGTCGGCACGATCGCACGACGCCCCCGCCGGCCACATCGGGGGATACCCCCGATTGCACCCCTAGGGCCCCGACCGCGTGGACGGGCGCGCGGGCTCGAGGCCCGCGGCCGCGACCGCCGCGGCCTCGGCCCGGGTGCGGACGCCGAGCTTGGTCAACACCCGCCCGACGTGGTGCTCGGCCGTCTTCGGGCTGATGTAGAGCCGTTCGCCGATCTCGGCGTTGGTGAGGCCCTCGCGCACGAGCTCGAGCACCTCCCGTTCGCGGGCGGTCAGCCCTTCGAGTGCCGCGCCGACGGGCCGCGGACGGTAGCGGGTCGCTGTCCCCAGCTCGCGCAGCAGCGCGGCGCCGCGATCGGCGAGGCGCGCCGCACCGAGCCGGTCGAACACCGCGAGCGCCGCGCGCGCCTCGCTCACCGCCGCGGCGGTGTCGCCCGCGCCCGCCGAGACCTCGGCCCGCTCGAGCAGGATCGTCCCGGTGAGCAAGGGACGTTCGTCGTCGCGCAACGCGCGCAACGCGTCGTCGTAGTGCTCGATCGCGACGGCGTGGTCGTGGCGCGCGGCAGCGAGACGTCCTTCGGCGAGCGCCGCGTCGGCATGCACGACGGGCACGTCGGTGCCCGTCGCGGTCTCGGCCAGCCCAGCGGTCGCACGTGCGGCACCGTCGAGGTCGCCGCGCGCGAGCTCGACCTCGACGAGCAGCGAGAGCAGCAGCGCGCGCCGCAGCCGGTCGTCGACCAGCTCGCGCAGTCCTCTTCGGATCACCGCCGCGGCGACGTCGTTCTCACCACGGATCGCGTGCAGGCGCGCGAGCGGCGCGCACGCGGCGACCCGGTCCTCGTACGGCTGCAGCAGCACCGCGGCCTCGTCGACCCGTCCTTGGAGCAGGCGCAGCTCCGCGAGACGGATCGTCGTCTCGGCGCGGTGGAACGCGAACGTCGACGCCTCCGGACCGATGGCCTCCACCATCGCGGCCTCGGCGTCGGACCAGCGGCCGACGCTGCACAGCACGGAGCCATACGCGGCCCGGCAGTGCGTGTGCAGCACGCGGGGCCGTCCGTCGTAGCGGTCCATCACCGTGTCGGCGACGACCCGTGTCCACTCCTCCGCCCGGCGCATGTCACCGGCGCGGTCGCACGCCGACAACATGGCGCAGAAGGTCTTCCCCGCGACGCCGAGATCGGCGACCTCGCCGGCCGTGATCGCTGCCATCGCCTCGTCGAGACGGGCGAACCCCTCGCGGCTGCGGCCCTGCGACACGAGCGCGAACCCGCTCTCGCCGAGCGCGCGTGCTTCGAGGTCGGCGTCGCCGAACTCGATCGCGAGCTCGAGCGCGACCGCTGCGCTCCGCTCGATCTCGGCGACGTCGGGACGGTCGCAGGCCACGTACGCGAGCTCCAGGTAGCCGCGCTCGACGCAGCGGTCCTGGCCTTCGAGGCAACGGAGCCCGCGTGCCAGCCAACCGTTCCCGACGGCGCGGTTGGCGAGCGCGCTCCCGTGCAGGTCGGCGAGATTGGCCGCGACCCTCGCGGCGGCGCGCAGGTTGCCGGCGTCGCGATGGCGGCGGAACGCCGTCTCCCAGTTCGTGCGCGCGCCGTCGAAGTCGTCGTCGGCGTAGCACAGGCCACCGAGGAGCTCGTCGGCGTCCGGGCATCCTCCGGCTTCGAGCGCGGCCGCCAGCGCGCCGAGCGCCTGCTCCAGGTCCCCGCCCTGGAGCGCCTCCTGCGCCGCGCGCACCAGGGCGCGTGCCTCGTCCTCGTCCGCCGCCGGACCGGCCCCGACCACTTCCACAGGGTACGAGCAGCGCCAACGGCCGCGACGGCGAATGTCGCGAATGGCGCGGACCGGCAAGACTGCGTCCATGGCAGGACGGGGGACAGCGCAGGTGGGGATCCTCGCCCCGATGGAGCCCGAGCTCGCGCCGGTCGTGCGCATGCTCGGCCTCGAGCGCGACGGCGACACGTACCGCGGCCGGCTCGACGACCTCGCCGTCGTCGCGGTGCGGACCGACATCGGCATGGCCAACGCGGCCGCGGCCGCGACACGGGTGCTCGACCTGGGCGTCGACCACGTGATGGTCGTCGGGATCGCGGGCGGGCTCCACGCCGACATCGCGATCGGCGAGGTGTTCACGCCCGAGGTCGTGGTGCACCGTGCGGAGGGCCACGAGCACCGGCCGTCGTTCGCAGGCGATCTCTCGCCGTTCGGCACGCTGAGCTGCGGTGACGACCTCATCGTCGACCCCGACGTGCTCGCGGCGATGGGGGAGGACGGCATCGTCGCGGTGGACATGGAGACCGCGGCCGTGGCCGCCGTGTGCGACGACACCGGTTGCGCGTGGTCGGTGTTCCGTGCGATCAGCGACCGGCCCGCCGAGGGACTGATCGACGCGGCCCTGTTCGCGATGACGAAGCCCGACGGGACCGCGGACCACGATGCGGTGTCGCGCTACCTCGCCGAGGACCCGGCCCGGCTCGAGGCCCTCACCCGCCTCGCGGAGGACACGAACCGGGCGACCGAGGCCGCAGCGGCCGCCGCCCTGCGCGCCTGCCGGCTGCTCTAACGCTCTTCTTTGGTCGCGGATGGGCGCGCCATACGATGGCGGGCATGTGTCGCAACATCACCGAGCTCCGGGGCCTCGAGCCTCCCGCCACCCGCCAGGAGATCGAGGCCGCAGCGCGCCAGTACGTGCGCAAGGTCTCCGGCGTGACCAGGCCCAACGGGGACGTCGCGGCCGCCCTCGAGGCCGCGGCGCTCGAGGTCGCCGACGTGACCGAGCGCCTGCTCGCCGACCTGCCCCGACGCCGGCAGCCGCCGAAGTCGCTGCCGCCGCTGCGCCGCCCCGAGGTGCGGGCGCGCCTCGGTCTCGACCCGCTGCGGGCCTGACCACGTTCCCGAACGACGTCAGCCCTCCTGCTCGGTCGGGCGGATCAGGACCTCGTTGATCGCGACGCGCCGGGGCCGGGTGACCACGTAGGCGATCGCGTCCGCGATGTCGTCGGCCTGGAGCAGCTCGACGTCGCCGAAGCGGCGGTGGAAGCCCTGGAGCGCTTCGGGGCGCAGATGGGTGGTGAGCTCGGTGTCGACCGCGCCGGGCTCGATCGCGCTGACCCGGAGGTGACGCGGCGCGAACTCCTGGCGGAGCGACTCGCTGAACGCGCCGACGCCCCATTTGGTCATGTTGTAGACGCCCGAGCCGGAGCGCGCGACGCGTCCTGCGACCGAGCTGATGTTCACGAGATCGGCGACGCGCCGCGGCGAATCGTCGGCCGCGGCGAGCAGGTGGGGAAGCGCGGCGTGGGTGACGTTCAGCAGGCCCATGAGGTTCAGGGCCACCATGCGCTCCCACTCCTCGTAGGGCGCGCCCTCCGCCGGCCCGAGCAGCATCACGCCCGCGTTGTTGACCAGCGTGTCGAGCCGGCCCAGCCCCGAGACGGTCTGCTCGACGGCTGCCTCCGCGTCGTCGCGGCTCGTCACGTCGGTGGCGACGACGAGGGTGCGCGTACCGCCACGTTCGAGCTCGGCCGCCAGCGTCTCGAGCCGGTCCTTCCGACGTGCCGCGAGCGCGACCGCGGCGCCGTTGCGGGCCAGCACGCGCGCGGTGGCCTCCCCGATGCCGCTGCTCGCGCCCGTGACGAGCGCGACGGTGCCGTCGAGTTGCTCGGTCATGGCCGCGGTTCTACCCGGGACGCAGACGTTCGGCACGCCGGTTGCGCGAGCCGGCCGGTCGGGGTAATGCGTCGCACGCGGAGGTGACCCATGGTGGAGCTCGGACGGTTCGGGGTGTGGAGCGGGGCGTTCCGTGGCGGCGACCGCGACGCGGGCGCGGCCGCGGCGGCGGAGCTCGAGAAGCTCGGGTACGGCGCGATCTGGGTCCCCGGTGGTGGTGGTGGCGACGTGTTCGGCGCCATGCGCACGGTGCTCGACGCGACCGAGCGGGTCGCGGTCGCGAGCGGCATCCTCAACATCTGGGCCCACACGCCGGAGGAGACGGCCCGCGGCTGCGACGGGATCGAGCGCGCCCATCCCGGCCGCTTCCTGCTCGGGCTGGGCGTCAGCCACCAGCTCATGGTCGACGCCGACGAACCCGGTCGGTACCGCCGTCCGGTCGAGAAGACGCGGTCGTACCTCGACGCGCTGGATGCCGCGAACCCTCCGGTGCCGCGTGACACGCGCGTGCTCGCCGCGCTCGGGCCGAGGATGCTCGAGCTCGCACGCGATCGGACCGCGGGCGCGCACCCCTACAACGTGTCGCCGGAGCACACCGCCCGCGCTCGCGAGATCCTGGGCGCGGGCCCGTTGCTCGCGCCCGAGCAGGGCGTGATCCTCGAACGTGATCCGAGCCGGGCGCGCGAGCTCGCGCGCGAATCGCTCGCGATCTATCTGCGCCTGCCGAACTACGTGAACAACTGGATGCGCCTCGGCTTCACGGAGGACGACGTCGCCGGTGACCGGATGTCGGACCGCCTGGTGGACGCGATCGTCGCGTGGGGCTCGCCCTCCGACGTGGCGCGGCGCGTGCGCGAGCACGTCGACGCCGGGGCCGATCACGTGTGCGTGCAGTTCCTCACAGGGTCGCGACCCGGGCTGCCCCGTGACCAGTGGCGCGAGCTCGCCGACGAGCTGCGCGCCTGACCGGGCGGAACCGGCTCAGGCGGCGCGGCGGCGACGGCGGCCGCGGCGCGACGGGCCGTCGCCCGCGCCCGGCGCGGCGGCGGTCGTACCCGGTGTGGCGGCGGCCGTACCCGGTGTGGCGGCTCCGACCTCGATACGCACGTAGCCCCCGGGGCCGTGGCAGATCTGCACCTGGCCGAACACGACCCGCAGGTGGGTCGCGGCTTTGCGCACCGGCGCATGGCAGGTCCGGCACACCACGGTCGGGCCGTCGGCCCGCACCTCGTGGGAAGCGTCGTGCTCCATGGGCACTTCATCGGCAGATCGGGCCGGGACTGGAGTCGCGACCGGCCGATTCGCGTCGTGCCAGACTGCCGCCCGTGCCCGACCTCGCCGTGGTGGCTCCCGCGTTCGTGGCCATGGCGCACCGCATCGTGTGGGCCAGCGTCGCCACCGTCGACACGGAGTGCCGGCCCCGATCGCGCATCCTCCACCCGATCTGGCTCTGGGACGGGACCCGCCTCGTCGGTTGGGTGGCGAGCGGGCCGACGCCCGTGAAGCGGGCTCACCTCGACGCGCATGCCGACGTGTCGGTGTCGTACTGGACCGACACCCACGACACCTGCACCGCGGAGTGCCGGGCAGCGTGGGCGCACGACGACGAGACCCGCACGTGGCTGTGGGATCTGTTCGTCCACGCGCCCGAGCCGGTCGGCTACGACCCCGCGATCGTCCCGGCGTGGGCCGGCGGGCCGACCTCACCCGCGTTCGCGGCGCTGCGCCTCGAGCCGTGGCGGCTGCGCGTCTTCCCCGGCAGCGTGCTCCTGGGCCAGGGCGGCGACGTCCTCACCTGGCGTGCGTGACCCGACCGGGTCCGCTCACGCCAGCTTCTGGATCTCGTCGAACCCCTCCTGGAGGCACTCGAGGTAGACCTCGGGGTCGGGCACCGCGGCCGGGTCGGTCGACACCGCGACGTGCAGGTCGTCGACGTAGCTCAACAGCGTGATGTTGCTCGCGGCGCCGGTCATGGGCGCGAAGCCGAAGTTGGCCTCGAGGCGCGCACCGGCGACGTAGACGGGGAACGGGGCTCCGGGCACGTTGCTGGTCACCACGTCGACGGCCTTGAGCATCCCGCCGAAGAGCGCGGTGGTCGCGCTCACCGGCAGGCGGTTGAGCGCGCCCGCGATCGGACCGACGAGACCGAGCGCGGGTTCGGCCCGCTGGCGCAGGATCAGCTCCCGCAGCGTGCTCATGCGAGCCTCGGGATCGGGGATCGCGATGGGGAACACGAACCGGGCGGGGACGAACTGGTTGCCGGCGACGACGTCGCCCTTGGGCCGGATGTTGATCGGCATCGTCATGCGCAGCTCGGGCACGGTGTCACCGTGGCGGCGGTGGTAGCGGTCGAGGCCACCGGCGACCGCGGCGACGAACGCGTCGTTGAGCCGACCGTCGACGCGCCGCGCCGCGGCTTTCATCGCGGGAAGCGACGCGGTCAGCGTGTCGAAGCGCACGCTCAACGAGCGCCCGGTCATGATCGGGCTGAGCGGGCTGCGCACCGGTCGCAGCAGACGCGCGGCCGACGCGGCCGCGCTCGCGGTCGCGCGGGCGGTACCGATCGGGTCCCATGCCGCGCCGAGCGCTGCGCCCGGCGCGCGTCGCAGCATCGCGACGCGCCGAGCCGTGCGCTCGGCGAGCGCGTCGCGCAGGAGCGCGACCGCGTTCGGACGCTCGGCGACCGGCGCATCCGGCATCGGCGTCTGCGCGCGCCCATCGGGCTGCGTGTCGAGGAACGCCATCGAGATCTTCATCGCGCCGACACCATCGGTCAGCGAGTGGTGCAGCTTCTGGATCAGCGCGGCCCGACCGCCGTCGAGGCCCTCGACGACGACGAACTCCCACAACGGTCGGGCCCGGTCGAAGCCCTGCATCGCGAGCGGTGCGGTCAGGTCGAGGAGCGAGCGCAGCGAGCCGTCGCCGGGCGCGCCCATCCACCGCACGTGGTAGCGGATGTCGAAGTTCGGGTCGACCACGTACTCGGGCGGCGCGACGTGCAGCGGTGACGAGACGACGCGCTGGCGGAGCCGGGGCACGACGCGCGTCGCCCGCTCCACCTGCTCCTCGAAACGTGACCGGTCGGGTGCGCGGTCGAGGACCGACACCGCGGTGATCGTGGAGCGCAGCAGCGGATCCTTCTCGATCGCCCACATGAGCGCGTCCGCGTCGCTCATGCGCCGTTCGAAGCGGATGTCCGCCATGGCCGCCTCCCCCCGTCGTGCGGGGCCATGATGCATCCGTTCGCGGCCGGGGGCGAGGGGCTCGCGCTCCGGTACGTCTCGGGAGGCTCTTACCGG
>DATBEZ010000014.1:0-43224 GCA_036558745.1 Acidimicrobiia bacterium
CTCGACTCGTCGCAGGCCCTCGAGGTCGTGCATCCCGACGACCGAGCCGCGCTCGTCGACGCGTTCGCCCGGTGCGTGCAGGCTCCGGGCCGGCTCGTGTCGGTCCGAACCCGCTCGCGAACCGGCGATCTCTGGCATCACTCCGAGACCCAGTGGCTGAACCTGGTCGACGACGAGGACATCGGCGTCGTTCTCTTCTTCGTCTCGATCGTCGACGGGCCGCCGATCGAACCGCCCGGCGACGACAAGGTGGGCGAGCACGCGGCGAGACCGTGGATGCTCTGGACGGTCTCGGACATGAGCTACATCACATCCGTCGAGGGCGCGTCACGCGAGTTGCTCGGCTACGAAGCGCACGAGCTCGTCGGTCGGCACCTCGTCGAGCTGCTCCCGCCCGACACCGTCGCGGACGGCGTCGCGATGTGGGTTCAGCTGCACGAGCAGCGCGGCAACACGGCGACGAACCGTCGGCAGTGGATCCGTCGCGACGGATCCCGCGTATGGATCGAGGACGCCTACCTCAACCGCGTGGACCGGGACAACGACGAGTCGGTGCTCGTCATCCTCTGGGACGCGACGGATCGCGTGACGCAGGAGGAGGCACTGCGCAGCCGCGAACAGGAGCTCGTCGCGCGCGAAGCCGAGAAGTCCGCGCTGGCGGCGGAGATGCAGAGCCTCGCCTCTCAGATGGAGGCGTTGGCCCTCGACTTCCAGATCCTCGCCGACGAGGTACCCGCGGCCGTCTTCCGCTGCGACGTCTCCGGTGTCGTGTCCTTCCACAACGCGCGCTGGACCGAATTGATCGACGGACGCGAGGACATCGCTCGGCTGCACGACATCGTCGCCTGGCACCACCATGCCCGCCTCGACGAGCACTTGCTCGAGCTCGCGCACGCGCAATCGGGCGAACGGCGCGCCCTCGAGGTCACGAGCCACGACGCGACGCGCACCTGGCGCGTCGGTCTGCGCAGCGCGGGCGACGGAAGCGAGAGCCTCGTCGGTTCGCTCGAGGACGTCAGCGACACCGTCGAGCTGCGGCGCGAAGCGCGACAGGACCGCCTCACGGGCCTGCCGAACCGAGCCGCGCTCGAAGAGCATCTCGCGGGCCGGCTCCGAGACGATGCCGACGACCTGCTCGTGCTCTTCGTCGACCTCGACGGGTTCAAGACGGTGAACGACACGTGGGGCCACGACGCCGGCGACCGCGTGCTGGCCGAGGTCGCGTGTCGGCTTCGCACCGGCGTGCGGCCCGACGACGTGATAGCGCGCCACGGCGGTGACGAATTCGTCGCGGTCTGCACCGGCGCCAGGGATGCGGATCCGTCCGCGATCGCGGCTCGCCTCGCGCTCGCGCTCGGTGGGCGAATCAGCTTCGGTGAGGGCGCGTGGCAGCCGGCGGCGAGCATCGGCTGGACGCGGGGACGCGCGGGCGACGACACGAGCTCGATCCTCCGACGCGCCGACGCCGAGATGTTCCGGTGCAAGCGCGACCGCCATGCGGCCGACCAGTCGCCGGCAACCTGACGCAGCGCAACACGTCCAGATCTCTCGACCGGCGCGCGCGACGTAGCCTGCGGTCCGTGGCAAGGGTCGTCCTGGTTCACGGTGCCTTCAACGAGCTGTGGGGACCGCACGAGCTCAAGTCCCGATGGCTGCCGGCGCTGCGCGACGGGCTCTGGCACCACGGCTCGACGATCGACGACGACGACGTCGACGTGTGCTTCTACGGCGACCTCTTCCGACGGGCGCCCGGAACCGAGGCAGAAGCGCGCCTCGAGCAGTCGCGCGCCGGTGTCGCGGAGTCGTTGCACGACCTTGGCGGCGGCGACGCGATCGCCGCACTGGGTCAGGCCGCCAACGAGGCGGTGTTCGACCGGACCGTCGACATGGTCACGATCATGGCGACCGACCCGGACCTGCGCTCGAAGTTGCGGACGCGCCTCGAGGCGTTGGTCGGCGCCGACACGCGCGCGCTTGTCGCGCACTCACTGGGCTCGGTCCTGTCGTACATGGCGCTCGCGAGTCATCCGCAGTGGACGGTCCGCACGTTCGTCACGCTCGGATCTCCCCTCGGGTCGCCCATGCTGGATCACATGCTCGACCCGCCCCTCGTCGACGGGCGCGGCCAGTGGCCGGGCTCGGTCGAGCGCTGGGTGAACGTCCGCGCCGTCGGCGACAAGGCGGCCGCGATCCCCGTAGCCGAGCGGTTCGGCGAGCGCGTCGAGGAGGTCCTGATCGACAACGGCCACCGCGCGCACGCGCCAGAGCCGTACCTCAACGCGCCAGCGACCGGCGAGGCGATCGCCGCCGCGCTTCGAGGGGTGTGACAGGCGCTGACGTGAAGGCGGCGCTAGACGCGTGCGAGGCCGAGCTCGAGCTGCGGACCCGGGATCACGCGAGCCCGAACGACCCGCAGCGCTGCAATGTGCTCGTTCGCGATTCGCAGCCGCACCGTGTCGCCGACCCGAAGCCCATCGTTCGCCCGACCGCCGGCGACGCAGCGGAACCCGCCCGCGCTGCGGTCCTCGACGCGCACGGGCACCATCTTCCTCCCGTGCCAGAGGATGCCGATGCGACCGTCGGGCTCCCGCTCGAACCGCCGCCGCTCGACGCGTCTCGGGGTGCCCTCCACATGCAGCCGCCAGTCGTAGCTCCCTGTCGCAGGGTCGGCCACGGTCGCCGACGCGGAGAACATCGCGTCGCCGGCGACCCAGCTGAGCGTCACGACCGAGCCCACGCCGAGCGGCCTCTTGCATTGGCAGCGGACGGACCCGATCGTGAGAAACGCGCCCTCCGCTGCAACGAGTCGAGCGGGGCGGTCCGCACCGCAACATGTCACGGTCACGATGACGGTTGCTCCCGGATCGAGCGCGACCGATTGCCCCGAGTCCGGAACCGATGCGGAAGGGACCATGTCCTGCTCCACCCTGCAGGTGATGAACCGCCGTCCTATCGGCTCGAGACCGCCGTCACTGAAGCCTTCCGTGCCGTTACGCCACGGGTCCGGCCGAGCGAGATCGCGCACCTGAGCGCCCCTTCCGTCGCCGGACTGTGGCGTGAGGTGCGGCACCGACGATCGACCCCCGACCGTCAGTGCCGCATCCTCACGGCGCCGTCAGGTCGCGACGGTGATCTGCTTCGTCACGCACGAGCCACCTGTCGGGAATGGTGTCGGCGGGTTCGTGAACGAGGCTGCACAGACCTCGATCGTGAATTGCACACCCGTTGAGCCACTCCACACGAACGTGTACTCGGTCTTCGTGACCGTGCTCCGTGTCGTGGTGTTGTTGTCGTACTCGCACGCGGTGCCGTCGGCCGACGGCTCACCCGGCTGCACGCCGTTGCACACCGTGTTCGACGCACGCAGGTCCGGCGGTGAACCGGGATTGATCAAGGTGACCGTGTAATCGTTCGAACCGAGGTTCTCGGCGAACGCGTCCAGGACAAACGGTTGGTTGCGAGTCACGATCGACGCGACCTGCACGCTCGCGACGACGGCACGGTCGGGCGGTGCCGGCGCGGGTGTGAAGCACCCGGCACCGACGAGCCCGATCGCGACCGCGCCGATGACCACCCATCGACGCATGGCCTGCCCTCCTCATGGCCATCCCCTACCCGCACCAAGCATCGACACGCGGGCACGCCGTGTCAATCGCTCATCGAGCGTTCGATATCGCGTCCGGGCGCACATGGGTTGCTCGGCGAGCGCGCGCTTTGTGATGCGTGAATGATGGTGCTGCGGGGGCGACAGTGAGACAGGTTTTCATCGCCGGCTACCAAGGCTTGTCGATTCCGTAGGCGGTCGACGACGGATCGCGCTGCTGCACTTCTATGCGTATCGAAGCGCGTCGCCGGGCCGGTAGAGGGCTGCCCGTCGGATCGGCGCGAGCGCGACGACGAGGGCGAGCACGATGGTGCCGGCGACGGCCAGCGCAAGGTTCGCGAGTGGGAACATGAACGGAACGTCGACGTTGGCCACCGCCTCGACCATCCACACCAGAAAGTGGTCGAGCAGGTAGCCGACGGGGATCGCGATGATCCAGCCGGTGATTGCGAGCGCGATGGTCTCGGTGGCGAAGATGCGGCGGATGTCTCGCGACCGGGCACCAATCGAGCGCAGGATCCCGATCTCACGGGTGCGTTCCATGACACTCGTTGTGAGCGCGCTCGCGAGGCCGGCCATGCTGATCGCAACGATGAGGAACCCCACGACGGCGAACGTGGTCGTGAGCGTCCGGCCGCTTGCAACCTCGTTCGCCAGCCTCACGTACTTGATCTCGCTGTTGACGGGGTAGCCGTGCGCCGTGAGCGTGTCTTCGAGGCGCGTCGTCGTGGAGTCGATCAGCGCGTGGCGGTGTGAAGTTGTGCGCACCCAGTAGTCGTTGTCGTCGGCGGGCATGCCGGTCATGAGCGCGTGCATCGTCGTCAGGGGCACGAACAGGGCGGTCCCGTTCTCCTGCTGGTTGGTGGAGATGCCGACGACACGGAAGCTGACTCTGCCGGAGGCGGTCTCGACCGTGATGGTGTCACCGAGCCGTATGCCGGCGACGCGGGCGATGGCTCGTTCGACGACGACGACACGTGCCTCGTCGTGCTCTTCGGCCGGCGTGTACCAACGTCCGGTCGCGATGCGGTAATGGAACATCGTCGCTTGACGTACGGCCCAGATCTTCGCGTCCTTCCCGGCGAGGTCGACGTCGGTGACGAACATCGGCTCGATGCCGGCGACCCCCGGGGTGGCGCGGATGAGTCTCGCCGCAGCTGCGTCGAAGCGGCGGTGGCCCTGCGCGGTGATCTTGACGTCTTCGCCGTGATCGCCCCATGAGGCGCGGCTGGCATCCGCAGCCCCGGCCGAGAGCCCGAGCACGGCGAGCAATGTCCCGACCGCGAAGGCGATGACGAGCGCGGTCGAGATGCTTCGCCGCCGGCGGCGGCCGACGTTGCGCAGGCCGATCTGCGCCGCGCGTGGCAGGAACCGAACACCGCGCAGGAATCGGTCGCCGGCGTCCTCGTCGCCGACCGCGGAACCGCTCGCTTGGAGCGCCTCACGCAGAGGAAGCCTGCTTGCGCGTCGGATCGCAGGCAGCGCGACGAGCGGTGGGGCCGCGATACCGACCACCGCGCTGACGAGCACGATGCGCCAGTCGACGCCCACGCCGGTCGTGACGGCGTAGAACGTCGAGCCGAAGTAGCGGGCCAGCCCGTTCGCCAGCACGATGCCGAGAACGACGCCGACGCCAGTTCCCAGCGCGCCGACCAGCACTGCCGTCTCCAGGTAGACGGCCGCGACTTGCCGGCGACGGCCGCCTATCGCCTTCATGATCCCGATCTCGGACGTCTGCTCGGCAACGAGCGTGGTGACGGTGTTGGAGATCAGCACGAGCGCCGACAGCAGCGCAAGGAGCGTGATCACGGAGAAGAACTTCGTGAATTGCAGAAACCTGCTCTTCCCAGGCCAGTCGCCCGTTGCCCGCGTCTGCGGCAACTCGGTGAACCCCTTGAAGCCGGGCATCGAGGCCAACACGCGGCGGATGGCCGTCACGGTGTGCGCGACCGCGACGGATCCCGTGGCCGCCAGTCGGAAGTCGAGCTCGCTGTATCCGTTGACGCCGCTGAGTGACGCCACGGTGGGCGCGTCGGCGTACAGCACGATCACGTTGTCGGATATGACGGACTGCGCGCCGTCGAGGTTGCGTCCTTCGCCACTGACCCGCAAGAACCGAAGCGCACCGTCGGCGCCGACGAGCCGAACCCTTTGGCCGGCGCGCACGTCGAGGAGCCCGTGCTTCGCGTCCTGCAGGTCGGTGAGCACCTCGTCGCTGGTCGGCGCGGTCCCGGACACGACATGCACGACGTTCGTTCCTTGCCGGCTGAAGTCTGCGATGCCTCTCACCTGTGCGAACGCGCGGCGTCCGCCGACGTACACCGGCCCGTTGGAGAACGAACGTGGCTCGACGGCGGTGACGTTCGGGACGGCCGCAAGCCCCGCCAACTGCGGAGGATCCAGAACCAGAGGCCGGATCTGCACCGTCAGGTCGGGCAATCGGTCGGCCGCAACGGTCCCGTTCATCGAACGGTTCATCAGCGCCGGCAGCGCGAAGAGCCCGATACCCGCGATCGCCAGCGCCAATGTCGCAACCGTGAAGAACGTACGCGAGGTGCGCCTGCTCAGGTCGGTGATGGACTTGCGCGTCGTTGCCGTCAGCATCTCGGCCTGCTCACGCGGCGACGACGACGCCGTCGCGGATCGACACGACCCTGTGGGCGCGCCCGGCCAAGCCGAGGTCGTGCGTCACGTAGAGGATCGTCTTGCCCTCACCGTTGAGCAGCGCGAACAGCTCGAACATCTCGCCGGCAGTCACGCTGTCGAGGTTGCCGGTCGGCTCGTCGCCGACGATCAGCTCCGGGTCGTTCGCCAGCGCTCGAGCGATCGCGACCCGCTGTTGCTCTCCCCCGGAGAGCTCTGCCGGCAGGTGATCGAGCTTGTCGCCCAAACCGACCAGATCCAGGTTGTGGCGCGCGCGCTCGATCCGCTCGCGCTTCGACCCCCGACGCGCGAAGTCGAGCGGCAACACCGCGTTCTCGAGCGCCGAGAGCGTCGGGAGCAGCTGAAAGAACTGGAACACGACACCGACGTGCGTGCCCCGCCATACCGCCAGCTCCTCCTCGCTCATCGCGTCGATCCGCAGACCCCCGACCGTCACCGTCCCAGCCGACGGTCGGTCGATCCCGGTCACCACGTTGAGCACCGTGGTCTTGCCGCTCCCCGACGGGCCGACGACAGCGACCAACTCGCCGGCGCCCACACGAAGATCGATCCCGCGCAGCGCCGGATAGTCCAGCCGGCCCATGCGGTACGACTTCTCGACGCCGACCAACTCGATCAGTGGCCGCTCGACGGCCTCGTCACCGACAGTCTGTTCACCGTCTTGCGTCAGCTTGGCGTCAGGTTCGACCAGCCGGGTCTCGTTGGCCTGGGCCATCGCGTCCACCTTCCGACGCGAACCTGCTGGGTGATGCGATCCGTTCTCACCATGACGCCAACGGCGATCGCGCCGGTAGGGCACTCCGCCACATCCTCACCTGCCGGCGCCGAGTGTCGGGATCAGTTCTGCGAGTGCCTCCGCTCGCCGTCGCTGCTCGTGTTGCGCGGGCAAGCGCTCGACGAAGCGAGCCGTTCTTCTCTGACCTATCGAGCAGCGCTTCGCTCCCTATGACGCCTCTTCGAGCCGACTCGGGCTCGGGGCGGGTCCTAACCTGAGCCTCGTCGATGCGGGCCGACCAGGAGGATCGGAGCCCGGGGCAGACAGCAGACGCGGGCGGTGGGGCCGGCCTCGCCCCAGGGGGAACGGTAGGCCGCGGGACGCGCGCGGCCCTGTTCAAGCACCAGCCCGCACTCGACGGCGTGCGCGGCCTCGCGGTCGCCGGTGTGCTGCTCTACCACGGCGGCGTCGGCTGGCTCCCAGGGGGCTACCTCGGCGTCGACGCCTTCTTCGTGCTGAGCGGATACCTGATCACCTCCCTGCTCGTCGCGGAGTGGCGATCCACAGGGACGATCAGCCTGCGCGCGTTCTGGGCACGCCGCGCGCGACGGCTCCTCCCGGCGTTGTTCGGCGTCCTCGCCGGCGTGCTCGTCTACGCCGCGGTCACCATGCCGTCGACGGATCTCGGCGCGTTGCGCGGCGACGCCGTCGCGACCCTGCTCTACGTCGCGAACTGGCGTGCCGTGCTCTCGGGTCATGCGTACATGGATCAGTTCGCCGCGCCGTCACTGCTCATGCACACCTGGTCGCTCGCGGTGGAGGAGCAGTGGTACCTCCTCTGGCCCCCCGTTGCCTTTGCCGCGTTGCGCCACGGCGGCACGAGGTTGCTCGCGTTCCTGGCCGCCGGCGGGTATCTCGCATCGGTCGTGTCGGCGAGCGTGCTCTCGCACGGCGCGTTCACCCGTGCCTACTACGGCACCGACACCCGCGCACAGTCGCTGCTGCTCGGAGCGCTCGTGGCACTTGCGGTCCCCGCACTGCCCCGCGTCCGGTCGCGCGTCGCGCAGGCCGGGTTCGACATGTTCGGCATCGCCGGCGCGCTGGCCGCCGGATGGTTCTGGGCGACGACGAGGACGAACGCGCCCGATCTCTTCGACGGGCCGTTGCTCGTCGCCGCGCTCGGCACCGCCGGAGTCATCGTCACGGTCGTCACGGTTCGCGACGGCCTTCTCGCCTGGATCCTCTCGTGGAAGCCGCTTCGCGCGTTGGGCCTGATCTCCTACGGCCTGTATCTGTGGCACTGGCCGGTGTTCCTCGTCGTGGACCATGCTCGCACCGGCCTGGAGGGATCCGCGTTGCTCGGGGTGCGGTGCGCGGTGTCGCTGCTGATCGCGACCGCCTCGTTCCTCTTCATCGAGAAGCCCATACGCGCCGGGGCTCTCGCCCGCACCGGCCCTGTCGTACGCCGCGCGGTTGCGCCGGTCATGGTCGGCGCGCTCGTCGTACTGATCGCGCTGGTGACGTCGGGTGCGACGTCCACGCCGTCGTTGGAGGCGATCGCAGCGCGCGTCCATCGCCGGCATCCCGCGGTGCCGGCGACGCAGCCCGTGCCTCAGCCTGCGACCGGTGCCCGTCCGGTCCGGGTCGCGCCACGCCCACTGCGTGTGCTGATCGTGGGCGACTCGACCGCGTTGATGGTCGGTGCCGGGTTCGCACCGACGGACCAGACGGGCCTATGGATCGACGATCAAGGCGTCCTCGGCTGCGGTCTGCTGAACGACGGTCCGCGGCTCGGAGGTGACGGGACATGGAGCCGTCCACCCGCGCGCTGCAACGCGATGCCGGCGTTGTGGCGGAACTTCGTCGCGACCGACCGGCCCGACGAGGTCGTCCTCCTGGTGGGCCCATGGGACATCGAGGATCGCCGGGTCGCGGGCCGCGTCGTCGTGCCCGGCGATCACGAGTACACCGACGAGCTCCAGACCGCGCTGGACGACGGGGTGCGAATCTGGTCCGCGCTCGGCGCGCGGGTCGTCATCCTCACATCGCCGCACCTCCACCCTCGCGAGGATGCGCGCGGCGACGCCACGGCCGATCCGCACCGCATCGACGCGCTCAACTCGATCGAACGCGCGTACGCCGCCGCGCACCCGAGCACGACGACCCTTCTCGACTGGGGCCCGTGGCTCGATGCGCAGGAAGCGGCCGGTGCGCACGTGCGTCCCGACGGTGTGCACCTGGGGCTCTTCACGGCTCACATCGCGGGCGACTGGCTCACGCCGCGGCTCCGTGCCTTGTCTCCGGGTGTCGACACCGCCGCGCCCGAGGCCGTGGCTCACGGGGTACACGTACGGTGAGAACGGGAGGTGCTCATGGTACGAGGTGAGGGTCTCGCGGTCGCGCGAGGTGTCACCGCGCGCGATGCGTTCGACTTCGTGCTCGATCCCGCGCAATACACCCGCGCCGACACGAAGATGGTCTGGGTGACGAAGCTCGCCGACACGCCCGACGGCATGATCGCACGAGAGGACGGGCGCTTTCTCGGGCGCTTCCGCGGCTCGATCGTCACGCGCTACCGCTGGCAGGTGCCGGGCAGCATCGACGTGACACTCGAGCACGGTGTTCCTCGGAGCTTGCACGCATGGTTCGAGCTCGATGAGGTCGACGGCGGGGTTCGGATCCACCACGTCGAGGAGCTCGACCTCGGTCACGGACTGCTCGGCGTCCTCCACGATCTCGTCGCGCGCCGTTGGTTCGAGCGATCGGTCGAGCAGGAGGTTCAGGAGATCGCGCGTCTGCTCGAGCGCGGCGAGCGCGGACACGGCCCGAGCAGCAGCGCTCGATCCGGTTGAGTCACCGAGCTCGCCGCGCGACCACATGAGACCACGATGAGCACGTCGCACCCCGCGTCGTGTGTCGAAGAGCTCCCACTCGCGCCACCGCCGCTGCGATGTGAGGGTTCGATGATGGACAACTGAACGGCGGTCCAAGACCACCGGCTGGTGCCATCCCGTCGACATCTCCACCCGTAGTCGCGCGCGGCACGCCCGGCTCGCGCGCCAGTGCATCGTCGGAGCGGCGGGTGAGGGAGGTACCCAGCATGATCTCGAGTCGACAGACACGCGGCCCGGTCCGCATCGGTTCAGGGCACATCCGCCGTCGAGCTGTCTCGGGTGTCGTCGCGACGGGCGTCACGATGGTCGCGGTGCTCGCGGTCCTCGCCTGAGGAACCTTGGTCGGTGGCGCGTCGATGAACGGCTTCACCGGGTGGTTCACGACCAACAGCACGATGTCCTGATCGACGTGTCTTGGACCTCGGTCGCTACTTGGGGAACCCGGGCAGACGGAACGCGTTGGACGGCGAGCAGTTGAAGACGCCGGTGTTCGGCTTGGTGACCTTGGTGTCGACGGTGAACCCTGCCGGCGATGCTTGAAGGAGCACGAAGCACTGGGGTCCCGGGGCGGTCGCGTCGCCGGGGTGTGACGGCGCATGCAACCCGCCGCCCGTCCAGCTCGGCCTCGACTTCGCGTGGTCGAGCAGACACGAGCGCGTGAGGTTCGAGCCGCACGCCTTCACCGATTCAGCGAACAGCAGCCACGCCGACCACGCCTGCGCCCCAAGTTGCTTCGGCTTCGCACCGTTGGCGTACTTCGCGAGGTCGTCGATGTACTGCCTCGTCGCGGTACCGCTCGCGGCTCGCTCGAACGGTGCGAACACACTGCTGATGTAGACGGATCCCTGCAGCGCGCTGCCGGCGTTCTCGACGAACGTCGGGTCGTACATGTTCGTGTTGAAGATCGCGTACTTCGGGTGGTAGCCGACGTCGTCCATCGCCTTGTACATCGCCGCGATGGGCTGCGGGCTGCTCTCCACCGTGACGACCTGCACACCCTTGGTCTGCAGGTTCTGCACGTACGGGCGCCAGTTGTCGACGACGAGCGGCAACTCGTCGTAGTACACGGTCGTGTAACCAGCGGCCTCCGCAGCGGCCCGATCCTTGTTTCCCGCGTCCTTGACCGACTGGAACTGACTGCTGAGCATCGCGTAGTGCTTGACGGCCTCAGGATCGACTTGCTTCAGGTGGACATACGCTGCGTACAGCCCGCTGGAATAGTCGGGGTTCGGCAACGGCTGCACCGAAAGGGGCGCGGTGCCGGCCTTCTTCGAAACGTCGTACGTCGGGATCTCGGGAAGGCCGCACTTGACTCGCTGGTCGACTCCACCCTCGTCGAGCGCCTCGCCGTTACCCACGAGCGCGAAGTCGCTCGAACACGACTCGATCATCCGCGACGCGACCTCGGTGAGCTTGGAGTCCCACTTGTGCAACACGAGCTTGCGCCCGAGGATCCCGCCCGCCGCGTTGCACCAAGCCACGAACGCGTCGGCGCTGTCGAAGAGCTCCTGGTCGAGGCCCGGCTGCGACGGCGCGCCAGGATCGGCCATCGTGCCAACGGCGACCGTGCCGTCGGTGACACCCGGCGCGGTCGCACCCTTCGCGTTGCCCGGACCACACACGCCCTTGAGGGTCCCGAAGTCGCCCGATGCGACCGTCGACGCGGCGCCCGAGGTCTTGGACTTGCTCGAGCCACTGCTCGAACGGCTGCAGCCCGCCGCGATCAAGCCGACCACGACCACGACGACGCACCCAGTCTGCACCCTCACGCGGCCCCCCAAAGATCGTCGGCTCCGGCGCATTCTGCTCCGTCTCAGCGCCGTGTGGTGATCAGGGCGCGTCACACCGGATCCGTTCTGACGCGCTCGGTCGGCACCGGCGCGCGGGAGCGCCCGGGGCGTGAAGGAGGCGAACGGTGACCGCGCGCACGTGCGCGGGAAGTCTCACCGTGCCCGTCGCCTCCTCGACGTTCCCAGCACTCGACGCGGCGATGTTGCCGACGAACAACGGCAGCTGGAACATCACGCCACCGGGAGGGAGCGCGCCGCTGATCTCGAGGCGCACGACGCGACCCGACGCCGTGATCTCGACGGCGAGACGCGTGTCGTCGACGCCCGGGAAGTTCGCGACCGAGATGCGCTGGCCCCGCTGCAACCAGGCGTCCGGGATGCCGCGACCGACGATCAGAGCGCCATCGGACGTCTGAGCGACGATGGAGTCGAGCAGAACCTTGTTCGCGTTCGCGATTCCCCAGGCGTGCGGAGACGACCCTTGCCCGCCGGCGGGGTGACTCCCGATCCACGGCGAGGCCGACGGTGGCGACACGCTCTCCCACCACGAGTACGGGCCGCTCTGGGTGCGAGCGATCATGAACTCGTACCCGAGGATCCCTTGGTCGCGGTAGCGCGCTCCGGCGAGGCCCCAGCTGCCGTATCCGGCGTTGTACGCCGTCGAGTAGAAGTCTGAGGGGTACCCGCCATACGTGTCGGGCGGGAGGGTGCCGGCGAGGCGTCCGAACCCGTACGCGTAGGTCGCGTCGACGAGCTGCGCGCCCAAACCCGTGACCGGCAGGCCGAACAGCTGCGCGTCCCACGCCCACCGGCCGAACAGGAAGGGTGCCGCCCAGTTGGCGTCGGCCGCGTTGTTGCAGCGGTTGGCGGTGTTGGGCTCGAGCATGGAACAGGGCAGGTAGTCGAGGTGGCCACGACCGATCGTCGCTTCGAGCGTGCGGTTGGTGGCCGCGAGCAAGCTGTCGTACTCGTGTATCGCCCACCGGGCCTCTCCGCGATCGCCGACGCGCTGCGCGATGTAGCGGTACGCCGCGAGACCCGTGAGCGCCTCGTAGTCGTCGACCGTCCAGTAGCCGTTGGTGTCGATGTCGTCGGTGCGACCCATGATGCCGTTCGGCCCCGTGCGGTCGGCCGCGATCTGGTGAGCGGTGTCCTCGATGCTCGGCTGCGCGGCACCGCCCGGACCGGGTGTGGAGAAATGTGCCTTCACGAAGCCGACGTCGCCGGTCTTCATGAGGTAGACGGCCCAGGGCCACGAGTACGTCCAGACGCCGTCGCGATATTGGCCTTGCGAGCCGACCACGTTGCGCGCTTCGAGCAGGAGCGCGTGAGCGTCGACGTCGTAGCCCTGTGTGAAGAGGTTCGCCAGGATGCCGACGACGTCGTGACTGAACTCGGCTTCGTAGCCGTTGACCCCGGTGTCGAGGTGCGTGCCGCTCCGTGCGATCTGCGTGGCGATGAAGCCGGCGCGGTATGCATCGTCGAGCCTGTGATCCGGCACCGTGATGTTCGCGATCTTGACGAGCTGCTCGTTCCAGAACGTGCGCATGCGCGCGTAGTGACGGGTCAGCGTGCCGGCGCGCACCAGCGACGAGGAAGAGGGCCAGGGATACGAGTTGCCGAACCGGTCGACCGCGAGCGCGTAGTCGTGTGTGACCGTGCGCCTCGGCTGGACCGTGGACCCGACGGCCGCGAGCGGCACCAGCCCCGGCGAGGGTTGCGGGTCCGCGACGAGCGGCCGACGGGTTCGATTGGTGATCGCGACCCGCGCGTACACGACGACGAACGCACGTCCTCGGATGATCACTCGGTCCGCGAACTCGGTGATCGCGACGCGCGCGCCGCCCCGCTGGAAGGTCGTGATCTGGGCCGGCAGGTAGCCCTCGGCGTCGACCCACGTCACGGGGCTCCCCGTGTAGATCCCGAAGCCGTAGGCGCGATCGATGCCCTCTTGTACGTAGAAGCTGCCGCCCAGGCACGTCACGACGCCCTGGGCGTTGCCGGCCCAACCGATCGCCGACGCACTGCCGTACGCGCCGTGAATCGCGTCGATCGTGAGGTCGGGCGCGCACATGAACCGCAGGATGCCGCTGCCTGAGAGCGTCGAGGGCGAGGTCGCGGATCGCGCCCCTGCGGCGACCGGCGACACCAGGACCACGGCGATCGCCACGACGACGACGGCCGCGCGCTTCACCATGTGATCGACCAGTCGGCGTGGTTCCCGGCTCGGGCGGCGATGCTGAACGTGATCTCTCGCCCATGACGTTCGAACGGCACGGAGCCCTCGCGGTCACGAACACGAAGACGAGAGCCCGCGGCCTCGGGCATCGTCACGACGAGTCGGACGCGTCGCGGTTTCGCGGCGGCCACGTAGCCGCGGAGCGTGCGGCCCGAGCGGATCACGCCGATCGTCGGAAGCTCGACAGCGAACGACGAAACGGGCCAGCGCGGGTCGATGCGGAACCCGTCGCTCGTCGGCGTAATACCGCTCAGCGCGATCGTGTCGAAGAGGCTCCAGGCGGGCTGGTGCATGATCTGGCCCTGGTATGCGGTCGTCAGACCGGCACCGCAGGTACCGGCGTGCGTCGAGTAGAACGACTGGCACACGTCGTCGACCGAGATGATGCCGTCCCACTGGTCGGGGTATGCGTTGGCGTGCGCGGCCAGCGTGTTGCGCAAGAACTCGTCGAACGCATCGCCGGACGCGCCCGGTGTGCTGTCCGGAACGTGCGTGAGCGCCCAGACGAGCATCCCGTTCAGCGAGTACCACGTGCCGCCGACCCAGACCGCGTTGTTGTCACCGACACCGATCGGTGGATCGGTGCGCTCGGTCACATCCGGATCGTTTCGCGCCGGGGACTGTGATGAGCCGATGCGCGACGGGCCGTGCAACGCGGCGGGCGCGCCGACCCCGGTCAGGAATCGGCGGATGTTCGCGATCAGGGTTCGGGTCCGATCCGCATCCGGAACGTCGGCGAGGAGCGCCCACGGCTGCGGTTCCTCGAAGAGGGCGCCGGTCCCGATCTGGGCGGTGCCCGACCAGCCGCGGCCGTACCACCCAAGGCCCGTCCATTCGGCGGCGACCACCTGTCGAGCACGCGCCGCGGCCCGATCGACGACGGCCGCGAACGCCCGGTCGCCGCGTGCGCGTGCGAGCTCGGCGAAGAGCGGGTACACCGCGGCGGCCTGGGCCGTGACCATGGTCGACTCGGTCATGTGGAGGAGGGTCGTCGACGCGTCCGACCAGTCGCCCGAGGCTTCGGAGACATAGTCGCCGTGGGGTCCGACCAGCGATTCCTGATGGCGGAACGCGAGCGCGAGATGCGACCACAACGGCGCGGTCGATCCGTCCACGTACGGCACCGCTCGCGTGAAGAGACCGAGGTCATGGGTTGCCAGCCCGTACTCGGCGGCCGCGAGGAGCAACCAGATGTCGTTGTCGTCGGTGACGCCCGGCTGGAGACGCTGGCACAAGGGCCCGGTGCCGTACGGCGTCACACCGTCCGGTGCTTGCTCACGTGCGGAGTACAGGATGATGTCGCGCGCGATCGACGGGTCCGTGTACACCATCGGGAGAGCGAACTGCAGCGGGTCGCGATACGCGACCTGCGTGCCGCCCGCGTACTGGTAGTAGCCGCCCTGCGAGATCATGTGCTCGCCCGCGCACGCCTCGTAGGTCGTTCCGGAGCGGAGCATGTATGCGTCCCATGCGAGCTCGCGCCCGAGCCACGGCGTCCCGGCGACGTGGACTCGTGGCACCCACGCGGACCACGCGCGCTCGCTCGCGGCAAAGGCGTTGGGCCGTGCCCGGTAGCGCCCGACGATCCCGGGGATCGCGGCGGGTTCGGCGATGCCGTACGCGTACCGCAACACCAGCGTGGAGTGTGGCGCGATGCTCAACGGCGCTCGGAACGCGACGAGCGCGGCGCCGGTCGTCCCGTTGCTGCTCGGTGGTGCGATCGAGCCTGTCGCGCGATCGTCGACAACGGCGCTCGGCCGCGCCGGTCCGCCGGCACCGAAGAACGCGGTCGTCGTCGTGTCGAACCCGCCGAAGGGACCGCTGAGCGCGGCGGCGTAGATCGACAGGGGGCGCGTGTCCCCACCCTCGACCGCCTGCGCGACGGTCACGGTGCGGCGTGACGGGTCCCACACCGGCGCAGCCGTGCCGCGAGCGAGGCCGAGCGTTTGGTCGTAGGGATTGACATCCCAGTACTCGAACCACGACGCGTGCTGACCGGTCGACGAGTCGTTGGTGACGACGACGTCGTCGAGGAGAACGGGGTCGTCACCGAAGGGCGCGTAGGTCCGCTCGGTGACGTCGAGGCCACCGGCCCGGAGCTCCTTCTCCGCGTAGCCGACCCCGAAGCGGCGCGCGACCTGCGCCCCGCCGCCGGGACGCGCCGCGACCACATGATCGCCCACGCGGAGATAGCCGTAGCCCCCGGCGTCGTGTCCGGCCGACGGGTCATCGTGGTTGGCCCACTGGTAGCGGTGGTCTTGGCTCCAGAGCACGACCGACCCGTCGTCGGCCGCGTCGGCGACGACGTGGTCGTTGCCGACCTGGTGCAGGATCTCGCTCCCCCCGCCCGCTTGCCTCGGGCCGTCGACAGAAGGTGCCGCCGTGTAGTCGTACTCGGGCAGGCCGAAGCGGTCGGCGCCCCATCGGCCGAACGCGCCGCTGCCGAACGACGACGGGTGCACGTCGGCAGACGCGACCTGGACACGGCCCCGGCTCGCAGCCATGGCCCCGAGCGAACATGCGACGGCGACCGTGACACACCCGGCGATCGCCGCCCGGAGTTTCGACGCACGCCTCGCCACCTGTCGGCTCCCCCCGCCGGTGTCCACGCGCTCGCGGCGCCCGGACCGTCGCAGTCTCGCTCCCGAGCGGTGGCCCTCGCCACCAGCCCACAACTACGCGTTGCCGAACAACAGGCGGCAGACGGCGTCGGCGTGCGCTTCGATGATGTCGTCGTCGGAGGGGTCGAGGCCGCTCAGTCGCCGGCACTCCGGCGCGAGGACGAACATCGTCGGGCCTGCGCCCGTGAGGATGTAGTAGAGGTGCGGTGCCGCGATGGCGGGCACCGCGCCGCGGCGAGCGAGGCTCTCGAACATCTCGATCGTCCGCTCGTAGATCGGGCGCACGTGCCGGTCGACCAGATAGTCCATGCGGGGCCCGTCGGCTTTGGACTCCTGCATGATCATCCGGTGGAGCTGCGGGTTCCGCGCCGAGAAGGTGACGAACTCGTGCACACGCAGTTTGGCGCTCGTCAGCTCGTCGACGCCGCGCAGACCCGTCGCGCGTTCGTCCATCGCGTCGTGCAAACGCTCGAACAGCGAGTCGACTGCGGCGCGCCACAGTTCGTCCTTCGACCGGAAGTGGTAGTGCAGCAAGGGCTGCGTCACGCCGGCTCGTGCGGCGATCTCGCGCGTCGTCCCGCCGTCGAACGACCGCTCCGAGAACAGGTCGGCAGCGGCAACGACGATGCGGTCGCGCGTCCGGTCGGCGGAGGGGCGGGTCACCCGAGACGGCGCCCTGGTGTCCGAGCTGGGCATCGCTCCGGAGCCTAATCAATCGATCAGCCTTCTTGACAGAAGCCTGATCGATTGAACAGGCTCTCCTCGATGACGGACCACCGCGGCCGCTACGGACCGCACAATCCGGGTGACACCTACGTCGCCCACGACGTCGACGAACAGGTGGTCGACCTGGGCGAAATTCGGATGGGCTACGCGACGCTCGGCGATGTCGCGGCGCCCGCGCTCCTTCTCGTCCCCGGCCAGACCGAGTCGTGGTGGGGCTACGAAGCCGTCATGGGGCGGCTCGCCGAACACTTCCAGGTGTTCGCGGTCGACCTGAGAGGCCAAGGGCGTAGCTCACGCACGCCCGGCCGCTACACCCTCGACAACATGGGCAACGACCTCGTCCGGTTCCTCGACCTCGTGGTCGGGCGCCCGACGATCGTCAGCGGATTGTCGTCCGGCGGCGTCCTCACTGCGTGGCTGTCGGCGTACGCGAAGCCGAGCCAGGTCGTCGCCGCGCACTACGAGGACCCGCCGCTGTTCTCATCAGAGGTGCGGCCGGCCGTCGGTCCCGGGATCCGGCAGTGCATCGGCCCGATGTTCCACCTCTGGAACACGTTCCTCGGCGACCAGTGGTCGATCGGTGCGTGGGACGCGATGCGGGCCGGCGCCGCCGACTGGCTGCCCGAGCACCTGCGGTTCATTCCCATGCCCGACGCACCCCCCCAGAACCTCAAGGAGTACGACCCGGAGTGGGGCCGATCGTTCTGGACCGGCACGATCGCGGCTGCCTGTGATCACGAGCGGATGCTGCGGGACGTCAAGGTCCCGCATGTGCTGCTCACCCACCACATGCGCGTGGTCAACGAGGACAACGGCTTCCTCCTCGGCGCGATGTCCGATCAGCAGGCGCAACGCGTGCGCGGTCTCCTCACTGGCGCAGGCGTGGTCGTCGACTACCGGTCGTTTCCCGACGTCGGCCACTCGATGCACGGCGACCGTCCCGACCTCTACGTCGACACACTGCTCGACTGGGCCAGGATGATCGGCTTCGTCCGCGCGTGATCGACGTCCACGCGCACTATGTGCCCGACGGCTACCGCGCCGCGTTGCTTGCGAACGGTCACGAGCAACCCGACGGCTTCCCGCAGGTCCCGGCGTGGTCGCCCGAGGAGCACGTGGCCGCGATGGACCGGCTCGGCATCGCGACGTCGCTGCTCTCGATCTCGTCGCCCGGCGTACACCTCGGAAACGTCGATGCGACACGCGAGCTGGCGCGTGAAGTGAACGATGCCGGCCGCCGCGCGGTCGTCGACCACCCCGACCGGTTCGGCCTTCTCGCTGCGTTACCGTTGCCCGACGTCGATGCGGCCATCGCCGAGATCGCGTACTGCTGCGACCACCTCGACGTCGACGGCTTCGCGGTGCTCACCAACGTCGATGGGATCTACGTGGGCGACCACGCGTTCGAGCCCGTGTTCGGCGAGCTCGATCGCCGGGGCGCACGTGTGTTGATCCATCCGACGTCGCCGCCGTGTTGGGAACGCACCTCGTTCGGCAGGCCGCGCCCGATGCTCGAGTTCCTCTTCGACACGACACGTGCAGTCGTCGACCTCGTCCTGAACGGCGTCGTTGCAAAGAACCCGGACGTCGCGTTCCTCGTTCCCCATGCCGGTGCGACGTTGCCGATGGTCGCCGACCGCGTGCACGTCTTCGCCCAACTCGTCGCGGTCGATCCCGCCGTCGACGTACTTCGCGATCTCGAGCGACTGCACTTCGATCTCGCGGGCTTTCCCATCCCCCGCCAGCTCGACGCACTCCTCACGCTCACCACGTTCGACCATCTCCACTACGGCAGCGACTACCCGTTCACGCCGGAGTTCGCAGTGACCGCGGCGCGCGAGCTCCTCGCCGACGCGCACCGGCGTACGAGTGCGGCAGATCCCCTGCTCGACGCTCTCCGAACGAACACCGAGCGGCTGTTCCCGTCGTTGCCCGCGCGTCAATGACCGAGAGGGAGGAACGCGCATGGAACGCCAACTCGAACTCGCATACCTCGTCCTCGAGGTACCGGAACCCGATCGGCTCACGCCCGTCTTCGCCGACGTCGTCGGGCTCGTGCCGGGTGAGCCGACGCCGCGCGGCGAGCGCACCTGGCGCGACGACGACCGCGTACATCGGCTTATCCTGCAGCCCGGCGCGGCGAGCGACGCGGTCGCGGTCGGGTTCGAGGCGATCGACACGAACGCGTTCGACACCACGCTCGCCCGTGTACGCGCTCTGGGTCTCGACGCGCGCGAGGTCGACGACGACGCGAGGGACCGTCGCGTCGATCGTCTCGCCCGTGTGCGCGCACCTTGGGGTGGCGACGTCGAAATCGTCCTCGGGCTCGCCGAAGCGGCGACACCGTTCTCGTCAACACTCGTCCCCGGGGGTTTCCTCACCGACGAAGTCGGCTTCGGTCACGTCGTGTTCGCCACCGTCGCATTCGACGAGTCCACCGAGTTCCTCACCGGTGGCTTGGGCTTCGCGCAGTCGGACTGGCTCGAGACGGAGCTCGCACCGGGCATCGCGCTCGAGGTGCGCTTCTACCACTGCAACGCACGCCACCACACGGTCGCGCTCGCACGGGCGCCGTTCGCACTGCCGCAGGTGTTGCACCACGTGATGTTCGAGATGAACGAGCGCGACGACGTCGGTACGGCGTTCGACCGCCTGTGGGCAAGCGACCTCGGGATCCCCAACGGGCTCGGTCGCCACGACAACGACGGCATGTTCAGCTTCTACCTGCAGACGCCGGTCGGCTTCCAGATCGAGGTCGGTCACGGCGCGCGCGTCATCGGTGACAGCTGGGACGACGACCGGCGTTACGACTCGATCAGCGCGTGGGGCCACCAAGCCCTGCGATCTCCATGACCGTCGCCGACCCGGTCGCCTTCGATGTCGCGATCGTCGGCGCGGGACCGGTAGGTCTCGTGCTCGGCATACAACTTGCGCAGCATGGTCGTTCGGTCGCGATCCTCGAACAGCGGACGAGCCCCTACGCACTGCCGCGCGCGGTGCACTTCGATCACGAGGTCGGGCGGATCTTGCAGTCGTGCGGCATCGGTGACGCGGTGCGCGGGATCTCGGAGCCGGCCGAGGTCTACGAGTGGCGCAACGCGCAGGGCGCGACCTTGCTCCGTTTCGGTCGCCCAGGTATCGCTCAGTCGGGCTGGCCGTTCTCGTCGATGTTCTGCCAACCTGAGCTCGAGACAGTGCTCCGGGCGCGCGCCGAATCGCTGCCGACCCTGGAGATCCGGCGCGGCGTTCGCGTGCACGACATCGAGCAGCACGACGATCACATCGTCGTCGGGTGCGACGCGTCACCGCCGGTTCGCGCGTCGTACGTCGTCGGCTGCGACGGCGCCAACTCCACCGTGCGCAGCCTTCTCGACGTCGACGTCGACGACCGCGGCTTCTTCTACGACTGGCTGATCGTCGACCTGATCCTCGACGAGCCGAGAGTCTTCGACCCGCTGAACATCCAGATCTGCGATCCGGCGCGCCCGACAACCGCGGTGTCGGGCGGCCCGGGCCGCCGACGGTTCGAGTTCATGCGCCTGCCCGAGGAAGATCTCGAGATACTCAACCACGAGGAACGAGCATGGGAGCTGCTGGCGCCGTGGGACGTGCGACCGAGCAACGCGCGCCTCGAGCGCCATGCCGTCTACACGTTCCAAGCGCGCGCCGCGCAGCGCTGGAAGGTCGGTCGGGCATTTCTCGCCGGTGACGCCGCGCACCAGATGCCGCCGTTCGCGGGACAGGGCATGTGCGCCGGCCTGCGCGACGCGATCAACCTGTCATGGAAACTCGACCTCGTGCTCGACGGTCGCGCCACTTCCGCGCTGCTCACGACCTATGACGAGGAACGGCGACCGAACGCAGCCGCGGCGATCGACTTCTCGATCGAGCTGGGCAAGGTGATCTGCATCCCCGACCCGGCCGAGGCGGCGGCGCGCGACGAAGCGATGACCGCGACCTACGACGGCACCGTGAGCGATGCCCCCGACATGTCCGGCATCGCGAGCGGGCTCATCGCCGCCGCGACACCGTTCGCCGGCGCGCTCTTCCCACAGGGCCGACTCGACGCGGGATGGTTCGACGACGTCCACGGCGCCGGTTGGCGACTCGTCACCGTCGACCGCGACGGAGCCGTCCTCGACCCGGACACCGCCGCATGGTTCGCCACGATCGGCGGCACGGTCGTCGACGTGGCCGAAGCCGCCGAGGACCTCGTCGTCTGGTTCGACGCGCACGATGTCCGCTGGGCGCTGCAACGCCCGGACTTCCACCTGTTCGGCACCGCGACCGACACGCCGGGCGCCGCGGCACTGCTCACAACCCTTCGAGAACGACTGACCGCGACGGAGCAACGATGAAGCTCGCGAACCTCGACGGCCGTCTCGCGCTCGTGCTCGCCCGGGGCGTGGCCGACGTCGCCACCACGAGCGACGGGCGCTTCGGCCCCGATCCGATGTCCGTGTACGACGACTGGCCCTCGTTCCGGACGTGGGCCGCCGGCGTGACGGACAGCGCCTCGGCGTTCGATGACCGCCGTCTCCAATGCCCCGTCCCGCGTCCGCGGCAGGTCTTCGCGATCGGCGTCAACTACCGCAGTCACGCCGAGGAGTCCCGCATGGCGGTGCCGGAGGTGCCGGCCACCTTCACGAAGTTCCCGGCGTCGCTGTCGGGTCCGTTCGACGACATCGAAATCGTCGGCGGCACCGTCGACTGGGAGGTCGAGCTCGTTGCCGTGATCGGCACGCTCGCCGACCGCGTCGACGAGGCGGACGCGTGGTCGCATGTCGCCGCCCTCACCGTGGGCCAGGACGTCAGCGACCGGACCCTGCAATTCGCCGCGGGTGCACAGTTCTCGCTCGGTAAGTCGCGGCGCGGCTACGGGCCGATGGGACCGTGGCTCGTCACGGTGGACGAGGTACCGAACCCTGACGACCTCGCGCTCGGCTGCGCAGTCGACGGCGAGCTGATGCAGAACGCACGCACGAGCGACCTCATCTTCTCGGTCCCGCGTCTCGTCGCCGATCTTTCGGCGGTGCTGCCGTTGTTGCCGGGCGACGTCATCTTCACCGGCACACCGGCCGGGATCGGCGCCACCCGACAGCCGCCCCGGTTCCTGCAGCGCGGCCAGGTGGTCGAGTCGTGGGTCGAGGGCATCGGCACGATCCGGAACCGATGCGTGTGATGCCGGTCTGCCTGCCCGCATGACCACCGAGGTGATCCTCACCGGTACCGGCGTTCCGCACCCTCGGCCCGCCACTGCCGGTGCCGGGGTACTGGTTCGCTACGCCGGAATCGCGTTGCAGTTCGACGCCGGTCGTTCGACCGTCTTGCGCCTCATGGACGCGGGCACGCCGCCACACGCGCTCACCGCACTGTTCCTGACACACGTGCACAGCGACCACGTCGTGGGGTTGCCCGACGTGGCGATGACCCGGTGGATCCAGCAGCAGCTGGTGGCATCCGGCCCGCTCATCGTCGTCGCAGCCGAAGGTGTCGCCGCCCGGTTCGTGCGCCGGATGCTCGAGCCGTACGACGACGACCTGGCGTTGCGGACCGAGCATGTCGGCGCAACCCCGATCGAGGTCGCGCTCCGGACCTTCGATGTTCGGGCGTCGGCCGAACTCGTGTGGACGAGCGACGACGATCAGATCCGCGTGCTCGCGGTCGGGGTTCACCACGAGCCGGTCCCCGAAGCCGTCGCATACCGGGTCGAGACACCCGACGCGGTGGTCGTCATCTCCGGTGACACTCGCGTGTGCACCGAGGTGGAGCAGCTCGCCGCGGGCGCAGACGTGCTCGTGCACGAAGCATGCCGGCGGTCGGCAATGGCACCGATGATCGCCGGGACCGTCTTCGAGACGATCTTCAGCTACCACGCCGACACGATCGAGCTCGGCGCGATGGCGCAGCGCGCCGGCGTCCCGCACGTGGTGCTCACACACCTCATACCTCCACCCGACGAACCCGGTGCCGCCGACCTGTTCGCGCAAGACCTTCGCGACGGCGGGTACCACGGCCGGATCACCGTCGGGCAGGACCTCACAACCGTCGTGCTGTGAGCGGTCCGACGCCGTGCTCGAACCTCTGGCTCGTCAGTTCAGCTGTGGTGGCTCGGCGTGCCGCATCAACTCTCGCTCATCGTCTCGCCTTTTCGCCCGACGGCTTCTCGGATGGCGCGGGCATACCGGGAGGTCGCCGTGCGTCGCGTCACAACTCGTGCCCGGCCATGCGCGCCGGCGTGTCGCCCTGCTGTTGGTGGCGGCGAAGATGGTCGTCGAGCGGGCCTGGCCGAGCTCTCCTCGAGGCGGGTGCGCGCAGGGTGTCGCTCAGGGAGCTCGAGAGATCCAACACGTCGTCTCGAACTTCGAGATCGACGCCGCAAGGGAGGCTGCTCGGGGTCGAGCCACGTTCATCACCGCGGTCCGGCTGCCCAGCGTCGACGAAGCGCTGGATGACACCGTTCGGCCGATCGTGATGCCAATACCCTCACCACAGTGCTGGTTTGAGCCACGTGTCGCGCTCGCGGTGAGACCGCGGTCACGTATTGTGTGAAGCGTTCACTCGCGGCCAGAGCCGAGGACTCCGTGGTCGCTCCACCCGTTGCCGAAGGGTTTCGCCCGAGGCCTCCCAGCCCCGCCCTGCGCTCGACGCCGTGCGCGGGTGACGACCGCGGCGAGCTGACGGGCCCCGTGGCCGCTCGTACCGGCGGTGCCAACGGTCAGATCGTTCGCGGGCGGCGCGGCGGTGCCGCGCGCGACGACCGGACGCCACCCGAGATCGCCTCGGCGCGGGACGTGCTCGCGACGGTGTGCTTCCTCGACATCGTGGACTCGACCCGCCGGCTCGCCGAGCTCGGTGACCGCCGGTGGCGCGCAGTGCTCGCCGACTATCGCGAGACCGTACGGTCACTCGTCGGGACGTTCGACGGTCGTGAGGTGAAAGCCCTGGGCGACGGATCTCTCCTGCTCTTCGACCGGCCGGCGTTGAGCATCCGCTGCAGCGACGCGATCAGACAGTCCGTGTCGCGGCTGGCGATCGAGGTCCGGACCGGCATCCACGCGGGCGAGGTGGAGCTCGAGCCCGACGACGTCTACGGGATCGTCGTCCACATCAGCGAACGCATCTGCGCACTGGCGCGACCGAGCGAGGTGCTCGTCTCGCGCACGGTCAAGGAGCTCGTCGCGGGGATACAGGCGATTCAGTTCGTCGACCGCGGGCTCCACGAGCTCAAGGGCGTCCCCGGGCGGTGGCGACTCTTCGCAGTTCGACTGCTCGAGCCGTCGGGCGCGTAGAGGAGCCTGCGACGTTCGGTCGAGACAGAGCCGGCTCGTTTCACGACACCTCGCGACCCGAGACACGACGACATCTTTCGCGCGGTTTCCCGATAGGGCCGTTGACCGGCGGGCCTCCTGGCGCGACGGTCGGTCGAGGCCGGCTCGAAAAGGGGGGCGCATGTTTCTCTTCACTCGTCGAGCGCGTCTCGCCTCCAGGAACTCCAGGGGCGAGATGGCGTGGGCGGTCGCCGTCACCGAAAAGGCAAACCAGATCACCGGATTGGGATCCGCGCTCTACTCCGAGATGTATGGCCCTGAGGCTGGCACCGTGGTGTGGACCGCGTTCGTGCCCGACCTCACGTCGCTCGAGGCTGCTGGGGACAAGCTCCAAGCTGACAACGCCTTCGTCGCGTTGACCGACGAGGGCACGGCGATGCTCGTCAGCGGACCCGACGACGCGTTGCTCCAAGTCGTCCACGGTGAACCCGACCCGGATCGCCGGGTCGAGTACGCGACCTCGGTGCAAGCCATCTGCGCGAACGGCCAGTTCCGCCGGGGCGTTGAGCTCGGTGTGGAGATCGCGCAGCGGGTCGAGCAGATCACGGGCGCGCCGACGACGTTCCTGTCCGCGGTGACCGGTCCGTATGCAGGTGTCGCGTGGGTGAGCGGATTCGCCGACGCGGCCGAGATGGAACGGTCGCAGCAGGCACTCATGACCGACACGGACTGGGCCGACTTCATCGACCGTGAGGCCGGGACCGTGTACTCGGCCGAGCCGACGGTGACCACCCAGTCGATCTACCGACATGTGACCTAGGCCGGACCTGCTGGTCGGATGCGATTGGAGCCGGGACGGGGACTCGAGCCCCGGGCCCGCTCATGACGAGTCATCCGACCCTGAGCGCTGTGCTACCCGGCGTTTGAGCAGGTCGCTGCCGAGCGAGGGGCGTGGAGTTGTCTGCTGTGATCGATGACGCCGGGCGGGTCGGCAGCGGCCGAGTCGTCGAGCATGTGGAGCAACGAACGGTGTGGCGTGTCGCGGTCGCTCGTGGGGCATGTGCTTCTGGTCACCGCCGTGCTTTCGCGCGCCACTCAGGGTCCAGGCCCGGAAGTCCGAGGTCGTCGTGACGCGGTTGACGACGGACGCGGCGACGGCGCCGCTGACGACAACACGATCCCGGTCTCCGGAAGGGTGCACCTTCGTATCGCCGCCGCTTTCGGTGGCGTTCGCCCCGCGTTCTACATAGCCCACGGCCCGCGGTGCCGAGCCGCGTCGCTAAGCAGGGACCGCTCCTCGCGACTATGGATCCACGTGGACTGAAGGAGCTCGTCCCGAGCCGAGACCGCTTCCGACGGGCACGCTTACGTGCGCGCGAGTGCCTTGGTCAAGCCCTCGAGATCCTCGACGGTGACCGTCAGCGCGGAGTGCCCCTTGCGCCTGAGCAGCGAGGGCACCTTCTCGCAGAAGTGGATGCAGACACCGGCCTTGGCGTTCGTTCCGAATGTCAGTCCGTCGTCCTTCATCGAGCGGCGCGCGCCGGCCGCCGTCCACCAGCGGTAGTGCCGGGTGATGTGGGCACCATCGACATTCTCCAACGGAGTTTCGAGCTTCAGGAGGCCGAAGGTCGCGCGAAGCCGGCCGTCGTCGCTGATGGTGACTCCGTCACTTGCGGGTCGGACGGCGAAGACACCCCAGAAGACGATGAGGCGCTTGTCGAAGGAGTAACGGTAGAACGCGGCCAACGGACCTCCATTCCGCGTCGGGCGGATGTCCAGTCTTGCCCGTGCGTGCCTTCATCGCTCGACACGCGCGACGAGCGCGGTCGACCTATCCACGACGAGGGAGGTCGTCCGAGACCGACAGATCCGGTCCGCGTTACCGTCCCGGCATGCCACGCAGTCGCCCTGGGGGCACGGTGACTTTCCTCTTCACCGGGATCGACGAGGCCTCGCGGCCATGGGACGAGGTCGCGAACGATATGGCCGCCGCGCTGCGTGTCTACGACGCCATCGTGCGGAGCACGATCGAACACCACGGTGGGTACGTGTTCGGGATCGGTGGTGACGGGTTCTCCGCCGCGTTCGCGAGTGCGGCCGATGCGATGACCGCCGCGATCGATGCGCAAGAGCAGCTGCGCGACGACGCCATGATCGACTTCAGCGTCCGGATGAGCCTGCACACGGGCGACGCGGTCGAACGTGAACGAACCTACGTGGGAAGCGAGGTGAGCCGCGCCGCGGGATTGCTGTCGCTCGCACACGGTGGACAGGTGCTCGTTTCCGACGCGACGGAGGTGCTGCTGCGCGACCGCGTGACGTTGCGGCCCCTCGGCGAGCAGCGGCTCCGCGGCCGGCACGGCCGCATGGCGGTGTACCAGATCGTGGTCGACGGGCTCCCGGTCGACTTCCCCGTGTTGCGCGGCGTCGCCGACTCCCCCGGCAACCTCCCGCAGCAACTCACCTCGTTGATCGGTCGAGAGCCGATCCTCGGGGACCTGGCCGAGCTCGTCCGATCGAACCGGCTGGTTACCCTGACGGGAGTCGGCGGCGTGGGAAAGTCACGTCTGGCTCTGGAAGTCGGCGCCGAGGTGGCGGCTGAGTTCGCCGACGGCGTGTGGATGATCGAACTCGCGTCGGTCGGCGACCCGGCCTCGGTCCCGGCGGCGTTCGCGACCGTGTTGGGCATCACGCCACAGGGCGACACGCCGCTCGTCGACACGGTCGCCAACACGTTGCGGGGTCGGCAACTGCTCCTGGTCGTGGACAACTGCGAACACCTGCTGACCGCGGTGGGATCGACGCTCGCAGCAATCCTCGCGTCGTCGCAGAGCGTCACGATCCTCGCTACCTCACGCGAGATTCTCGGGCTCGACGGCGAAGCAGCGTTCACGGTCACTCCTTTGGCGATCGAGGGCGCTGAGTCCTCCGATGCGGTGACCCTTTTTGTCGACCGGGCACGCGCGGTTCGGCCCGACTTCGGCCTCCGCGAACCAGCGACCGCCATCGCGGTGACAGAGATCTGTGAGACGCTCGACGGCCTCCCGCTTGGCATCGAGCTGGCCGCGGCCCGCATGGCCGCGATGAGCGCGTCCGAGGTCAGGGATCGCCTCGCCGACCGATTCCGGCTGCTGCACGGTTCGGCCCAGGCCCCCGAGCGTCAGCTCACGCTCCGTCACACGGTCGAGTGGTCGTACGACCTCCTGTCCGACGACGAACAGGACCTGCTCCGCCGCATCTCGGTGTTCGCCGGCGGTTTCGAGTTGGCGAACGTCGTCGAAGTCGTCGACCACGGCGACGACATCGACGTGCTCCGGCATCTCGACTCGCTGGTCCGCAAGTCACTCGTCGTCGCCGACCACACTGCGACGCGCACCCGGTACCGCCAGTTCGAGACCATCCGTCAATTCGCCGAGGACCGTCTGGCGGAGGTCGGCGCGCTCGAACCGACGCGTGATCGGCACGCGCGGCACTTCGCCCGTGCCGCAGTTGCGCGTTGGGAGCACTGGGACGGGCCCGGTTGGCGCGATGCCGTCGACTGGGTGGAGCTGGAGCTCGGGAACCTGCGCGCCGCTCATCAGTGGAGCGCGCGCCGCGGCGAGGCGACGGTCGCCACCGACATCGCAGCGCACGCGGCGCTCATGGGATTCTCCGGGCAACTCTTCGAGACACTGGCCTGGGCCGAGGAGCTGCTGGTGCTCGCGACCGATGCCGACGTCCGTCGGCTCCCGCGGCTCTACACCGCTGCGGGGTATGCATGCTTCACGGGGAGGGCCGAGACCGCCCGCGCCCATGCGCACCGGGCAACGGAGCTCGAGACCGACCTCCGCTACGACGCGTGCGAACCCGGCTACGCGCCCTTCGTCGAGGCGCTGTGCTCCGTGTATTGCGGTGATCTCGATCGCTACGTCGAGCTCACCGGTGCGGTTGCGCGCCGGTACGGTCGCGGTCGGGGCTACGCACTGGCCGCCTACGTCGACGGGCTCCAGTCGTGCGGTCGGGTCGAGGAGGCGCTTGCGCTCACCGAGGAATCGGTCGAAGTCGCGAGAACGCTCGGGAACCCGTACTGGATCTCGTACGCGCTGTGGATCGCGGGCATGGCTTTCTCGAAAGCGGACGTGCGGCGCGCATTCGCGGCCTGGGACGAAGGCGTCGCCGTCGTACGCGCTCACCGCGTGCAGTTCTTCGAAGGCTTCCTCGCGCGCGACGCCGCACGACTTCACACCTCGCACGGCGAAGCGGAGACCGCGCTGGTGCTGTTCACCGAAGCCATCACCGCGTTCCAACGCGCCGGCAACGTGCCGCAGCTGGTCATCACACTCGCCAGTGTGCCCGCGTTGTTCGAGCGGCTCGATCGACCGGCGCCCGCGGCAATGCTGATAGGCGCGCTGTCGCGCGAGCGCTCGAGCTTCCATCACGTCCCGGAGCTCGGCGCGCTCGGCGATCGCGTGGGCGCCAAGCTCGGGGCCGGACGCGCCGCGGAGCTGACCGCGGCGGGTGCGGCGCTCGACCTGAACGACGCGGCGGTCTATGCGCGCCAGCAGATCGATGTGGCCCGCCGCGATCCGACGCCTCAGGCGCGGGAGGCACGACCCGGCGGGCTGAGCCGGCGCGAGCTCGAGGTGCTCCGGCTCGTGTCCGACGGCAAGACGTCGGGCGAGATCGCTTCGCAGCTGTTCATCTCGACGAGGACCGCCGAGCACCACATCCAGAACATCTACACGAAGATCGGCGTGTCGAGCCGTGCGGCGGCGACGCGCTGGGCGGTCGCCCACGAGGTCGTCGACGGCGTCGTCGCTCAATGAATGCGCGGCGAACGCTGGGAAATGGGTAGCCCTACCGATGCCCCGACGGACGCGGATCCGAAGAATGACCCCGACGCCTGACCAGCCGGTCGGCGGGACGAGATCCATTGCGATCCGATCCGAAGGGGAAAGCCATGATTCTGGCAACGACACAGGTCGAGGACGTCGAGCGCTTCCTGGACGTGTTCGGGACCAAGGGCGCCGAGAAGCGTGCGCTTCACGGGTCCAAGGGTTCGACGGTGTTCCGTGACCCCAGCGAAGAGAACCGTGTCTGGGCGCTCTTCGACTGGGACGAGCAGGGCTGGGCCAGCTTTGTGTCCGACCCGGACGTCCCGCCCATCCTCAAGGAAGCCGGACACCTTGGTAAGCCCGAGGCCGCGCGCTTCCTCGGCTCCTACGGCGCGTGAGGGGGGCGGACGATGAACACGATCAACCGACCTGCTCGCGTCGGTCTGATCACCGATCAGACCGGCCCGCTCTCGTTCATGGGCATCGCCAACGTCAACGTCGCCAAGATGACGATCGACGACATCAACGACCGCGGCGGCCTCCTCGGTCGCCCGGTCGAGCTGTTCGTCGAGGACAGCGCGACCGACGACGCGGTGGCCGAAGCGGTTGCGACCAAGCTCGTCGAGCGCGTGGGCGTGGATGTCGTCGTCGGAGGCATCTACAGCTCGACCCGTCAGGCCATCAAGGGACCGGTCGTCGACCGAGCGCAGAAGCTCTACCTCTACCCGGAGCAGTACGAAGGCCAAGAGTGTCACCCGCTGATCTTCTGCACCGGCCCGGTGCCGGCGCAGCAGGTGGACCCGCTCTTTCCGTGGCTGATGGAGCAAACCGGTGCACGGCGGTTCTACCTTCCGTCGGCCGACTACATCTGGCCGCACACGTTGAACAAGAAGGTCCGTGAAGTCGTCACCGCCCGGGGCGGCGAGATCGTCGGGGAGGAGTACTTCCCGATGGACCACACGGACTACGACCGGGTCGTCGACGACATCATGGCGACGGGCGCCGAGGTCGTGTTCAACACGATCGTCCCACCGGGGCTGACGCCCTTCCTCGACCGGCTGCATCGCGCCGGCTTCACGGCTCTGGGTGGGCACGTCGTGTGCACGTACTTCGACGAGAACTTCCTGAACCTCGTCCCGCCCGAGCAGGTGGAGGGTCTGTACGGGTGCCTCGACTACTACCGCAGCGTCGACGACGCGTTCAGCATCGAGCTCCTCAACCGGTACGAAGGACTCTTCCCGGGGAGCGCACTCTTCACAGCTGGGAGCGCGTGCACGGGAACGTACCGGGCGCTGAAGTTCTGGGAGGCGGCAGTCAACGAGGCCGGGTCCCTCGACCAGGACGACATCATCGCGGCGTTGGACCACGCCCGGATCGCACAGGGCCCCGGCGGTCCGGCCGAGATGGTGCCCGGACAGCACCACGCGCGCATGAACATGTACATCGCCCGATCCGAGGGCGGCACGTTCAACGTCGTGAAGAGCTTGGGGCACATCGATCCCGACGAGTGCGACGTCGAGCGGTCCTGACATCCGTCCGCGGGGTCGCCGACTCGATGTCACGTTGGTCGTGACGTCGCGTCGGCGACCCGTTGGCGGCTTGCCCACTACCGTCACGCGATCGAAGGGCCGCTATGGGAAGAGGGTTGGCCATGAGCCAGCTGTCGGTGCTCGAGTACTCGCTCGACGAGTTGCGGCGAGTGGTGGCCGCGCTCGACGACATCCAGATGGCTGCAGTGAGCAACTGCGCGCCGTGGACGGTGCGCCGGCTCGCCAGCCACGCGTTGAACAACCAGCTGCTGTGGGCCGGCATGGTCACGGGCGAGGAGATCGTCTCCCCCGAGGTCACGATGGGTGCAGTCGCCTACGACGGAGACCTCCCGGCGTTTGCCGACGACGTCGCCCGACGCGCGCTCACGTTGTGGCGAACCGATGGCGTGCTGTCACAGACGCACGTCACCCCGCTGGGCGAGCTCCCCGGCACCGTCGTCATCAACTTTCCGACCATCGACGCGCTGGCCCACGCCTGGGACCTGTCCGCGAGCGTCGGGCAGGCAATCGAGTTCGCGCCCGAGGAGCTTCCGGCGATCTCGGCGATTGTGGACGCGACGTGCACCGATGCGGCGCGGGAGCACGGACTCATCCAGCCCGCGACCGAAGCGCCGCGGGACGCGACCGACACGGAGCGCCTGATGACGCTCGCGGGACGAGAGATTCCCCGCTGAGCAGATGACGAAGAGAGCCAGTACCCCCGTTCGGTACGAGACCCGCACGACGATCGACCGACCGATCACCGACGTGTTCGCACGCTTGGCCGACCTCGATGGTTACAGGACGTGGATGCGCCGCACCGGCTTGTTCCGCCGCGCCGGGAAAACCTCCGACGGCCCTGTCGACCTCGGAACGGCCTACTTCGACGCCACGAGGATGGGTACGTTCCATGGTGAGGTGACCGAGTACGAGCCACCGACGCGGATCGGGTTCCGCGAGACTCTCCGCTGGTTCGGGACCGACCTCATGGAGGCGCGACCGCGTTTCGCCCTCGAGGCGGATGGCGACAAGACGATCGTCCATCACGTTGCGGAGGGTGACCTGTTCGGGATCATGCGGTTGATGAAGCCGTTTGCCGCCCTCATGGCCAGAAGCGAGCGGGCCCGAACCGTCGAGGCGTTGAGACATTCGCTCGAGTCTGCCTAGCGCCGTCCCGAAACGACGAACGTGTTTGCGTCCGTGCGCACTCCGCAGCGGACCCTCCGAAAGTGACGCCAGCCTCGGTCCGACCGCGTGACGTGTGATGCTCAGGCGATGTCGGGGGTCGTCAGTGGCTCGTGCGCGAGGAGTGCCATTCGCGCGAGTCCGACCTCGGCATCGCTCGCGAGGCGCGCCGCAGCCGCGCGGACCGCGGGATCGTGACGTCGGGACGGCTCGAGGCGCGCCGGGTTCAGCGCGCAGCGGTTCGCCCAGGCTTCGACGTCTGGCTCCGCGCCGTACGTGTGAGCTGCGACGGTCCCACGCACCTGCATTCGTGCCCAGGTGGCAGGGTCGTCGGGGAGGGTGTTCGGCGGACCCAACCGGTTGCGCTCTCGGTCGTCGTCGCGGGTTGCCTCCACGTAGCCGGCGAGGGCCGCACAGAAGCACGGGAAGCCGACGCGGATCGTCTGGAGCCGGATCTTGTCCGGTCCCCAGATCGGGACCAGCGGTGGGTACTGCAATCCGGAAGCGGCGCAGTGCACCACGACGGAGCCCCGCTCGAGTGGGACCGACCCGCGGTCGAGGACGATCTCGCTGCCGGTCACGTGTTCGATGTGTCCGAGGCGAACGACGCGCTCAATGGTGCGGAGCAGGTCGAGCTCCCACTCGCCGAGGGTCGGGGTCTTCGCCATCGTGGGCGTGACGTTCCTGTCGATCCGAAGCATCACGCCGGCGGCTTCGAGACCGAGGAAGAGCTCGTCGAGTGACTCGGCGTTCGTAGCCGCCGCCATGGTGTCGGCAGCGAGCCCCAATGCCACCGCCGGGTCGGGTTGGACGACTGCGCGGTTGAGCATCCAAGGCTCGCGCGGACGCACCCACACGATGCGCTCTGGCTGCACACCGTTCGCCAACAGGAACACGATCCCGTCGGTCGCGGTCTTGCCGGAACCAACGATCACATAGTCGGTCGGTACGCCCCCCAACCTCGCGAGCTCGTTGATCGCCACGACGCGGACGTCGTCGACGACACCGAACGGCGGGGCTGTCGTCGAAGGTACCGTCGGCGACAGGTACGTCGCGTCGACGACGCGTCGTCGCACCTTGACCTCCATGGTCTCGCCCGACAGCCGGGAGGTCACGAGGTGCGACGAGCCATTCGCGTGATACTCACACCCTCCGAGGAAGTTGACGCGGCCCGAGTCGATGAAGCGGCGATGGAGGAGGTCGTCGTAGTAGGCCTGGATCTCCGACTGGCGGGCCCGTTCCTGGAGCCCCGCCTCCGGGCCAGACGGCTGCACGGCGCCGCTGCCGAGCACGGTCGACGCGACGCCGTAGAACAGGGACGCCTGATGGAGCTGGACGAATGGATATGCGTCCTGCCAATGCCCACTGGCCGTGTGGCGACGGTCGACGAGTGTGACGTGCACATCCGCGTGGTCGATGAGGCCGTCCGTGAAGGCCATGCCCATCGCGCCCGCACCCACGACGAGGTAGTCGGTCTCCAACAATCGCATCGGTCCGATCGTCGCGCGGCGTGCGTCGGCACGAAGTGGAATTGGTCACGCACCCGAGACCAGCGTGATCCTGGTTTGCGAACGCGTTCGAGCCACCGTGGAGGAGCCATGGACCGGTACGTCGATCCGACCGAACAGCTCCTGACCGAGATCGTGGTCCGCGATATGACACGCTCCGTCCGGTTCTACTGCTCCTTGGGGTTCGAGCTCCTTCGGTAGGGCGGCGACTTCGTCGAGCTGACTCCGCGGGGCCACGCCAATCTCAGGGTGAGGATGTCATCGGGATCCCGACGCCTTGTCACACACTTCCGTTCTTCTTTGAGGGCTGATGCTCTGAGGCCGATGGGTGCCGAGAGGTGCCGCGGCTGAGCCCCACGGATCGCCGGACCGCGGTGATGTACGCACGTGAGGAGGCGGCAGCAGCAGTGTCGACGACCCGTTTCAAGATGGGCGGCACCGGCGAGGTTCGGTGCCCGGAGGGCAATCCGGTCGTCGACGAGGGCATCAGGCCCGACGCGGCGTTTCTTCTTCCGACCGCCGCCGGCGGCGGGTTCAGGTCGGCGCGCCGAGCACGCCCGCTGTTCGTCTTCCGGGCAGTGGCGATTCTCGCGGCGCTTGCCGGTTTCGGCGTGCTCCTCGTGGGCATCGTCGGGATGGGACTCGGCGCGTCGGGCGGTTGAGCCGGGCCTCGGCGCGAAACATCGACCGCCTGACGACGAAGCTCATCCGCGCGCGGCCTCGTCGGCCTTCCGCAACACCGAACGCACACGTTCCACGTCGAACGGTTCCTCCACGAGCGTCGTCGGATCCCACTGAATCCGGGCCGCCGCGAAGTAGTCGCCGCCGTACACGTGAATCGCCGCCGTGTAGCGCGCCGTCGGGTTCTCGACCGCGTGGATGGCGTCGGCGCCGAGCAGCAGCGTCTCGGTCGCGTCGAGGCGTGCGTTCCCCGACGCCGCAATGGCGCCGGCGGTACGGCGGTAGAACGTGTTGTCCTCACGTCCCGCGTAGATCCCGTTGGCGGCCCACATGCGATGGTCATGCGGGAACAGCCGCACCCCCGGTGGCCACACGATCCACAGCACCGTGACCTCGGGGCCGCGGTGCAGCGTCGTGATCCCGCCCGTGTTCGGCGATCCGAGCGTCGCGTCGATGGCTGCAGGATCGGCGACCGCGCGTTCGACGACCTCCTTCGCAGCCACCTGCGGGGTGTGCTCGGTCAGTGCCAGACGGCAGTCGTTCACGAACTCGTCGACGTCGAACCCGCGCATCCTCACCCCCTCGGCCGGCACGCACGGCCGGGCCGTGCCGCGCAGGCCCGGTCGGCGACCGGCAACGAGTGTGCAGCAGAGCGCCTACAGCGACAAGGTCGCGGCGGCCGTGGCGCCGCGAGGGTTGGGTCCGCTACGCGCGAAGGTGCGCGAACCACAGATCTTCGGCGGGCCACTGCGTGGCCCAGTCGAGCGACGCGATGTCGTAGTACTCGGCGGGCTCCGCGCCGGCCGGGGCGTAGAGCTCATGGAGGCCGTCGACGACGAAGCGGTTCCTGGTCAGGATCTCGATCCAGTCGCCATGACCGGCGTGGTACTCGACGCCGCCGCCGGACCAGTGCACGCGTCGCAGGTGTCGTTGGGGTCGCAGCAGCTCCCGTGCGGCCGGTCCTTCGTCCTCGGGTACGCACAGGGTCGCGAGGAGGCTGTTGGTCAAGAACACGAGCCGCCCGCCGGGACGAAGGAGCCGGGCTGCCTCCACAACCCAGAGCGCGGGATCGCACCACACACTGGCGCCGTACTCGCTGACCACGAGGTCGAAGGCCCCATCGCGGATCGGTACCTGTTCGGCGTTGGCCTCGATCAACGGAAAAGCGATTCGGAAGGACTCCTGGCAGCGCCGCGCCGTCGTGAGCTGCGCACGCGTCAGGTCGACACCGACCGGGCGGGCACCGCGCCGCGCCAGCCATGCCGAAAAGTACGCGGTCCCACATCCCAGCTCGACCACGTCGCGACCTTCAACCGCACCGAGTACGCCCAGCTCGCGCTCGGCGACCTTGAACAGTCCCCACGTGATCTCCGGCTCGGCCCAGGCCGACTCCGCATTGCGGTCCGTGAAGTCCGAGTTGACGACCTTCCACAGCGCGCGATTCACGGCGAGATCGTCCGGCAGATGCGTCAAGACGCCCACCTTCGCACGCGCCTCCGACGACGGCCACTCCCGGTATGCCTCACGCGCAGGAAGCGGCGTCCAGTGCCGCCACGAAACGAGCAGGAGCCGGAACTACGTGGGTAGGTGATGCTCAAGCGGGACGAGCGCGTGGTGAACCTCCCACGCGATCTTCGCGTCGTCCTCCTTGTCATGCGGGCGGCGAGTGTCGTCTGACCACCCGCAATAGCAGGCGGCGTGCCACACGCGGCGCCGCCGGTACAGGAACGGCGTGTGCTCAGTCACTGTGATCACCTCCTCACCCGTCAGAGACGAGGTCCCCGCGTACTCGTGCGCACGGTTTCGTCGTACGCAGACGCCCGCGTGACCTTCTCGTCGTCGTGCTAGTGGTCGAGGGAGCGCCGAGAGTTACGGATTCCGCGCGACCTTTGACCCTGTCAACAGTTCGGTCGAACGTTGGGTGAGACTTCCGCGCTCCGTGACTGGGCGTTTCACTTCGTCACTGCTGAGCGCAAATGCCTCCAGATGCGTGCTCGCCGGCCCCACGTGGAAGGCATCGCTCGGAATGTCACGTCGGCATCGACGGGATAAGCAGCTTTGCGAGCGCTGCGCTTCGCCGCCTCGCGACCGACCGTGGCGCGAACCTGCTGGTTGGACCGGGACGGGGACTCGAACCCCGGGCCTGCTCATTACGAGTCATCCAGCGCTGAGCGCTGTGCTACCGCTCGTTTGAGCAGGTCGCTGCTGAGCGACGGGGTGCGAGGTATCTGCTGTCCGCGGGTGCGCAAAGTCGCATCACGCCCGGCAGTTGCGTGAACCGCTGGGTCGGCATCGAGGACTGCCGATGTCGCCTCGGCGTCGGCGGAAATGGCAGGGCGCAGCGTCAACCGCGCGGTGTGCCGCGGCCAGGTGAGCTTGTCGAGCGGTGAGGTCATGAGGGTCATCGTGTGTCCCGGCGTGTGTCGGTGGCCGTGATGCGGGCGAGCAGTTCGGTGTCGTCGGGGAACTCCGCTGCGTGGACGAGGGCGAGGCCTTCGGCGCGCTGGCGGTTGCCGGCGATCACGAGGCCGGCGATCTCGACGACTTGGCGGTGCCGGCGGGCGGCGATCTGGGCGTGGCGTTGTGCGGAGGCGAGGTGGCTTTGGGCTTCGGCCGTGTCGCCGGCGGTGTTTGCCATGACCGCGAGGAGGGCGTCTGCGATCGGGTTCACGCCCGAACGATGCACCGGCGCGCTTACTCGTCGCTGACCGGTCGCCTTCGACGGCGGGTACCGTCGTGAGCGTGAGGGTCGGGCTCCTCGGCGGCCTCGAGGTCCGGGATGCGGGGGATCGGGACATTGCGATCCCGTCCGGCAAGCAGCAGGCGCTGCTCGCCTTGCTCGCGATCAATGCCGGCCGGGTGGTGCCGACCGAACAGGTCGTCGACGCGCTGTGGGGCGAGAACGCGCCGCCGCGGGTGCGCAACGGGCTGCAGGCGTTGGCGTCGAAGCTCCGAACCGCACTCGGCGCCGCCGAGCTCGTGGTGATGCGGGGCGGGGGCTATGTCCTCGACCTGCCTCCCGATGCGATCGACGTGCATCGCTACGAGAGCTTGGTGGCGGCCGGACGGGCGGTCGCGGGTGCCGACCCGGAGCGAGCTGTCGCCGTGTTCGTCGAGGCGGACTCGTTGTGGCGGGGTGATCCGCTCGTCGACTTCGCGTACGAGGAGTTCGCGCAGCCGACGATCACTCGGTTGACGGAGTTGCGGCTTGCGGTGATCGAGGAGCGGGTCGAGCTCGAGGTGGCTCTCGGCCGGGTCGACGACGGGATCATCGACCTCGAAGCGCTCGTTGCCGCGTATCCGCTGCGGGAGCGACTGCGCGGACAGCTCATGGTGGCGCTGTACCGGGCCGGCCGGCAGGCCGACGCGCTCCGCGTGTTCCAAGACGGTCGAGACGTTCTCGTGGAGGAGCTCGGACTCGAGCCGGGGCCGGAACTGCGGCGACTCGAAGCGGCGATCCTCGCTCAAGACCCGGAGCTCGACGCACCCGTCCCGAGCCGGATCCGGGCCGCTGGGCCAGCCGTCCAACGGGGAACGATCCCCGCCGCGCTGTCACCGTTGATCGGTCGTGATGACGAGCTTCGCGAGCTGACGCGTGTCGCGGCAGACAACAGGCTCGTCACGCTGATCGGCCCAGGCGGGGTCGGCAAGACGCGGCTCGCCCTGGAGGTGGCGCGGGCCGAGTCGAGCGCCCTCGCCGACGGCGGCTTCCTCGTCGAGCTCGCTGCCGTTGGTGATCCGGCGGCTGTCGGCGCCGCGATCGCGTCGGCGCTCGATCTGCCGGACGCCGGTCGTCTCGCCGCGCTGATCGGCGACCGCGAGTTCGTGATGGTGCTGGACAACTGCGAACACGTCATCGAGGCCGCGGCCACGTTCGCCGAGGATCTCTTGCGACGCTGCTCAAAGTTGCGCCTGATCGCGACCAGCCGGGAAGCGTTGCGCGTCTCGGGCGAGACGGTATGGCCGGTGTCGCCACTCGCGTTGGCGGATGCGGAGGAGTTGTTCATCGCGCGGGCAGAAGGAGCTGGCGCGTCAGTGGATGTCTCGGGCGACGGGCGTTCGCTGGTCGCGGACATCTGCGCTCGACTGGACGGACTGCCCCTCGCGATCGAGTTGGCGGCGGCGCGCAGCAGAGCTTTGCCGATGCAACACATCGCGGCGCGTCTGAGCGACCGCTTCCGGCTACTGACCGGCGGGTCGCGCACGGCGCGGCCCCGTCAGCAGACGCTGCACGCGGTCGTCGATTGGAGCTACGACCTGTTGTTCGACGCGGAGCAGCGCGTGTTCGAGCGGCTCTCCGTGTTTCCCGGTGGCTGTGATCTCGCGACGGCGGAGGCAGTCTGCGCCGACGACGCCCTTGCCTCCGACGACATTGCCGACGTGATGCAGACGCTTGTCGACAAGTCGCTCGTGGCGGCACGCCAGGCCCACGTGGGGATCCGCTACACGCAGCTCCAAACCCTGTCGCAGTACGGCCAGGAGAAGCTGACGGCTCGAGGCGACGCGCAACGCGTCCGCGACGCCATGGCCGCTCATTTCGCGACGCGCTGCGCGGAGGGCAAGGCCGCGTTCACCGGCCCGACGCAGGGCCCGTGGCTGATGATGATGAACGAGGAGCGTGACAACGTCCGCGCGGCGTTGGAGTGGGCGATCGCCACCCACGACGCAGAAACGGCAATGGTGATCGCGGGCGGCGCCAGCTGGTTGCACTGGCTTGCCGGCACACAAACCGAAGGCATGCGATGGCTCGACGACGCACTTGCGTGCGACGGATCGCCAACGGAGCAGACGCGTGCGCTGGCGCTGACCGGACGCGGGATGCTTCGCTCCATTGCCGGCGACATCCCGTCGGCCGAGGTCGACCTGCAGGAGGCGCGCGAGATCTTCGGTCGCTGGGACGACCGCGACGGTCTCCGTTTCACGCTGTCCTTCTACGCAGAGACGGCGCGCATGTCCGGGCGCGTCGAGGAAGCCCGCGCACGCCGGAACGAAGCCCTCGGCTTGTATCCCGAGGACCGCGACGACCCGTTCCTCGTCGGTGTTCGGGCCTACTCGCACGCGGTCCTCGCGTTGCTCGACAACGACCTCGTCGAGGCCGAGCGCAACTACCGCACCGCCGCCGACGGGTTCCGGACCAGCGGCCGACCGGTGATGCTGGCCATCACACTCGGCTTCCTCGCTGACCTCGACGAACGCAACGCCCGCTACCACGACGCAGCGGAGGAACTCGAAGAGGCAGTCGAGCTCGCCGAGACCGTCGGCATGCGTGGGTTCGTCGGCTCGCTGTACTCGCGTCTCGCATGGTCGCTCCTCGAGGAAGGCGACATCGCAGGGGCCGAGCTGATGATCGGGCGTGCTCTCGAAGCGGGGAGTCGCTTGCGCAGCTCGCACATCTTGTTCCTCGCCCACGCGGGGGCGGCGCTGCTGCACCGACTACACGGCCGCAACGCCGCCGCCGCTGCTGCTGCCGCGGAGGCGCTCCGTATCCACGACGTCGAAGGACCGAGCCGGTTCCGCAACCGCATCGATCCCGACTTCGAGATCGCCGCGGTCCTAGCGGCGTGTTCCACGGTCCTCGCGGTCATAGCGGTCGAATCGGGCGAAGTCGACCGAGCCAGCGCGCTTCTGGAACGAGCCGGCCGTCTCCGCACCGATGTCGGCGCGCCGGTGCCGAAGTTCCAGGTCACGGACTTGGAGCGGGCCCGCGCTGCACTCGTTTCTGTCTGAGTAAGCGTCGACCAAGCCCCCGGTAAGGGGTTCATCGGATCCTGCGATCAGGCCGCAACTGGCGGGCCCGATCCAGGAGGACTCCGTGAGCGCATTCCTTTACCGCCTCGGCCGCAGCTGCGCCCGCCACCCGTTCCGGGTGCTCGGGATCTGGCTCGTGGCCGCCGTCGCCGTCGTCACCCTCCAGGGCGCCGCCGGCGGCAAGTACGACAACAGCACCCGCATCCCGGGCGTCGAAGCGCAACGCGCCGCCGACGTCCTCAAGCGCAACTTCCCGAGCCAGAGCGGCAAGACCGCCCGCATCGTGTTCCACACCAACGACGGTCGCCTCGACGACTTCAGCCACAAGACGGCGATCGAGCAGGCACGCCAGCAGCTCGCATCCGGTCACGACGTCACGGCCGTCAGCGACCCGTTCGGGACACACTCCGCCGCGGTCAGCGCCGACGGACGCACCGCTTATGTCGACGTGGCCTACACGGTCGACAAGTTCACGGCCACCCAGCTCGACGACGCCACCGCCGCGGCGTCGATCACCCGCGCCGCCGATGTGGACACGAATTTCACCGGCGAGCTCGCACAGGCGAAGCAGGACGCACCGGCCGGTGAGCTCATCGGCATCGCCGTCGCCATCATCGTGCTGCTCATCGCGTTCGGGTCCGTCGTGGCCATGGGGCTTCCCATCGTCACCGCGCTTATGGGTGTCTTCGTCGGCGTCGCCGGTGTCGGGGTCCTGTCCGCGGTCATCGATGTTCCGGACTTCTCGATGATCCTGTGCATGATGGTCGGCCTCGGCGTCGGCATCGACTACGCCCTGTTCGTCGTCACCCGCCACCGCCAGCACCTGCACGACGGCATGAGCGTCGCCGACGCCGCCGGCACCGCCAACGCGACGTCCGGGATGGCCGTGCTGTTCGCCGGCTCGACCGTCGTGATCGCCATCCTCGGTCTCGTCCTGGCCGGGATCCCTGCGATCAGCTCGATGGGCGCAGCCGTCGCCGTCGTGGTCGGTGCCTCGATGATCGCCGCCGTCACGTTGCTGCCCGGTCTGCTCGGCCTGGCCGGCACGAAGATCGACAAGCTCTCGATCCACCGCAAGATGCATGTCACCAAGGCCGCCCACCGCACCGTGTCGGGCCGCTGGGCTCACCATGTCGGCCAGCACCCCGTGCGCTACGCGCTCGGCAGCTTCGTCGGCCTGTGCGTCATCGCGGTCCCCGCGCTGAGCATGCGCATCGGCAACCCCGACGACGGCAACGCCGCCGCCGGAAAGACCCAGCGCATCGCCTATGACAGCCTCGCCAACGGGTTCGGCCGCGGTTTCAACGGCCCCATCCAGGTTGTCGTCACCGCGCCGTCGGCCACGGATCGCGCCGCCGTCGCTCGTGTGCACGACGCTCTGCAGTCCGACCCGGGTGTCGCCGCCGTGACCGCACCGAGCTTCAATGCCGCCGGTGACACCGCACTACTCACCGTGAACCCGACGACGGGGCCGCAGGACGCCAAGACCGACGACCTCGTCCGTCACCTGCGCGCCGACGTGCTCCCCGCCACGGTCGCAGGCACGAACGCCAAGGCGATGCTCACCGGCCAGGCTATGGCCACCGATCTCGCCGACCGTCTCATGAGCCGGCTGCCGGTCTTCATCGTCGCCGTCGTGGCCATGTCGTTCCTGCTGCTGATGATCGTGTTCCGCTCGGTGCTCGTCCCCTTCAAGGCCGCGGTGATGAACCTGCTGTCCATCTCTGCCGCCTACGGCGTGCTCGTCGCCGTGTTCCAGTGGGGATGGGGAAAGGACCTCATCGGCCTGGAGCACACCGTGCCCATCAACCCGTTCCTGCCGCTGATGATGTTCGCCATCCTCTTCGGGCTCTCGATGGACTACGAGGTGTTCCTCCTGTCCCGAGTCCGCGAGGAGTACGTCGCCACCGGCGACAGCCACCAGTCAGTGGTCAGTGGCCTGTCGAGCAGCGCACGAGTCATCACCTCGGCAGCGCTCATCATGATCAGCGTCTTCGGTGCGTTCGTCCTCGGTGACGACGTCAACGGCAAGATGTTCGGCATCGGCCTGTCGGTCGCCGTGTTCCTCGACGCCACCCTCGTTCGCATGGTGCTCGTCCCCGCCACGATGAGCCTCGCCGGCCGCGCCAACTGGTGGCTGCCGAACTGGCTCGACCGGATCCTCCCGCACGTCGACCTCGAGGGCGGCCACGCGAAGGACGGCGATGTTGTCGACGCCACGCCCGAGCGCGAGCTCGTCGCCGCCTGATCTCTCCCTCGCCGAGTGTCGCCGTCGTGTTCCGGCGGCGGCACCGGCGTGTCGCACCACACCCGAATCACAACGAAGGAGCGACTCCCATGTCCATGTCCACCACCTATCCCGTCCAACTCGACCTCACGTCCGACACTCGCATCGCCCGGTGGCGTCCACTCGCACAGTGGCTGCTCGCCTTCCCGCACCTCGCCGTCTCGTCAGTGCTCACCTCGCTGCGGCAGCTGCTGACGGCGATCAGCTTCGTCACGGTGCTGTTCACCAAGCGGATCCCGCGCCAGGTGTTCGACGCGATCGCCATGACGTACCGGTACGACTGGCGATCGATGAGCTACGTGCTGGCGCTGCACGACACGTACCCGCCGTTCGACTTTCAACCGACCGCTGGAGATGACGGCGAGACGGCACACACGACGGTGAACTTCACGTACCCCGGCGAGGTGTCGCGGTGGAAGCCCCTCTACAAGTGGGTCCTCGCCGTGCCGCACTATGTCGTCATGCTCACACTCGCCATCGCGTCGATCTTCGTAATCGTGTTCGGCGTGCTCGCCGTCCTCGTGTCTGGCTCGTATCCCGCGCGCGCTCGTGACTTCCTCGTCGGCGTGTACCGCTACGGGCTCCGCGTCCAGGCCTACGTCGGACTGCTCACCGATGAGTACCCGCCGTTCTCGGTGCGGTCATGAGCGACGAACTCCTCGACGCCTACGACGTGGTCGTGGTCGGCGGAGGGGCAGCGGGCCTGAACGGCGCGCTGCTCCTCGCCCGATCGAAGCGCTCGGTCGTCGTGATCGATGCCGGTCAACCTCGCAACGCACCCGCCGAAGGAGTGCACGGTCTCCTCGGCCACGACGGTCTCCCACCGGCGGAACTTCTCGAGCGCGGTCGCGCCGAAGTCCGCCACTACGGCGGGCACGTCGTGTCCGGTGAAGTCGCCGACGTGACCCGCGACGACGAGCTGTTCGTCGTCTCGTTGGTCGACGGTCG
>DATBEZ010000015.1:0-54314 GCA_036558745.1 Acidimicrobiia bacterium
GCTGGCCTGCTCCGCGACGGCGATGCCGCTGGCCTGCTCCGCGACGGCGATGCCGCTGGCCTGCTCCGCGACGGCGATGCCGCTGGCCTGCTCCGCGACGGCGATGCCGCTGGCCTGCTCCGCGACGGCGATCCTCGCCGGCCGTCGTTCGCGGTGCGGCGCGTCGGCACCGACGTGTCGGTCCGCTTCGCCGGGATCCCGCTCGGCCACGAGCTCACGTCGCTCGTGCTCGCCCTGCTGCAGGTGGGTGGCCACCCGCCGACCGCGTCACCCGAGGTGATCGAGCAGATCCAGGGCCTCGGGGGCGACTACGTGTTCGAGACCTACTTCTCGGTGTCGTGCCAGAACTGTCCCGAGGTGGTGCAGGCCCTCAACGTGATGAGCGTGCTCAATCCGGGGGTCAGCCACGTCGCGATCGACGGTTCGGTGTTCCGCGACGAGGTCGAGTCACGCGGCGTGATGGCGGTGCCGAGCGTGTTCCTCAACGGCGAGCCGTTCGGGCAGGGTCGGATGAGCCTCGAGGAGATCGTGGCCAAGCTGGACGCGGGCACAGGGGAACGCGACGCGGCGCGTCTCGCGGCGAAGGACCCCTTCGACGTGCTCGTCGTCGGTGGAGGTCCGGCCGGCGCGTCGGCCGCGATCTACGCCGCCCGCAAGGGCATCCGCACCGGCGTCGTCGCCGAGCGCTTCGGCGGCCAGGTGCTCGACACGATGGCGATCGAGAACTTCGTGTCGGTGCCCCACACCGAGGGTCCCGCGTTCGGTGCCGCGCTCGAGCAACACGTGAAGGAGTACGACGCCGACGTCATGCACCTCCAACGCGCGACCACGCTCGTCCCGGCCGACGAGCCCGGCGGCCTGCACCGGGTCGGGCTCGCGAACGGCGCGACGCTCGAAGCCCGCACGGTGGTGCTGTCGACCGGCGCGCGGTGGCGCAACATGAACGTTCCCGGCGAGACGGAGTACCGCAACAAGGGCGTCACCTACTGCCCGCACTGCGACGGGCCGTTGTTCAAGGGCAAGCGCGTCGCGGTCATCGGTGGCGGGAACTCGGGTGTCGAAGCCGCGATCGACCTGGCCGGCGTGGTCGCGCACGTGACGCTCGTCGAGTTCGACGACCGCCTGCGTGCCGACGACGTGTTGCAGCGCAAGCTGCGCAGCCTCCCGAACGTCGACGTCGTCGTGAGCGGGCGAACGACCGAGGTGGTCGGTGACGGCGACAAGGTCGTCGGGCTCGCGTACGAGGACCGGACGACGGGTGCGCTCCGCAGCATCGACCTCGACGGCGTGTTCGTCCAGATCGGTCTGTTGCCCAACACCGAGTGGCTGGCGGACGTGGTCGAGCGGTCGCCTCGCGGTGAGATCGTCGTGGACGAGCGCGGTGCGACGTCGGTGCCGGGCGTGTTCGCGGCCGGCGATTGCACCACGGTGCCGTACAAGCAGATCGTGATCGCGATGGGGACGGGCTCCACGGCCGCGCTCAGCGCGTTCGACCATCTGGTCCGCACGTCGGCACCGGAGCACGAGGGCGCGGCCGCGTAGCCTGCGAACCGTGAACCTGCAGGACCTGCGCTACCTCGTCGCCGTGGCCGACCACCGGCACTTCGGCAAGGCGGCCGAGGCGTGCTTCGTGAGCCAGCCCACGCTCTCGACCCAGCTGAAGAAGCTGGAGAAGGAGCTCGGCGTGGAGTTGATCGAGCGCAGCCCACGCCAGATCCTGCTGACCGAAGCCGGTCAACGCGTCGTCGACCGCGCGCGCGTCGTCCTGCGCGAGACCGAGAACATCCGCGAGATCGCACGCGCCGCAGCCGATCCGGAGGCCGCGACCGTGCGGATGGGCCTGTTCCCCACACTGGCGCCGTACCTGCTCCCCCACGTCGTGCCCAAGCTGCACACGCGGTTCCCGAAGCTCGAGCTGCTGCTCGTCGAGGAGAAGACGGAAGGCGTGCTCGACCGGTTGCGCGACGGTCAGCTCGACGTCGGCGTCCTCGCGCGCCCGGTGCGCGACGAGCTGCTCCACGAGGAGTATCTCTTCGCCGAGGACTTCCTGCTCGCGGTGCCCACGAACCATCCGCTTGCAGCGATGAAGGAGCCCGTCGACGTGTCGGTGCTCGCGCACGAGAACGTGCTGCTGCTGGAGGAGGGGCACTGCCTCCGGGATCAGGCACTCTCGGTGTGCCGGCTGGCCGGTGCCGACGAGCGGACCGGCTTCCGGGCGACGAGCCTGGAGACGCTGCGCCAGATGGTGGCAGCCGGTGTGGGGATCACGCTGCTGCCCGAGCTCGCGGTCGCGCCGCCGGTCCCCTCCTCCGGCGCGATCCGCCTCCTGCGATTCGCGGAGCCGGTGCCACGCCGCGAGATCGCGACGTACTGGCGCGAGACGAGCGCGTACCGCGAGTTCCTGCCCCAGATCGCCGAGGTGATGCGCGACCTGCCTCCCGGGCTCGTCGACACGGCGCCGCTGCCGTAGCGCGCGGCGGTACGTCTACACGTCGAGCAGGCCGCGCAGATACGCGGCCTGCCCGAGGTGCTGCAGGCTGTCGTCGGCGACGCTCACGAGCCGCACGCCGAGCGTGACCGGCGGGCTCCAACGACGGTCGACGACGCGGTCGAGCGCGTCGGGCGTCAGGCCTTCGAGCAGCTCGCGTGTGCGCGCGGTGACCGCGCCGAGATAGCCGAGCAGCGCGTCGGCTCCCTCGGGCCGTACCGCGGCGACGTCGTCCGGGTCGTGGCCGTAGCCGGTGTTGGCGGGGTCGGGCTCCAGGCCGAAACGGCGCGGCCAGTCCTCCTGCACCCAGAGCTGGTCGGTTTCGAGGAGCTCGGCCACGTGGTGGTCCTGCACGCGCGCCGCGTGCCACACCAGCCACCCGATCGGGTTCGTGCCCGGCGCGACGACGCGCGTCAACGCGGCCGCGTCGGTGCCGTCGACGGCCCGGCGGGCCAGCGGTGGGATGCGTCCGTACAGCTCGAGGAAGAGGGCGGAGACGTCCATGCGACGATTTCAGCACCGGACGGTCCCGCACCGGGGATTCGAGCGTCCGTTCCGGGCCGCGGCCGTAAGGTGACGCCATGCACGACTCCGTGACGGTGCACATGACGGCTCCGCCCGAGCGGGTCTGGTCGCTCGTGAGCGACGTGACCAGGATCGGCCGATACAGCCCCGAGACGTTCGAGGCCGAATGGCTCGACGGTGCGACCGGGCCGGCAGAGGGCGCGCGCTTCCGCGGTCACGTGAAGCGCAACGGCAAAGGACCCGTCTACTGGACGACGTGCACCGTCGTCGCGTGCGAACCGGGTCGCGAGTTCGCGTTCGGCGTCGGGCGACCCGGCAAGCCGCTCAACGTGTGGCGTTACCAACTCGAGCCCGCGGGCGACGGCACCGACGTCACCGAGTCGTTCGAGCTGCAGCCGTATATCGGCCTGCGCATCTACTGGGCCTTGCTCGGGTGGGCGCGCGGGCGTACCAATCGCAACGGCATGCGCACGACCCTGGAACGCATCAAGGCCGACGTCGAGGACACGCCGACCCCGAGCCCAAGCTGACGCGAGGAGCCGCGCGTGTCGAGACGGGCCGTGGCCCGCATCGCGTTCCTGTTGCAGGTCGTGTACGTCGCGCTGACCTTCGGGTGGCGTAGCTGGCTCCAGTTCCGTGCGACGGGTGACACCGGGTTCCGGCTCTCACGCGAGAACCCGACGGAGGCCCGCGCCGCGAGCGCGCTGATCGCCGGTGGCGCGGTCATGGGGCTCGTGGGCGTGGCGGCCGCGACAACCCGGGCCGAGGGACGCCGAGCAGGCCGGGCACGACTCCTCGGGGTTGCCGGGATCGCGACGGGGCTCGTCGCCACGTACCGGGCCCAGCTCGACATGGGCGCGTCGTGGCGGATCGGCCTCGACGCCCAGGAGCGCACCGAGCTGGTCACCGACGGGCTGTTCCGCTTCAGCCGGAACCCGATCTTCTCTTCGATGGCGCTCGTCGCGCTGGGAAGCGCGCTCGCCGCCCCGAACGCGGCGACCGCGACGGGTGCGGCGTTGATGGTCTCGGGCGTGGAACTCCAGGTCCGCAGCGTCGAGGAGCCCTACCTGCGCGACGCGCACGGGGACGCGTACGACGCCTACGCGGAACGAATCGGCCGGTTCCTTCCCCGCGTCGGTGTCAACCGACCGGAGTGAGCCCGACCGCGACCCGTCCCGAGAAGCGCGTCTGCTTCGCCCGCGGCAGCGGATGGAACAGGCAGCCGTGCACGTCGCGGTAGAGGCGCTCGAGCTCGGTGCCCCGCGTGTACCCGACGCCGCCGACGGTCTCGATGGCCAGGCGCACGCACTGGATCAGGGCGTCGGCCGCGACCGTCTTGCGGCTGAGGGTACGGCTCGCGATCGCATCGGTGTTGTCGAAGCGGAGGTCGTCCGCGTCGTCGAACATCGCCTTCACGAGCGCGAGGACCGCGAGGTGCGCGTTCACCATCTCCCCGGCGAGTTGCAGCGTGTGCGGCTCGGCGCGACCGGCGACCATGGTCAGCGCGCACTCGACCGCGGCGTCGGCCATGCCGACGTACGCAGCCATGACGAGCGGCATCGCGGCGCCGATCACTGTGTTCCAGACCGGGTGCCAGACATCCGCGGGACGGATCAACGACACCGCCGCCTCCGGGACGAAGACGTCGTCGAGCACGACCGTGTGTGATCCGGTCGCGCGCAGGCCCAGCGTGTCCCAGGTCTTGTCGACGCTCACACCGTCGGCCGTGAACGGGATGGCGCAGTGGATCACCTGTGGGCCTTCGGGGCCGCCGTCCCAGCGGATGCTGGTCACGAGCAGGTCACCGATCTCACAGCCGCTCGCAGGCGCCTTTCGCGCGCTCACGCGATAGCCGCCGTCCACGGCGCGGGCGACGCCGTTCGAGGCCACCCAGTCCGACGCGCCGGTGCTGATGGCGATGGCGGGTCCGTCCACGATCTTGCGAAAGAATGGTGTCGCGTCCATGCCGTGCTTGTGGCGCCACACCTGTGCCGCGACGAGGTGCGTGTGCATGGCGAGCGTCACCGCGGTCGCCGGATCATGGCGGGCGAGCGCGCGCAGCATCTCGCCGGTGTCGGCGTGGGTTGCCCCACCGCCACCGTGCTCCGCCGGCACGAGCGCGGCGGTGAGGCCGTCGACGCGCAGACGATCGAACGCGGCGGTGTTGAGCTCACCGCGACGGTCGTCGTCGGCGACCGTCGCGCTGCACGCGGTGCCGACCCGATGCGCCCGTTCGATCCAGTCGATGGTCGTCGTGTCCGTGTCGATCGCTGCTGTCGTCGTCATGGTCGGACCGTACGGAGCGGGCGCCGTCGCGACCAGTACAGATCGTGGACCTCCCCGGTCTACGATCTGAACCGGTCGTGCGACGGTGGACCCGAGCATCTGGCGGAGGAGCGCAGTGACCCAGGGTGAGACCGGCTACGGGCAGTACTGCCCCATCTCCCGGGCCATGGACGTGCTCGGTGAGCGCTGGACCGTGCTCATCGTGCGCGACGTCCTCATCGGGACGACCCGGTTCAACGACCTCGCGCGGGGCAACCCGGGCCTGTCGCGCAGCCTGCTCACGAAACGGCTGCGCCAGCTCGAGCGCGCGGGGCTGGTGGAGCGCCTCGACGGGAACTACCTCCCGACCGAGGCGTGTCGCGAGCTCCGACCGGTCCTGTTCGGGTTGGGCGAGTGGAGCGCGCGCTGGATCTTCGGCGATCCCCGGCCCGACGAGCTCGACGCGGAGCTGCTGGTCTGGTGGATGCACACCCGGCTCGACACCGCTGCGCTCCCCGACCGCCGCAACGTGCTGCACGTCCGCTTCACCGACGACCCACGGCGGTTCTGGATCGTCATCGACACCGACGGTCCGTCGGTGTGCGTCGTCGATCCCGGGTTCGATGTCGACGTCACGATCCGGGCCGATGTGGAGTCGCTCTACAAGGTGTGGCTGGGTCGCACGCCGATCAAGGACGCGTTGCGCAGCGGCGCGGTCGAGTTCGAGGGCCCGAGCGCGTTGACGCGCCGGATGCCGGCGGTGCTGCGCCTGAGTCCTATCGCAGATCGCGTCGCGGCCGCGCGCTGATCACGGCGCGTCGGCATCGAGCGGCGCGCTCGTGCGCGCCTCGCGCCAGTGGCTCGGCGAGAGCCCGTGGCCGCGCTTGAACGCGCGGCTGAATCCTTCCTCCGAGTCGTAGCCGATGCGGCGAGCGATGGCGACGACGCCGAGGTCGGTCGTCGCGAGGAGCTCTTCGGCGAGGTGCATCCGCCACTCCGTGAGGTACCGGATGGGCGAGAGACCGAGCACCTGGCGGAAGCGCTCGTCGAGCAGTGAACGCGACACGGCGGCACCGGACGCGAGCTCCGCGACCGTCCACCGACGGTCCGGCTCGCCGTGTAGGAGAGACAGCGCGGGTGCGAGCACGGGGTCACGCAGCGCCGCGAGCCAACCCTGGTCCGCCGCGGGCGCAGTCGCGAGATGGAAGCGCAGCACCTCGACGAGCACGAGCTCGGGCAGGCGCCTCGTGACGAGGCTGGAGCTCCGGTTCGACAGCGCGGTCTCCTCGAGCGAGTACGTGATGCTCGCGGTGACCCAACCCGTCGCGCCGGGAGGCAGCCGGACGACGAAGACCCGCGGGAAAACGCGCAGGGCGGGGTCGAACAACGGGTCGTCGGAATGCAGGTAGCCGCACACGAGGTCGGTCGCCTCGCCGCCGCCGCCGTGACGGATGGTGGGCATGGCCTCCCACGGCGGCGGGTTCATCAGCGTCGCCATCGACACGCACTCGGCCGGGGTCGCGCCACCGATGAAGTGCGGGTCGCCGTACGGGATGACGATGACGTCGCCCTCTTCGGCGCGGTGTCGTACGCCGTCGTCGCCGCCGACCCAGCACGATCCCTTCGCGACGATGTGGAACAGGATGATCCGCGACGCGCCTTCGTGCAGCACGCCCGCGATGTCGTTGGGCGTCGACTCGAACTGGAAGGCGTCGGTCATCTCCGAGCGGAAGAAGATCGCGCCCCGGAGCCGGAGCTGCTCGAGCGCGGTGTGCAGGAGTGAAGGTGTCGACTCCGGTGTCCCGTCGGGGCCGATGTCGCCGGTGCTCGGTGCGTCGCGGACGGTCACGAGCGTGATCCCGGTGTCGCGGTCGGCACCGGCGGTGTCGCGGTCATGGCCACCCACCCGGCTCCCACGGATACTCATTCTGCACCGGCAACGAGGCCGGCAGCACGAAGGAGGAGATCCAATGGCATTTCCGGCGCTCAACCACGTTGCGCTGACCGTCCGCGATCTGTCGGTCAGCGTCCCTTGGTACGAGGACCTCTTCGACGCGGACCCCGTGCTCGACGAGGACACCGACCCCCACATGCACCACACCGTCTACCTAATCGGCAACGGCACGATGATCGGGCTGCACCAGCACACGACGCCGGCACCGCCCGAGCGGTTCAGCGAGTACCGCGTCGGGCTCGACCACGTCAGCTTCGGTGTGGCCGACCGGGCCGAGCTCGAGAAGTGGGCCCGCCGGCTCGACGAGCTCGGTGTCGACCACGGCGACATCAAGGACGCGACGTACGGCTCGGGTCTGAGCTTTCGCGACCCCGACGGGATCGCGTTGGAGTTCTTCGCGCCGCCGGCGTAGCCGCCACGGGTTCGGTGCGCCCGTCGCGTGCACGCACGCGACGGGCGCGTCGTACCCCGGCGTCGACGGTGCCACGTCCGCTCGAGGGCCGGTAGTCTGCGTGCACGCAGCGACGGTCCCGGCCGGATCCGGGCCGGCGACAGGAGGCAGCGTGAACCGGACGTACCGCGACGCGGTGTTCATCTCCACCGACTCGCACGTCACCGAGCCGATCACGCTCTACGCCGACGGCGTGCCCGCTGCCTACCGCGAGCGTGTCCCGCGCATCGTCGACAACGACGGATGGCGCACGCTCGTCGTGGAAGGTCTCGACCCGCGCAAGCTCATGCCCGCGAGCGAGCTCGCCGACGCGGTGATCGGTGACGTCGATGCGTCGAGCCGCTTCGGCGACCAGGAGCGCGACGGCGTGCGCGCCGAGGTGATCTTCCCCACGTTCGCGCTCCAGGCGTGCTTCGCGTCCGACGACGCGGGTCTGCAGGGCGCGCTGTGCCGGGCCTACAACGACTGGGCCATGGACGTCCTCGGTCGCGACCACCGGTTGCTCCCCGTCGGCCTCGTCTCCATGCTCGATGTCGACGCCGCGGTCACCCAGGCTCAGGACCTCGCGGCCGACGGCTGTCGCGCGCTGTTCCTCCCCGCACGGGTGCCACAACGCCCGTACAACGATCCGGAGTACGACCGGTTCTGGGCCGCGGCCGAGGAGATCGGCCTGCCGCTCACGTTCCACTCGGGCACCGGTTACGAGCCGCGCGTCGTGCGCGGTCCGGGCGGCGCGGTGGTGAACTACATCCTCGGCGCGCAGCTCGACGGTCCGATGGTGTTGCTGATGCTCGCGGCCGGCGGCGCGCTCGACCGGTTCCCGGAGCTGCGGCTGGTCACGGTCGAGACCGGCGCGGCGTGGCTGGGCTGGATCATGACCCAGGCCGACTCGATCTACGAAGATCACGCGATGTTCGCCCGGCCCAAGCTGTCGATGAAGCCGAGCGAGCTCATCCGCCGGCAGTGCCACGCGACGTTCATGTACGACCCCGTCGCGATCAACAACCGTCACATCACGGGTGTCGAGACGTTGCTGTGGGGCAACGACTACCCGCACCCCGAAGGGACGTGGCCCGCGTCGCAGGAGATCGCCGAGAAGCAGTTCGACGGCGTGAGCGACGACGAGGTGCGTGCGATCGTGGGCGGCACCGCGGCCGAGGTCTTCGGCTTCGACCTCACCCAGCTCTCGTCCGCCCCGTGAGCAGGCGCAGTTGGGACACGAACCGGCGCCAGAGTGCCGGTTCGTGCCCCAACTGACGCGCGCTGCGTCGACGTTGTGTCGCGCGTCACGGAACCGATGCGCACCGACGCCACGTATCCCGGACCGACGAGAAACTCGTTACCGAGCTGTAACAGCCGTCGCGCACACTGGCGCGAGGTGCTCGGTCGTTCGAGGGAGTCGAAGATGGGCGACACGATGGTGGTCGGAGGAAGCGCGTTGACGGTGCGGCCGGTCGCGCTCGACGACGTCGACACGTTGGTGCGGTTGTTCGCGCGGCTGTCGCCCGAATCGGTGCTCTTCCGGTTCCTGGCTCCGATCCCCCGCCTGCGCCGCGAGGACCTGGTGCGGTTGGTCGACGTCGACCACGACCGCCGCGAGGCGCTGGTCGCGCTCGCAGGATCGGAGATCGTGGCCGTGGCGCGGTACGGCGGTCGTCCGGGCTCGAGTGAAGCCGAGATCGCGGTCACCGTCGACGACGAGTGGCAGGGTCGCGGTGTCGGTCCACAGCTCGCGTGCCGGCTGGCGGGGATCGCGCGTGTGCGCGGTTACGACACGTTCGTGGCCACGATGCTGCCGGAGAACCACGTCGCCCTGACGCTCGTGCACCGCCTCTCGCCGCGGGCGACGCTCCGCGCCACGAAGGGCGAGGTCGAGGCGCGGATCCCGCTCGACGAGGTCGACCCGCTCAACCTGCTGCGCACGACCTACGGGCCGAAGCCGCGCCGCCGGCTGCGTCCGCGCGCCGAGAGGCCGGCCGAGCCGAGGGAGATCGTCCTCGACGGCGCCGCGTCACTCGAAGCGGGCCGTCCGGATGACCTGGAGCGCGCGTTCGACCGTCGCCGCGATCTGGCGGGCGTCGTCTCGGCGGCCGCGCGCGAGTAGGTCGGTCAGCCGGGTCGGTGTGAGCGCTTCGGCGAGCACGGCCCGCAGACGCTCGTCGGCCACCTCGTCGCGGGCGATGACCCGCATCTCGGGCAGGAGCGCGTCCGCGATCCCGATCAGCTCCGCCGCGAGCGCGGGGTCGACCGTCCCGACGGTCACCGCGAGCTGGCGCACGGCGGCCGCCTGCACGTAGCGGTCGCCCTGATCGCGGATGAGCGCAGCCGCGCGCGCGGCGTGCTCGGCCGCGGTCTCGGGGTCACGGTCGCGCCACGCGAGCACGCCGAGCACGCGGTGCGGCAGCGTGAGGTGGAAGTCACCCGGCGGCGCGATCTCGAGCACCTCTTCCGCGGCGCGACGGGCACCCGCGGCGTCGACGTCCTGGAGCGCGTACGCGAGCGCCCCCGCGGCGCGCGCCCGCAGTGACCGGCTCCGAAGGTCGCGTGCGAGCGTCAGCGCGTGCTCGGCGGCGTCGATCGCGGCGTGCTCGTCACCGGCCGCGAGGCGGTAGATGGCCGACGTCGAGAGCAGGAACGACGCTCCGGCCCGGTCGTCGTCCTCCAGGGCCCGCTCGGCGCCGGCGCGACAGCCGTCGGCACCGACACTGAAGCTGCCGCCGGTCGCCTGCGGCCAGATCCAGCACAGCCGGACGTTGTTCGACGGGTCGCCGACGAGCGAGATGCCGGTCGCCGCGAGGGCACGGGCGCGTTCGACGTCCGCGACGAGCACGGCGCTCCACGCCGCGCTCGGCAGCAGCGTCTCGTAGAGCGGGTGCTCCTCGATGCCGGGAACCGTGCAGGCGCGCGCCGCGAGGTGCGCCCATCGAGCGCCTTCCGGCGACAGCGAGAGGCGCGGTCCCTGGGCCAGGCGGGCGGCGACGTCGACGTCACCGGCCGCCGCGGCATGGTCGAACGCGGCGTGCACGTCGTCGAGCTCGACGCTGAGCCGGTCGAGCGCGTCGTCCTCGTCGGCACCGGGGACGCGCGCCCCGAGCTCGTCGACGCGCCCCGCGAAGTACGACGCATGGTGGTCGCGCACCGCGATCGCACGCGCCGGATCGAGTCGGCTCGCCGCGAAGGCGCGCACCGTCTCGAGCAGCCGGAACCGCCGGCCCGCACGTCCCGACGCGCTCTGGACCAGGGATTGATCGACGAGCCGGGTCAGGAGGTCGGCGGCGGTCATGGGATCGGAGCCCGCGACCGCGCTGGTCGCGGCGACGTCGAACGCACCCCGGAACACACTCAGCGCGAGCAGCAGCTCGCGTTCGTCGTCGTCGAGCAGCCGGTAGGACCAGTCGATCGCGTCGGTGAGCGACAGGTGGCGGGCGGGAGCGACGTCGCGCCGCGCCGCGGAGACCGACCACCCCGCGTCGAGCTGTTCGAGGATCTGAGCCGGCGAGAAGGCGCGGGTCCGCGCCGCGGCGAGCTCGAGCGCGAGCGGGATCCCGTCGAGGCGGCGACAGAGCGCGACGACGCTCCTCAGGTCGTCGATCGTCCCGCCACCGCGCTCGGCCCGGTCGAGGAACACCTGCACCGCGTCGGCGGCGCGCTGCTCCCGGGCCGTCGCGCTCTCGGCCGGAAGCCCGAGCGGTGCGACGACGAGGACCTGCTCGCCGTCGACACCGAGTGCCTGCCGGCTCGTGGCGAGCACCGCGACGTCGCGCGCGTCGCGCCCGATCCTCGCGACGATCTCGGCGGTCGGCGTGAGCACCTGCTCGCAGTTGTCCACGACCAGCAGGACCGAACGCAGCTCGAGGTTCTCGACGATGCGGTCGCACGGCGCGACACCTGCCCGTGGTGACACGCCGAGCGTGTCGAGGAACGCGGCCGCGACCGCGTCGTCGTCGACGACCCGGCTGAGGTCGACGAACCAGCACTCACGGTCGAGGCCGCGGGCGTGCTCGATCGCGAGCCGCGTCTTGCCCACCCCACCGGGGCCCGCCAACGTCACGAGTCGCGAGCGGCCGAACGCCGCGTCGAGCCGGGCGAGGTCCCCGGTACGACCGAGGAACGGATCCGACGGTTGGGGCAGGTTTCCCGTCGCGGCCGGCGTGGCGGCGCCCGGCGTGGGTGTGGTGGCCGGCGCGCTGCGAGCGGGCTCCGCCGTCGCGAGCGCGAACACGACACAGGTCCCGGGAACGCCCTTCAACGCGTGACGTCCGCGTTCGACGAGCTCGATGCCGGCGCCCGCGATCAGGTCGCGGACCGCGGCGGTGGTGAGCACGTCGCCCGGCTCGCCCAGTGCTGCCAACCGGGCCGCGATCGTGACGCCGAGACCGGCGACATCATCACCGCGACGCTCGATCTCGCTCGCGTGCACACCGGCGCGGATCCGGATACCGAGCTCGGCGAGCCGCTTGCGTGCTGCGATCGCGGCGCGCAGTGCTCGTGCCGAGCCGTCGAAGATCGCGAGCACGCCGTCGCCGGTCGACTTGACCCATCGTCCGCCCCATTGCTCCACGATGTCGCGCAGGATCCGATCGTGACGGTCGAGCAGCGCAGTCCACTGCGCGTCACCGAGCTGGGCGTTCATGTCGGTCGATCCGACGATGTCGGTGAACAAGGTCGCGGCGAGGGCCCGATCGGTCTCGTCGGCGTCGCCGGGCTCGAGGGTTGCGAGCTCGGTGACGAACTTCTCGACGGGATCGAGCACCTGGCCGGCGTCGATCCACGGCGGATGGTCAGTGCCGTCGAGAGCGACGAAGCGCGCTCCGGGCAGGTGCTCGGCGATGTAGCGGCCTTCCTCGACGTGCGCGTCACAATCGTCGAGACGGTGCAGGACGAGCGCGGGCACGCGGATCGTCGGCAGGACATCGCGCACGTCGATGTAGGTGTTCATCTCGACGAGTGCCCGGGCCCCGCCCGGGCTCGCCGCGGCGCGGGCGCGCCGCTGCCACCACTCCGCCATCGCATCGTCCGCGTTCGGTACCTCGCGCTGGATGTCGGATCGGCTCCCCCACTCCGCTTCGACGGTGGCCGCGTACGCGAGCCGCTCCTCGAGCGTCGGTGCCCATGGATAGTCGTCGGCACGGATACGCCGCGCCCAGGTGCCGTAGAGCACGAGCCCCTGCACACGCGCCGGGTACGTCGCGGCGAACAGCGCGGCCATCGGCCCACCTTCGGCATAGCCGAAGATCACCGCGCGCTCGCTGCCGGCTGCGTCCATCACCGCGCGCACGTCGTCCATGCGCGTCTCGAGATCCGGCAGATCCGGCGGACGATCCGAGAGACCGGTCCCGCGCTTGTCGAAGCGGATCAGACGGCCCATGCGGCCGAGACGCTCGAGGAACGCGGCCGACCTCTGATCCTCCCAGTCGAGCTCGAGATGCGAGACGAAGCCCGGGACGAGGACGATGTCGAGCGGTCCCCCACCAGTCAGCTCGTACGCGAGGTGGACGTCACCGCTTCGCGCGTAGCGGATGTCGCGACGGTCCGCACCGGGCGCGGGCGTACCACCACCCGTGACGACCGGCGCGACGAAGCGATAGCCGCGACCGTGCACCGTGGTGATGAAGCGCTGCTCGCGCCCACTGTCACCGAGGGCCTGCCTGGCCGCCTTGATCCGGCTCGTGAGCGCGGACTCGCTCACGAAGCGGTCACCCCAGACGTTGTCGAGCAGCTCTTCCTTCGTGACCACGCGCTCGCCCCGCTCCACGAGGTAGCGCAGCACGTCGAAGACCTGCGGCTCCATGCGCCGCAGCTCGCCCTCGTGACGGAGCTCGAAGCGCTCGGTGTCGAGCTCGAACGCCTCGAAGCGGAAGATCACCCGTCCATCTTGGCGTGGTCCGCGACCGCGGGCATGCGAGCGGGCCGAACGAGAAACTCGGGGCCGGGTCGCGTGACCACCCGGTTAGGGTCGTCGCGATGACGAGGGGCGGGGGGCCGGACAGTGGCGTTGGGCTCCGCGAGGCCCGGCGGCTCTTCCCGGCGGCGGATCGAGCGGCCTACTTCAACACCGCTGCGGTCGGGCTCGCGAGCAACGCGGTGATCGCCGCCTACCGCGACGCCGTCGACCAGTGGGCCGAGACCGGGCTCGACTACGTGCGGTGCGAAGCCGCGGGCGAGCGGGCGAGGACCGCGGTCGCCGGCCTGATCGGCGCCGATCCGTCCGACGTCGCGCTGATCGCGTCCGTGTCGGCTGCGGCGGGCCTCGTTGCCGCACAGCTCCGCTCGGATCGCCCGGGCCGCAACGTCGTCATCGGCGAGCGTGAGTACAGCTCGAACCACTACCCGTGGCGCCTCCTGGCACACAAGGGCTACGAGGTCCGTCAGGTTCCGTTCCGCAACGGCGGCCTCGAACCCGACGACGTCGCGCACTTCGTCGACGACCGGACCGAGCTGGTTGCGTGCAGCGGCGTGCAGACCGCGACGGGCCACCGTTCCGACATCCGTAGAATCGGCGAGCTCGCGCACCGCGCCGGCGCGATCGTGTTCGTCGACGGCTCCCAGCTCGTGGGCGCGTTGCCGGTCGCGCCCGTGTTGGACGCGATCGACGTGCTGGCGACGTCGGATCACAAGTTCCTGCTGCACCCGGGCCGCGGACTCGGCTACTGCTACCTGTCGCCGGCCGTCCAGGAGCGCTTCGTCCCGGTCAACGCGGGTTGGAAGGCAGGCCGCGTGCCGTTCGAGAGCTTCTTCGGTCCGGCGATGGACCTCTCTCCCACCGCGTCACGTTTCGACAACTCGATCAGCTGGATCGCGGCGATCGGGAACGAGGCCGCCCTCGCCGTCTTCGAGCAGTTCGGCGCCGCGGCCGTCTACGCCCGCAACGCCGAGCTCGCCGGGTTGCTGCGCGACGCGCTCTCCGGGAGCGGCTGGCAGCCCGTCGACCTCCCCGAGGCGAACCGCAGCACGATCGTCTCGGTGCCGCTCGGTGACACGGACCCGGTGCAGATCCTCACCGCGTTGAAGGAGCGGGGCGTGGTGGGTTCGGCGCGTGACGGCAACCTGCGGCTCGCCGTGCACCTCTCCAACCACGAGGACGACATCGCGCGACTCACCGACGCGCTGGCGGCGATCCGCGTCGCGACGCCGTAGCGGACCTCGGTCGAGCGCTCGTTGCTGGCGCGACAAAGGTCCGCTGCAATGCGTCGAGCGCGTCGAAGAACGCGTCCGCCGGTGTCGAGTTGGGATCGATGATGCGATGCAGGCGGAGACCGTCCTCCAGCGCCACGAGGATCGTCCCGAGCTGCTCGCGGTCGAGCTCGACGGTCACGCCCCGGGACCGAAGGGTCGAGACCGCGATGTCACCGACCAGGCCGCGCATGGTTTGCAGGTGCGCGCCCATCTCGGGACGGAGCTCGGCGTGGCGCGCCGCGTAGAGCATCAGCTCGATCTGCAGGAGCGGATTCCGATGCAGCGGATCGTCGCGGCGCCCCGCGTCGTCGCGCAGCGCCTGCACGAAGCTGCCCGGGTCGGGATGGTGCGCGAGCAACGCGCGGTTCGCGGTCCGGCTGCGTGCGAGGTGGTCGTCGAGCATCGCGACGACGAGCTCTTCCTTGCTCGAGAAGTTCGAGTAGAAGGCGCCGCGGGTGTACCCGGCCGCGGTCGCGATCTGCTCGATCGTCGCCGCGGCGACGCCGTGCTCCGCGAAGACCCCGACCGCCGCCGCGAACACGCGGGTGCGGGTCTCCTCGCGGGTCGGCCGGACCCGAGCCCTTGACACGCAGAACACGATACATGAATGTATCGACTCGATACAGCATTGTATCGAGTCGAGAACGCAAGTCTGCACAGGGCCGGTCAGCGGGCGGAGGGCAGAGACATGCGTGCAGGGCGCGCGAGCAAGACGGCCGAGCACAACGCGCTCTTTCGTGCGCTCGAGGCCCGCCGTCCCCGGCCGCGGCGGGTCGTCGACGACCCCCTCGCCCGCGTGTTCCTGTCTCCCCCGCTGCGGACGGTCGACGAGCTCGCCCGGATCGGGATCGTGCGTGAGGCCGAGGAGCGCTTCATCGACCGCCAATGGCCCGGCGTGCGCACCGCGGTCGTGGCTCGGACCGCCCTGATCGACGAGATGGTCGCCGCGCTCGTCGGCGCGACGTCCCAGGCCGTGATCCTCGGCGCAGGCTTCGACACCCGCGCCTATCGACTCCCGGCGCTGCGTGACGTCACGGTCTTCGAGGTGGACCACCCCGATACGCAACGGCGGAAGCGGAGCTTGCTGACGCGCGCCGGCATCAACGCTCCGAACGTGCGGTTCGCGCCCACCGACTTCCGCGCCGGTGATGTCGACCGCACCCTCGCGGCCGTCGGTTACGACCCGACCCTCAAGACGCTGATCCTCTGGGAGGGTGTGACCAACTACCTGACCGAGCCGGCCGTCGACGCGACGCTGCGATGGTGCGCACGCAGCCCGGCGTGCAGCGAGCTGATCTTCACGTACATCGACCGTCGTGTGCTCGACGACCCTGGTCAGTACGAAGGAGCCGAGCGTGTCTTCGCGACGCTGCACCGGGCGAACGAGGAGATGACCTTCGGCATGGCGCCCGCCGAGACGCCCGCGTACCTGGCGGCGCGCGGCCTCACGCTCGACAGCGACGTCGGCGCGACCGAGTTCCGGACCTCCTACTACGGCGCGGCGGCGCAGGACATGCGTGGGCACGAGTTCTACCGCGTCGCGCACGCGCACGTCGCGAGCACCTAGCACCCCGCGCTCGGTTGGGACACGTTCCGGTGTCAGAGCGCCGGTTCGTGTCCCAGCTGCGCACGGGAGCGCATCGGCTCGACGTCAGCGAGCGGGCTTGCGGCGGGGCCGGGGCCGGCGAGCGGCCGGTGCCGACCACGTCGTCGGGTCGGTGCCGATCCCCCGCTCCAGGATCTCGAGGCCCTCGGCGATCGTTCCCGCGAGGTCACCGCCGCGGATGTACCAGTGCGTCTGCGCCGCCTGCACCACACCACCGACCGCGGCGGCGAGCATCGTCGGAACGAGTGAGTCGACCGGCACGCCGAGGCGCGACGCGAAGAGCTCCGCCGACACGCGATGGCTCTTCAGCTGGATGCCACCCAACACGCCCTTGATGACGTTGGGCGTGTTCGCGATGACGGCGGTCCAGCGGCGCAGCAGCTCGTCGTCCTCCGCGCCCACGACGTCGGTGAGGGCGATGCGCAACGACTGCAGCGGTGGCTCGTCGACGGGTCGCGCCGCCAGCGCAGCACGGACGGCGGCGCTGCGTCGGTCGATCCGCAGCTGCAGCACGTCTTCCTTGGTCGGGAAGTAGCGGTAGAAGGTGCGCACCGAGATGCCGGCCTCGGCCGCGATCTCCTCCACCGTGACGTCGCCGAAGCCGCGCTGTTCGAAGAGCCGCAGTGCGACAGCCTCGAGCTCCGAGACCATCATCTCGGAGCGCTTCGCCCGAAGCTCCAGGGCGAGCGGCCGGGTCGCCAACTCCGTCCTCCCCGTCGGTCGGCGTTCCTCCCGGGCAGCCGGGAAGGCGTTGCGATGGCAACGGCCAGCGTAGGCCGCACCCGTGCAGGCCATCGGCCTCTGAGCGGACCCGGGGCGCGACCTGACAACGGCTGTCGATCATGGCATAACATGCCGCCGCGAGCACGAAGTGAAGGCGGCGCACGGGTCGGCGCCGCCCGTCGGATCCATCCGTACAGCCGGGGGGCGTGGAGATGCGGACGGTCGAACCAGCGCGGTGGACGTCGCGCGTCCGGACCACGGCGGCGATCGCCGCGGTCGCGATGCTGGCGGTCGCCGGCTGCTCCAGCGGCAAGACCAGCAGCAAGTCCGGCGCGAGCTCGACCTCCACGACCGCCGCGGTGAAGACGACCTCGCGCCCGACGGGCCCGGCCGCCGACATGTCGACCGAGCTCGCCGGCGGACAGGGCGTGAACATCGGCGAGGCCGTCCCGCCCGATCTCGCGCGCGACGGCTACGTCCAGCGCGAGTACGCGGCGTCCGGGACCGCGACGTCGTACAAGTCCACCGGCCCGTTGACGGGCGACGGCAAGTGGACGTTCGTCGCCGACACCACGGCGCCGTACCGGACCCGGGTGCTCGTGCGCGCGCCGGAGAAGGCCTCGAAGTTCAGCGGCACCGTCGTGGTGGAGTGGCTGAACGTGAGCGGTGGCGTGGACGCCGATCCGGAATGGTCGAGCACGTCCGAGGAGATCGTGCGTTCCGGCGACACCTGGGTGGGTGTGTCGGCGCAGCGGATCGGCGTCGAGGGCGGTCCTGTGCTCACGAAGGTGGAGAACGTCCCGGGATCCGAGAACCAGGGCAAGGGCCTGAAGGCCATCGACCCCGCGCGCTACGGCACGCTCGAGCATCCGGGCGACGGGTACTCGTTCGACATCTTCACGCAGGTCGCGCGCGCGGTCAGGAACGGCGCCGGACTGAACGGCGCGAAGCCGGAGCGGCTGATCGCCGGCGGTGAGTCGCAGTCGGCGTTCGCGCTCGTCACCTACTTCAACGGGGTCCAGCCGCTCACGCAGGCGTTCGACGGCTTCTTCGTGCACAGCCGGGGCGCGATCGGGCTGCCCTTGGTCGCGCCCGGGAACTACGCCGACATCGCGGGTGCCATCAACGGCACGCCGACGATCTTCCGCACCGATCAGCGGGCGCCGATCATGGACATCCAGACCGAGACCGACGTCGCGAGCATTCTGAACTCGTACGCGGCGCGCCAGCCCGACGACGCCCACTTCCGCCTGTGGGAGGTGGCGGGCACCGCGCACGCGGACGCGCACCTCGTCGGGCCGAACGCCGACCTCATGAACTGCGGTGTGCCGATCAACGACGGGCCGATGCACATCGTGGCCAAGGCCGCGTTGCACGCGCTGAAGACCTGGCTCACGACCGGGCAGGCACCCGTCACCGCCCCGCGCATCGACGTCGTGGCCGATCCGAAGCCCGAGGTCCGCCGGGATGCGGACGGGCTCGCGCTCGGCGGCATCCGCACCCCACCGGTCGACGTGCCGGTGGCCGCACTCTCCGGGGCGCCGGGGCCGAACCCCTCGACGATCTGTCTCCTGCTCGGCTCGTCGAAGCCGTTCACCGCGGCGCGTCTCGCGCAGCTGTATCCGTCGCGGGCCGAGTACCAGCGTCGCTACGACGCCGATACGGACGCCACGATCAAGGCCGGCTTCGCGCTGGCCGCCGACCGTGCCGCGCTGCTCGCGTTCGCCGAGCCCTCACGCGTCGCGGGCTGAGGCGCACCGACCGCAGACCTTCCGACCGGCACCCCTCGAACCAGGGCACCGGCCCGGGCGCCCGACGGGCGCGAGCACGTCGACGAGGGTGCGACGGTCGGACGGTCGCGCCCCGACGACGATCGGAGGAGCCACGACCGAGGCCGTCATGAGCGCGGAAGGACCGTGCACGTGAGCGAACTGTTCTCGCGCCTCCATCTTCCGGTGGAGAGCCGCATGCCGTCCTTCGACGGCGCGACCGACTGGTTGAACACGGAGCCGCTGACGCCTGCCGATCTGCACCGCAAGGTCGTCGCCGTCGACTTCTGGACCTACACGTGCGTCAACTGGCTGCGGACGCTGCCCTACCTCCGCGCGTGGACCGACACGTATGCAGAGCGCGGCCTCGTCGTCGTCGGTGTGCACACGCCGGAGTTCGGCGTCGAGCACGACCTCGACAACGTTCGCCGCGCCGTGCGCGACATGGGGATCACCTACCCGGTCGCGATCGACAACGACTACGCGGTGTGGGACGCGTTCGCGAACCAGTACTGGCCCGCGCTCTACGTCGCCGACGCGGAGGGTCGCATCCGGCACCACCAGTTCGGCGAAGGCGGCTACGAACGAGCGGATCGGATTGTCCGACAGCTCCTGGGCGACGCCGGCGCGGTGGGTCTGCCGGATCACCCTCCCCCGGTCGAGACTCGAGGCATCGAGCTCGCGGCCGACGGGCACCACCTGCGGTCGCCCGAGACGTATGTCGGCTTCGCACGGTCCGAGGGGTTCGCGTCTCAGGACGTGACCGCCTTCGACGAGCCCGGTGTGTATACCGCGCCGTCACGGCTGCATGTCAACGAGTGGGCGCTCGCCGGCGAATGGACGGTCGGGCGTCAAGCCGCGGTGAGCAACGCGGCGAGCGGCCGCATCGTCTACCGCTTCCACGCGCGTGACCTGAACCTGATCCTGGTCCCGCCCGCCCGGGGTGATGCGGCCCGGTTCCGCGTGCGCCTCGACGGTCGGCCTCCCGGCGACGCGCACGGGCTCGACGTCGACGGGGACGGCAACGGTGTCGTGCGCGAGCCGCGGCTCTATCAACTGATCCGACAACACGGTCACATCACCGATCGGCACTTCGAGATCGAGCTCCTCGATACGGGCGCCGCGGCCTTGTGCTTCACGTTCGGCTAGCACCCCGTGTTCAGAGCACGAGCGCGGCGTAGCCGTTCATCGCACCGTTGCCGGCACCGATCCACATGAACACGACCAGATCGCCCCGACCGACGCGACCTGCTCGACGATCCTCGTCGAGCAGGAGCAGCGTGCTCGCGGCGGACGTGTTGCCGTAGCGGTCGACGTTGAGCGGGACCCGGTCGGCGGGCAGGCCGAGGAGCCGGGTTGCATCCCGCACGACCACGCCGTTCGCCTGGTGCAGATACCAGCGCGCCACCCGCTCGACGTCGAAGTCGGTGCCGGTGGCCGGCTTGATCCGCGTGGGCCAGTCGTCGCGCAGCAGTTGCAGGTTGCGCTGCATCAAGGGGGCGAACACGTCGCGCACCCGCTTCCCGTCCATCAGGAACAGGTGATCGCCGAGGTTCTCCGCCGTCGTACGGTCCAGGCAACCACCCGCGGGATAGGTGACGAGCTCGATGTCGGGATGGGTCTCGGACCGGACGCACAACAAGCCGCTCGAAGGGCGATCGTTCGCGGGAGTCGAGCAGAACACCGCCGCGCCGGCACCGTCCGCGAACATCAACGGCACGAGCCACCCGTTGCCGCTGGGATGGCCCGCGTAGTGGGGGTTCGCCGACGCGCCGAAGTACCCGGACGGGCAGTTGCTCGCCACGACGAGCGCGGTCGCCGGCACCTCCGCGGTCAGGTACGCGGCGGCGGTGCGGAACCCGGCCGACAGGCCGGCGCAGCCGAGGTTGTGGTGCACGAGATCCATCTCCTCGCGCAGACCGAGGCTGGTGGTCAGGAAGCGCAGGTGGTCCTGGCAGGCGAGCGTGTCCGGCGTCGAGGTCACGTGCACCAGCACGTCGACGTCTCCGGCGTCCACGCCCGCGTCCGCGAGCGCCGCCTTCGCCGCGTGCAGGGCGAGATCGCCGTCGTAGAGCCCGCCCTCCTCGCGACCGAGCTTGCGGTGCGTGTCGAAGTCGTAGTCCAGACGACGTTCCCGGATTCCCGTGTGGCGTTCCATCCACTCCGGCTCGAGCCGACGGCCGTCGGGACGGCACGGCCGCACACGGTCGAGGATCTGCTGGTTGGAGATCCGGCGCTCGGGCACGGTCGAGCCGACCCCCGAGAGCTCGATGGTCACATCCGTTCGCGTCCCGGGAAGTGCCGACGTGCTCATGTCCGCCCCCCTCTGCATGTTCGGTATCGCTCCGTCCTCGCGTACCGAAGCACCCCACACACCGTTGAGGTCAGGGCCGAACGACACCTGCTCGGGCGCGCGAAGTCCCAGGGATGGGACCGCGAGGTGGGTGCGCCCGTCCGTCGGTGCGGCGGGTTCATGCCACACGTTCACCGCGGCCGGCGCGAACCAACATGGAGACGCTCGTCGCCAGCACGAACACCATCGCGAGCAGGAAGCCCAGCAAGCCGAGCGCGCCGAGCGGTGAGTCGGGATCGTTGGACACGATCTGTGCGAGGCCGACGACGCCCGCGACGCACGAGGCCACACCGACCCAGGCGATCCAGACGGGCAGCACGCGCGTCCGAAGGATGACGAGCGCCGCGGCGAGGAGGAACACCCCGGCGCTGGCCCCGATGGGTACGAGCGCGAGGTCGTTGAACGTCCAGATCGTACGGAGGAGGCCACCGTCGGCCGACGCGGCGTTGTGGTTCCACGCGAGAGCGACCGCGGGCAGTCCCGCGACGACGCTCAGGGCCGCCGTGACGAGCCCCGCCCCGTACGCGGTGGTGCTCAGGCGCCCGGGACCACCTTCGGCCCGTCGCAGGAACGACCACATCGCGCCGAGGAACCAGAGGAAGAAGAACGCCGCGAGCGCGTCCAACGCGTTGGCACGCAGCACCCTCTCGCCGTCGTGCACCAGGAAGTTGCGGATCTCGCGGACCGGGCCGGCCGCCTTCGGCGTGCGGCCGAGCACGGGCAGGATGGCCAGCTGCAGACCGACGAACGCGATGCCCGTCACCGCCCCGACACGCTCCCACCGACGGCCGTCCATCGGTGCGTTCGCGCTCGCCGTCACGATGCGCGTTTCGTCGTACGTCGTCGTCTCAGTGCGCATGATCTTCCCCTTCCATGTACTTGTCGTGTGGTCCGTCGCGAAGGTCGTGACCGCGGTGCAGCCCGCACTTCCCGCCGGCGTCATCGAGCGTCGCCGCGGCCCGCGTCCATGCGTCGGCCGGGCTCAGCTCGACGAGGTCGCTGTCCTCCTCGACGAGGAGGACGTGCCCCGGCGCGGCGTAGTACAGGTCGCCGGCCGAGATGACCTCGTCGTGGTCGGGGTACGCGACCCGAAGCCGTCCGGTGCGGACGTATCCCCAGTGCGGGCACGTGCACCGGCTGACGGCGCCATGACCGCGGGACCTGCTCACCGACAGACGTTCGACGCTGACGCGCACCCCGCCCCACTCGATCGCCGCTCGCAGGACACCGGGAGCGTCGAGCTCGACGCGCAGCTCGGCACAGGTTGCTCGCACCTCTCGCCCTCCTGGTCGTTCGCTCGGAAGGCGTGAGGCGGCACCTCACATCGTGAGGCGGTTGGGATCGAGCCTCAGCGCTGCCAGGTCACCGGCTCCTCGGGCTCGTAGCAGCAGAAGTACCCGGTGCGCACGGAGTGCTCGAGGTGGGCGGCGAGACTCGGGTGCACCCGGCGGAGCGTCCGCACCGCGTCCCGGATGCGGGCCCGGACCGCCTGCCGGGCGCGCTCCCCCGCGTCCGGCGTCTGCCGGGCGCGGCCGCCGAGACCGAGCGCCCGCGCCAGTTCGTCGGTGAGCAGGTCGCGCTCGGCCCGGGCCCGCGCCGCCAGTTCGCCGTCACCGGCGAGCTCCGCCTCGGAGAGATCCACGTCGAGCTCGACGATGCGAGCTTCGTAGGCCCGTCGTGCCTGCGCGTCGAGCAGCTCGTCGCCACGAACGAGGACGGGCTCGGTCTCGAGCCGCGTGCGGTCCCCCGGGTTCGCGCGGTCGGACCCGACGAGGTCGAGGACGTGGACCTCGCGCCTCGGGTGATGCAACAGGTACGCGAGGTCGCGCAGCCCCTTGCGGTCGTCGACGAGCGCGGTGTGCTCGTGGAAGGAGACCCGCCACACCGTCCCCTCCAGCCGGAACACGTTGACGCCGGCAGGAGCGGAAGGACGGCCCCCAACGTGCACGTGCGGGGCGAGCTCGTCGGCTCTTCCGGCATAGGTCTCCATGCCGAGCGCGTCGAACGTCCGCCGCGCTTCCGCCAGCAACCCGGCGGCCTCGTTGCCGTCCCCGCGGTCGGCGAGGAACTCGGCGAAGTGCAGCTGTGTCTCGGCCAACGCGGGCCGGGCATCCATCTCGTGGTTGCGCGTCATCGCGGTACTGAAGTGCTCCCGCGCCTTCGCGTCGTCACTCAGGGTCGCGGCATCGAGCGCGAGGTAGTGATCGACCGAACCGAAGCACGCTTCGGCGAACGGGCCGACGATCGCCCCGCCTGCCAACGGCAGCAGCAGCTCGTACAGCCCGCGCGCATGGTGAGCGTCGCCGATGGCGGCCGCCACGCGCGACAACGCCGCGACGCTGATCACCCAGCTGCTGTGATTGGGGAGGCTCTCGACGTCTTCGCCCACGAGGAGCCGGAGCTCGGCGCGGGCGTCCTCGAGGTCTCCCTTCTCGACACACGCGAGCGCGAGCGCGCAACGGACCGCCGCGGCCTCAGGATGGACGTCGGCGTGCGCGCGAAGCGCGGGTTCGAGCTCGCCGAGCCTCCCTTGCCAGAGGCGGAGCGGGAGCAACGCCGAGCCGTAGAGGAGCAGCGCGAGCTCAGGCTCGACCTCGCTCCCCATGGCGAACGCTTCGCCGAGGATGCGTTCGCCTTCGTCGAACCGGCCACGCATCACGCTGCGCATCCCGACACGCAGGTGCGCGATCCATTGCCAGAGCGGCTGGTGGAGCTCGTCGGCCAGCTGCACACCGACCGCAAGCTCCCGCTCCAGCGGGGCGATGTCGCCGCGTTCCGCGTGGTCGTAGGCGAGGAGATGGTGACCGAGCATCGCCAGCTCCGGCTCGTACGGGTCGTCCCCGAGCGCGCACAACTCGTGGCAGGCCTCGAGACGTTGGGACACGTTGGTGGGCGTCCAGTCGACGATGTGCCACACGTACAACGCACTCGCGAGCGCGCCGCGGCTCGCGCTGCGCCGGGCCAGATCGACGGCCTCCGTTGCCAGCGCGCGGCGCCGGTCGACCGCCGAGGTGAAGAGCAGGGCGTGCGCGAGCCGCGCCATGACGCGCGCGCGGAGCTCGCGCTCTGATGCAGGTACCGACACGAGCGCGTCCTCCAAGACGCCGATCAGTGCCGAGTCCGCCCTGCCTTCCTCCATGCGTCCACCGAGCCCGAGCGCGGCACGCGCCAACGCCGATCCGTCGTCCGCCGCGCCTGCCAGGTCGATGGCCTGCCAGTACGCCTCGGCTGCGGCGGCGCGGTCCCCGGCGCGTGAGCGGGCATCCCCCAGCGCGAGCAGGAGCGAGAGCCGCTGGCCCGAGGGGCATCCGCGCTCCAGATCCAGGGCGAGGAGCGCGTCGTTGTAGTGGCGCGTCGCGTCGTCGTACGCGTACAACGCTGCGGCCCGGTCTCCGGCCTCCGTCGCGTAGGCGGCTGCGACCGCCGGGTCCCCGTCGGGCAAGGCGGCGACGAAGTGGTGGGCGAGGTGGGCAACCGGGACCGCGGGACTCGTCCGGGATCGCTCGAGCGCGCGGCCGACCACGAGATGCAGCTCCCGTCGGAGGGCGGCCGTCAGTGCCCCAGTGACGGTGGCGCGTACCAGCGCGTGTGTGAAGACGAGCGGGCGCGCGGGTGAGCCGACGACGAGACGGGCGGCGGCAGCCTCGTCGATCGCACCGACCACGTGGGCGTGGTCCAAACCGGTCACGGTCGCGAGCAGCTCGACCGACGACTGGTCGCCCGCGACCGCGGCCACGGAGAGCATCTCGACGCATGCGGCGCTCAGCCCCTCGAGCCGGCGGCGCAACACCGCCTGCACGCTGTCGGGGAGCGGCAGCGTGGCGGCGGCGTCGAGGCGGCCCTCGGCGACGAGGAGACGGAGAACCTCACGCGTGAAGAAGGGGTTGCCGCCGGTGTGGTCTTGGACCCGTTGCACGACGGCGTCCGTCGCGGTTGCGCCCGTCAGCGTCTGCACGAGCTCGCCCATCGCGGTCCGGCCGAGCCCGCGCAGATCGAGGCGCACCGTCGACGACGCGAGCCCCGCCAGCAGCTCGGCATGGGTCCTCGGGAGCTCGTCCGCGCGCGCCGCGACCGCCACGAGGACACGGCGCGTCACGGTCTGGGGCGCGACGAAGCGCAACAGTTGCATCGATGCGAGGTCGGCGTCGTGGATGTCGTCGAGCACGATGACGGTCGGCGCGACCTCGGCTGCGGCACCGACCAGTCCCGCCACCGCTTCGAACAGCAGCCACCGCTCGCGCGTCGACTCGGAGAGCTCGAGCGGGACATCGCTCGCGGCCGCGGTCCGATCAGCGTCGGGGTCGTCGGCTTCGTGCACCTCGGGAAGCAGGCGACGCAGGTCGGCGAGGTCGACCGGCGGAGCAGCCCGACCGCGACCCGCGTCGGCGTCGCGCAACCACTCGCGGACGACCTGCGACCACGGCATCAACGGTGGCGCGTCGTCGGTGCTCCAACACGTGCCTCGGAGCACGCGAGCTCCGCTGTCGCGGACCTCCGTGGCGAAGGCGTCGAGAAGGCTCGTCTTGCCCATCCCCGCGTCGCCTGTGACGAGGACGAACCGCCCGTGACCGGCGCACGCGTCGTCGAAGGCCGACCGCAATGCCGTGAGCTCGTGATCGCGACCGACCAGCAGGGACGCCGGTACGGTCAGGGGCGCCGCCGACGCGTCCATCCGACGATGATGCCCCACCCGAGGGCGGTGCGCCCGGGGTCGTCCTCAGCGGGGTTCGTCGTGCCAGATCCACCACTGATACGGCGGCGTCTGCGGGTAGCCCTCGGGTGAGTCCTCCCACTCCTCCTGACGCCCGAGCGCGGTGATGTCGAGGTAGCTCCAGGTGCTCCCCATCGACTCGTCACCGCGCGCGTCGACGAAGTAGGTGCGGAACACGCGGTCGCCGTCGCGGATGAACGCGTTCGTGCCGTGCCATTCGTCCACACCGAAGTCACGGTCGAAGTCGTCGGTCATCGTGTACCAGGGCATCTCCCAACCCATGTGCGTCTTCAACCGCTCGATGTCCGGCTGCGGGGCGCGCGACGCGAACACGAGCGTCGTGTCCCGCGCGTTGAGATGGGCGACGTGCGCAACCTGGTCGGCGACCATGGAGCAGCCGACGCAGGCATGCTCGGGCCAGCCGTGCACGCCGGGCTCGAAGAACGCGCGGTACACGATGAGCTGCCGGCGGCCGTCGAACAGGTCGAGCAGGCTCGCGCCGCCCTTGGGGCCCTCGAACTCGTAGTCCTTCTCCACCGGGAGCCACGGCATCCGCCGCCGCTCGGCGGCCAGCGCGTCCCGGGCGCGGGTCAGCTCCTTCTCCTTGACGAGCAGTTGCTCGCGCGCCGCGTCCCATTCCTGGCGCGACACGCTCGGAGGTGTCTTCATGTTCATGATGGTTGATTCCTCGAATCCTTCGAGTGCAGCCGGAGCATCGCGGCGTGGAGCACGAGCGCGATCCCGCTCCCGCTCGCGGTGAGCGGCAGGACCCACTCCTCGAACGGCACACCGGCGATGTGGGCGAGGATCATCGGTAGCTGTTCTCGTACTGGTCGTGGCGTCGGAACCACGAGCTGTCACCCTCGTTGCGACCGAGCGGCGCGCGGTCGAGCCACTGCCACATGTTCCAGAGCGCGTCGAGCCCCCGGGTGTACGCGGAGTACGTGTGGTAGACGGCACCGTCGTCGAGCGCGAACGCGCTCATGCCGGGGCCCTCGAACGGCAGGTTCGCGGGATCGACCATCCACTCGTCGAGCGGGCGGAAGTTGTGCGTCTGGCCCTTCGCGATCGACTCCTTGGTGAACGACACGTTGAAGTCGAAGTTGAAGTCGCTGCGTCCCGAGGACGCCCACGGGAAGCTCCAGCCCATCCGGTCGCGGTACGCGAGCAATGTGTCGAGCGGGGCGCGGGAGACGGCGGTGAACGCGACGTCGTGGTTCTGGAGGTGGAGATGGGTCTCGTCGAACCCGTCGGCGACGCCCGAGCAGCTGGGGCAACCTTCGTCCCAGTCGGGCCCGTACATGAAGTGGTACACGATCAGCTGCGAGCGACCGCGGAAGAGGTCGGCGAGCGTGGCCTCCCCGCTTTCGGTGTCGAACCGGTAGTCCTTGTCGATCCGCACCCACGGCAGCTCGCGGCGCCGGCGGGTGAGGTCGTCGTTGAGCCGGGTCAGCTCCTTCTCGGCCTTGAGCAGATCGAGCCGTGCGGCGAGCCACTCGTCGCGGGTCGCGGTGCTGTGGTCCGTCATGGTGGATCCTCCTGGGTCGATGCGGGTCAGGGTTCCGTGCCTGTCGACGAGCGGATGTGATCGAGCTCGCGCAGCGCATCCGACCATCCGCGGTGATGCGATGTCTGCGCTTCTCCGTCGGGCAGTCCGATCTGATGGATCTCGACCACGGTCGAGCCCCCCGACGGTTCGAAGGTGACGGTGACGATGGAGTCCCGGAACTTCGTCGCGGGCGACGACCAGGTGAACACCAACCGGCGCGGTCGATCGATCTCGCGGTACGTGCCCGTGTGCACGAGGGACGTCGACCCGTCGTCGACCATGACGATGCGGAACGTGCCGCCTTCGCGCGGATCGGTCTCCGCGCGCGTCTCGCGGATGCCGCCCGGTCTCAGCCACGCGCCGAGGCTCTCCGCGTCCAACCACGCGTCGAACAGCTCATCGGCCGAGGCCGCGATCTCGCGCCGAACGGTGACGGCGTACTCGTCGGTCACGACCGCTCTCCCCTCTTGCGCGCCGTGACGAAGGCGTCGAGCGACGCGAGCTGGTCACTCCAGAACGTGTGGTAGTGCTCGATCCACTCGGCGGCGTCGGCAAGCGGTGCCGCGTCGAGGGTCAAGATGTGCTCGCGGCCGTGCACTCTGCGTCGCACCAGACCTGCACCTTCCAGCACCCGAATGTGCTTCGACGTCGAGTTGAGCGAGATCGGGAACGCGCTGGCGATGTCGGTGACCCGGGCGTCGGAGTCGGCGAGGCGGGCGAGGATCGCGCGCCGGGTCGGGTCGGAGACCGCGGAGAAGACCCGGTCGAGCACCCCGGCGCCATATTCACCCATGCGGGTGAATATAGCGAGGGCGCTCATCCGTTGCAAGCGACCGCAGAGTCGCCGCGACTAGGCGTCGCCGAGCTGCCGAGGGACGAGCAGACCGCGGAGGCGGCAGGTGCCGGGTTCCAGCTCCCTCCACGTCGGCATCGGGAGCTGCAGGTCCGCGACCGCGCCGGTCGGGAACTTCCCGGGCAACGCGTCGGGCTCGTCGACGAGCGCGCGCACCAGGTCCTCCACGCCGGGATTGTGTGCGAGCACGAGCACCGATGCGACGCCATCCGGCACACGCTTCAGACGCGCGAGGAGCGCGCCGGCGGTCGCGCCGTAGAGCCGATCCTCGATGCCGACGTCGGTCGCGGCGGGAAGCCCGAACAATTCGAGCGTCTCGCGGGTGCGCGTGGCGGACGAGCACAACACCAGCTCGGGCTCCCACCCCGCCTCGCGCAGATGACGACCGACGACGGTCGCGGCGCGACGCCCGCGTGCGTTGAGCGGCCGATCGTGGTCGGCGATGTCGGGGTCCGCCCAGCTCGACTTGGCGTGGCGGGCGATCGCGAGGCGCTTGGGCATGCCGGCCATTCTCGACCAGCGGCGTCCGGCCCGGTGCGTGACCGCGACCCGAGGCGCGACAATCCCCCCATGAGCGAGTCGTCCCGTCATGTCGACGCGGTGGTCGTGGGTGCGGGATTCGCCGGGCTGTACGCACACCACCGCCTGCGCCAGCTCGGCCTGACGCTCCAGGGCTACGAGGCCGGGGCGGACGTCGGCGGCACGTGGTGGTGGAACCGGTACCCCGGCGCACGCTGCGACGTCGAGTCGATGGACTACTGCTACTCCTTCTCGCCCGAGCTCGAGCAGGAGTGGACCTGGTCGGAGCGCTACGCCACCCAGCCCGAGATCCTCCGCTACCTGACCCATGTCGCCGACCGCTTCGATCTGCGGCGCGACATCAGCTTCGAGACCCGGGTGACCGCGGCGACGTGGGACGCCACGTCACATCGGTGGGACATCGCCACCGATACCCGTGACGAGGTGTCGGCCGACTTCCTCGTCATGGCGGTGGGCTGTTTGTCCGCGTCGAAGGATCCGGAGATCCCCGGCATCGACACGTTCCGCGGCCCGACGTTCCACACGGGCCGCTGGCCCCACGACGGCGTCGACTTCACCGGTTTGCGCGTCGCGGTGATCGGCACCGGGTCGTCGGGCATCCAATCGATCCCGCTCATCGCACGCCAGGCCGCGCAGCTGACGGTGTTCCAGCGGACGCCCAACTTCACGATGCCGGCGAAGAACGCGCCGCTCGACGCGGAGATCGTCGACACCCGCAAGGCCCGGGCCCGCGAGCACCGTCAAGCGATGCGGGAGTCACGCGCCGGGGTGATCGTTCCGGTTCCCGACAGCTCGGCGTTGAGCGTCGACGCGCAGGCGCGCGAGGCCATGTATGAACAGGCATGGGAGTCCGGGACGCTGTTCGGCATGGTCGCCGCGTTCAAGGACCTGCTCGTCAGCCGCGAGGCGAACGAGACCGCGGCCGAGTTCGCCCGTGTACGGATACGCACGATCGTCGACGACCCCGAGGTCGCCGAACGACTGTCGCCGCGCAACCACCCGTTCGGCACGAAGCGCCCGTGTCTCGACACCGACTACTACGCGGTCTACAACCGCGAGAACGTGGCGCTCGTCGACCTCCGTGAGACGCCGATCGTCGCGGTCACACCGACGGGCATCCGCACCACGGCCGAGGACTACGCCTTCGACGTCCTGGTGTTCGCGACGGGATTCGACGCGATGACCGGGCCACTCCTGCGACCCGACATCGTCGGCGAGGGAGGCGTGCACCTGCGCGACAAGTGGGCCGCCGGCCCCCGCACGTATCTCGGCGTCGCGACGGCCGGCTTTCCGAACCTCTTCATCGTGACCGGCCCGGGCAGCCCGTCGGTGCTCGTGAACATGGCGGTGGCGATCGAGCAACACGTCGACTGGATCGCCGACTGTGTCGGGTACGTGCGTGAGCACGGCCTCTCCTCGATCGATGCCACGGTCGACGCGGAGGACGCCTGGGTCGACCACGTCAACGACATCGCGAACCGGACGCTGTTCCCGACCGCCAACTCGTGGTACATGGGAGCGAACGTGCCGGGCAAGCCGCGCGTGTTCATGCCGTACATCGGGGGGCTGCCGGCGTACACGACGATGTGCGAGAGCGTCGCCGCCGACGACTACCGCGGGTTCGCGCTGACGGGCCCGACGGAGGCGTGACCCGGCAGCGTCCACTGTGGGTGCGGCTCGCGTGGCTCGCTCTCTGGGCCGCGGCGGTCGTGCTCGTGATCCATGGCATCACCGGCTTCGGCGACGAGCACGTCCACAGCTTTCTCGACAACTGGGTCAGCGACGCGGCCGTGTGGGTCGCGGGCGTCGTCTGCCTCGTGGGTGCGGCCCGCGCCGAGCGCGGTCGCGCCGCGTGGTACCTCGTGGGCGCGGCTCTCGTCGCTTGGGCCATCGGCGACACGATCTGGAGCATCCGCGGTGACCCGGGCAGCGTCGTGAGCGTGTCGGACGTGTTCTGGCTCGCGTGGTATCCGCTCCTCGTGGTCGCCCTCGTCCTGCTCGTGCGCGACCGGGTTCCGGCGTTCGAGCTCCACCGGTGGATCGACGGCGTCGTGGTGATGCTGCTCGTCGCGACGCCGTGGGTGGCCTTGTTCCTCGAGCCGGCCGCGCGGCATTCCCACACCTCTGCGCTCGGTGCCGCCGTCGACTTCGCCTATCCGCTCGGGGATGCGATCATCGTCGGCGCCACCCTCGGTGTCATCGCGTTGATGGGATGGCGACCGGGCCAGATGTGGATCGCGCTCGGGATCGGCTTCACCGCACTCGGTATCGCCGACGCGGTCTACTCGGTGGACGCGCTCGGTCACACGTACACGACCGACACCACGTTCGACGCGTTGTGGATCGTCGGGCTCGTGCTCATCGCCTACGCCGCGTGGCTGCCTCATCCCGGCGAGCTCGAACCCGAGCGGGTGACGGGTTGGCGGGCCATCGCGTTGCCGCTCGCGGCGCAGTTCGTCGCGATATCACTCCAGGTCTACGGGTTCTTCTTCGACCTGCCGAGGAGCGAGCGGATCTTCACGATCGTCGTCCTCCTGATCGCGACCGCGCAGATCATCGTGACCCGCCCGCGCCCGGAGGAGGTCGTCGTCGAGGCCGACGGAGAGCTCGTGATCCACCTCGACGAGGCGGACGACGTTCATCAACCGATCACGGGCTCCCTGGAGCTGGAGTGAGCCCGCGCGCCGTTTGATGCCGCAGGGCAAGCGGGTATCGGCTCGTCGAGGTCCTGATGAGCGAGCGAGCGGTTCAGATGCCGAGCGAGGTCGGACCTCGCGTCGGCTGGTTCGACACGTTCGCCGGTGGCGCGGCACACGTCGCGAGCCGTGCGCCGTTCTTCGCCGCCTGCGTGCTGCTCATCCTGGTCTGGGCACCCACGGTGCTGCTCCTGCGCTTCGACACCTGGCAGCTCCTGATCAACACCGCGACGACCATCGTCACGTTCCTCCTCGTCGCCCTGCTCCAGAACAGCCAGACGCGCAACGACCAGGCGACCCAGCACAAGCTCAACGCCATCGCCGACGGGCTCGCCAACCTGATGGAACACGTCGGCCGCGAGGATCCGACGTTCATCCAGCGCGTGCACGAGCTCAAGCTCGCGGTCGGGCTCGAGTCCCACGAGAGCACCTCGGGAGCGAACGGCGCGCCCGACCGGCGGGGAGGGAAGCAGCGGGTCGCGAGCTGACGCGCCGGCGCGCCGATGACCACGCGTGCGTCGCCCCGATGAGGGCTGCCGCTCAGCTGTCGTAGGCGGAGGCCATGTCGTCGCTCGACGCGTCGCTGTCGTCGCTCGACGCGCCGCTGTCGTCGTACGAGCTCGAGTCGTCGTACGAGCTGCTGTCGGTGTACGCGACCGTGTCCTCGCTCGACGCGCCGCTGTCGTCGTACGAGCTCGTGTCGTCGTACGAGCTGTCGCCCGTGTACGACGCACCGTCGTCGTACGCGACCGTGTCGTCGCTCGTGCCGGCGCCGTCGTACGGGTCGTCGCCGGACGCATCCCCGAGTGCCGCGTCCCCGTACGTGCCGTCGTCGGACGCGTACGACGTGTCGTCTGCGACCGGCGGAGCGTCGTCGCCGTTGTCGAGGTCCGCGACGGCTGCCGTGTCGGTGTCGGCCCCGGGCGTCGCATCCGGCGCATCCGGATCGAGCCCGGCCGCCGCGTCGCCGCCGGCGTTCAGCGCGACGTCGTCGACCACGGGCGGGGCGAGGCCCGCGTCCGGCCCGGGGCTCCCGTCGTCGTTCGGGTTCATCAGTTCGTTGCCCGGGATCTGGGACAGTGGGACACCGGCGTCGCGCAGCACCCCCGGGTCGACGTTCGTGTAGTCGGGCTTGATCGCGTCGGCCTCGTTCACGGCCGCCTGGGCCTTGTCGACGTACGCCTGTCGTTCCTGCGAGCTGAGCGCCGGATCCGCCCCGAGCCGGAGTTGCTGCGCGGCCTGCTCGTAGTTACCGGCCTTCTCCTCGAGATCGTTCGATGCCATCTGCAGCGAGTCGAGCGCGTCGTTGTGGTCCTGCTGTTGATGCTCGAGCGTGGTCGCCTCTCGGTCGTACCGCTGCGAGCTCGCCATCTCATCGCGCGCGGCCTGCTCTGCACGTACCGCGCGCTGGGAGAAGCCCCCCGCTGAGGCGCGCAACATCGCAGCCTGCTCGCGGTTGGTCTCGGCCATCATGCTGTTGGTGGCGTTGGTCCCGTTCGCGGCCCAATCGTCGGCTTCCTTGTCGAATTGGTCCGCGAGGTTGTTGAACTCCTTGGCCTTGTCGTGCAGCTCGTTCGCGCGCGTCGTCGCGTTCGTCGCGGCGGCGCGTGCGGTGGCCGCGGCGCGGCGGGCGTCGTCGGTACGGGCGCCGAAGTCGGCGTCGCCGCGCTCGATTCCGTCCGCCTCCGCGCGGTTGAGCGCCGCGGCCTGATCGCGAAAGGCGTTCGCCCTGGCCTCGAGCTCGGCAGGTGTGGGCAGCGGCATGGTTCCTCCTGGCACGGTCGTCGGCACGTCGGGTCAGGCGACGGCTTCGTCGCCACGGTTGGTGCGCGGTTGCTGCGCCTCCCGGGTCATCGCGTAGATCGCCTCGCCGGTTCGCGCCGCGGTCTCGAAGACCTCGGCCTGCACCGGATCGGCCAACGGGTCGGCGCCGCGCTCGCGCCAGCGCGCGATCACGGGTAGGGCAGCTGCCGCGAGAGAGCCCGCATCGGCCCCGCCGGGCAGGTCCAGCGCGTCGGGCGCGGTCGTCGCGAGGAAGAGGCGATCGAGCTCGGGGCGGTCGGCGTCGTCGACCCGCGCGCTCCCCGTCGCCACGAGGTGGGCGGCGCGGATGCGGGCGAAGTCCACGACACCGGCCTCGACGCGCTCGGCCTCGCGGTCGACGTATTCCGAGCGCGTCGGGTCCGTCGTGCGGAGCTCGGACGCGAGCGCGCGCAGCGCCACGAGTGCGGTGCGCGCCTGGAGCACACGAGCGCGAGGCAGGAAGTGCTGCGCGATCACCCGGTTCAGCTCGTTCAGCCCCGACCGTTCGACCAGCTTCGGGCCGAGATCGGCCGCGGTCGACGCGCCCGCCCGGATCTCCTCGAGCGCGGCGCGTACGCCGTACATCCCGAGCCGCTCCAGGAGCGCGCGACGAGCCTCGCCCGTGAGGTCGCTCACGTGCAGCTCGCACAGCTGCTCGGCCGACAGGAGCATCACGTCGAGTGTCTCGGGCGGCGTCGCCGCGAGGGCGCGCAACGCGGCAGCCTCGTCCTCGCGCAAGGTCAGCCCGGTCTCGGCGAGAAGCCCCGCCATGGGGACGACGGTCGCACACAGCGTCCGAACCGTCGCGTCGTCCCGGTAGCGCTGCGCGATCCGGCGCGCCGAGTCCATCGCGTCGAGCCGACCCGCGCCGATCTCGTCGCCGCGCGACAGGACCGCGACCGCGTTCACCGGCGAGGCCGCGGCCACCGACCGGTCCATGAACGCGTCCAGGAACTCGACGTCGCTGCGATGCAGGTGGCGCATGAGATAGATGACGGCGTCCGCGTCGGGCACGTGGTCGCCGTCGTGGTCGAGGAACTCACGGGTACGCCGTGAGTTCTCGTCGTCGAGGGACGCCAGACCGGGCGTGTCGATGAGCGTGACCTTCTCGAGCGCGGTGGCCGGCCAGCGGATGTCGAGGTACTGGACGTCACGCTCGGCGACCCCGTCCAGCGTGACGTGCAGCGCGCCGTCGTCGCGCCGGAACTCGAGTGGGCGCTCGTTACCCGCGCGCAATCGCGCCACGATTTCGTAGCGCGGCCCACGCCGGTACCAGGAGACGATTCGGGTGCACTCCCCCGCGTCCGTCGGCGCGAGCCGCTCGCCAACCAGCGCGTTCAGGAGGGTCGACTTCCCCGCCTTCACGCGACCCGCGAGCGCGACCCGCAGCGGTCCGTTGACGCGATCACCGATCGCCTCGATCTGGGCGCGGTACGGCGTTCCGTCGAACTTGCGCGCGAGATCGTCGGTGAGCGCACGGAGGATCGCGGCCGTGTTGCCGAGTGCCATCGTCATCGCGGCGCTCCCGGACTCGGGGCCACCGGGCTCGCGGGCGCACCCACGAGCCCGGCGACCTTGGCGAGCACCGCCGTGGCCGCATCGATCTCGGCGACGCGCCGCTTCGACATCTCCTGCGTCTGGGTCGCGTTCTTCTGCGCGCGTTGCGCGGTCTCCGCGTAGGTGCGCTGCAGCTCGGCGAGCCGGTCACCGAACTCGTCGCGCATGTCACGTTGCAGATCGCGCAGCATCCCGGTCATCTCGTTCGTGACCTCGAACTGCACGTCGTCCAGGAACTGGTGCACTTGTGTCCGCGCCGACTGGCGGCGCGCCGCCACCCGCCGCTTGCGATCGTCGGAGAGCTGCATGCCGCCGAACAGCGCCGCCGCGCCCAGCAACACCGGGTTGGACGCCAGGACGGTCGCCGCGACGGACGGGAGGAACTGTCCCAGGTAGCCGAACATCACGACGCCGCCTTGCGCGCCCCGCAGACCGGTGACGCCGGTCGTGAACGCGTGCCGCTTGGCCGGACCTTCGTCGATCGACTTTTGCTGCCACAGCTCGCTGACGTCGATGACGTCGCCGGCGGCGCGCTCGTTCGTCAGGCCGAGGTGCTCGTCCTGCAGGAGCGTCGCGACCTCCTGGCGGATGCTCACCCGGCCTTCCTCGATGGCGACGAAGACCTTCGTCACCTCGTCGGCGACCTGCGCCTGCATCTCGCGGACCATGTCGTCCCACTGCTGCCCGCTCTTCAGCTCCTCGACGAGGTCGTCCATCGTGCGCGAGATCGTCCGCATCCCCGCCCGGAACACGTAGCTGACGTCGTTCGACAGGTCGGCGACACGGTCGCCGACGAGCACGCTCCACCTCGCCCCGGGCCCGCGCAGGTACTCGAGCCGTTCCGTGGCCTGTTGCAGCTCCGCCATCGCCCTCTTCGCGGTGGTCGGATCGGCGAGCATGCGCTTCTCGTCGTCGAGCGCCCCGCGCACGAGCCCGGTGATCCCGCGGATGTCGCTCTTCGACCGCTCCGCGGCGCTGGCTTTCGCCGGCTCGACCACCTTGCTGCTGAGCGCGTCGATGAGCTCGGGGAAATGGCTCAGCTCGTTGAGGGCGCGGTCGCGACGCGCGAGTGCCTCTTCCCGCAGCATGCTCGAAACCGCGACGACGGGGATGTCGAGTCCGGCACGCGCCAGATGACCGCGGTTGATGTCGAGGATGCGCTCCCAGCTCGGGTAGAGATCGGTCTTCGTCTGCGCGAACAAGACCGTCGGACACAGCTCGACCGCTCGCTGCAGGAAGTCCATCTCCGGCGCGCTCATCTCGGCGGACGCGTCGGAGACGAGGACGAGCCCATCGGCGAAGGGCAGGAAGGCCAGTGTCGCGGCCGCGTGACCGGCACCGAGTCCACCCATTCCAGGCGTGTCGACGAGCGCGAGACCCTGGTGCAGGATCGCGCTCGGAGCGCTGATCTCGACCCGCTCGACCCGCTTCTCGTTCCCGGGGTTGCCGTGCTCCGACACCCAGGACCCGAGCTGGTCGATCGGGATCGGTTCGGCGACCGCCTTGTCGCCGTCGCGCCGGCGCACGACGGCACCCGGTTCGTCGCCGTAGCGCACCAGCGTGATCGCGGAGGTCGCGAGGTCGTCGTCGACCGGGCACAGCTCCGCGCCGAGCAGGCCGTTCACGAGCGAGCTCTTGCCTTCCTTGAACTCGCCGACGACGCACACGACGGTCGAGGGCCGGTGCAGGCGCGCCCCGGCTGCGGTGGCCCGCCCGACGAGGTCTTCGCGTCCGAGCCCGCGCAGCACCTTCACGAGCTCGCCGATCACGCTGTCGAGGGTCGGCCGCTGCGGCGCGGCGGGGGTTGCGACGGCAGTCACGTGGTCACCTCGGACGGGTGCTCGGCGGGCGGTGACGCGGCGATCGCGGCCTCGAACGTCGGATCTTCGGGGAACGCGTCGGCGGGAACGGGCGCACGTCCGGGCGTCGGTGCGGGTGCGGCTTCGGTGACGCGCGAGGGCGTCGGTTCGGGCCCGGCCTCGCGCTCGGGTTCGGCCGGGACCGGCGCGCTCGGAACGTCGTGCGGGCTCACGAGAGGCGGCGCGCTCGGTGCCGCGTCGATGACGGCGCCCGCCCAGCTGCTCGCGCCGCCGGCGACGTGCAGCAAGGTCTCTGCCGCCTCACGCAGCTCGCCCGGAACGAACGCGCCGATCTGCGCGACGACGCGCGCGTAGCGCTGACCCGCGGCGTCGCCACCGCTCGAGCGGTCGACGAGCGCGCCGACGAGATCCCAGCCTGCGCGGCGCGGCGGATCCGCGCCGGCACCCGCGTTCGCACCGTCGACGCCGTCGAGCATGGCGCCCCAGCCACCGTCGCGGGCAGTGTCGTCGTTCCCCTTCATCGCTCCACGTCCTCAGGGCAGGTCCTGGGCGAGCGCCCCCATCGAGGTGTCGATGTCGTCGGCGGTCTGGATCGCCTGGCCGAAGTCGTCGGCGCCGCCACCGCTGTCGGAACCGCCGTCGCCGTAGCCGCCGCTCTCGTACCCGGCGTCGCCGCTGTAGCCGCCGCTCTCGTACCCGGCGTCGCCGCTGTTCCCGCCACCGTCGAACCCGCTGGCGTCACCGCCGTCGGAACCGCTCCCGAGCTCGGCGTGCGCGAACCCCTCGGCCGCGTGGAGCGCCGGTGAGCTGTCGAAGCCGTCGTAGCTCGCGTCGCCCGACCAGCCCGAGTGCTCGACGCCGTTGACGTCGCTCTCGTGATAGTCCGCCTGCGCGTGCCCCGAGAAGCCGAGCGCTTCGCCGTTGACGCTGCCGTGGAAGTCCTGGGTGACGTTGCCGTTGTCGTCGACGCGGTCGTAGCCGATCGTGCCCCCGACGTGTCCGAGTCCGAGGTACGACGCCGAGCCGCCCATGTCGACCGACGTGTGCGAGCCCGACGCGGTGTCGTCGTAGGTCACGCCGACACCGCCGCCCACGGTCGCGCCCGCATACGACACCGAGCCGTCGACCTCGACCGAGGTGCGCGAGCCCGCCGCGGTCTCCTGGTAGCTCGCGCCCTGGCCGCCCGCGAAGGTCACGCCGGTCGGGGTCGTCCAGGAGCCGTGCCCGTTCTCGTAGACGCCCCAGCCGTCTTCGTTCGACACGATGCCGCCGGCCACACGCCCGCTGAAGATGCCGTATTGCGTCGGGAGCGTGCCCTGCGCGCGGCCACCGATGTTCACGTCGCCGTTCTCCGCCACCTGGACGTGGCCTTCGGCGTACGGGAGCGGACCCCAATCGATTCCGGCCGAGCCGCTGGCCACGAACCCCGCATTCGTCACGCCGAAGTCGTACGAGCTGCCGCCGATGACGTCGCCGCTCGTCGAGATGCCCGACTCACCGATCGATGCGCCGGCGTACGCGTAGCCTTCGAACCCGAGGCCGACCGAGAGGTTCCCGTTGTCGTAGTCGATGTTGACCGCGCCGTCGGTCACGTAGTCGACGGTGTCGAACACGTAGTCGTCGGTCGCGTTCAACACCGTCGAGGCGAGACCGCCCGTCGCGTCGTCGACCACGCTCCCGACCGCGCCGATCCCGTCGCCGATCGCACCGGTGATGTCGCCCAAGATGCCCATGTCGGTCAGGTCACCGTCGTGAAGCGGAACGAGCCGACGAGCTCGACGAACGCGGGCCCGTACCGCTCCATCAGGTCCTTGGGGCACGTCGCGACGACCTGGAAGAAGTCGACCGTCTTGCCCTCGTCGTTGGCGGGAGCGAAGAACAACGCGTGCAGCTGCGCGAGGACGCGGCCGTTGTTCGGTGACTCGAGCTCGACGCCACGCAGGTACACGACGTTCGTGCCGAACCGCGCGAGGCGCTCCATGGTCACCTTCGCGGTCGGCGCTGTCCGCTGCAGCCGGGCCCAGGTCGACTGCGCGGCCTGCTTGAAGTCGACCGAGCGCGGCACGCGCTGGTGGCTGAGGATCGCATTGATCCAGAACTCCCCGACCTGTTCCGACGTGCGCGCGACGACGAGGGAGTCGGCCGCGTCGTCGAGCACCCAGCCCGCCGGAACCGAGAAGATGAACGACGGGACGGGTTTGATCTCCGCGCTCGGATAGACCGCGATTCGTCCGGTGAGGTCGGCCGGCTTCGCCGATCGGGTGGCTGCGGGTCCAGCGTCGGTGGTCGCGGCCGCGTCCTCAGACATCACTGGTGCTCATGTCGGAGTAACTGGCGTCGTCGTTCCCGGCGCCGGCGTACGCATCGCCCGTGTCGTACGACGACGCATCGTCCGCGTACGCGAGATCGGTGCTCGAGCCGGCGCCGACGTCGTCGACCGACAACGGCCCCGTGCCGTCGTCCGTCGGAGAGGAGACGTTGTCCTCCGGGCTGTCGGGATAGCTCACCTGCGGCGCATCCGCCGAGCCGTCGGGTCGACCGTCGTCCGGGTAGCACACCCGGTCCTCGGGGTCGTCGGGCGGAATGGTGTCGTCGGGTGCGTGGAACTCGGGGATCTTCGCCCCGTACGTGTAGAAGCCGCCGGGGTCCATCACCTTGACCTGGCCGGCGCGCTCGGAGATGTCGAGGACCTTCCCGTTGCCGAGGCTGATCCCGACGTACGCGTGCGCGGGACGGTCGCTCGACGCGAGCGGATCCGACGAGAAGCCGAACACCAGCGCGCCCCGCGTCTGCATCGCCTCGTCGAACGACACCGTCGCGCCCTGGTCGTAGTAGCGGTACTGGTTCCACGAACCGTCGGGCATGTCGGGCATGCCGGCTTGGTGCGCGGCCCATTCGACCAACTCCGACGAGTCGAACGCCTGCGGGTGCGGATCGTCGAAGCGTGCTTCGGCGCCGAACTGGTACTTGGTGCCGAGCTGATCGGTCGCGGCCTTCATGAAGCGGTCGAGCTTCACGCTCGGGGCGTCGAGGTCACCGGGGTCGTAGTCGCGAGGAGCCACGTCGTCGTTCCTTTCGGGCCGCGGACGCGCCTACTGGGGCGTGTGCGGGTTGTTGTCGAGGTCGGAGGGGGTGTCGTCGTCGGGCGGCGGCCCTGTGTCACCGCCTCCACTGCTGCCCCCGCCGTCGTCCGTCCCGACGGGCGCGACATCGATCGGTGCATCGAGTGGACCGGGCGCGTCGAGCGGTGACGGCGCCGGGTCCGGCGCAGCCGCGACGAGCGCCGGAACGGGATCCGGCAGCGGTGCGGGCTCGGGCGCGGCCATGACCGCGGGCTCGGGCGCGGGCGTGGTCAGCGCAGTCGGGTCCCCACCGAGATCCATCGCCGGCGCGGTCGCCGACGCGGTCGCGAACGCGTCGACGCCGAGCGGGTCCTCGCCCGGGGCGGGGACCGCGAAGGCGTCGAAGCCACCACCGTCGAAGCCACCGTCGTCGAAGCCGCCACCGGTGTCGAACCCACCGCCGTCGTCGAAGCCACCGCCGGTGTCGAACCCGCCGCCCGTGTCGAACCCACCGCCGTCGTCGAAGCCACCGCCGGTGTCGTCGCCGTACGCGCCACCGTCGGTGCCGTCGTAGCCGTCGTCACCGGAGCCGTCGCCGTCGTCGGAGGAGTCCCCGTTGTCGCCGTTGTCGTTCGAGCCGTCCTGGTTCGAGCCCTGGTTGCCGCCGCCGTGACCGCCCGGTTGGCCGGGGCCGCCTTGCTGACCCCCACCCCGCGATGATCCGGCGCCGCCCGCACCGCCTTGTCCACCGCCGTACGGGTTGCCGGATCCCGGTTGCGGTTGCCCGCCGTTGCTCATACCGCCGGGGTTGCCGCGGTGGTCGCGCACGACGTCGCCGCCCCCGCCGTAGGCGCCCCCGGGGTAGTGGTCGCGGATGATGACCGGGCCGTTGCCCGCGCCGGGGTACGGGTTGCTCGGCGTGCCTGGCACGCCCGGTCCGTACGGGTTCCAGCCCGGCATGTGCATCGCGGGCGGCATGTCACCGTTCGGCGGTGCAGGGGCGTCCCAGTGTCCCGGCACGTAATCGCCGTGGTCGTCGTAGTACCCGTTGACCCAGTTGCCTTGTGACGCGTTGCCGGTGCTCTCGCCGGGATCGAGGGTTCCGGCGTTCGCGGTCGCTCGTTCCCAGTGCCCGGGCATCCAGTCGCCGCTCGCGTCGTAGTGACCGGAGACCCAGTCGAAACCCGATTGCGGCGCGGGCGACTGTTCGCCGACGAGCACGTCGATCTTCTGTTCCTGCACGAACGCCTGCACGTGGTCGTCGAACTCCTGCCGGAGGCCCGCCAGCGCGTCGTTCCTGCTCTCCCCCGGTGCGCCTTGGAAGCGATCGACGATGCCCTGGAGCTCGGTGCGGAACTCGGCGACCGCGGCGGGATCGGCGCCCGCCGGCGGCTGCCATTGGTCCAGGCGGTCGAGCAGCTCCGCGCGCGCCGCACTGATGTCGGGGATGGCCGGGGAGCCGCCGCCGTTGCCGCCTCCCCCGCCGCTGACCCCGACACCGCCGCCACCACCACCGACCTCGTGCGGGCCGGCGAAGGCCACGCGGTGCACGCCCGCGCCGCCGCCACCCCCGCCGCCGAGATGGTCGAACGCGTCCAGGCTGTGGTCCGGGGGCGGAGGCGCGTTCGGGGGGTGCGCATCGGCCGGCGCGTTCGCGGCCGCGTCGGCGGCGGGATGGTCGGGTGCGTGGTGACCGCGGGGCGTTCCGGTCCACGAGCCACCCATCGCCGTGTAGCCGACGGCCGCGGCGCCTGCGGCTGCGGCACCGACGCCCGCCACGAGCCCGCGTGAGACACCGCCGCCCTCCCGTCGGCCCTTCTGCTTCGGATCCTTCGCGTCGGCCGCCGCGTGCAGCGCGGCGGCGGTCGCCGCGGCCTTGGCGGCAGGCGACGCGGCGCCGGCCGCATCGGTCGTCGGCTTCTCGCCGGAGGGATCGTGCTCGTCGAACGCGTCGTGCGTGTCCTTCTCGGGTACGGCGTGGTCGGGAGTCGCCATGACGGTGCTTCCTCCTGCGGCTCCGAGAGCCGCGACGAGCTTCGGGTCGGCGTCGACGAGATTGGGACGACCGGTGTGCCGGGCGACGGCCTCGCCGACGACCGGCACGCGCGACGAACCACCGGCGAGCAGCACGCCCGCGAGAGCGGCGCTCTCGACGTGCGCGTTCGCGATCGCACGGTCGAGCGCGCCGAGGGTGTCCGCGACGCGAGCGCGGACCTCGCTCTCGAACTCGTCACGTGTGACGCGCACCCGTGTCTGCAGGCCCGGAACGGTCACCGCGATCGCGGCCTCGGTGTCGTTCGAGAGCGCTTCCTTGGCGAGGGTGCACTCGGCGCGAAGCTGCACGAGCGCGCGTCGAACCTCGGGATCGCTGCTGTCGAGCTCGCGGAGTCGCCCGTCGAGCGCCTGGTCGACGCGCGACAGCACGATCTGGTCGAGATCGACACCGCCGAGCCGCTCGAGCCCTTCGGGCGGTCCCAGCAACGACGCACCCTGTTCGGTGCACTGCACGACCGCAGCGTCGAACGTGCCGCCGCCGAAGTCGTAGACAGCGACGGTGTCGCCGGGCGACAAGCGGCCGAGGCGTACGTAGTGCAACGCGGCCGCGACCGGTTCGGGCATCAGGGTGACGGTGCCGATACCGGCGAGCCGTGCTGCTTCGCGCAGCAGATCCAGCTTGTACTCACCCCAGTTCGCGGGATGCGTGCAGACGACCTCGCCCGGTGCGGCGCCGGCCACCGCCGTCGCCTGACCGACGACGTGGCGAAGGAGGTGTCCCATCAGCGCCTCGGCGCCGTAGGGCGCGCCGGCGATGACGATCGGCGTCGTATCGCCGAGCCGGCGCTTGAACTCGTGCGCGCCCGAGGCCGGATCCGCGAGCAGCTGGTGCTCGGCCGCCTCGCCCACGACGAGCTCGTCGCCGACGCGCGCGACCACCGACGGCATGATCGCGGTCTTCGTACCGAGCGACAGCGCGTCGATTCGGTCATCACGGGCCAGCGCGGCGGCCGTCCAGGTCGTGCCGAGGTCGACACCGAGTCGCGCAGCGGTGCCGCTCACGGCCGTGCCGCTCACGGCCGTGCCGCTCACGCCCGTGCCGCTCACGGCTGTGCTCCTTGCTGCGGTGCCGTCGCCTGGCTCGGGAAGGTGATCCGGGTCGTCGGCTGCGTCGTGGTCGTCGACGACGAGGCCGTCGTCTGGTGGTGCTGCGGGCGCGACGGCTGACGGTGCGTCGTCGGTGGCGCGGGCGTGCCGGGCAGGTCGACGCAGTTGCCGCTGTCGGGTTCGACCGCGTGCTGCGGGTCGGCGACGAGGATGCACAAGCGCCGGGCCGCGCCGCGGTCAGCGACCCTGGCCTGGTCGAAGCGCAGTTGACCGCCACCCGACGGCCGGTCCCAGATCCACCATTGGCCCGGCGGATGACCGTTCGTGCCCGCGTTCTGCGGCAGCGTCGTGTCGAAGAAGAAGTGCACGTTGTGGTCGCCGGGCGTGCCCTGCTTGCCGGCCTGGTAGATCAGCGGGTCGAAGCCCGTGGTGGTGTAGTCGAGGACGTAGTGGTCGCCCGCGAGCTGCAGGTTGGTGATGAACGCGCAGCGGCCCGACGCCGAGCGGCAGGCCGGATCCTGCACGTGCGCGACCGGCGCCGACGTGGCCGCATGCTTCGTGCGCGCGCCGTGCTTGCCGCTCGTGGAGGCATAGCCGGCCGCGCCGATCCCGACGACCGCGACCGTCGCGGCGGCGGCGATGAGCAAGCGCCGACCGAATCCCGTCCGCGCCGGGGTCGCGGGCGTCGCGCGTGTTGCCGGCGGGATCGGCGCGACCGCGACCTTGCTCGGTGCCGGCTGCTCATCGCTCGTGCTCGCGGGCGCCGGGGGCGCGGGAACCGCGGCCGGGGGCGCATGCGACGCAGCGGCCGCGAGCGCGGCACCCAGCGCGACCGTGTGCTTCGGATGCGCGTCGACCGCTACGGGACGACCCAGCGCGTTCGACACGAGCTCGCCCACGAGCGGGATCTGGGACGATCCACCGACGAGGAGGACCGCCGCAAGGTCCGCCGCGCGCACGCCCGCGTGGTCGAGCGTGCGGCGCATCGCGTCGACGGTCTCCTCGAGCGCGGCGCGGATCGTCGGCTCGAACTCGGCCCGTGTGATGCGGATGTCGGTCTGCACGTGCGGGAGCAGCACCGAGATCGACGTGTCGGCGTCGAACGACAGCGCTTCCTTCGCGGCCACGCATTCCTGTCGCAACCGGGCGAGCGAGGAACGGACGTTCGGATCGTCGGTGTCGAGCGACGTGAGCAGCTCGCCGAGCACCTTGCGCACATGCGCCATCACCGCTTCGTCGAAGTCGATCCCGCCGAGGCGTTCGATGCCTTCCGGCTCGCCGCGGGTTGCGAACCCGCTGTCGGTCTTCTCGAGGACTGCGGCGTCGAACGTGCCGCCGCCGAGGTCGTACACCGCCACGACCTGGCCGGGCTCGACGCGCTCGGTCGACGCGTAGTGCATCGCCGCCGCCACCGGCTCGGTCACCAGCGTGACCTCGTGCAGGTCGGCGAGGTCGAGCGCGTGACGCAGGAGCTCGACCTTGTACGGCCCCCAGTTCGCGGGATGGGTCACGGCGACGTGTGCGGGCTGCCCGCCTTCACGGGTCGCGACCGCGGCAACCACGTCCTTGAGCAGCGCGGCCATCAGGCGTTCGGCCGAGTATGGCGTCTCGCCGAGCATGATCGGCACGGTGTCGCCGAGGCGCCGCTTGAACTCACGTGCCAGTCGCGCCGGCTCCGACGCGCCTCGTCGGGCCGCGGCCTCGCCGGTCAGCACCCTCTGGTCGTCGCGCAGGAAGACCAGCGAGGGGATCGACGCCGCCCGATTGCCGAGCGCGGCGATCTCGACGCGATCGCCGCGTGCGACGGCGGCGGCCGTGAAGGTCGTCCCGAGATCGATACCGAGGAAGTACGCGGTCGGCGTCACACCGGGCTTCCTAGCCGTCGTAGCCCGACGAGTCGTCGCCCGAGCTGTCGTAGCTCCCGCCGTCGTAGGCCGAGCCGTCGGCCCCCGCGTACGAGTACGAGTCGCCGCCGCCGTCATCGGTCGCCGAATCGGGGTACGACGAGGTGTCGTACGACGAGGTGTCGTACGCGGCTCCGGTGTCGTATGCCGAACCGTTGTCGTATGAGGCGCCGTCGTATGAAGAGCCCGTGTCGTATGCGGTGCCGGTGTCGTAGGCAGAGCCGTCGTCGTACGTCGCCGTGGGCGCGTCGCCCGAGTCTGCGTACGACTCGCCTGTCTCCGCGTACGCGTCGCCGGAGCTCACGTACGAGCCGTCGAGGCCGGTCTCGGTCGGGCCGCTGTCGTCTCCCGCTCCGTCGGAGAACGCGCTCTCGTAGGTCGCGCCGTCGGCCGCGAATGCTTCGGTCGGCATCGGGTCGCTGGTGTCGACGAGAGGTGAGCCCGAGCCGTCGTCGTACGCGAGGGCGGCGCCGTCCGCCCCGGAGACGTCGCCGACCGTCGGGTCCACCGCGGCGACGGCCGTCTCGCCGGCGGCATCGGCTCCCGTCGGGGACTGGTCGGGCGCCGGCGCGGTCTGGTCGGGCGCGGGTGCGGTCGCGTCCGCGGTCTGGGGGCCGACCGCGGATTCGGGCGTCGCGCCCGGCAACGGTGGTGTCGTCGGTGGCACGGACGGCTGGGAATCGCCCCCACGGGGAAACTCCATTCCCTGCGGCGTCGTCGGCGGGGGCATCGTCTGGTACACGTCGCCGGACATGCGCACCGCGTGGCCGGCCGAGAGCGCGACACCGAGACGACCGCTGTTCACCTCGTCGTCGAAGGTGGCCATGCGCTGCTGCGCCTCTTCGGCGCTCGGCGGCTGCGTTCCCGGTTGCAGTTGGTACTGCACCGACCCATCGGGAAGCACCGCGACGGTCGCGCCGCTCGCGATGCCCGCGTGCACGAGGTTCATCTCGTCCTGGTCGAGTGACGGGTCGGGGCCCATCGCAACCTTGATCGACTGGTTCGCGAACGTCCCGAACATGCGGCCGTCGGGCTGGATCGTCATCCCGCCGCTCATGTCGACGAGTTGCTTCACGACACCGAGCCTCGACTCGATGAACTGCTGCGCCTCGGGTGTCATGGGTTGCCCGGTCGCTTCCCCGCTCACGTAGACGTGACCGTCGGAGGCGATCGCGACCGTCTTGCCCGCGCGCAGGCCGTCGCGCATCGTCTGCAGATCACCGGGATCGAGGATCGCCGACTCGGGTGCGATCCAGCCGACCGGCATTCCGGGCGGGACACCCACTGCACGTGTCGCTTCGTCCGCCATCCCGACACCTCCCTGCCGCGCCGCCGCGGATATGAGCGATACGCAGCGCGCGCCGGAAGGATTCAGCGACCTCGGTCACATCGACAGTCGTTCGTGCGGATGTGAGTCACGAAATCCGCGACGTATCCCCACGAAGCGGTCCATGAGCGTGGGCGGGACGTCCGGCGCCTTGCCCGGTGCCGCGGATGACGCGAGAGTCGCTCCGATGAACCGTGCAGATGCCTGGCGTGCCCAGGGCAACTCCTTCTCGTGGCGTCCACGCCGCGGAGATGCGGCCGAGGTGCAGGTCTTCCATGTCGAGGTCGGCGACGATCACGCGCCCGCGCTCGTGCTCGTCCATGGCTTTCCGACGAGCAGCATCGACTGGTTCGAGGTCGCGCAGCTCCTCGGCAACCGGTACCGCGTGTGCGCGATGGATTTCCCGGGTTTCGGCTTCTCCGACAAGCCCCTCGGGTGGGGCTACAGCCTGACGCGCGATGCCGAGCTCCTCGAGTACTACCTCGCCGAGGTGCTGAGCGTCGAGACCGCGATCGTGTGCGCGCACGACCGTGGGTCGAGCGTCGCGATGATCCACACGACGGCCGTCGAGTCGCGAGTCGACGTCGAGCATCTGTTCCTCACGAACGCCAACATCTTCTTGCCGATGTCGAACCTGACCGAGGCCCAACGGGTCATGCTCGACCCGGAACGGGGCCCCGCCGCGCTCGCGCGAGCGACACCGGAGCAGCTCGCGGTCGGCATGGGTCAGACGACGTACTCGCCGGCTCGCGGCGCCGACGACCCCGAGATCCAGGCGCTCACCGCGACGTTCTCGCACGGCGGCGGGCTCGAGGTCCTCCACGAGACGATCCAGTACCTCCACGAGCGAGCGCGCAACGAGGACGCGTGGCTCAACGCGCTCGCCGCTCTCACGGTGCCGACGACCTTCATCTGGGGCGTCTACGACACCGTCTCGCCGCCGCGGGTCGTCAACCACGTCTGGGACCGCTACATGATGACGAAGCCGGGCCGGAACTCGCTGTACTACATCCCGGACGCGAACCACTACGTGCAGAACGACCAGCCCGAAGCGCTGGTCGAGACGATGGTGCACGCGCTCGAAGCGCCGTCGGACGCCCCACCGGGCGCGATCGCACCGAGGCCGGGAGCACCGCTGCTCGTGGATCGCTCCCGATCGGAGCTCCCGCGAGCCGCCGACCTCTTGAAGAACCCATGACCCGAGTCGGCCGGCGCGGCGCGCACGTCGCGACGGATCCGTTCTCGGTCGTTTACGACCGGTTCGACGCTGCGCAGGAGCGCCTACGCGAGGCGCTGACCTCGACCGGGAACGGCTACGTGTGCACACGTGGTGCCGCGGAGTGGGAGGAGACCGACAGCGTCCACTACGCGGGCACGTACATCCACGGCGTGTACAACCGCGAGACGACGATCCTCGGTGGCCGCCCCGTCCTCAACGAGGATCTCGTGAATCTCCCGAACTGGCTGGTGCTCCAGCTCCGGGTCGAGGACGCCGACGCTTTCCGCGTCGCCGACGTGGAGCTGCTCGACTACCGACACGAGCTCGACATCAGGAACGCGCTCGTCATTCGCGAGCTGAGATGGCGAGACGTGTCCGGGCGCTTGACGCGCCTCCGCAGTCGCAGATTCGTCAGCCTGGCCGACGTGCACCACGGTGCGCTCGAATGGACGCTCACCGCGGAGAACTGGTCGGGCCGGGTCGAGATCATCTCGGCCATCGACGGTCGGGTGACGAATGGGGGCGTCGCACGGTACGGCCAGCTCGAGGGCCGGCACCTGAGCCCCGCCGGCCCAAGAACGTTCGAGCAGGGCGTGATCGGTATGAAGGTGCAGACCCGACAGTCGAACCTCTACGTCAGCGAGGCTGCGCGCACGCGCGTCTTCGACGGCCACGAGCCGCGTGATGTCGAGCGCAGCCTGTACCAGATGGAGGACTACATCCAGGAGGTGCTCACATTCGACGTGACGGCGGGATCGCCGGTACGCGTCGAGAAGATGGTGTCGATCTCGACGTCGCGCAACCCCGCGACGAGCGACACGCTCGTCAAAGCGGGCACGTCGGCGCGGCGCTACGTCGACTTCGACACCGCCCTCGAGCGCCACATGTCCGCATGGGACGAGATGTGGCGCGTCTGCGCCATCGACGTCTCCGGCGACGACCGCGTGCAGCTTCTGCTCCGGCTGCACGTCTGCCATGTCCTACAGGTGTGCTCGCGCCATACCGCCGACCTGGATGCCGGAGTGCCGGCGCGAGGCCTGAACGGGGAGGCGTATCGGGGCCACGTGTTCTGGGACGAGCTGTTCGTGCTGCCGTTTCTGACGTACCGCATCCCCGAAGTCGCCCGAGCGCTGTTGATGTATCGCTACCGGCGACTGAGCGAAGCGCGCGCGTCGGCCAGGGAGAGCGGGCTCTCGGGAGCGATGTTTCCGTGGCAAAGCGGGAGCGACGGCACCGAAGAGACCCAGAAAGTCCATCTCAACCCGCTGTCCGGCCGGTGGGAGCCCGACCTCAGCCGGAACCAGCGGCACGTCAACGCCGCGATCTTCTACAACATCTGGCACTACTACCAGGTGACGCAGGACCTCGCGTTTCTCGGCGACTACGGGGCCGAGATGATGCTCGAGATCGCGCGTTTCTGGGCGTCGATCGCCCACTTCGATCCCGAGCGTGCGCGCTATGAGATCCACGGTGTCATGGGCCCCGACGAGTTCCACGAGCAGTATCCCGGGGCCGATGTCGGCGGCCTTCGGAACAACGCGTACACCAACGTCACCGTCGCCTGGCTCTGTGACATCGCCCGACGTGTCCTTTCGCTGCTGCCCGCGACCCGGGCCGAGGCGCTCCGCGACAAGCTCGGCATCGAGGACGACGAGCTGCGGACATGGGAGGACATGGCGGCGCGGATGTTCGTCCCCTTCCACGACGACGGCATCATCAGCCAGTTCGAGGGCTACGAGTCGCTCGCGGAGCTCGATTGGGACCGCTACCGCGACGAGTACGGCAACATCCAGCGTCTCGACCGGATCCTCCGGGCCGAGGGCGACGACCCCAACCGCTACAAAGTCTCGAAGCAGGCCGACACTGTGATGCTCTTCTACCTCTTCACCGACGAGGAGCTGCACGCCATCTTCGCCCGGCTCGGCTACGAGTACCGCCCCGACACGATGGCGAAGAACGTCGCCTACTACGACCAGCGCACGTCGCACGGCTCGACGCTGAGCTTCGTCACGCACGCGGGCGTGCTGGCACGAATCGATCCCGCGAGCTCGTGGCAGCGCTTCGTCGCCGCGCTGGAGAGCGACGTCGACGATGTTCAGGGTGGGACCACGGAGGAGGGAATCCACCTGGGGGTCATGGCCGGCACGCTGTGGCTCGTGCAGCACGCGTACGCGGGCGCATCGGTCGACGGCGGGGTCCTGCACCTCGCTCCGAGGCTCCCCGACGAGCTCGAGGGCATCGCGTTCCGGATCGAGTTCGACCGCACCCCGTTGCACGTGTCGGTGACACACGAGGGGGTGACGGTCGCAGTGCACGCCGAGGGCGTGAGCCGTCCGATCACGGTCAGGATCGACCACGAGACGCGCGAGGTCGGCCCGGGCGAGAGCTGCACGGTCGATCTTCCGCGCTCCGCCGCGCACGCGCGGTCCACGCACGGCTGAGGAGGATGGGGTGTCGAGCCTCGAAGCAGCGATCTACGACGTCGACGGCGTGCTCGTCGACTCGCCGCACGAGAAGGCGTGGCGCGAGTCCCTCCGGGAGCTGATGGAGGGCGAATGGAGCGGCATCCGCGATCGCACCACCTGGTCGCGGGACGCGTTCACCCCCTACGTCTACGAGACTCAGATGTCGGGAAGGCCGCGGTTGAACGGTGCGCGCGCGGCACTCGAGTACTTCCAGGTCCCCGACGATGAGGAGGAGTCGCGCGTCGCGGAGTACGCCGACCGCAAACAGGCCATGGTCGTTCGGCTCATTCAGGCCGGGGACTTCACCGCCTATCCCGACGCACTGCGTTTTGTCATCGCGACCAAGGACGTGCCGATGCGGATCGCGGCCGCGTCGTCGTCGAAGAACGCCGACCTGTTCCTCGGCAAGATCCGGCTCGACACATTCGCGGAGGACCACGGGATCTCGTCGGCGTGGTTGCGACCGGGCCTGACGCTGCTCGACGCCTTCGACGTCGACGTCTCGGGCCGCGACTTCGCGCACGGGAAGCCTCATCCGGACATGTTCCTCGCCGCCGCGGCGGAGCTCGGCGCCGCCCCCGAGCGCGCGCTCGTCGTGGAGGACGCCGCGGCGGGTGTTCAAGCCGCCAAGGCCGGCGGCATGGCCGCGATCGGCGTCGCTCGTGCCGAGGACGCCGGTCTCCTCGCCGACGCGCGAGCAGACCTCGTCGTGACCAGCCTCGATCAGGTCGACCGCACCGCGCTCGCGGCCGGGCGACTCGAGAAGACGGCCACCTAGCCGACTTCGCGCGAAAGCGACTGCGACGGCGAAACTGCGCGCGGAGATAAGACGCCGCTGAGAGTTCGCTGATGGCGAGCGAAGGACGGAACCTCCATCTCGCGACCTGTCGTTCCCGGATTCGGTAGCGACAGAGAGGCGAAGGTGATGAGGGAAGAGAACGACTACGAGCCGGTTCGAGCAGACGAGGAGCCGCGCGCGACCACGTCGGTGGAGTCATCCGAGGCGAAGTCCCCGGCACCACGGCGCGCACGCGCGACGGTCGTCCTCGTCAGCGCGGTCGCGCTCGTCTCGGGCGGAATCGGAGGGGCGACGGTGCTCGCAGCGACGCACCTGTCGCCGTCGAGCGGAGCGAGCAAGTCGCCGGCGGCCGCCGCGGTCGTCGCGCGACCTGTCGGCACCGCGCTCGACATCACGGGCATCGCGAACCGGCTGGCACCGTCGGTCGTGACGATCCGAGGCAACACGCCGGACGGAACCGCGGCGGGCACCGGCATCGTGATCGGCAAGAACGGTGAGATCCTCACGAACGCCCACGTGGTGTCGTCCGACGAGCAGATCACCGTCTCGCGCGAAGGCGAGTCGCGCGCCCGGTCGGCCACGCTGATCGGTCTCGACACGGACGCCGACGTTGCGCTGATCCGGGTCGGCGACACCACCGGCCTGCAGCCCGCGCAGCTCGGGGACTCCTCCGCGCTGCACGTGGGCGACCCGGTGGTCGCGATCGGTGACGCGCTCGACCTCGGGAGCACGCCCTCGGTCACGCAAGGGATCGTCTCCGCGCTGGGACGCAACGTCGACACGATGACCGGCGTGATCCAGACCGACGCCGCCGTGAACCCCGGGAACTCCGGCGGACCGCTGGTCAACCGCGAGGGCCAGGTCGTGGGCATCAACACCGCGGTCGCGACGAACCCCGAGACGGGGGCACCCGCGCAGAGCATCGGCTTCGCGATCCCGATCAACCGGGCCACGCACCTCCTGCCCGAGCTGCGCAGCGGCGGCGCACCGGACTCGTCGAACCCGTCGTCGAGCCCCGATCAAGGTGGATCCGGCCAGAACGGGGCTCCGGACATGGGCGGCTCGCCGTTCGACCCCTTCCAAGGATCGAACGTCTTCTAGCCCGCAGCAGGCCCGGTACCTGTATCCGTGCGTGTCGGTCGCACAACGACGTGCGACCGACCACACCCCGCACGACGCTTGGGGGGCGCGCGCTCACGCGGCGCGCGGTACGTCGTGCGGCGCCGAGGGGGCCGCGACGCAGCCCCGTCGCGGCCCCCTTCGGCACTTTCGAAGTCCCCGTCCGTGAAGCGGCTCCGCAGCGTCGCGAACTCTTACCCACGCGTGCCGGCGCAGGGGGCATCAGGTTCGGTCGTTCTCCCCCTTGCAGCAATCTGCCCGATGACGATGCTGAGCGCATGACTCACCGGGTACCGGCCAGTGCTCTGCGCACGGGCGACCACTTCAGCATCGACGGTTCCGAGCACGCGGTCGTGCGCGTGGTGGACAGCGGCGGTCTGCTCTGGGTCAAGACCGAGCGGGGCAAGCTCGTCCCCATCCACGAGACCGAGTCGGTGCTGCTCGTGATCGATGACGCGCCCGTGGCACGACCGCTCCTCGGCGTTCCGCCCCTGCGCCCGTTCTAGGCTGGAGCTCCCAACGGGTGCGCAGAGGGAGCGATCGTCATGCCGAAGTACCTCGCGCTGTTCTCCTACTCGCACGCGGCCATGGCCGCGATGATCGACAACCCGGCCGACCGCGAGACCGCGGTGCAGCGTGTTCTCGAGAGCGTGGGCGGTCGACTCGAGACGATGTACTGGATGTTCGGTGCCCACGACGGGCTGGCCATCGTCGAGGCACCCGACTCGCTCACGATGGCGGGGATCAGCGCAGCCGTCAGCAGCACGGGTGCCGTGGCTTCGGAGACGCACGAGCTGTTCTCGAGCAGTGACGTCCGCCAGATCCTCGAGAAGGCAGGGCACGCTCGCGCGCACTTCACCCAGCCCGGTCAGTCGTCATAGCCGCGCGCACCGTCGTCCCGTCGCCGACCGCCGGGAGACTCGACCGGAGACGCCTTCGCGACTGCGTGGCACCCGCCCGCCCTCGCACTTCGCGCTCGCTCCTCAGCAGGACTTCCACTTCCATGGCCCCGCAGGCTGGTCAGGTCACGACGCGGTAGCGGAGGGACACGACACCGTTGCCGAACCGGCGTTCGTCGAGGAGCTCGAGGTCGGCGCGCCCGTCGCGAGGAAGCGCCGGCTTACCACTGCCGACGAACACGGGATAGATCATCAAGTGGCACTCGTCGACGAGCCCGGCCTTGAACGCCTTCGCGGCGAGGTTCGCACCTCCGATGGTGAGATCTCTGGCCGCGGAAGCCTTCAGGTCGCGGGTCGCGTCCGGATCGAAGTCGTGCTCGAGCCGGGTGTTGGCGGTCGACACCTCGCGCAGCGTCGTCGAATAGACGACCTTGTCCGCGGCTTGCCAGACGCGCGCGAAGTCGCCCATGAGCTCCGACTGCGCGGCGAACGAGGGGTCGGTCTCCCAGACCGCCATCGTCTCGTACAGGCGGCGGCCGTAGAGGGAGGTACCGACAGGACGCACGAGGTCCGTGATGAAGGCGAAGACCTCGTCGGCAGGAGCGGTCCAGTTGAAACTGCCGTGCGCGTCCTCGATGTAGCCGTCGAGCGAGACGTTCGCGATGTAGATCAGCCGGGCCATGCCCGTCCACCTGCTCGCAGCATTCTCGGAGCCGTGTCGGTCTTCATCCGTCGGCGTGGTCGCTACTCCGAGCCGACGGCGGCGGGGCGTCGAACTCGTCGTGACGGCGGTACCAGAACGACCACGGCGCTTGGGGCCAGCCCTCGGGCACGTCCTCGTCCTCGCCCTGGCCGCCGTAGGGCGCGAGCGAGAAGATGCTCCAGACGCTTCCGATGGTCTGCACCATCGGCCCGTGTTGGAGGAAGTACGTGCGGTAGACGCTCTCGCCGTCGCGTAGGAAGACGTTGAGGCCGAACCACTCGTCGACGCCGAAGTCGGCCGAGAAATTCTCGGTGCGGATCGTGTACCAGGGCACGTCGGTCCAGCCCATGCGCTCGGCGTAGCGGCGAAGGTTCGCCTGGGGTGCCGGCGATGCCATGGCGAACGTGATGTCGCGAGCATGCAGCAGGCCGAGGTTCGGAATGCCGTCGGCGAACGACGAGCAGCCGGCGCACCCGGCGTCGGGCCAGCCGTCGACACCCTCCTCGAAGAAGAACCGGTAGAGGATCAACTGGCTGCGCCCGTCGAACAGGTCGAGCAGGGATTGCCGCCCGTCCGGCCCCTCGAACTCGTAGTCGCGCTCGACCCGCACCATCGGCATGCGCTTCCGCTCGGCGGCGAGGTCGTGCATCGCGGTGGCGACGGCCTTCTCGCGCTCGGTCATCGCCGCAAGGGCTCCGTCCCACTCGGCCTGGCTGACCACGGGCGGGTGGGCGAACGTCGCGGTGGTCCCCATCCGAATCGCCTTCCCGACTGTTGCGGGAGCCAAACGATCGGCGGACGTCGTCGACATGGGCTGCCCGGTGCAAAAACGTCACAACTTGACTCGTCGGTGGCAAGACTATTCGCCGCGAGATG
>DATBEZ010000016.1:0-47969 GCA_036558745.1 Acidimicrobiia bacterium
GAAGAGCCACCACGCGACCGCACCGAGGACGTTGACGTAGCGCGCTTCGACGACACGCAGACCGGCCCGGTCGACCTCGGAGGTCAGCTCCGACTTGCGGTAGCGGCGGCGATGGCCGATGCGGAAGTCGAACTCGCTGTAAAGCGACTCGAACGCGGGGACGAACAGCAGCAGCCGCCCACCCGGGCGCAGCTTGGGTACGAGGCGGGCGAGTGCCTCTTCGGCGTGGGGGATGTGCTCGAGCACATTGACGAGCACGATCGAGTCGAACCCACCGTCCGCACCGTCGGGCACGAGGTCGGCCTGCTGCACCGTCACCGCGTCGTTGCCGGCGAAGCGGTCGCGGAGCGCGGTGACGCAGCGCGACGAGAGGTCGGTTGCGACGACATGCCGACCGCCGCCGCACAGGCGCTCCGTGAGCTCGCCCTGTCCCGCGCCGACCTCGAGCACGCGTTGGCCGAGGTGGGGCTCGAGGAGGTCGTAGATCCAGTCCGCATAGTTGTCGGCGTCCTGGAGCGAGTCGAGCACGCCGGCGAGCGCGACGTCGGCATCGTCGAAGGGCGCCGGCTCGTCCTCAGAGAGATGACGGGGTCGGCGCGCGAGACGCTCGCCGAGCCCGGAGTACCGGACGATCCCGTAGAACGCGCGCACGCCGTCGCGCCAGCCGATCTTCTTGCCTTCGGCGTAGGTACGGCCCGCGTACGAGATCCCGACCTCGTAGATGCGCAGGCCCTTGCGCGACAGCTTGGCGGTGATCTCCGGCTCGAAGCCGAACCGGTCCTCGTGGAGCTCCACGTCCTGGATCACCTCACGACGGAAGGCCTTGTAGCAGGTCTCCATGTCGGTGAGGTTCAGGTTGGTGAACATGTTCGACAGTGTCGTGAGCAGACCGTTGCCGACCGAGTGCCAGTAGTAGAGGACACGATGCGGGCGGCCGCCGAGGAAGCGCGAGCCGTAGACGACGTCCGCGACCCCGTCGAGGAGCGGCTCGAGGATCTCGCGGTACTCGTTCGGGTCGTACTCGAGGTCGGCGTCCTGCACGATCACGTAGGGCGCGGTCGCCTCGCGGAAGCCACGTCGCAGCGCGGCGCCCTTTCCGAGGTTGATCGGCTGGATGAAGACGCGCACGCGCGGGTCGACGATGCTGCGCACGATGTCGACCGTGCCGTCGGTCGACCCGTCGTCGACGATCAGCAGCTCATGGACGTATGGGGACTCGAGCACCCGGTCGACGACGACCTTGACGGTCGCGGCCTCGTTGTAACAGGGCATGACGACCGATAGGCACTGCTGGACGCCCGCGCTCGGGTCCCGTCGGTCTGCGCGCGCGTCGGTCACGGCCGGACAGGGTACCGAAGGCGTGCACGGCGTTCTACCGGCGCACCCGCTGGTTCGGTCGCCCTCAGCACGGGTCCGACGCCCGACACCGCCCTCACGGCGCCACCGCGAGCTCACGCACGTAGGGCGGTGAGATGACGCCGAAGGGATGGACGAGGCCCGGTGCACCGCCGACCCGGAACAGCTGACCCGTGTTCGTGATCTGGAAGCCTCCGCTCGCGATCAGTGCGAAGCCCCGGACGACGTCGGCGCCGAAGTAGTGGACGGCCAGTCGTGGCGCACCGCCGAGGGGCCAGATGCCGCCGAAGCCGTCCATCACGTACACCCGACCGGTGCCGGGCTGCACCGCGATGTCGCGCGCGATGTCCCAACCCTTCCAGTACGGGCTCCCGCGCAGCGCCGGCGCGGTGCCGAACGGGTGCACGCCGCCCCAGCCGTCGAGCACGTAGCCACCGGTGCCGCTGGGCAACACGGCGACGCGACGGGCGATGTCCCACCCGCGCCAGTACGCGCTCGTGCTCACGGCTCGCGCGGTACCGAACGGGTGCAGCGCGCCGAACGCGTCGAGCACGTAGCCACCGGTGCCGTTGGGGAGGAGCACGAAGTCACGCGCGATGTCCCATCCAGGCCAGTAGCCGCTCACAGGCATCGGTCGCGCGGAGCCGAACGGGTGCAGGCCGCCGTACCCGTCGAGCACGTACCCGCCACCGCCGCCGGGCAGCAGCTTCACCGCCTTGGCGATCTGCCACGCGGGCCAGTACGCGGGCGGGACGAAGCCGGGGCTGCCACCGGCCGGATACAAGCCGCCGTACGCGGTGAGCGCGATCACCTTCGGCGCGCCGGCCACGGGGCGCCACGAGGTGTAGAGGTCGACGGGCTGGTGCTCGATCCGCTCGGCGACGTTCTCGCGGATGGCGGGCAACCAGTTGTAGAGCGCCTGCCCCGGGCAGTCGGTGAACCAGGTGTCGCGGTGACCGACGATGTTCGGGATCGTCAGGTGCGTGCCCGCCGGGAACTTGTCGTTCCCGGTGGTCGTGTAGCTGACCGGTGCGCGCGGGTCGATGCCGCTCGCGGCGAACTTCCACGCGAGCAGGCGCTCGATCGCGTCGATCGCTGCAGCCGACGGCTGCGCGACCGAGTAGTCGCCGATGAGCGCCACACCGGTGCTGTCGGTGTTGAACCCGATCGCGTGCGCGCCGAGCACCGGCTTGTCGACGCCGCCGGCCCGGCCTTCGAAGATCTGGCCGTACTTGTCGACGAGGAAGTTGTACATCATGTCGCAGTACCCGAGCGTCAGCACCGAGTACGCGTAGATGGACCGCACGATCGCGAAGCTGTCGGCAGGCGAGTAGTTGTTCGACTCGACCGTGTGGTGGATGACGGCGAAGCGCACACCCTTCGTGTACGTCGGGCCGGAGCAGTTGCGGAAGCGCAGGCTCTCGTCGGCTCCCCAGCCGGGACGCATGATCACGTTGGGCCACGCGACCGACGCGCCAGCGCTGCTCGCCGGGACCTTCGGTCCGGGCGCGTTCACCGTGTGCAGGTCGACGTTCGCCGGCGCGCCGCTCGCGAGCGCGATGCGGACGTCCTTCTTGCCGTGCACCCAGTACGGCTCCGTCGCGAGACGGGCGGCGTGGGCCGCTTCCTTCGTCCCGGGATCGGGCCCGACGTCGAGCGTGTCGAGGGGCACCGGGCTCGACCACCGGCCGCTTCCGTCACGCGTCGCGACGGTGAACTTGGCGTTCGGGTCGCCCGACCATTTCACCCCGACCATGTCGGTCGAGACGTTCGCGTCCGCATGCCACCCGGCCCGCACCGCCTGTTTGGCGCTCAGCGCGTAGCGGTGCTCGGTCGGCGCCGGCGTCGACGACGACGTGGGTGCCGCGACGGGCAGCACGACGGCGACGAGCGCGGCGATCGCCACGAGGGCGGAGACCGGCAGCAGACGACGAGTCATGCGGGATCCTCCGTGATCACCCAGGAGTGCCTACCGCCGCGGGACGGGGGGACGGTCAGAGTTGACGGTCGCGTTCGCTTCGCAGGTGCTATCGCCGAGCCGGTTCAGTCATGTGCTCCGCTCACCGCTCAGAGTGCGGCTTGCGTGTCGTGCGAGGCCGACGAGATGTCGACGTGCATCGGGAAGTGCACGAGGCCGACGGTCTTCGTCGTGTTCAGGACCTCGATGAAGTCCTTCTGGTCGCGGTGGTCGTACGAGGTACCCGCATCGTGACTGTGTACCCCGAGACTCACCACGTAGACACCGTCGAGCAGGGGAACCCGGTCGAGATTGAAGGTCACCTCACCGCGACCGCGCACGCTCGGGATGTCGAGACCGAGCAGATCGCTGTTCGTGCCGACGAGCAGGTTGCCGTTCTGGTCGTGGATGTTCATCGCGAACGCCACGTCGTCGACCCGTTCGGGAGCGTCGTACTCGAGCCGTACCTTCACGGGTTCGTCGGGGAGAGCATGGCCGGCCGTGGGGTCCGCGTAGATGATCTGTGCGCCGACGATGCGCACCTGCTTCGTGGTACCCCACTCCGCGGTGATGCCCGCTTCGGCCAGCGGGTCGAGCCCACGCTTCAACAACGTGTCGCGGAACGCGAGCACCGCCTCGCCCGGCGGCCCGACCATCACCTGGTGACCGTGGTCCAGCACCGCGGCACGGTCGCAGATCTGGCGGGTCAGGTCCGCGTTGTGCGTCACGAAGAGGATGGTGCGGCCTTCGCGCTGGAACTGCTTGATGCGGTCGAGACACTTGCGGGCGAAGGCCTCGTCGCCGACGGAGAGCACCTCGTCGATCACGAGGATCTCGGGGTCGACGTTCACTGCGACGGCGAACGCGAGACGGGCTTGCATGCCGGACGAGTAGTGCTTGACCTGCTGGTCGATGAAGTGCTCGATCTCCGAGAACGCGACGATGTCGTCGAAGATCCTCGCCACGTGCGCCTTCGACAACCCGAGGATCGAGCCGTTCATGAAGATGTTCTCGCGGCCGGTGAGCTCGGGGTGCATGCCCGACCCCAGCTCCAGCAGCGCGGCGACGCGGCCGGCCTTGCGGATCCGGCCGCTCGTCGGGCGGAGGATCCCGGTGACGCATTTCAACAGGGTCGACTTCCCCGAGCCGTTGTGGCCGAGCAGCCCGACGGTCTCGCCCTGCGCCACCTCGAGGTCGATGTTGCGGAGAGCCCAGAACTCCTCGTAGGGGAGCCGGCCGAGCTTGACCACCCGTTCCTTCAGCGAGTGCGCCTTCTCCTGGTAGAGCTTGAAGCGCTTGCTGACGTCCTCGATCTCGATCGACGCGCCCACGCTCAGATCTCCTCGGCGAAGTTGTCTTCGAGCCGGCCGAAGATGTGGAACGCGCCGTAGAGCAGCACGAGCGACACGACGATGGTGATCCCGAGGATGGCCAGGTACCACAGGATGCCGTGCGGCGGGAGGACGTGGGTGACCGTCGGGACCCCGTTGGGCTTGGTGATGACGTCGACCTTGTTGTAGATCGCGCGCTGGAAGGTGATGACGATGCCGGTGATCGGGTTGAGCAGGAGCTTGTTGCCGACGGCCACACCGCCGATGCTCTTCTGGGCGACCATCTCGTAGGCGTACACGATCGGCGTCATCCAGAACCACGCCAGGAGCACGAGCTCGAGCAGGTGCTGCGTATCGCGCGCGTACACGTTGATCGCCGCGAGCCCGACCGACATCGCGGCGAGGAACAGCACCAGCGCGAGCAGCGCGACCGGGATGAGGCACATGAACGTGGGCGAAGGCGCCGACCGAAAGATCAGCAGCGCCCCGAGCAGCACGATGGTCTGGAGCACGAAGTGCACGAGCCCGGCACCGATCGACGCGAGCGGCAGGATCTCGCGCGGGAACCACACCTTCGTGACGAGCGACGGGTTCTGGACGATCGACCCGGTCGCCGCACCGAGCGCAACGCCGAACAGGTTCCACGGCAGCAACCCGGCGAGGAGGAAGATCGCGAAGTTCGGCAGCCCCGCACCCAGGAAGTACTTGAAGACGACGTAGAACACGACCAGGTACAACGCCGGGTTCAGCAACGACCACACGAAACCCAGGACGCTGTTCTTGTACTTGACCTTGAGCTCCTTGCGCACGAGGCTCACGAGCAGCTCGCGGTACCGCCACACGTTCACGACGCGTTGCAGCGCGTTCGGGCGCGACGAGACGTCGGCGAGGTGCGGCGCGGATCGGTCGGTGGGGGCGGTGATGCTGGCCATGGGGAAAGCGAGGCCCGTGCGGGCTCCCCGAAGGTACTACGGCAGGTCCCTCACGATCGGATCATCCGCGTCCGCCGAGTGACATTGCGGCGCGCCGACCTCATGGGGCGATCGCCGCACCCTTGACCACATCGGCGTGCCAGTACCCGGTCGAGGACACCGAGCGGGCGGTGCCGAACGGGTGCAGACCGCCGAAGCCGTCGACGGTGTAGCCACCGGGGTGATGGTGATCCGGGTCGTGGATCATGATCACGCCCCTGGCGATGTCCCACCCACGCCAGTAGCCGCTCACACCGATGTGCGGTGCACCGTCGAACGCGTGGAGACCGCCGAACGCGTCGAGGGTGTACCCGCCGCGGCCGTCGGGATCGAGCGCGATGCCGCGCACGATGGCCCAACCGCGCCAGTACCCGGTGATCGCGACCTGGTGCGCGGCGCCGAAGGGATGCAACCCTCCGAACGCGTCGAGCACGTACCCGGCCGGATGGGCCATGGTCGACGTCGGCAGCAACACGATCCCTCGGGCGATGTCCCAGTTCTTCCAGTAGGCGCCCGAGACGCGCGGCGCGCCACCGAACGGGTGCAATCCACCGAAGCCGTCGAGCACGTAGCCGCTGTGCGTGTTGTCGGGGTTCACCGCGATACCGCGGATGATGTCCCACCCGCGCCAGTACGCGCCGGTCGACGCGCTGGGCGCGGCACCGAACGGGTGGAGCCCGCCCCACGCGTCGACCGTGTACCCGCCAATGCCGTTGTGCAGCATCGCGATGCCGCGGATCAATCCGCCCGGCACGGTGCCGGCGGCGAGCGGTGCGCTCGCGACCGCACCGAGGGAGCCGTCGAACGCGGTCGTGTATGCGGCGGTGAACTGCTGGGCGTGCGTCGCCCCACCCGCGAACACCAGCGAGACGGTCGGCGAGTACGCGCCGACGTTGCCCGCCGCGTCGCGCGCGCGGGCGCGGAACGAGTACGTCCCGCCCGCGAGGCCGTAGAACGGCGCCGAGCCGCCTGCCGTCGAGCCGCTGCGTGACGTGACGCGCGAGGCGGTGTACCAGCGCGCCCACGGACGCCCGCCGAAGCTCACGTCGATGTCGAAGTTCGCAACACCCGTCGCGTTCGCACCCGTGTCGGACGCGTGCCAGCTGATCGTGGTGGGCGCCGCGCCGACAGGGCTTGCGGGAACGGTGACCGTCGCACCCGACGGCGGCGCCGTGTCGAGGTTGAGCAACGTGCCGCTGCGGCGCATGTTCTGCTTGAACGTGGGCCAGTCGAGCGTTCCCGGCAGGTGCTTGGTCCCGTACTCGTAGACGCGCTGGATGTCGCCCGCGCTCCGGCCGTTGCCGTTGAGGTCGTACGTGCCGGTCACGACGATGCGCGTCTCGCCCGCTGCGCTCAAGATCGTGGGCACCGAGGCGGGCGCGGACAGCTGGACGCCGTCGATCCCCATGCTCGCCTCGCCGGCGCCGTCGGAGAGCCGCCGGATCTCCAGGTCGTGGTCGAGCGCGGAGACCACGTCGGGCATGCCGTCGCCGTTGACGTCGGCGATCGAGACGCCGCCGTGCGTCGGGTAGCCCGGCCGGCAGCCCCACGATGTCCCGCACACGGTCCACAGCACCTGGCCGTTCGGCCGGATCGCGGTGATGTAGCCGCCCTCCATGCCGACGACCGTGACCTTCCCGACGCCGGCGAGCGTGCCGATCGCGGGTGAGCCCATCACCGCACCGAGTGTCGCGGTCGGCCACCCGGGCAGCGCGTTGCCGAAGCGGTCGAGCGCGTACACATGCTTGCCCGCGCCGGGGAAGTTGAGCCCCGTGCCGACGACGATGTCGGGGAACCCGTCACCGTTCACGTCGGTGACCGCGGGTGTGGACCAGATCGTCTGGTCGGCCACCCACTTGTCCCAGCGGATCGAGCCGTCCGCGTTCACGACCCAGATCCAGCCGCCCGCCTGGAACGGCTGACCGCGGTCCATGTCGGTGCCGAACACGATCTCGGACTGCCCGTTGTGGTCGAGGTCGGCGATCACGGGACTCGACCAGATGGTGTCGTGCACCCACACGGGATTGAAGACGAGCGACGCGTTCGGGTAGCGCCAGACGTAGAGGTGGTTGTCGTAACTCGTGACCGCGATCTCGATCACGCCGTCGTGGTTGATGTCACCGATCGCCGGCGTACCGAACACACCGGCGGGTCCGGGACTCCCGATCGTGTGGTTGTGGAAGAGCGTCGCGCCGTCGGGGCCGCGGAAGACCCACACGTCGCCACTCCCGGCGTTCGCGACCAGGATGTCGAGCTTGCCGTCGTGGTCGAAGTCGTAGAGCAGCGGGCTCGCCTGCACCGCGCCCATGCCGGTGAACTGCGCGCGTACGAGCGAACCACCCAGGCTGAAGATGCGCACCCAGCCGTCCATGCCGCCGACGACGATCTCGGGCTGCGAGTCGCCGGTCACGTCGCCGACCGCAGGCGTCGAGAACGACTCGGTCGTCCCACCGCTGGCGAACATCGCGGCGTAAGGCGCCCCGCTGAACGGCGCGCGCACGAGCCCGAGCTGCACCGCGCTCGCGGTGCGGGCCGGCGCCGCGGCCGCGGCTCGCGACGGCGCGGCGCCGGCGACCGACCCGACACACGCGACGGCGCCGAGCGACATCGACGCCACCGTTGCGACGACCAGCGCGGCGGTGAGCCGGCGTCGGGGCGGACGGGGACCGTGGGAGCCGTGGAGCACAGGGCAACCTTCCGTGGTCGGGCGTACGCGTGCGCGTCACAAGAATTCGGACGAACGGCACCGGATCTTGAACGCACGGGCCGTGACCGACGCGCGGCTCCTTCACACCGGCGGCACGGACCGACCGTGAAGCTACGCCCTTCGGCTCGACTGGACGCGGTCACACGACCACGTCACGCGCGAACTTCCGGCGTGAGGGCCGGTCAGGGCGCCAGGCCGACGCCCCGGACCACGTCCCGGCCCCAGTAGGTGGAGAACGTGAGCGGTCCCGCGGCGCCGAAGGCATGGACGCCGCCGAAGCCGTCCACGACGTAGCCGCCCGGGTGCCGGTGGTCGGTGTCACGGATCATCGCGACGCCGCGGGCGATGTCCCACCCCCGCCAGTACGCACCGGCCGCGAGCGGCGGGGCGCCGCCGAACGGGTGCAGACCGCCGAACGCGTCCAGCACGTAACCACCCGGACCGTCGGGGTCGAGCGCGATGCCGCGCACGATCGGCCAGTTGCGCCAGTACGCGCTGGCCTTCACCGGGCGCGCGGCGCCGAACGCGTGGATGCCGCCGAACGCGTCCACCACGTACCCGACCGGGCGAGAGGCGGTCGACGACGCGGTCACCACGATGCCGCGCGCGATGTCCCAGCCGTTCCAGTACGACCCCGCGACGGGCCGCGCGCCGCCGAACGGGTGCAGGCCACCGAAGCCGTCGAGCACGTAGCCGCTCCCGTCGTGGTTCAACGCGATGCCACGCGCGATGTCCCAGCCGGGCCAGAGCGCGCTCGGCCTCACGTCGGGCGCGCTGCCGAAGGGATGGATCGCGCCGTTGCCGTCGACGCCGTAGCCGCCGACCCCGCGCGCGAGGACCGCGATGCCGCGCGCGTTCGTCGCCGGCCAGCCGCCCGGGAGCGGCGCGCTGTCGAGCGTGCCGAGCTCACCCGAGACCGTCAGGCTGTATCCGGAGGTGAACGGCTGCGCCCGCCGCAAGGTCGACGCGAACCGGAACGTCACCGGTACCGAGAACGCGCCGATGTTCCACGCGCCGTCGATGGCGCGGGCGCGGACCGTGTACGTGTGGCCGGCGAGACCGAAGAGCGGCGCCGCTCCGGAGGCGTTGTTCCCGCCCGTCGACGGCGGCGCATCGGAGAACCAGCGGACATAGCGTCCGCCGTCGACCGACACGTCGACGTCGAAGCCCCGGACACCGAACCCCTGGTCGGTCGCGTGCCACGTCACGTCGGCACGGGTCGACGTCGGTGCCGGCGCGCTGACGGTCGCGCGGCTCGGTGGGATGCTGTCGCAGCCGTAGGTCGTGCCGCTCCGGCACATGTTCTGCTTGAACGTGGGCCACGGCGCCGGCCCGAGCGCGTGACCGGTGGTGAAGTCGTAGACGCGCAGCTCGTCGCCGACGTCGCGCCTGCCGTCGTCGTTGGCGTCGAACGTCGCGCTCACGAAGATGTGGGTCTGACCGCCGATCGACGCGACGGTCGGCGTCGACGCCGGAGCGAAGACCTGCACCGGCAGGTCGTGGTCGATCACCTGCGCGTATTCGAGCGCGCCCGTGCGCAGGTCGTAGACGAACACGTGCTTGTCGAGCGCGGTCACGACGTCGGGGCTGCCATCACCGTTGACGTCCGCGATGCTCACACCGCCGTGGGTGGGTAGGTTCTCGAAGTCGTTGCAGTCCGGAACCGACGCGGCGCACTGCCGCCACAGGAGCCCACCGGTCTTCGTGTACGCGTCGACCCATCCGCCTTCGGACGCCACGACCACGACCGGTCCGATGCCGGCAAGGTTCGCGACCGCGGGCGACGCCATGACCGCGCCGCGGGTCTGCACGGGCCAGCCGGGCAGGTTCCGGCCCGACGCGTCGAGCGCGTACGTATGTCGTCCCGCGGGCTCGGGGAAGTTCAGGCCGCTGCCGACGACGACGTCGAGGCGACCGTCGCCGTTGAGGTCGACGAGCGCCGGTGACGACCAGATCGTCTGGCCGGGCAGCGACGCGGGCCAGCCGGGCTGCACCGTGCCGTCGTGGCGCAGGACCCAGACGAGGCCGCCTCCCGGATACGGCGCGCCCTTGTAGAAGTCCATGTCGGCACCGGTCACGATCTCGAGCCAGCCGTCGTGATCGAGGTCGACGAGCACCGGGCTCGAGAAGATCGTGTCGTAGAGCCACTTGGGGAACCCCGGCAGCAGCCGGCCGGTCGGGTACGACCAGGCGTACACGTGGTTGTCCCAGCTCGTGACGACGATGTCGGGGTTGCCGTCGTGGTCGAGATCGCCGATCGCCGGCGTCCCGAAGACGCCGCGCGCACCCGCCCATGTCCGGCTGGTGCTCTCGTGCCACAGCACCCTGAAGTCGCGGCCGTGGAACACCCACACGTCGGTCGACCCGACCGCCGCGACCAGGATGTCGTCGACACCGTCGTGGTCGAAGTCGTAGAGCACCGGCGTGGCCTGCACGCCTCCGGTGCCGACCGGAAGGCACGGAACCGTGAGCGCGCCACCGGCGGCGAAGACGCGCACGCAGCCGTCGAGGCCACCCACGACGACATCCGGCACGCCGTCACCGGTGACGTCACCGACGGCAGGGCTCGAGAACGCCTCCGTCGTCGCACGGCTGTAGATCCGCGCGTACGTGCCGCCGTTGTAGGTCGTCGCCGACGTGAAGCCCGGGACCGTGAACGCGTGGCGAGTCGCCGGCTGCGGCCCCGCGGTCGCGGCTGCGACCGGCTCGGTCGCCACGACGCGCCCCGAGATCGCCGCGAGCACGAAAACGACGAGAGCCGGCACCGCGAGCATCCACGCGCGGCCCAGGAGCGAACGGGGGGAACGACGCTGGTGCACACCCTGCCTTCGGGACGGAGAAGGTCGCAGAAAGAGTCGGGTTTCGAGGGCCCGGCCTTGAGCGACCGCAGCTCAGTCGGGACGCTCCCGATCGGTGGGCGGCGTGCTCTCGACGCTCTGGATCACGGCCTCACGGAGCCGGTTGACCTGCGTCACCAACGGGTCGACCTCCCAGGCGGTCAGGCGCCTGATGAGGCGCTTGACCGAGGACACGCCGGGACGGGCCGAGACCGGTGACGGCAGGACGAGGGGCGGGACCCGCCGCAGGGGCGCGCTCGACGCCAGTCCTGCGGCCGCGCGGCCGCGCCCGTTGCGGGCCGGCGCCGTCGCGAGCGTGCGGTCTGCGAAGCCGCGGCTTGCCGCGGCCCGGGCCCGGATCTCGGCCATGACGGTCTCGCGGTCGCCGCCGGGCCACGGTGCCGCCGGCGGGCGGGGCGCGGCGGGCACGCCGAGCAGGCTGCGCATCCCTGCCGCGAGCTCGTCGTCGTCGTCGACGAGCAGCGTGCCCGGGTCGGCCTGGTCCGCGAGCCCGCCCACCCGGGTCGCGACCACGGGCCGGCCGTAGAGGTGCGCGCGCTCCACGACGCCCGACGACCAGATGAAGCGGTAGGGCAGCACGAGCGCGTCCGCGGCGACGATCCAGAGGTCGAACGTCTCGTCGCCCACGTAGCCCTCGTGCAGCTCGACGCCTCGCGTCGACCCGGCCAGGTCGCGCAGCTCCTCGAGGTAGACGAGGTAGTCGGGGTCCTCGAGTCGCACCGAGCCGACGACGTCGAGCCGGCAGGGTCGATCGGGAGCACCGGGACCGATGCGCGCGAACGCACGGATCGCGCGGTCGAAGCCCTTGTGGGGCTGCAGGAACCCGATCGAGAGGAACATGAACGCTTCGTGCGGGATACCGAGGCGCGCGCGTGCTTCCTCGCGCGTCGCCTCGGTACGACGGATGAACGTCTGCCCGTGGTGCGCGACCTCGATGTGCGACAGGGGGACGCCGAACGCGTCGGCGAAGCGTTGCCGTTCCGCCTCGGTGTGCACGCAGATCTGGTCGACCGAGCGCCACATCGAGCGGGTGAGACGCGCGAGCAACGACGGGCCCCGACCGAGCTCGTAGTTGATCTCGTGCACACGCACCTCGATCTGGCGTGCGAGACGGAACACCGTGAGCAGGCCGAGCGTCGTCTCGATGCGACGGGCGCCGGTCGCGTCGGGCGGGAAGAACATGTCCGGGTGGAACTGGATGATCACCCGGTCGTACTCGCGCACGCGCTTCGCGAGCGCCAACGGTCCCCGGCGGTGGTCGAGCTCGAGGTGGTGGTGCGCGGCCGACGGCTCCGGTGACAGGACCTCCACGTCGTGGCCCTGGGCGCGCAGGTGCTTCACCTCCTGCACCGCGTAGTTCGCGATCCCGTCCCGCACCGGCGGGTACGGCGTCACCATCAGGATGCGCACGACGTCTCCGCGACCGGAAGCCAGGAGTCCAGCGTCGCCTCGACGCGGTCGAGCACGACGGGCCAGGTGTAGTTGTCGAGGACGTAGCCGCGCCCTGCGGACGCGATGTCGGCGGCCGCGCCGGGCGCGTCGGCGACGAAGCGCAGGCACTGCTCGAGCTCCGGGTCGTCGTCGTAGAGCAGTCCCGCGCCCGAGCGCTCACAGTGCCAGCGGACGACGTCGCTCGCCGCGTTCGCGATGACGATCGTCCCCGCGAGCCACGCCTCCATGATCGTGCGGGAGAAGCTCTCGTAGCGCGACGGCTGGAGGTACGCGTCGGCGGCGGCGAACGCGTCGTTGCGGTCCGCGTCCGAGCAGAAGCCGAGGTCGATCACACGGTCCGCGATCGACGACGGCGGGTCCACGTTCCCCGTTCCCATCGTCACGAGCGAGAACGGCAGCTTCGAGCGCTCGGTCGCCGTCGCGAACCCGGCGAGCAGGCGCTCCCAGTTCTTCGCGCCCTCACGCCGTCCCGCGTAGAGCACGAAGCGGCCGTCGATCCCGTGACGGGCGCGGAAGCCGTCGGGGTCGTACCCGTGCGGGGCGGTGAGGCCCGAGCCGATCACCTCGTGCGCAGGCAGCTGGGGGTGGATGCGCGCCGCGAGCTCGGCTTCGGGCTCCGACAGGAACCACAGCCCGCGGCTGCCCTCGAACAGCGGACGGAAGAGGTCGAGGTAGGCCTCCGGCTCGTCGTGCAGGCACGGCATGAGGATCGTGCGGTCGGACGCGATCTGCCCGCACGCGAACGTGGGCCAGAAGAGGTATGGCGCGAACACCAGCGCGCGATAGCGGTCGGCATGGTCGAGCAGGTGGTGGAAGAGCTCCGGGACGCGCACGTCGTCGTTCATCCACCGCGACTGCTCCCTGAGCGAGAGGTCGGTCCCCTCGTGGATGGCTGCGCCGAAGAGGGCGCGCTCCTCCCGACCGGTCGAGATCACGGTCGGGAACCGCCGGACGGTGACCCCGTCGTCGTCGGTGACCCCGGGCGGGTACTCGTTCGCCCACGTGAAGTGGTCGCGCGCGCACGTCGTGAGCACCTCGACGTCCCAGCCGCGCGCAGCGAGCCCTGCCGCCATCTCGCGCACCACGGCCTCGGCGCCGCCGACGACGTCGGGCCCGTAGCGGGGCGGGACCAGGCCGAGGGTGCCGACACGCATGGCCCAGGATCGTAGGCCGCCTCATCTCGGGTTCCTTTGCACCGGGCCCCTCCGGCGTCGCCAATTCATCCGCCCGGTAGGCTCCCCACGACATGGACATCTGCGTCTGCGGGGCGCAGGCGCCCTTCGTTCGGGGCGGCGCCGAGCTCTACATGGAGAACCTGGTCCGGGCGCTGATCGACGCCGGTCACCGGGCCGAGCTCGTGCGCCTGCCCACGGCGTTCGACAAGGTCCGGGTCTTCGACGCGGCGCTGGCGTGGCGCCTCGTCCCCATCGACGCCGATCTCGTCATCGCGACGAACTTCCCGTCGTACTTCGTGCGCCACCCGCGCAAGGTCGTGTGGCTGCTGCACCAGCATCGGACGGCGTACGACGCCGTCGACGCGCCGTGGTCCGACTACGGCCTCGACGACGCCTCGCTCGAAGCGCAGCGGCTGCTCGCGGAATGGGATGCGCGCGCGCTCACCGAGGCCGAGGCCCTGTTCACGACGTCGGCCGTCGTCGCCGACCGCCTCGCGCGCTACTCGGGGCTCGCCGCCGAGCCGCTGTACCACCCCCCGCCGTTGTTCGAGTCGCTGCACCCGGGCCCGGCGCGCAACTACGTGTTCTGCCCGTCGCGACTCGAGACCAACAAGCGGCCGGGGCTGCTCGTCGAGGCCATGGCACACGTGGCCGCGCCGACACGTCTCGTGCTCGCGGGACGCGGCACGCTGCAGGCGGACCTCGACGCGACGGTCACGCGTCTCGGTCTCTCGGAACGGGTCGAGCTGCCGGGGTTCGTGACCGACGAGCAGCTCGTCGAGCTGTACGCGAACGCGTTGGCGGTCGTCTACGCGCCCTTCGACGAGGACTACGGCTACGTCACGCTGCAGGCCTTCAGCGCGGGCAAGCCGGTCGTCACGAGCGAGGACGCGGGCGGTGTGCTCGAATGGGTCGAGGACGGTGTGACCGGCTTCGTCACCGACGGGTCGCCGGCGGGTCTCGGGGCCGCGGTGGATCGGCTCGTCGCCGACCCCGAGCTCGCGCAGCGCATGGGCGACAAGGCGCGCGAGCGCGTGGCCGACCTCAGCTGGGAACCCGTCGTCACCCGCCTGCTCGGCCGATGATCCGCCCGGGCCGCGCGACGGTCGAGCTGTTGCCGAGCCGGCGGCCGCGCCCCGACCTGCGCCCCGTGCTGCAGGCGCTCGCCCGGGTCGCCGATCTGCACGCGTCCGACCGGTCCTTGACCGACCCGCAGGCCCGGATCGCGACGTCCACAGACGCGATCGGCCTCGCGCGGGCGCTACGCGACGAGGTACCGCTCGCGGTCGCCCTCGCTGCGGGGGAAGAGCCCTCGCCCGAGCTGGTGGAGCGGGCCGACGCGTTGCTCGTGCCGCGACTCCCCGGCGACGACGAACGCGGGTCCTCCGCACGGACGGTCACGTGGCCGGTTCCGTCGATCGACGCCGCGGCGCACCCGCCCCTCACGCCGTTCGTCCGCGAGCGCTGGCGGGAGCATCTGGGTCTGCCGTCGGTGCTCGTCCTCGTCACCGGCTTCGAGAGCACGACCCCGTTGCGCGATGCCGCGGTGCGCAGCGCGCTCGCGCTCTGCTCGAGCGCAGCGGTGCGCGGCCCGCAGACGTTGCTCGCGCTCGCGCTCGGAGCCCCGCTCGTCACCGACGCGTCCGAGGCCGCACGCCTCGACGCGCGCGACGACGTCGAGGTCGTGGTCGCGGCACCACACGATGCCGCGGCTGCCGCGGAGGAGCTCGCGCACGACGTCCGGTGGGCGGCGCGCCTGGGGTGGGCGGCGCGCCTCCTCGCGGAGCGACGTCACGACGTGCGTCCCGCGGCCGACGCCGTTGCCGCGCGCCTGGGGCTTCCCGCGCGCACGCGTCCGGGCGACTCGCTGGAGAGCCGTCTCGACGAGCTGGGCACGCCGCCCGGCGCGGCTCCCGCGGCGCGGGCGTTCGAGCGGTGCGAGCCGTTCCTCGCGCTCGCCGGAGTGCGGGAGTTCGCATCATGAGCACGCATCACCCCGACCTCGCGCCCGACGCGGTGGACGCGTTGCGCGAGAGCCTCGGTGTGGGGGCGCCGCCCTCGAACGGCGCCGGTGCTCCGGCCGACGGTGCGAGTCCCGCGCCCGACGCCGGCGCGGGTACGCGCACGCCGTTGGCGGCCCGTGTCAAGGCGCGCGCCCGCAACACGGCGCGGGCCGCGACCGCGCCCGTGCTCGACCGGCTCGCGGGGCGGTTGGTGGAACGGGTGCGCGACTCGGTCCGCCTCGACATGCGGGCCGAGTACGGACAGTTCGAGGCGGAGCTGCAGATGCTGCGCGCGACCGTCGACGCGGTGGTGCCCGTCCTCGACGGTCTCGCCGAGCTGGCGCGTGCGGGTGAGTCGCAGCGCGCGCTGGCGGTGAACCAGGAGCTGATGAAGGGCGAGCTCAGTGCGTTCCACGAGGCGCTCGACCAGCTCGGTCGCGCGATCGCGCCGACCGCCGGACTCGAAGGTGTGCCGGCGCGCTTCGCAGAGCTGCGCGAGCGCGTCAACGCGACCGACCGCGAGCTGCGCCGGATCCTCGCGAGCGAGCACGCGGTCGCGACGCGGCAAGGGACCGCACCGGTGGGGACCCGAGCCGCGCCCGTCGCATCGTCCGCACCGAGCGTCGCCACGTCCGACTTCGACTACGTCGGCTTCGAGCAGCGTTTCCGGGGCGATCCGGCCGCGGTGCTCGCGGAGCTGGAGCGCCGCTACGGCGATCTGCTGGCCGAGCACCAACCGGTGGTCGACATCGGGTGCGGGCGTGGCGAGCTGCTCGCGGCGCTCGCCGCGCGTGGCATCGACGGGATCGGGGTCGAGCCCGAGGTCGGCATGGCCGCGGCGGCGCGTGCGCGCGGGCTCGAGATCCACGCGACCGGCGCGGTGGAGTTCCTCGGCGAGGCCGAGCCCGGCTCGTTTGGTGCGATCACCGCCATCCACGTCGCCGAGCACCTCGACCTCGAGACGCTCGTCGCGTTCCTCGAGCTCGCCGCGACCCGCCTCCGTCCAGGGGGCGTGCTGGTGCTCGAGACCCCGAACCCGGCGTCGCTCGTCGTGCTCGGCAACTCGTACGTCCTGGATCCCACCCACGTGCGCCCGTTGCACCCGGCGCTCGTGGCGTTCATGTGCGAACGTGCCGGCTTCCGCGACGTCGAGCTGCGGTTCCACTCGCCCGCGGAGTCGTACCAGCTCCCCATGCTCGACGAGGACGCCGGCGCACCGGCGTGGGTGCACACGGTCAACCGGGCGTTCGCCAAGCTGAACGACTCGCTCTACGGGCCCCAGGAGTACGCCGCGATCGCGACGACCGCCCCCGCGTCCGACACGAGCTCCGACTGAACGGTGCGCCTCGCACTCGACGGCACGCCCCTGCTCGGGACGCGCACCGGCGTCGCCCAGGTCGTCGACGGTCTGCTGGAGGGCCTCGCCGCGCGCGACGACGTCGACGTGGTCGCGTACGCCGTCTCCGGACGGCGCCGGCTCGACGACGGGCTGCCGCCCGGCGTGGCCACCGGATCGTCACGCGTGCCGGCGCGGCTCGCGCGTGAGCTGTGGGACCGGGTCGACCGGCCCCGTATCGAGCACTGGACCGGACCGGTCGACGTGGTGCACGCGACCAACTACGTCGCGCCGCCCGCGCGCGCGCCGGTCGTGGTCTCCGTCTACGACCTGACATTCGTGCGGTTCCCCGAGCTCTGCACACCCGACACGCTGCGGTACCCGCGTCTCGTCCGCCGCGCGGTCGAGCGCGGTGCGCACGTGCACGTGACGAGCGACTTCGTCGGCAGTGAGGTCGCGGACGCCTTCGGTGTCGACCCGACCCGCATACGACGCGTGTATCCGGGCATCGCACCGGTCGCCGGTGGTGACGCTGCGCGCGGGCGCGCCCTCGCGCAGGCCGACGAGTACGTGCTCGCGCTCGGCACGGTCGAGCCGCGCAAGAACCTGCCCGCGCTCGTCCGTGCGTTCGACGGGTTCGCGGCCGAGCGGGACGGGACCAAGCTCGTGGTCGCCGGACCCGACGGGTGGGGTGTCGAGGCGTACACGACCGCGGCGCGCGAGGCGCGGGCCCGCGACCGCATCGTGCGCCTCGGCTTCGTCTCCGACGACGACCGTCGTCACCTGCTCGCCGGCGCGAGCGCGTTCGCGTACCCGTCTGTCTACGAGGGCTTCGGCTTCCCGCCGCTCGAGGCCATGGCCGCGGGCGTGCCCGTGGTCGCCGGCGCGGCCGGATCGCTCCCCGAGGTGCTCGGTGACGCGGCCGCGCTCGTCGACCCGTCCGACGTCGACGCACTCGCCGGCGCCCTGTTGCGGGCGGTGGGCGACCGGGGGTGGCGCGAGCAGGCCGCCGCGCGCGGCACGGAACGCGCGGGCCGGTTCACGTGGCCGGTCGCCGTCGAGGCCATGGTGGCGCTCTACCGTTCGGTCCTGTGACGAACGGCGAGGACAGCCACATGAGGTCGCGCACATGAGGTCGCGCACATGAGGTCGCGCGCATGAGGTCGCGCGCATGAAGGTCGCGCTGCATGCCGGACAGCTGCTGCAACGGGTGCCGGGTGGCATCGGTCGGTACATCCGCGGCCTCTTCGTCGCGTTGCCGCAGGCGGGGGTCGAGGTCGTCGCGTTCGCGGCCGGGGACCCGTCGGTGCACCGCAGCGCGGACTGGCCCCACTTCGTCGCGCTCGGCCATCCGTACGCACCGACGCGCTACGAGCTCTGGCACCGGCTGCGCCGGCCGCGTGTGAACCTCGACGTCGAGGTCGTGCACGCGCCCAGCCTCGCGGTGCCACCCACGGGGCGCGTCCCGCTGGTCGTGACCGTGAACGACGTCGCGTTCCTCCGCTATCCGGAGCTCTTCACACGTCACGGCGTGACGTTCCACCGTCGCGGGCTTGCGCTCGCGCGCAAGGAGGCGAAGGCGGTCATCGTTCCGTCGTCGTTCACCTCCGACGAGCTCGTCCGCGAAGGGTTCGCGGCCGACCTGCTGCACGTCGCGCACCACGGAGTCGAGATCCCGGCCCCGGTCGACGACGAGAGCGTCGCCCTCACCCTGCACCGGGTCGGGGTCGAGCGTCCGTTCGTGTTGACCGTGGGCACGCTGGAACCGCGCAAGAACTTCCCCTTCCTCACCCGGGTGATGACCCGTGTGCGCGAACGGCATCCCACGGTCACGCTCGTACGCGTCGGTCCGCCGGGATGGGGCGACGTTCCCGAGCTGTCGGGACCCGGCGTGCGCGACCTCGGCCCGATCGACGACGGCACCCTCGACGCGTTGTACCGCACCGCGGCCGCGTGCGCGATGCCGTCGCGCTACGAGGGCTTCGGTCTCCCGGTGCTCGAGGCGATGGCGCGCGGATGCCCGGTGCTCGCGTCCGACACGTCCAGCCTTCCCGAGGTGGTCGGTGACGCGGGTGTGCTCGTCGCCCCCGACGACCTCGACGGCTGGGTGGACGCGCTGGCCGCGATCCTCGACGACCGCGAGCAGCGCCAGGCGCTGCACGACATGGGCCTGCGCCGCGCGGCCCAGTTCACCTGGTCACGCTCGGCCCGCGCACACCTGAACGCCTACCAGACCGCGCTCGGAGCCCGGGCCGGTTCCCGGACGCTCCCGTAGACTTCACGCGTGCGGATCCTCCTCGACGTGTCCGCGGTGCCGTCCCGCCCCATGGGCGCCGGCGTGTACGCGGTCAACCTCGCCCGGCACCTGGCAACGCGCGACGACGTCGATCTGCACCTGGCCGCGCGCCGCGGTGACGGCCACCGCTGGCTCGACCTCGCGCCCGGCGCGACGGTCCACGTGACGGTGCCCGACCGCCGACCGATGCGTCTGGCCTGGGAGCAGATCGGGGCGGCGGCGCTGGTGCGCCGGGTCGAGCCGGACGTCTGGCACGGCATCCACTACACGATGCCGCTGCGCCTCGACGTTCCGTGCGTGGTGACCGTGCACGATCTGACCTTCTTCGAGCATCCGGAATGGCACGAGCGCAGCAAGGTCGTGTTCTTCCGTCCCATGATCCGCGCCGCGGTCGCGCGCGCGGCGGCCATCGTCGCGGTGAGTCGCGATACGGCTACGCGTCTCGACGCGACGCTCGCGCCACACGCGCCGGTCGTCGTCGCGACCCACGGCGTCGACCACGAGCGCTTCCGTCCCGGCCGCCTCGACGACGCCGACGACCTGGCGCGCCTCCGCGTGCACGGTGTGCGCCGTCCGTACATCGCGTTCCAGGGCACCATCGAACCCCGCAAGGACGTGCCGACGCTCGTGCGCGCGTTCGCGACGGTCGCGCGCGAACGCCCCGATCTCCGGCTCGTGATCGCCGGGCGCGACGGCTGGGGCGCGGAGCCGGTGCGGGCCGCGATCGAGGCCAGTGGGGTCGCGACGCGCGTGTTGCGCCCGGGTTACCTCCCCGACGACACGGTGCCCGCGCTGTACCGGCAGGCCGACGCGGTCGCGTACCCGTCGTTCGAGGAAGGTTTCGGGCTCCCCGCGCTCGAGACGCTCGCGTGCGGCGCGCCGCTCGTGTCGACGCTCGGCTCCGCGATCGAAGAGGTCGTCGACGACGCCGCGCTGCTCGTGTCGCCGGGCGATCCCCAGGTGCTCGCGGCCGCGTTGGAAGCCGTGCTCTCCGACGCCGCGCTCGCGTCGACGTTCCGACGGGCCGGACCCGCGCGAGCCGCGCGGGCCACGTGGCGCGCGTCGGCGGATCGACACGTCGAGGCGTACCGGCTGGCCGCCGAGCACGCACCCGTGAAGGCTCCCGCAGGCGTCGGGGCATGAAGGCGCTCGTCACCGGCGCATCGGGCTTCGTCGGCCCGCACCTCGTCGCGCACCTCGAAGCGGCCGGCGACGACGTCGTCGCCGTGGACCGAGGCGGGAAGACGCCGGTCGACGTGACCGACCGGGACGCGGTCGAGGTGGTGATGCGCGACGTCAGACCCGCCGCGGTCTACCACCTGGCCGCGCTGAGCCACGTCGCGGAGTCGTGGAGCGCGGCGGCGAACTCGTTCCGGGTCAACGCGGAGGGCACGCTCAATGTGCTCGTCGCGGCGCGTGATGCCGGCGTGGGTCGGGTGCTCGTGGTCGGCAGCGCGGAGGAGTACGGCGCGGTGCGTGACGCGGACCTGCCCATCGACGAGGACGCGCCGCTGCGCCCGATGACGCCCTACGGCGCCTCGAAGGTCGCGGCCGACTATCTCGCGTTGCAGGCATACCTCGGCGGCGGCCTCGAGACGGTTCGGGCACGGCCGTTCAACCACACCGGCCCGGGCCAGAGCGCACGCTTCCTCGTGCCCGCGCTCGCGCGTCGCGTCGCGGAGGCGGAACGCGCCGGTGAGGACAAGGTCCTCGTCGGGTCGCTCGATCCGGTGCGCGACATCACCGACGTCCGCGACGTCGTGCGCGCGTACCGCTCGCTCGTGGAGCACGGCGAGCCGGGCGAGGTCTACAACGTCTGCTCGGGACGGGGGACGACGGTGCGCGAGGTGGCTGAGCGTCTGCTCGCGCACGCGCGCCGCAAGCTCGAGCTCGTCGTCGACGAGAGCCTCGTGCGCAAGGTGGAGGTGCCGCGTCTCGTCGGCAACCCGTCGAAGATCGGCGCCGCCATCGGATGGGCGCCCCAGATCGACATCGACCGCACACTCGACGACGTCCTCACCGCGGCACGCGCGAGTGCTTGAGGGCCTCTACTTGTTGGCGCCGTAGCTGCGGACGAAGTCGTTCACGACGTAGTACGCGTCGATCGACTCGCCCGCGTCGCCCCAGAACCCCTCGATGACGTCGTACTCCATCGCGCCCGCGGCGACGAAGTGGTTGTTCACATCGGTGATCTCGAGCTCGCCACGCGCGGACGGCCGCAACGTCGGCAGCACGTCGAACACGGTGGCGTCGTAGAAGTACACGCCGGTCACCGCGTACGGGCTGGGCGGATCGTCGGGCTTCTCGACGATGTCGACCACCCGGTCGCCCTCGAGCCTGGGCACACCCAGGTGACGCAGGTGCAACGGGTCGTCCACGTTCGCGAGCAGGATCCGCGCGCCGTCGGGCTGGGAGTTGAAGCGCTCCACCGACGGACGGATCGAGCGCTCGAACACGTTGTCGGCCAGGAGCACCACGACCCGGTCGCCGTGGACGAATCGCTCGGCGAGCCCGAGGGCCTCCGCGATCCCGCCCGGACGCTCCTGGTACGCGTACTGGAGCCGGTCGAGACCCCACTCGTGCCCGTTGCCGAGCAGGCGGAGGAACTCGCCCGCGTGGGTGCCGCCGGTGACGAGCATCACCTCGGACACGCCCGCCCGCACGAGCGACTCGATCGCATAGGTCACCATGGGCCGGTCGTAGACCGGCAGCAGGTGCTTGTTGGTGATGCGGGTCAGGGGGTCGAGCCGGCTGCCCTGCCCGCCCGCGAGGATGACGCCCTTCAGCATGAGACGGAGCCGGGGCTTGGCAGCCTGGAGCGAATGACGGCGCCGCCCGCAACGACGTCGGGCTGCGTCGAACGAGCGAGAGCGGCGCTGTGTGGCCCGGGAGCCCGGAGCGGAGTCGACCGGTTCAACATCGTCGGGGAGCGTAGTGGGGACGCCCCCGCGCCGTCGCCGTTCGGGCGCGATCCCCCGGATGCGCCACGTTCAGCCCGATCCGCCGCCACCTGCGTCGGGGACGTAGTGACGGCTGCCGTCCACAGGGTCGATCCACACCCGCATCAACCGACCGGTCGACGGGTCGCGGAACACCTCACCCGTCGACGTCCAGCCCGAACCCGGCCGCGCCGACTCGCCGTGCCGGCGCAGGAGCAGGCTCACGACGAGCACGCCGACGAAGAAGACCACGAGGATCACCCAGACGATCACGAGGGACCGACCACCACCGCGGTGCCGTAGGCGACGATCTCCGTGAGCTGCTGACCGATCTCCGACGAGTCGAAGCGCAAGCCGAGCACCGCGTTCGCACCCATGAGCTGCGCGTTCTCCACCATGCGGTCGATCGCGTGACGCCGGCTGTCCTCGAGCAGCTCCGTGTACTGGCGTACCTCGCCACCGACCATCGAGCGGAACCCCGCGGCGATGCCCTTGCCGAGACCCATGCTCCGCACGACGAGGCCGAAGCAGGTGCCGAGGCTCTGCTCGATCTCCATCCCGGGCAACGCGAACGTCGTCGTGCACGGCAGCTGCTGCGGCGTCGACGACCCGCCGCCGTGGAACCCGGGCTGCTGCTCCTCCGTGTCGCTCACGCGCGTCCTCCCGTTGTGCCGCGAGCGGTCGCGCTCGCCGGCCGCGCCGACCGTAGCGCCGGGTCGAACCGCGCGGCGCCACGACGACGCGGGTCAGGTGATCTGGCGATCGAGCCAACCGAGCAGCGCCGCGACCGCGCGCGGGTCGTGGCGCAACCTGTGCCCCGCCGCGTGCACGAGGCGGAGCTCGGACGCCGGCGCGGCCGCGTCGGCCAACGCACGCGCGTCGGCGACCGGCACGACGTCGTCGTCGGTTCCATGGAGCACGAGCAACGGTCGCGGTGGGAGCCGCCGCGCCGCGCCGAGCGGATCGAGCTCGCTGAAGCCGCGCACCCACGCGTTCACGTCGGGCGGGAAGCCGGGGTTGCGCATGACGCCCATCGCGCGCGCGTGCTCGAGGAAGCGCGCCGGATCACGCGTCCAGTCGCGCAGGTTCACCGGCGCGGCGAGTGCGGCGACGCCGCGTACGCGCTCGTCGTCGGCACCCGTACGCACCGCGAGCGAGCCGCCGAGGTTCGTACCCGCGATCCACACGCCGCTGATGTCGTCGCGCGCCCACAACGTGTCGATCGCGGCCCGCTGGTCGGCCCGCCAGCCCGCGATCGAGAAGTCGCCTTCGGACGAGCCGGTGCCACGGAAGTTGAACGTGAGCACCGCCCAGCCCGCTTCGCGCGCAATCCGGTCCGCGAGCTCAGGGAACGTCGCACCCGACGTCACGGATCCACGGGGGCCGCTCGGGAACCCGTGGCACAGCACGAGCCCGGGGACCCGCCCGCCGGCGACCGGCCGGGCCAGGTGCGCGCCGAGGCGCAGTCCCCCCGATGTGATCGCGTCGTCCACGCATCCCCTCTCTGGTCTCGCGCCTCGGCGCAGCCCCCGAACGTGCCACGGGGCCGGCCGGAAGGACCGCCATTATCCTGGAGCCGTGCCCGACGTCTCCCGTACCCCCGCATTCAAGGAGTGGGCCGTCATCGTCGACGCGCTCCTCGAAGGCGAGCAGATCGTCGACGTGCGCAAGGGCGGCATCCGCGAGGAGGGCCGCCACTTCGCGCTCCACGCGACGCGCTGCTGGCTCTATCCGACGGTCGAGCACCAGAAGGCGGAGCTGCTCAAGCCTGCGTACCGCCATCGCGTCGAGGCGACCCGCGACGTGCTGCCGGAGGGCGACTCGGGCGAGATCCGCATCGCGGGCTGGGCGGACGTCGTCGGCGTGGCGAAGCTCACGGAGCCGGAGGAGCTCGACGCGCTCGACTCGAAGCTCATCTGGAGCAGCGACTACGCGGCCTCCCGCCTCAGCTGGAAGAAGCGCGACCCGCTCTGGGTGCTCGTGCTGCGGGCCCATCGGCTGCTGGAGCCGCTGACCGTGCCGTTCCGGGCCGAGTACCGCGGATGCAGCTCGTGGGTCGACGTCGACGGCCTGCCCCCCGACCCCGCCACCGAACCGAGCGAGCCGGCGCTGAGCGACACGGCGTTCGAGGCACGGCTGAAGGGCGTCGTCGCCGCGCTGCCCGCGGGGCTGAGCGACCCCGTCAGGAGCTGAGCTCGTCGCCCGCCTGGGCCGCGAGCGCCGCGGCCCGCTCCAGGCGGTAGCCGCGGTTGCGGGCCTCGGCCAGGGTGTCGGGCCCGAAGCAGGTGAACTGCTCCGACCCGACGAGCTCCCGGAGCACGTCGGCCTCGGGCGGGTGCTCGAGGTCGTAGACGACCTGGATGCGCTTGTCGCCCACGAAGCGGTACCCCTCGAAGCGGTCGAGCTCGGCCATCGGCCCCGGACGTTACCTGCAGCAGGCGTGTGGGCTCGATCCCCGCCCGTCACATGGGTCGCTCTCGCGGTCCTCGAACGCGGGTGGAGGGGGTGCTCGCGCACCCCCTCCACCGAGAGTCGGCTGAAAGGACATCGCCTTCCGGGTTGCACGGGTGGGACCAACTCCCGTCCGGCCTGGGCGACGGTGCGGCGGTGTGGATTCCGCCAGGCGGTCCAGCCTCGGTACCCGTTTCCGGGCACCGGTTACGGCCTAGCGGCCGCGCACCTCCAGGGTCCCATGTTGATCATGCATGTATGGACCACCTCCCTTCTCTGGTGACCAATTTGGTAGCACGTCCGCAGCGGCGCGCGGGAGCGATTCCCGTGAACGCCGTGTGTCACGTGGCCTCCGGGGGCGCCGGGGGCGGGCCGCCGGGCGGTGCCTCGGGCCCGACCGCGCCGATGGCCCGCAGGTAGGTGAGCTGGGTCTCGATCACCGCGTGGATCTGCTCGGGGAGGTACTCCTCGCCCGTCGCCGCGGCCCGCTCGAGGATGTAGTCGACGGTCTCGGAGCCGCCGACGACGACCGGGCCCGGCGGGTGCGACGACGAGCCGTTGCCCGAGACGCCCTTGCGCTGGAAGTACTCGAGCTGGAAGTCGAGGATGCGCCGCACGTCGTCGGGGGTGAGGGTGGCGGCGACGACGTCGGGGACGTGCTGGACGACCCACTCGTACGCCTCGTCGGGGTCGAAGATCGCCGCGGGCGGATCCGACGACATCCGGCTCGCCTCGCGCACGACGAGCGCCGCCGCGATCGCCAAGACGATCCCGAACGCAAGAAACCCAAGAACGATCAACATGACTATGTCTGTCTGCGCCGCCGAAGGATTCTGAGCGGTGCGAGTCTCGCGGGCGTCAGGGCGGCGCCCTGCCAACAGCGGCTCACGTCACGCAACGCGTCTCGCCGATCAGGCTCACGCGTCGGCAGCCCAAGTGCAACTAGATACCGATGCGTTGGGCGAGCAGCTCGCGGTGGTAGGTGGCGTCGCCGAGCAGGATCTCGGAGCTCTTCGCACGCTTGAAGTACAGGTGCGCGTCGTGCTCCCACGTGAAGCCGATGCCACCGTGGATCTGGATGTTCTCGGCCGCGGCGTGGAAGTACGCGTCCGAGCAGTACGCCTTGGCGAGGCTCGCGACCACCGGCAGCTCGTCGTTGTCCTCGGCCGCGGCCCACGCCGCGTAGTAGGCGGCCGACTTCGCCGACTCGACCTCGAGCAGCATGTCGGCGCACTTGTGCTTGATCGCCTGGAAGGAGCCGATCGGCCGGCCGAACTGCACGCGCACCTTCGCGTACTCGACCGACATGTCGAGCACCCTCTGCGCGCCACCGACCATCTCGTTCGACAGCCCGACCGCGGCCTGGTCGAGGGTCTTCGACAGCGCGGCCCAGCCGCTGCCCGGCGCGCCGAGCGGCTCCGCCTGCACACCGGAGAACTCCAGCTTCGCCTGCTTGCGCGTCTGGTCCATGGTGGCGAGCGGCGTACGGGTGAGACCCGACGCGTCACCCTCGACGGTGAAGAACGAGATGCCGTCCTCGCCGCTCGTGCCCGCGGTGCGGGCGGCGACGACGATCAGGTTCGCGGTGTGCCCGTCGATGACGAACATCTTCGTGCCGTTCAGCACGTAGCCGTCGCCCTGCTTCGTCGCTTCCATCGTGATCCCGGACGCGTCCCACCGGCCGTTGGGCTCGGTGAACGCGAGTGTCGCGATCGTCTCGCCCGACGCGATACCGGGGAGCCGCGCGGCCTGCTCGTCGCCGGTTCCCGCGTTCATGATCGCGTTCGCCGCGAGCACGACGGTCGAGAAGTACGGCGCGCACAGCAGGACCCGACCCATCTCCTCGAGCACGATGCCGAGCTCGACGAACGTGAACCCCTGACCGCCGTGCGCCTCCGGGATGTGGAGGCTCTGGAGGCCGAGCTCCTGGGCCATCTGCTTCCAGACGCCCTCGTCGTAGCCCTCGGTCGTCTCCATGAGGCGACGGACCTCCGACGACGGCGACTTGTCCTCGAGGAACCTCCGCACGGTCTGGCGAAGCTCTTCCTGTTCCTCGGAAAAGGCGAAATTCACGTGAGTCTCCTTGCTTTCTGGTCGCTCTCGCTCCCGCTCCAGGGGCTTCGCCCGGCGGAGCTTCGCTTCGCTCCCGTCGTGGAAGGCGCAGGGTACCTGCGTCGGTCAATCGGGTGCCCGTCCGGTCAGCGGGGTTCCCTCGGCAGGCCGAGGACTCTCTCTCCCAGGATGTTCTTCTGGATCTCGCTCGCGCCGGCGTAGATGGTCTCCGACCGGCTGAACATGTAGATGCGCCGCAGCTGGTCGAGCTCGTAGGGCGCGTCCGCCGCGCCGGGACGGATCTCCGCGGCGGGACCGAGCACGTCCATCGCGAGCTCGCCGAGGCGGCGGTGCCACGTGCTCCAGTAGAGCTTGCCGATGCTCGCCTCCGGCCCGAGCACGCCCTTGCGGACGAGGCTCGAGAGCATTCGGAGGCCGTTGTACTTCATGATCTGCACGCCGATCCACGAGTCGGCGAGGCGCTGGCGCACGACCGCATCGTCGGTCGCGCCGTGCCCGCGCGCCGCGTCGATCACGTCCGCGAGCTCGCGCTGGAACCCGAGCTGCTGGGAGAGGAACGCGGTGCCGCGCTCGAAGCCCAGCGTCGCCATCGCGACTTTCCACCCGTCGTCGCGCTCCCCGACGATGTTCGACGCGTCGGTGCGCGCATCGTCGAAGAACACCTCGTTGAACTCCGCGCTGCCCGTCATCTGGCGCAGCGGCCGAACGGTCACACCGGGCTGGTGCATCGGCACGAGCAGGTACGAGATGCCCTTGTGCGCGGGCGCGTCGGGGTTGGTGCGCACGACGGCGAAGCACCAGTCCGAGCGGTGCGCGAACGTCGTCCACACCTTCTGCCCGTTGATCACCCACTGGTCGCCGTCGAGCACGGCGCGGGTCTGCACGTTGGAGAGGTCGGACCCGGCGTTGGGCTCGGAGTAGCCCTGGCACCACAGCTCCTCGACGGCCTGGATGCGCGGAAGGAACCGCCGCTTCTGCTCCTCGGTCCCGTACGCGATGAGCGTCGGCGCGAACAGTCCCTCGCCGAAGAAGCTCAGGCGCGCGGGTGCGTTGGCCTTGGCGTACTCCTCGTTGAAGATCACCTGCTCGACGATCGACGCGTCGCGCCCGCCGTAGGTCTCGGGCCACGCCATCCCGACCCAGCGGTCCTTGCCGAGGATGCGCTCCCACTCGAGGCGCAGGTCCCAGCCCGACTCGTCGGCGGGTCCGCCGCCCCCGCCGATCTCGGCGAACTCGCCGGTCAGGTGCTCGGCCAGCCACGTCCGCACCTCGTCGCGGAACGCAGCCTCCTGGGGGGTATCCCGGAAGTCCATGCTTGTCTCGCTCACTCGGTCGCTAGAGGGCGCCGGGCTTCACCTACGGCCACCCGCGTCCCTCGTCCGCTGGCGAGCGCCTCCGCGGGCTCCGGCGCCGCGGCGGCTCACGACATTACTTGACCGGTTGGTCAAGTTCTAGGTCGGCGATACCGTTGGTGCATGGCTCGTCCCGCGCACTTCGAGGACACGGACGTCCGGGTCGAGAAGCTCATCGTCGGGCCGTTCGAGAACAACGTGTTCGTCGTGCGATCGAAGGGGACGGGCGACGCGGTCATCATCGACGCCGCTAACGAGCACGAGCTGCTCCTCGAGGTGAGCCGCGCGACGGGCGTGCGGCGCGTGCTCACGACGCACGGCCACTTCGACCATATCCAGGCCGTCACCGCGATGCGCGATGCGGGCATCGACGTGGGGATCGCGACCGAGGACGCGTCGATGCTGCCGTCCTACGACTTCACCATTCCCGACGACGACGTGATCGAGGTCGGCGACCTCCGTCTGCACACGATCCACACGCCGGGCCACACGCCTGGGTCGACGTGCTTCCTGCTCGAGGGCAAGCCGTTGCTCTTCAGCGGCGACACCCTGTTCCCGGGCGGCCCCGGCAACACGAAGTTCGAGAACGCGAGCTTCGACCAGATCATCGCCTCGATCGACCGCCGTCTGTTCACGCTGCCCGAGGATCTGCTCGTCCTCCCCGGCCACGGCCTCGACACCACGATCGGGACCGAGCGGCCGCACCTCGACGAGTGGGTGGCACGCGGCTGGTAGTCCCGACCGAGAGGTGCGGGCGCGACCATGTGACCGAGCGGCCGCACCTCGACGAGTGGGTGGCACGCGGCTGGTAGTCAGTGGCCGCGGAGCAGGAGCACGTTGCGCGCCTCGAGGTCGGCGACGTCGTCGATCGAGAGCGGCCCGAGGCCCGACGGATCGTCGTCGATCGTCGACGCGGTGAAGCCGTCGGCGAGGATCTCGCGCATGAACGCGACCGGTTCCTCGCCCGCACGTGAGAAGTGCGACGCCGACCATTCGAGCACGACCGCGAGCCGGTGGTTGTCGTCGCGCACGCGCTTCATGCCGCGCCAGACCCGGGGCTCCGCACCTTCGACGTCGATCTTGACGACGTCGACGCGCCCACCGGGTGGCACGAGATCGTCGAGCCGCGCGACCGGCACCTGTCGCACATCGCTCCGGGTGCCCTCCGGGAGCGGGAACAAGGAGCTGAGCGGACTGTGCTGCGCGGCGAAGATCTCCGCGGTCCCCGACGAGTCGGAGAGCGCGATCGCGTGGACCTCGGAGCGGTCGCCGAGGCCGTTCAGACGCAGCGTGCGCTCGAGCGCCGCGACCAGGTGCGGCAGCGGTTCGAAGCAGATCAAGCGGCCGGCCGGGCCGACCCGCGCGCCCATGCCGACCGAATGGAGCCCGATGTTCGCGCCCACGTCGACGGCGACGTCACCGGGCCGCACGAGCGAGGTGAGCACGGCGTGGACGCCGGGCTCGGTGGTCTCGGTGCCGTGCCGCGCCAGGTACGCGAGCAAGCCCTCCTCGCGTGTCGGCACGATGAGGTCGAACTCGCGACTGCACACGATGACGTCGAGCCCCTGACCGGTCGTGATCATGGGCGGTGCGTCGAGACCGACGCGGTCGGCCTCCGTCCCGCGCACCCGCGCGGCTCCGTCTGATTCGAGCTGCGCGATCGTCTCCCTGATCGCGTCGGTGTGGTACACGAGGTAGCCGTCGAGGCGGTCGATCTCCGAGGCGAGCGCGGGCCCGACGTCCTGCGCGACCCCGAGCTCCTCCAGGTGCTTCCACATCACGTCGAGGCGGCTGCACACGTTCGCCTCGACCTCGAGGAGCTTCGCCTGGAGCTCGAGCACGACGGCACCCTGGGCTTCGAGCAGCGCCTGGTGCTCCTGGACGCGCTGGACGTGCCGTTCGAGCGACGCGATGCACTCGTCGACGCGTTCCACGAGCGCGGGCTGGCCCGTCAGTGACGCGACGTGCGGACGGAGCCGCCGCCCGGCCGAGCTCGCGAGGTCGCGCATGCGGGTCACGCCACGGCTCCGATCGGTGCCAGGATCTGTGCCCATTGCGCGTGCGCGACCTCGCTCGAGAACTTCCGGACCACCGCATCCTGTGTCGCGCGGATCGCGTCGGCGACATCCCGATCGCCGGCCAGGAGCGCGCGGGCCTTCGCTTCCATCTCTGCCGCGTCGTCGCATGCACCGGGCATATCGGCGCCGGACATGAGCGTGTCGATCAGCGCGTCGCGACGGTACAGGACCGGCGTTCCGACCACCATCGCCTCCAACGGCGAGTAGTGGACGTGACGAGGCTCGGTCGACGGGTACAGGAAGACCGGTGCTGTCGCGTAGAGATCCAGGAGCGCGTCGTCCGACAAGTACCCGAGAACGGTCGGGTCCTCCACGGGCGTCAGCTGTCGACCGAAGATCCGATGCGGCAGCCCACCGAAACAGCGCTTGATCTCGTCGTACTGAGCTCCGTAGTAGGGCGACTCGGCGATGCCGGGACACAGCAGGATCGCGTGCTCTCCGCCTCCGTGCCAGGTGCCTGCGCGCTCGTACACGAACGGTGGAAGCGGTGGCGTGATCGTGTGCGCGCGGGCGCGCAGCACGGGGTCCTCGACGTCGGCCAGATTGTCGAACGCCTGCCCGAACACGAACCGATCGCCCATCGCGGGGATCAGGCTCAGGAACGGGCCGTACCGCGAATCGAGGAAGAACTCCGTGTACCGGCGCGGATGCTCGCGTCCGAACACACGCGCGACGACGGTGCCCGAGAACGCGCGCACGGATTCGAGCACGGGCGCGAGGTACGCGGAGATCGACGTGACCACGACGTCGAACTCCTCGTTCAGGATCCGCTCGATCGTCGGACTCCACCGTCGTCGGTAGAAGTCGTGCGTGTTCAACACGCGCAGCGCGGAAGGAGCGAGCGCGAGCATCTCGTCGAACTCGTACGTGACCGCGCCGCTCCGGTAGCCCGGGTCGTCCGTCGGGATGACCTTCGGGATGAAGACCTCGTAGCCGAGCTGCCGGAAGATCGGCACCTCGGACTGCATGAGTGTCCGGTGGTTGACGACCCACAAGACCCGTCGCGGACGCACGGACTTCAGACGCCTGGCGCTTGGGTGACGTGCACGTTCACGGCACCGCCGGGCGCGGCGTCGGCGAAGAGCTCGTGCGCGACACGCGCGGACTCGTCGACCACGGGCATCCCGGCGCTCACGCCGAGCCGGCCGAGGTGGTGACCGAGCGCATCCGCGACGGCCAGGAACGGGCGTGACGCGAGCACCTCGTCGACGAACGCGACCAACTTTGCCGCGTACAGATCGGCGCGCAGATGCGCCCGCGCGTATGCCGCCGCCCGTTCGCCGACGGCGCGTCGCCTGCTCACGTCGTCGACGAGCATCCGCAATGCCAACCCGGTCGCACCCACGGGGTCGTCGGGATCGATCTTCACGACGGCGTCGTCGGGGAGCTCCGAATAGCAGCCCGCGTCCGCGACGATGGTCGGCTTGCCGTACCACATCTCCTCGCCCAGCGATGCCGACGCGGCCTCGATGCACGGCCGGCGGAGGTTCACGCAGACGTCGCTCGCGGCGAGCACCGCGTCCAGCTCCTCCTCGTCGACGCGACCACGCAGCTCCACGACGTCCTCGAGGCCGTGCTCGACGACGAGCGCTTCGAGCTCGCGGCGGTGCGCGTCGGGGCACGGCCCGACGACGAGATAGCGGACGCGCGCCGCGAGGGACGGATCACGCCCGAGCGCTTCGATGACGTCGGCGATCTGCTTGTTCGGGTTGATCTGCCCGATCGTGGACACGACGACCTTCCCGTCGTCCTGTAGCTCCGCGGACTGGAGGCGGTGTGCGCGGGGGACCACCGGCAGCGGGATCGCCGCGACCGGGCCCAAGAACTTCTCGCGCACACGGTCGCGCGCGTACTCGGAGTGGGTCACGACGCCGGTCGCGCCCGCGATGAACAGCTCGAACATCGGCGTGAGCTCGGGATGCACCGGTTGCCACCGGTCGGCAGGAGCCGACTCGAGGCCGACGCGGGCGCGCTCACGCTCCTCGGCCCCGTACAGACGCCCGATCTCCCGGAGATACCGCTGCTTGCCCCCCTCGGAGTGGAAGCAATGGTCGACGAAGAAGTGGTGAAGCACCAGGTCGTGGAGGATGACGATGCCGGGCACGCGTTGCTGCGCGTCGGCGATCGACTTGTGGTTCCAGAGGTGGTTCCCCATGCAGTACACGACGAGGTCGAAGTCGGCGAGGACCGAGGTCGCGTTCTCCCCGACGAACATCGGATGGGTCGTCAGCGCCGTCGACAACGGATCCGAGGTGGCCGGATAGAAGACCTCGACATCGCAGGTGCGAGCGAGCTGCTCGGCCACGACACGGCTGACGGCGCCGATCGCGCTGTGCCGGGAGAACGGCGTGCACCACGCGAGCCTCACCGCGTCAGCACCTCGACGACGTTGTCCCACGTGATGCCGAGCTGGGCGACCCGCTGCAACCCGGCTGCGCCCATCGCGCGCGCAACGTCGCGCCGACGATAGAGCTCGTCGAACGCGGCCGCGAGCGCCCGCGGATCGGGATCGGCCACGAGACCGGTGACGCCGTGGTCGACGAGCAGGCCGATACCCCCCGAGTCGACACAGGTGACGACCGGCTTGCGGGCCTGGAACGCCTCGAGCGTCACGTAGCCGTAGGAGTCCTCGTCGTAGGGCACGTACGCGCACGCGAGCGCGCCGGCGAGGAGATCGCGCTTCTCGTCCTCGTCCACGAACCGCATGCGCAGCTCGACGCGATCACCCAATCCGTGCTCGTCGACGATGCGCCGAAGGCGGGCTTCGTCGTCGTCGGTCTCCGGCGCGCCGGCGACGACGACGCGCACACCGGTGCGGACATGGCGCATGGCCTCGACGACGAGCTCCTGGCGCTTGAGGCTGTTGATACGACCGTGGGCGAGCACGTAGTCGCCCGCGTCGCCCCCGCGCAGACTGTCCGCATCGCCGAGCGGAGGCCAGAGCACCGTCGCGTCGACCGCGTTGTACTGCGCGAGCCGGTCGCGCGTCACCGGAGAGTTGGTGTAGATCGCCTGACACTCGGAGAAGCAACGGTTGTCGGCGCGCATGATCGAGTGGCGCACCTGCTCCGCCTCCTCCGTCTGCTCCAGTCCCTGCTCGGTGCCCCACAGGTCGTAGACCTGCCGGAACTGGTGCAGCAACCAGAGGACCTTCGTGTCGTGCTGTACGTAGTAGGCGGGGAACTTCAGACCGATGACGCGATCCGCGACGTCGATCTCGCACATGCTCGCGGCCAGCATGCTCTCCGAGATCTTGACGAGCGGGTTCCAACGGAACGGGAACCGGAAGAGCTGCGCGCGGTGCCCGTGACGCTCGAGCTGGGTGACGAGCGAGTCGGCGAGGTGCTCCGCGCCGCCGGAGAGGAAGGGCACGCAGTTGTTGACGACCGCGACCCTCATGCGAGCAGGCGCGTGATCGTGTTGCTCCAGTCGATGCCGAGCTCGCGAACGCGTTGCTCGCCGGCCTCGCCCATGCGCTGCGCCAGGTTCCGGTCTTCCCAGAGCTGGTCGAAGCACGCGGCCAGCGCCACCGGATCCGGCTTCGACACGAAGCCGTTCACGCCGTCACCGACGAGCTCGAGCGTGCCACCACCATCAGTCGTCGTGATGACGGCCTTGCGCGAGTGGTGCGCCTCCAACGAGGGGAACCCGTAGGAATCCTCGTCGTAGGGCAGATACGCGACCGCGAGGCAATCGGCGAGGAGCGCGATCTTCTCCTCCTCCGAGATCCATCGCCGGAGGATCGTCAGACGGTCGATCACGCCCGCCTCGCGCGCGAGACCTTCGAGGAACGGCGGGTAGTGCTCGTCGTCGAACTGCCCCGCGAGCACGAGTCGCACCGGAGTCGTCGTGTGCGCGAGCGCCTCGACCGCGAGGGATTGCCGTTTGTGCTCGTTCACGCGGCTCGGATAGAAGATGAAGTCGCCGTAGTCGTTCGTCCGGAACCGCTCGGGATGCGCCACCGGCGGGTAGAGCACCTCGGACTCGAGCCCGTTGAAGCGGCGCAGGCGATCACCTACGACCTGCGAGTTCGTGAACAGCCGGCGGGCCTCGGCGAGGGTCACGTTGTCGGAGCAGCGCAGCATCTCGCGGATGGTGCGGCCCTCGGCGTCGTCGAGCACGTCCTGATAGCGGGTGCCCCACAAGTCGAAGAGCGGCCGGTGGTGGTGGATGAACCACACGACCTTCTGCGGGTGGCGAACGACGTGCGCGGGATACCGGATGGCGATCATGCGATCGCCGTGCTCGGCGACGTCGAAGAGCCGCATCCCCGCGACGCGGGCCGGCATGCCGCGCGTGGTCAGGCGGAACGGCAGGCGGACGACATCGACCTGGTGGCCGTGCTCGCGCAAGCCCTCTTCGAGCCAGTCGACGATGAGTGTGCCGCCGCCGTCCACGAACGGCATCACCGACGACACGACGAGGACCCGCACGGTCAGTCGTCCTCGAGATGACCCGCGAGATGCTCAGCGACGTACGCGACGTCGTCACGCGTGAGCGCGGCATGCGTGGGCAGGCTCACGCCGCGGGCCGCGAGGTCCTCCGCGACCGGGTACTCGCCGTTCGATCCTCCGTACGGCGGCATCGTGTGGACCGGGTAGAAGACCGGACGCGTCTCGACGCCGGTGGAGGCGAGCGCAGCCATGAGCGCGTCGCGCTCGGCCTCGCCGCCCGAGTTGAGACGGACGGTGTAGAGCCAGTTGACCGGGTCGGCCCACGGCTCGTGCGGCGGGAGGGTCACCGCGGCCCCGAGCCGACGGAGGTCCTCGTCGTACCACTCTCCGATCTCGCGGCGCCGCGTGAGTTGGGTGTCGATCATCTCGAGCTGCGCGAGCCCGAGCGCAGCCTGGATGTTCGTCATCCGGTAGTTGAAGCCGACGACCGGGAACCAGTACCGGTGCTCGGTATCCATCCCCTGGCCACGCAGCAACCGCACGCGCGCGTCGATCTCGTCGTCGTCGGTCGTGACCATGCCACCCTCACCGGTGGTCACGATCTTGTTGCCGAAGAAGCTGAACGTCGCCACGTCGGCCAGGGCGCCGGTCCGGCGGCCGTCACAACGCGCCCCGTGCGCCTCCGCGGCGTCCTCGATCACCCAGAGCCCGTGCCGGCGTGCGACCCCGTTGATCTGCGACATCGCAGCCGGATGACCGTAGAGGTGGACGGCGATGATGCCTCGCGTCCGCGGCGTGATCCGGTGCTCGATGTCGGCCGGGTCGAGGTTCATGGTGGTCGGCTCGGAGTCGACGAAGACCGGGTTCGCGCCGCAGTAGCGCACGGCGTTCGCGGTCGCGATGTAGGTCAGCGTCGGGACGAGCACCTCGTCACCCGCTTCGACCCCCATCGCGAGGAGCGCGAGGTGGAGCGCACTGGTGCCGTTGTTGCACGTGGCCGCGTGACGGACGCCGCAGAACTCCGCGAACACGCTCTCGAACTCCGAGACGTAGCGACCGATCGACGAGATCCATCCGGTCTCGAGGCAGTCGGCGACATACTTCGCCTCGTTGCCACTCATGAACGGCTGTGCCGCGGGGATCGAGCGACGCTCTGCGCTCATCCGATCATCCTCTCGGCCGCTCGGACCGGGCGGGCCGGGACGCCGACGGCGGTGATGCCCGGCGGGAGATCCGTCGTCACCGCGCCACCCGCGCCGACCACGGTCCACGCCCCGATGCTCACCTTGTCGATCACGCAGCTCCCGATGCCGAGGAACACGCCCTCGCCGATGTCGACCCAGCCCGCGACCGCCACGCGCGGTGCGACGTGTGCGGCGGTGCCGACCCGGCAGTCGTGATCGACCGAGCAGCCGGTGTTCAACACGGCACCGTCGCCGACGACCGTCCCCGCATTGACGATCGCGCCTGGCATCACCGCCACTCCCGTACCGAGCCGAACGCTCGGAGAGATCACCGCGTCCCGGCTGATCGCGTTCACGATCGTGTAACCGATGCGTTGGAGATCCGTCTGCAGCCGCTTCCTCCGGGCATTGTCGCCGACCGCGACGAACGCGTGGCTGATCCCGTCGGCGAACAAGCCGGCGAGATCGTCGTCGGTGCCGAGGTAGGGCACCTCCATCGAGCCGTCGTCCGACGGCGCGGGTCCGGTACAGCCGAGGAGCTCGAGCGAGCGGTCCTGCTGGAGCAGCTCCACACAGACGTGAGCGTGCCCGCCGGTTCCCACCACCACGACCGGGCGCGTCGAGGCGCCCGGGGTCACCGGACGCCGTCCACGGCTCGCGACGGATCGAGCCGGTCGAGGACGGTGCGCGTGCTCTCGCGCACCAGGCTTGCGACCTCCCAGTGCCGGGCTTCGAGCTCGATCACCCGGTGGTTGACCTCCGAGATGAGATCCTGCGAACGATCGCGGACCGGCGGGTCGGCTCGCGCGCCGTCGACACCGATCGCTCGTGCGAAGAGTTGCCAGTGACCGGGCAGCGCGCGCGTGATCTTCCACATCGGGACCACGGGAAGGCGCGCGTGCATCGATGCGCGCGCGTGTCGTCGCGCGAACTCCGGTGAACGCGTGAGACCGGCGACGACGCGCACCCGCGCGGACCCGCTCTGCAGCCGCGTCGCGAACTCGAGGAAGCCGGGATCGTCGGGCTCCCGGCCGAGCACGCTGTCGTATGCGGCAACCAGGAACACGAGATCGTCGGTCGCGAGGTAGATGCCGGCATCACGCGCGACCGCGACGAGCCGGCGGTACATCGCGGCCACGTCCCTGAGCGTCGTCGGCGTCGGCGTGGCAACGGAGGAGTCGCCACGGACGTCGGCGGGCGCAGGCGCGGAGAGAAAGTCCGGCGAGGTGGGGCCGGGAACTTCCAGGCCCTCGCGCACACGCCGGGTGAGCGCCGCGACGGTGAACTCCACGGGCTTGGAGTCTACGCAGGTCCACCAGCGGCACCCGCGATCATGACGGCGCCCCGACGGCCTGTGGAGCACCACTCCGTGCGGCCGCGGCTTCGCTCCCCGCCTGTCACGCCGTTTCCCGAGCGTGTGACCGCCGCCTGCGGGCGGTCACACGCTCGGGCGCACGACGTCGGGACGCCTATGCGAGCCCGTGGTCCTTGAGGAACTGGGCCGCGACGTCCTTCGGGTCCTGCTTCTCGTTCTGGACCTGCAGGGCGAGCTTGTTGTACTCGGCGGTCGTCATCGCCGCGTTGACCTTGTCGATGATGCCGTTGATCGCGGACGTGTCGACGCTCTTGCGTATCACCGCGACCGGGTTGTCGGCCGGCTGCAGACCCTTGTCGTCCGTGAGCAGCACGTAGTTGGACTTGATCACGCTGCTGCCCGTGAAGAGCAGCCCGACCTGGATCGTGCCGTCGTCGAGTGCCTTCGTCGTGACCGGGCCGCCCTCGTCGAGCTTCTTCACGTCCTTGAAGTGCAGTCCGTAGAGCTGCTGCTCCTTCGTCCCGAGGCACAGCGGTCGGTCCTGGCACTCCGGCGTCCCACCGAAGACGAGCTGGGGCGCGACGGGCACCAGGCTGGAGAGCGTGGTGAGGTGGTACTTGTCCGCAGTCGACTTCAACACGTAGAAGCCGTTGACGTCGACGGCTTCCGCGGGCGTCGTCGCGACGATGTCGCTCGGCAGCTTCTGCTGCAGCGCCGCGTACGTCGTCTGACGATCGGCCGTGGGGGTACCGCCGAGGTACGTCAACAACGTTCCCTGGTACTCGCCGTAGAGGTCGATGTCGCCGTTCTGCAGCGCCTTGTAGACGATCTCGGTGGCGCCGAGATTGTCCCTGTACGTGATCTTGTAGCCCTTCGCGGCCAGCGCCTGGCCGTACGCCTGGCTGAGGATCTGCGCACCGCCGAAGTTCTTCGAGCCGACGACGAGCTTCGTGTTGCTGGCGGCGCTGCTCCCCGACTTGGCCTTGCCCGAGCTGGAGCTGCCGCACGCGGCGAGCGCCAGCGCGATCACGAGCGCGACGGCGACCGTCGCGAGCGCGTGCTTACCGGAGCGGGTTCGCGATTTCGTCATGTGGATGCCTCCCGAGAGTTCGTTTCGCTCGAGCCCACCCCGCTCGGACGTGCACGTTAGGCGCGTGCCGGCCTCGGCGGTGTGGTGATCTCCCCGGCCGGACCGGCATCGACACGCAGGCCCGGTGAGACGAGCACGCGTTGGAGCGCGCCGAGCGCGAGCTCGACGGCGATCGCGAGCAATGCCACGAGGAGCGCGCCCGCGAACACTTTCGCGTTGTCCTGGACCGCGAGCCCGTCGATGATGTAGCGGCCGAGCCCACCCCAGCCGACATACGCCGCGAGCGTGGCGGTCGCGATCACCGCGATCGCGCTCGTGCGGATCCCGGCCATGATCAGCGGCAGCGCGACCGGCAACTCGACGCGCCACAGTTGCTGGCGACCGTTCATGCCCATGCCGCTCGCCGCGTCGCGCAGGTCGGGGTCCACGTCGGCGATGCCGACGTACGTGTTGGTGAGGATCGGCGGGATCGCGAGTGCGACGAGCGCGATGAACGTGGGTATGGAGCCGATGCCCACGCTCCGGAACACCTCGGGCGGATCCTTGATCCCGAACGTGAGCACCGCGAGCAGCAGGATCGCGAGGCTCGGCAGCGCGCGCCCCACGTTCGACACGTTGACGGCGACGAACCCGCCCTTGCGCGCGTGCCCGAGCACCAGGCCGATCGGCAGCGCGACCAGGACCGCGACGACCAGCGAGATGGCCGAGATCCCGAGGTGCTGGAGGACGAGGTGCGGGATGCCCTCGTTCCCGGTCCAGTGGTCGCCGTTGGCGAACCAGTCGAAGACGTCGCCCAGGAAGCTCACGACGCGCGCCCGTTCGCGCTCACGCGATCTCCCTGGCGTGCTCGCTCCGCGTTGTGCTGTCGCCGGGCGAGGTCGGAGTCGTGCTCCGCTCGCTCACGCGATGCTCCGGGCGCGCCACGTCCACGGAGTCGCGAGTCGTTGCAGTGCCAGCAGCGCCGCGTCGACGACGACCGCCAGCGCGATCACGAGCACGCCGGCGACGGTGATCGGCGTCCGGAACGAGCGCTGGAACCCGTCGAGCATCATCGCCCCGAGCCCACCCTGCCCGATGAGCGCGGCGACGGGGACCAGCCCGATCAGCGTGACCGCTGCGATCCGCACACCGGCGATGATCGTCGGCACCGCGAGCGGCAGCTCGATGCGCAGCAGCTGTCGCGTCCCCGAGTAGCCCATACCCCGCGCGGCCTCGACGACCTCGGGCGGGACCGCGTCGAGACCGGTCACGACGTTGCGCACCAGGATCAGCAGTGAGTACGCGGTCAGGGGTATCAACGCCGTCTCGCGTGACAGACCGGTGAACGGCAGGAGGAATGCGAAGGCGGCGAGCGAGGGGATCGTGTAGAGCACGCCCGTGACCGAGAGGATCGGGGCCAGCAGCCGGCGCTTCCGGGAGGCGAGCACCGCCAGCGGCACCGCGATGATGAGGCCGTACAGGAGGGCCAGCCCGGCCAGGACCACGTGCTCGCGCAGGCGCGTGAGGATCTCGGTCGTGTGGTCGTTCACCCAGGACCAGTCGATCCAGGCGGAGCCGCTGTAGCCGGCGGCGAGGACGGAACCCATGCGAGGAACGCGGCGCGGCGTCGAAAAAGACGCGGGGAACGTCGCAGTGGGCCGATGGTAGCGTCGCCTCCGTCGCGGAAGCCGGGTCGATCGAACGGGTGCCCGACGCGACGCCATCGCTCCCCCGTCGCCGTCGGCGCACGGGCCGAGCCGCGGGAGGCCCGCGACCATGATCCGCCTCGAGTCGGTCAGCAAGCGCTACGCGAACGGCCAGCTCGCGGTCACGGATCTGTCGCTCGAGGTCCCCGAGGGCGAGACGTGCATCCTCATCGGGCCATCGGGCTGCGGCAAGACGACGACGCTCAAGATGATCAACCGCCTCATCGAGCCGACGTCGGGCCGGATCCTCCTCGCCGACGACGACGTGACGAAGGTCGATCCGGTCCAGCTGCGGCGCCGTATGGGATACGTGATCCAGCAGGTGGGTCTCTTCCCGCACGAGACCATCGAGGCGAACGTCGCCACCGTTCCCCGCCTGCTCGGTTGGGACCGCGACCGCATCCGGGCGCGCGTCGGCGAGCTGCTCGAGCTCGTGGGACTCGACCCCGCTGCGTACCGGCGCCGTTACCCAGCGCAGCTCTCGGGTGGTCAGCGCCAGCGCGTCGGTGTCGCACGCGCCCTGGCTGCCGATCCACCGGTGCTGCTGATGGACGAGCCGTTCGGTGCGATCGACCCCGTGACCCGGGGTCGGTTGCAGGACGAGTTCCTGCGCCTGCAGGCGGAGGTGCGCAAGACGGTCGTGTTCGTCACCCACGACGTCGAGGAGGCCGTGAAGCTCGGGACGCGGATCGCGATCCTCGACGTCGGCGGCGTGCTCATGCAGTACGACACGCCGGCCGAGGTGCTCGGCCACCCCGCGAACCGGATGGTGTCGGACTTCGTGGGCTCCGATCGTGCGCTCAAGCGGCTCAAGGTGACAGCGGTGTCGCTGGACGGGATCGTCTGGCCGCCCAATCTGCCGTCGTCCGCGTCGCTCGAGGAGGCGCGCGCGCTGATGGCTCGCGACGCGACCGACTGGCTGGCCGTCGTCGACGACGGCGCGCTGCACGGCCAGGTGGCGGACTGCGACGTCGACGGTGAGGGAACCGTCGGCGAGCGGGCGCGGCGGATCGAGGGCTGGATCTCGGTCGACGATTCGCTGGAGGCCGCGTTGGCCGCGACGCTGCTCACGGAGTCGGGCCGGGTCGCGGTCGTCGACGGCGAGCGTTTCGTGGGTGTGCTCACCCCCGACGCGATCCACCGCGAGCTGCGGACGTCGGTGGGTGCGGAACCTGCACCCGAGTTCGAGACCACGTAACGACACCATGACGGGAAGGACGGGAGGAGCGATGCACGAAAACCAGCTCTGGCTCGCGCCGGTGCGGAACATGACATGGGTCTCCGCGCACTTCGGACACCGGTAGGGTGCCCGCGCCACAGGTCAGCCTGACCGCCCGCGAGCTGCGCGCGATCCTCGACGACTGCTTCCGTCCCTCCTCGCGAGGGAGGGTCGGGATCGAGGCCGAGTGGTTCGTCGTCGCGCGCGACGACCCACGACGCGCGGTCGCCATGGAACGCGTGGTCGAGATCTGCGCCGAAGCCGTGACCCGTATCGACTCGCGCCTCACGTTCGAGCCCGGCGGTCAGGTCGAGCTGAGCTCGCCACCCGGCGAGGGCATCGACGCGGCCGCGCGCATCCTCGCCGACGACGCCGCCGTGCTGCGCGACGCGTTCGCCTGCGAGGGGTTGGCGATGGTTGCGCTCGGTCTCGATCCGCAACGACCTCGCTGTCGCGTGCTCGACACCGCGCGCTACCGCGCCATGGCCGCGTACTTCGACAACGAGTGGCCTTCGGGTGCGGCCATGATGTGCGCGACCGCATCGGTCCAGGTGAACCTCGACATCGGCGCGGCCGCCGACGTCGAGGCCCGCTGGGACGTCGCGCACGCGCTGGGGCCGACCCTCGCGGCCGCGTTCGCGAACTCGCCCCTCGAGGATGGACGGCCGAGCGGCTGGCGTTCGACGCGACTCGCGGTGTGGCTCGCACTCGACCCGACCCGCACCACGCCGGTCGCGTCGTCGCTGGCGCCGGCGCGCGCGTGGGAGCAGTACGTGCTCGACGCGCGCGTCATGCTCGTGCGCCACTCCCACGACGACTTCGAACCGGCGCTGCGGCCACTCACCTTCCGATCGTGGATGGACGGTGATCCCGAGTGGGGCTACCCCACGCTCGACGACCTCCGCTACCACCTCACGACCCTGTTCCCGCCGGTCCGGCCGCGCGGGTGGCTCGAGCTGCGCATGTTCGACGCGTTGCCCGACCCGTGGTGGAAGGTGGCGGCGGCGGTCACGACCGCGTTGCTCGACGATGCCGAGGCGCGTGAGCGCGCCGGCTTCGCGGTGCAGCGGGCTCGCGACATGTGGCGGGAGGCCGCGCGTCACGCGGTGCAGCACCCGATCCTCGCCCGCGCCGCACGCGACTGCTTCGCTGCCGCGCTCGACGCGCTCGTGCGCCTCGGCGTCGATCCCGCGACCGTCGACCTCGTCGCCGAGTACCGCGACCGCTACGTCGCACGCGGTCGATGTCCCGCGGACGACCGTCTCGCCGAGTGGACCCGCGACGGCAGCCAGTGGCCTGCGCCGTCGGATCGAGCCAGGGAGCGCGCGTGACACGGTACGAACCGAAGCGCAGCAGTGGGCGGAGCCCGGGACTGCGGAGCTGAGAGAGCCATGAATATCGACCTCACGACGACCATCGGGAAGGAGCGGGTCGCCGCGGAGCTCCACGAGGCGCGGGCGCGCTCGCTCGCGCTGCTCGCACCGCTCTCCGACGCGGAGCTCCGCGCCCAGCACTCGCCGTTGATGTCACCGCTCTGCTGGGATCTCGCCCACATCGGCCACTACGAGGAGCTGTGGCTCATCCGGCGACTCACCGGCGCGCCGCCGACCAACGAGCTCTACGACGACATCTACGACGCGTTCCGTCACCCGCGCGGGGAACGACCGTCGTTGCCGCTGCTCGGCCCTGATGACGCGCGCGCGTTCGTGGCCAGCGTCCGCGAGCGAACGCTCGACGTGCTCGACCGCGTTCAGCTCGACGGTGACCCGCTCCTGCGCGACGCGTTCGTCTACGGGATGGTCGTCCAACACGAGCACCAGCACGACGAGACGATGCTCGCCACGCTGCAATTTCGTGAGGGCGAGCCGTACCCGCGTCCCGACGAGACGGCGCGCGCTGCGGGTGCGGTCGCGGCACCCGAGGTGCTCGTCGAGGGCGGCCCGTTCGTCATGGGCACGGACCGCGAGCCGTGGGCGTACGACAACGAGCGACCGGCGTTCGAGCTGGAGCTCCCGCCCTTCCGGATCGACACCACGCCGGTGACGAACGGTGCGTACGCGCGCTTCGTCGAAGCCGGAGGCTACGACGATCCCTGCTGGTGGACGGACGCGGGTTGGGCGTGGCGCCAGAAGGCCGCACTGGAGCATCCGCAGTTCTGGCGCGCAGCGAGCAGGAGCCGATCCCGCGAATGGCGGCGGCTCCGGTTCGGCGCGTGGGAACCGCTCCCGGAGCTCGAGCCGGTGCAGCACGTCTGCTGGTACGAAGCCGACGCGTACGCGCGCTGGGCCGGACGACGGCTGCCGACCGAGGCCGAATGGGAGAAGGCCGCGTCGTGGGACGCCGCGCGCGGCCGGAAGCTGCGATACCCGTGGGGCGACGACGATCCCGACGCGGACGTCGCGAACCTCGGTCAGCAGCGCTTCGGTCCCGACCCCGCGGGTTCGCGCCCCCGCGGCGTCAGTCCGGCCGGCTGCCACCAGATGGTGGGCGACGTCTGGGAGTGGACGGCGACCGACTTCCACGGTTACCCCGGCTTCACGTCGTTCCCGTACCGCGAGTACTCGGAGGTGTTCTTCGGGCCCGAGTACAAGGTGTTGCGCGGCGGCTCGTGGGCGACGCATCGCAGCGCCGTCCGCACGACGTTCCGCAACTGGGACTACCCGATCCGGCGCCAGATCTTCGCCGGCTTCCGCTGCGCACGGGACGCGTGACGCGCGCATGTGCCGGCACCTCGCGTATCTCGGTCCGCCGATCGCACCCGAGCGTCTGCTCTTCGACGCACCGCACGCGCTCGTGCAACAGGCCGTCGCGCCGAAGTTGCAGACCGCGACACCCGACAACCCCGACGGGTGGGGCGTCGCGTGGTACCCGGAGCGGGCCCGTACGCCGCGCGTGCACCGGACCGCGACGCCGATGTGGGACGACGTCGCGTTCCTCGCCGACCCGCCGCCCGTCTCGCGTGCGTTGGTGGCCGCGGCGCGTGCCGCGTCGCCGGGCTCCGTCGTCGACGCGACCGGCAACGCCCCGTTCGTCGCGGGGCGATGGTCGTTCTCGCTCAACGGCTCGGTGCCGGCGTTCCACGACGGCGTCGGGGAGGAGCTGCGCGGGTGGCTGTCGCCGGCCCGGCGGGACGCGCTCGAGGGCGACACCGACTCCGAGGTGCTGCTCGCGCTCGTCCTCGACCTGGTCGACGACGGGACGCGACCCGCTCCCGCGCTCCGAACCGTCGCCACCCGCGTGCACGAGCGCGCGGGCGGTCGCCTGAACCTGCTGCTGGTCGACGGAGGTCGCGCGTATGCGACCGCCATCGGCAACACGCTCTTCGTCCGCCGTTCCCGGGGCGCGACCGTCGTCGCGTCCGAGCCCCTCGACGACGGTGCCGGTTGGGAGCCCGTCGCCGACGCCAGCTTCGTCGAGGCGACACCCGATCGGACCGTCTCGATCCCGCTCTGACCCGTCGCGATCCCCTTCCCCCCTCGACCCCAGGAGCCGTTGTGCCCGAACCCGCGACCACCAACGTGAACGCCGCCAACGTGAACGTCGACGTCCATCTGACCGGCGGCGACCTGCGCGCCGCGTTGCGCGACGACGTGACGCGCGGGCTGCGATCCACGCCCAAGGACCTCCCACCAAAGTGGTTCTACGACGACCGCGGCTCGCAGCTCTTCGACGAGATCACTCGCCTGCCCGAGTACTACCCGACGCGCGCCGAGCGCTCGATCCTCGTCGAGCGGGCGCGTGAGATCGCCGAGCTGACCGGTGCCGACACGCTCGTCGAGCTCGGCTCGGGCACATCGGAGAAGACCCGCATCCTGCTCGACGCGCTCGCTGCCCACGGGTCGCTGCGTCGGTTCGTCCCGTTCGACGTCAGCGAGGCGACGTTGCGCGACGCCGCCGACGCGGTGGCGCGTGAGTACGCGCCGGTCGAGGTGCACGCGGTCGTCGGCGACTTCGAGCACCACCTGCACACGATCCCGTCGGAAGGCACGCGTCTCGTCGCGTTCCTGGGCGGGACGATCGGCAATTTGCCACCGGGGCCGCGCACCGAGTTCCTCGCCGAGATCGCGAAGGGGCTCACGTCCGACGACGCGTTCCTGCTCGGCACCGACCTGGTGAAGGACGTCGACCGACTCGAGGCCGCGTACGACGACGGCGCGGGCGTCACCGCGGCGTTCAACCGCAACGTGCTCGCGGTCGTCAACCGCGAGCTCGGCGCCGACTTCGCGCTCGACCGCTTCGAGCATGTCGCCCGGTTCGAGGCCGGCCCGGAGTGGATCGAGATGCGGCTGCGTTCGACCGTCGACCAGGCGGTGCGCGTGCGCGACCTCGGCCTCGACGTGCAGTTCTCCGCCGGTGAGGAGATGCGAACGGAGATCAGCGCGAAGTTCCGTCGCGAGCGGGTCGAGGAGGAGCTGGCCGAGGTCGGGCTCGAGCTCCGTGAGTGGTGGACCGACCCGGCCGGCGACTTCGCCCTCTCCCTCTCCGTCCCGACCTGACCCGTTTCCTCAGTGAGGGACGGGGCGCGACGTCAGAAGGTGGGGCGGCGCGGGGTGCGCACGATGGTGAGGCCGCGCGGCACCTCGAGGGTGCGCAGGTGCGCGCCCTCGACCTCGATCGACAGGTGACCACCCATCAACGGGATCTCCTCGAGGCGCAACGTGCCGATCCAGTCGGGCAGCACGGGCGCGAGGTGCAGCTCCTCGTTGCGGATGTCGGGTTCGAAGCGCAGCATCGTGCGAAGGAACAGCAACGGGCTGGCGGCCGCCCACGCCTGCGGCGAGCACGACGTCGGGTACGACACCGGGAACGAGACGTCACCACGAGCGAGACCGGCGAACAGCTCGGGCATGCGGTTGCCGAAGAACGCGCCCGCGTGCACCTGCCCTTCGATCACGCGGTGCGCCTCGTCCACGAAGCCGTAGCGCATGAGCCCCGCCGCGGAGATCGCGTTGTCGTGTGGCCACACGCTCCCGTTGTGGTAGCTGATCGGGTTGTAGCCGGCCATGGTGTCGGCCAGGGTGCGGATGCCCCACCCGGAGAAGCAGGCGTCCGACAGCAGGTGCTTGGCGACGAGCGGCGCCTTCTCCTCGTCGACGATGCCGGTCCACAGGCAGTGACCCATGTTCGACGCCATCGCGTCGATGGGCCTCTTGTCGCGATCGAGCCCCATCGCGAACCAGCCGTGCTCGTCGAGCCAGAAGTCGCGGTTGAACCCGCGCTTGAGCTCGACGGCGCGCGCCCGCAACGCGCCGGCGAGGTCGAGATCACCGTGCTCGGTCGCGATGTGCGAACGAGCGACCAGCGCCGCGTACACGTACCCCTGCACCTCGCAGAGCGCGATCGGCGCCTGGGCCAGCGTCCCGTCGGCGAAGCGCACCGCGTCCCACGAGTCCTTCCAGCCCTGGTTCTGCAGGCCCCTGTCGGTCGTGCGCTGGTACTCGACGTACCCGTCGCCGTCGCGATCACCGAACTTCTGCATCCACTCGAGCGCCCGATCCGCAGCCGGGATCAGCGCGTCGATCTCGTTGCGCTTGCCCGCCCACCGCTCGACCTCGCCGAGCAGCATGACGAACAACGGCGTCGCGTCGGCGGTCCCGTAGTAGACCCTTCCACCGCCGAGCGAGAGCTCCGCGCTCTCGCCGAAGCGCATCTCGTGCAGGATGCGCCCCGGCTCCTCCTCCGTGATCGGGTTCACGTCGACGCCCTGAAAGCGCGCGAGCGTCTGCAGCGTCCCCAGCGCGAGCTCGCAATCCGCGAGCATCGCCATCCACGACGTGATGAGCGAGTCGCGCCCGAAGAGCGTCATGAACCACGGCGCGCCCGCGGCGACGACCGCGCGGTCGGGGAACTCGGGATCGAAGATGCGCAGCGCGGCGAGATCCTCCGTCGAGCGCTCGAGCAACGAACGAAAGTCCTCGTGCTCGGTCGTGAGCCGCGGCAGTCGACGGCGCCACGCCTCGAGGCGCTCGACGGGCGTCGAGCGCTCCACGGGCCGTCCGCAGACGTGGCGCGGCGTGATCTCCTGCTCGTCGATGATCGGCGTCACCTGCAGGCACGTGCGCCATTCGCCGCGCGCGGGAACGATGACCTCGAAGCTCAGCACGTCGGGACTCACCTGCGGCGGCTCGGACAGCCATACGCGCGCGCCGCGACGGAACCGGCCCCGCCGGTAGCTGTAGTCGAGCCCGCCCGGCGTCTCGTCGACGTGCAGCTCGCCCGCCTTCTCGACCCGGCCCTCCTTGACCTCGAACAGGTCCGCGAAGTCGCACCCGACCATCAGCTCGATCGAGCAGAACGCCGGCTCCTCGCCGAAGTTGTGCACCACGAGGTCTTCGCGCATCCCGCGCCCGACGTAGCGGTTGCGGAAGAGCATGAGCGTGGAATCGGCGCGTCCGGGTCGGGGCCGGTCCCGTGACACGAACATCCCGCTGAACGGGTCGTTGAGCGTCGCCGCGAGCGGTTCCGGCCACGCCGCGTTGAGACGCAGGCGCAGCTCCGAGAGGAAGCGGGTGTCGCGGAAGAACAGGCCCTGCGGGAGCCCCGGCAGGATGTCGCCCGAGTGCGACGAGATGCAGAACGAGGAGCCCTCGACCAGGGTCAGGGTCGACCCGTCACCACCCAGCGTCGCACTGGCGGTGCTCGTCCAGGGTGTCGTCACGGGCGCCTCCACCACTCGTCGGGGACTCGTCGCGCCACGCGCCTCCGGCGTGCCGCAGCCTCCTGACGCGGCCTCGTCACGCGGTCCGG
>DATBEZ010000017.1:0-27773 GCA_036558745.1 Acidimicrobiia bacterium
GCATCCGCGAACAGAGATCCCCGCGCGTTCGACGACCCGGATGTCCTCGATGTCACGCGGGCACACAACCGGCACGTCGCGTTCGGCTTCGGCACGCACTTCTGCCTGGGCGCGCACCTCGCGCGGCTCGAGATCCGCGTCTGTTCGAGGAGCTCCTGCGCCGGATGCCCGACTGGGAGCTCGTCGACGCCGCTGAACCGCGGATTCTCCCCGCGACGTTCGCCCGCGCGTACGACCGCGTCCGCATCCGCTTCAGCGCCGCCTGAACACGTGGTGCCCGACCAGCTCGACCGCCTGCGCGACTGGTTCGCCGGCCAGCTCGCCGATTCCGATCGCGTGGAGATCGCCGGAGTCGACCGAGTCACGTTCGGACACTCGGCCGAGACCTTGCTCTTGACCCTCGCGTGGCGGGACCGAGGCGGCGAGCATCGGCGAGACGTCGTCCTACGGGTGCGGCCCGCCGCGCCCGGTTTGCTCGAGCCGTACGACCTCGCACGGCAGTTCGCGATTCTCCGCGCCCTGGAACCGACACCGGTGCCCTCACCCAGGGTGTTGTGGTACGAGCCGACCGGCGCGGTGCTCGGGAGCGAGTTCTATGTGATGGAGCGCTGCGCCGGCACTGTCTATGAGGCTGACAACGCGACGGTGGTCGCGCACGATCCCGAGCGCCTCCGTCGCATGTCGCGGGACCTCGTGGCGACGCTCGCCGGGATCCACCGCGTCGACGCCACGGTGGCCGAGCTCGCGGCGTTCCGCGCCGACGACCATGTCGGGCACGAGCTCGCACACTGGACGGCCGAGATGCAGCGCGTGCGACGCGCCCGTCTGCCTGCGCTCGAGCTCCTCGCCCGGTGCCTCGAAGAGCAGCGTCCCCAGTGCAGCGAAGTGACGACGCTCGTGCACGGCGACGTCAAGCCTGGGAACTTCGCATTCATCGAGGATGCCGTGAGCGCGGTGTTCGACTGGGAGCTCGCGACCGTGGGCGACCCGCGTACCGACCTCGGGTACCTCGAGTGCATGTGGACCATACCGAGCTCGTTCACGGCCCGCGCCGGTGCGTTGACGCGGGACGAGGCCGTTGCCGTCTACGAGCAGCACAGTGGCATCGAGGCGCGCGACCGAGGGTGGTACCGCGCGCTCGGCGGGTTCAAGCTCGCCGTCATCATGCTCGTCGGCGCGATGCTGTTCGATTGCGATGCATCCGACGATCCCCGTCTCGCGATGATGGGCTACGGCGTGCAGCCGTTCACAGACGCCGCGCTGCTCGAGGTCGGCGTCGCCGAGCCACCCAAACCCGGGCCCGTCACGCCCCGTCGCCAGCGAATGCGGACCCTGCGCGCCAGACCAGAGGATGCCTGAACGAAGTCCACGAGACGCGCCGTTCCTCTCGTGAGGAGAAGAACCGCGCCGACAGTCAGGTGAAGGTGAGCTCTCGAGCGTTGTCGACCATGATCCTGCGCTGATCGGCGATCGAGAACGAGGCGACATTGACGAAGAAGTCCCGGGGGTGCGCCATGCCCTCGGCGTGCGGCCAGTCGGAGCCGAACAGGATCCGCTCGACGGGCAGATGAGCCGCGAGGTCGTCGACGCTGTCCTCGACGAAGGGCGCGACCCAGCAGTGCTCGGTGAACTGGTCGACCGGCGACACCGCGAACATGCCCGGGTTCTGCGCGGCGAGCAGCTGAAGGCCGTGGAGCAGCGGGCCAACCCATGTGCCGCCGTTCTCGATGTAGGCGATACGCAGGCGCGGGAATCGTTCGAACAGGCGGTGGGCGACGAGCGCGCCGGCGAAGTCGTGGACGAGTCGGTGCTTCATCAGCATCTGCACGAACGGTTCCTGCAACGTCACGGCGTTGGTCGGGCCGTCGTCGCGACGGCTCGATCGGTAGCCCCACGCACCGGCGATCGCGCGCTCCACCTCGCGGTACCCGTCGTCGAAGCCGGCATGCGGCGCGACGACGACACCGGCATCCTGGACGCGCGCCCAGAACGGGTCGAACGTCTGGTCTGCGGGCGAGCGCGTACCGTCGGCCGTGAAGACAGGCCCGTTGCGGATGCTCACGACGCGTGCCCCCCGGCCAAGACACCACTCGAGCTCCGCGACCGCGCGCCGCACGTCGGAGAGGATCAGATACGGCACCGCGAAGATCCGGTCGCGGTAAGCAAAGCCCCAATCTTCCTCGAGCCAGCGGTTGAACGCGCGGAACACCTCGATCGCGGCTTCGACATCGGGCTGCATGGGGCCCTCCATGCACACACCCTGTGACGGGAACAACCAAGCGGCCTCGACGCCCTGGGCGTCCATACAGCGCAGCCGCGCTTCGCGATCGAACCACTCCGGGTGCTCGCCGGGGTCCTCGGCCGCGAGCTCGTCACCGAGCGAGCCCTTGTCGGTCCTGCCCGCGAAGTAGTCGTAGAGCGCTCCCGGCCTGGGGCGGCGGTGCGCATCACCCGGTCCGGGGAGGATCGGATGCTGGCAGCCGTTCACGTAGTAGTGCGGCTTGCCGTCGACGTCGCGCAGCACCACACCGCGCTCTGCGAACTCGGGGTGGCGGTGACGCGTGAACGCGTCGCTCGTCTCCCAATAGTGGTTGTCGGCGTCGAAGACGGTCGCGATCTCGGTCGGCATGGTCGTGTTCGCTCTCGTGATCAATCGGTGCCGTGACGGAGGAGCTTGCCGGGCGTCGCGCCGGTGCTTTTGCCGTCGACGAACGTCGTGGCGCCGTTGACGACGATCCGGTCGTAGCCGACGGCTCTCTGGATCAACCGCCACTCGCCCGCCGGGTAGTCCCACACGCGTTCCTGAGGCCCGCTGTCGACGCGGTCGGGGTCGTAGACGACGACGTCGGCCGGCGCGCCCTCGGCGAGAAAACCGCGTCCCTTGAGCCCGACGGCCATCGCGGGGTAGTAGGAGAGCCGCCAGTGCGCCTCCTCGAGCGACATGATGTCGTGCTCACGCACCCAATAGCCCAACAGCTCTGTCGCGTACCGCGCGGTCGTCACGAACTTGGTGTGCGCGCCGCCGTCGCTCACGCCCGGCAGAGCAACCGGCGAGGTGGCAATCTCCTGCATCGACTCCGGCGGGGTCATCAACATCGGCGTCGCGAAACCCACGCGCAGCTCGCCCGCGACGGCGACGTCGAGAAACGCGTCGATCTCATGCTTGCCTTCGCGCGCAGCGATCTCGCCGATCGTGTATCCCTCGTACGTGTCCTTCAGGTCTCGCGCGTTCGGCACGTCGCTCGAGATCCAGTGCACTTCGATCTCGCTCAGGTCGTAGCCCGCGCCGAACAGCCCGCCGCGCTGCTCGTGGATCTCCTTCATCGCCGCGCGACGCACCGGATCGGCGAACTTCACGACCTTCTCGGCCACGGTCCCGAGGCACGCTTCCCGCCAGCACGGGATCGTGTCCGCAAGGTTGTAGTCCTCCAGCGTGAACTCGGACGCGAAGTTCGTCGTCAGCGCCTGCGCGAACACGCGCAGCCCCTCCTCCTCGTTCAAGTACGCGAGCCGTTTCAACGTGTCCCGGTGCGATTCCTGCTGGCGGCCATGCTGGTTCAACGCCCCGTCCGCGAGCAGCGCGTTCCAAATCACCGGACGACCGCTCTCACGGGCGATCAGCTCGGCCCAGTCGAGCGAACCGGTCAGCTGCGCGACACCTCGACCCAGCGACCCGAGCGCACGCGCGAACGCCACGACCTCGCGCTCGGTCATCGTGTCGGTCACCATCGGCGTGCCATCGAAGTCGAGCTGTACGTTGCCGACCTCGCCCGCGATCTGCGAGCTCAGCCCACAGCCGCCGACTTCCATCGACTCGACCAACAACTCGCACATCCGCGCCAGCTCGTCGTCGGTGCACCGGCGCGCCTTGGCCTCGTCGACGCCGACGACGTAGCCGTACAGCGGTGCCAGCGGCACCAACGACATGACGTTCACGCCCTTGGGAGTACGCGCCACGCTCGCGAGGAACTCCTCGAACGTCACCCAGTCCCACGGCAGCCCGGCCTGCATAGTCCTGAGCGGGACCGCCTCGTTGCGCGACAGGCTGAGCATGGCCCGATCGCGGTCCTCGGGCTTGCACGGCGCGAAGCCGAAGCCGCAGTTGCCGATCACGACGCTCGTCACTCCGTGCCAACCCGACATGGTGCACCACGGGTCCCAGAACACCTGGCTGTCGTAGTGCGTGTGCAGGTCCACGAACCCGGGCGCGACGACCTTTCCGGCCGCGTCCGCGACCTCGCCGCCCTCGCCGGCGTCGATCCGGCCGATCTGCGCGACGCGGCCGTCCTTGATCCCGACATCCGCCTTGTAGCGCGGAGTCCGCAGACCGTCGATCAGGGTGCCGCCCTTGATCACCAGGTCGTAGCTCGACATTCGCTGCCTCCTGATGCATAGACCGGGGCGCTTCAATGGCGATGCAGTCAGATGGGGCTGACCGTCATGGCCGGCGGGACCTCAGGCTGGTCGTGGTGTGACGAGTGCGCGCGCGTTGTCATGCATGATCTTGCGCACGTCGCCGTTCGGGAGATCCGCGATCTCCTTGACGAAGCTGGTCGGCTCGGAGAGACCTTCGGCGTGCGGGTAGTCGGAGCCGAAGAGGACGTGGTCCGCACCGACGCGCTCGACGAGCGCGAGGACGTTGTCCTCGAAGAACGGCGAGACCCAGACGTGCTCGAGGAACAGCTCGTGCGGGTCGGCTTGGAAGAAGCCGGGTTCCTTGATCCGCACGCTTCGCAGTTGCTTGAGGAGCGGGCGTACCCAACCCGAACCGGTCTCGATCGTCGCGACGCGAAGGTTGGGGAATCGCTCGAACAGGCGGTCGGCCATGAGCGACGCCATCATGTCGTGGATCGGGCTCGCGGAGAGCAGGCGCTTCAACGGTGGGATCCGGAAGGACTCGGTCTCACCGGTGAGGCCCCACATCTGCTCGTAGGACGCGTAGCCGGACTCGCCGCCGTGGATCGCGAGCGTGACGCCCGCCTCGTTGAGCCGGGACCAGAACGCGTCGTGCGCCGGATGGCCGGGAGTGCGCCGATGGTCGGCGCCGTACACCGACCCGGGGCGCATCAACACCATGCCGGCATCGTGCCCGAGCGCGTGCTCGAGCTCCTCGACCGCCCAGTCGACGTCGACGAGGGTGATGTACGGAGCCGCGTAGATGCGGCCCTCGAAGTTGAAACCCCAGTCCTCCTGGAGCCACCGGTTGAACGCGCGGAACGCAGCGAGCAGCGCTTCGGGATCGTGCTCGAGCGCGGTCTCCATCCCGACGCCGAGCGTCGGGAGCATGATGCACGCTTCGAGCCCCTGCTCGTCCATGAGTCGGACGCGCGCGGCGCGGTCGCGGTACTCCGGTCGCTGGGTGATCGGTTCGAGCTCACCGAAGGCCTTGCGCATGTCGCCGACGCCGGCCTTCGCCCGGAAGTAGTCGGCAAGCGCACCAGGCTTGGATACGGTCTCGAACGTCGGGTTCGGGATGAAGCGGTTGATGCGGCCGCCGACGAGCAGACGCACCTTGCCGTCGACCGTCGCCCATTGCATCCCGCGCTTCTTCATCGCCGGATCGAGGTGCCGCGTGAACGCGTCGAGCGCTTCGTAGTAGTGGTTGTCCGCGTCGAAGGCCGGAAATTCGAGCATGCTTCCCCCCGTCGTGCGGCCTCGACAAGCGCGCCCCCGCACCGTCCGAGGGCGTTGGGCTTGTCGAGATCGATCAGGACGCTAACATTGATGTCGACGTCAAGAAAGCGCGGGCCCGGCTTCGTCATCGAGCGTGACGCGACGTCGCGCCGGGCGCCCGCTGGCCCGAAGGATCCGCCCGTGACGGCGCGTGACGCGACGATCCACGCGGTGCAGTTCGGCGTTCCCGGAGCGGGGTCGCCATGACCGCCGCGAGCGCGAAGGACGCCTCCGAGCTCTTCCTCCGCAACGCGGAGAGCGACGCCGTCGCGGCGCACTTCGAGCACGGGTCGTATACGTTTCGCGAGCTCGCCACCGAGTCGCTTCGCCGGGCTGCACTGTGGGAGACCTTCCGTGACCCGGCGCGACCTCCGCACATCGGCGTGCTGCTCGACAACACGCCGGAGTACCTGTTCTGGCTGGGCGCCGCCGCCATCAGTCGCTCCGTCATCGTCGGCGTCAACGCGACGTACCGCGGCGCGGAGCTCACGCGCCTGGTGGACCACTGCGATTGCCAGGTGCTCGTGACGTCGGACGCCTACGCGGGCATCCTCGCCGAGGCTCCGAGCAGCGTGGCGTCCGATCACATCTTGGGAACGCACACCGACCGCTATCACGAGCTGCTCGCGGCTGCCGACACCGAGCGCTCGTGGGAGCCTGTGCGCGAGGACGACCTGTACCTCCTGGTCTTCACGTCGGGCTCGACCGGGTTCCCGAAGGCGGTGCGCTGCACCCAGGGCCGCTTCGCCCGGACGGGCGCGAACGCGGCCCGGATCGGACAGCACGGTCCCGGCAAGGCGGTGTACGCGCCGTTGCCGATGTTCCACAGCAGCGCTCTCTTCACCGGCCTCGCCGGCGCGCTGCAGGGCTGCGTGCCGTTCGGCACGCGCGGCCGGTTCTCGGCGTCACGGACGATCCCCGACATCCACCGGATCGGTGCGACGCTCCTCGCGTACACCGGCAAGGTGCTCAACTACATCCTCGCCGTGCCCCGGTCGCCCGAGGACGCCGCGTCACCCCTGGAGCTGGCGCTCGGCAACGAGGCGTCGGAGTCGGACATCCGCGAGTTCGCGGCGCGCTTCGACTGCACCGTCCGCGACAGCTACGGCTCGACCGAGGGCCTCATCGTCATCCGGCGCGATCCGTCGATGCCCCGAGGTGCGCTCGGCCGCGCCGACGAGAAGGTCAAGGTCTACGACCCCGTCGCCGGCGGGGAATGCCCGCGAGCCGAGCTCGATGCCACAGGCCGGGTCCTGAACCAGGACGAAGCGGTGGGGGAGATCGTCAACACCGACCCCCGCGACAGCTTCGAGGGCTATTACCGCAACGAGGAAGCGCGCGCGTCGAAGGTTCGCGATGGCATCTACTGGTCCGGTGACCTCGCGTACCGCGACGCCGGCGGCTGGTTCTACTTCGCCGGCCGCTCGAACGAGTGGCTGCGCGTCGACGGTGAGAACTTCGCGGCTGCACCGGTCGAGCGGATCATCCTGCGACACCCGCGGGTGAAGTCGGCCGCGGTCTACGCCGTGCCCGACGATCCCGTCGGCGACCGCGTCATGGTCGCGGTCGAGGTCGACGACGCGGAACGCTTCGACGTGCAGCAGTTCGACGAGTTCGTCCTCGCTCAACCCGACCTCGGGCCGAAGTGGGTCCCGAGCTTCGTCCGCGTGACGGACGAGCTGCCGAAGCTCGCCAGCATGAAGCTCGACAAGACCCGGCTCCGGCGCGAGACATGGCGCTCGACGGGGGTCTGGTGGCGCCCGGCGCGGGGCGCGCCGCTCCGTCCGCTCAGCGAACGGGAAAGCGAGCCGATGAGCCGTCTGCTGCGATGATCATGATCGCGTCCCGAAGGCTCGGGAGCGTCGTCGGCCGTCGTCATCGGCGGGAATCCTGGAGAAGCAGCGTCAACGGGATCTGCGGGTCGCCGCCCAGCTCACGGAGCCAGCCGCCGAGGTCGGCCATGAGATCGGCCGATGTGCCGAGAAGGGAGTCGAGCGTCAGCACCCGCGCGTGGAAGTGGTGATGCGCGTGCTCCGCGGTGAAACCGATCGCACCGAGCACCTGGAGCGTTCGCTCGCACGTCCGTCGTCCGTTCCGCCCGGCCAACGCCTTGGTGATCTCGTCGAAGCGCACCGGCGCGTCCCTCCCGAGCGCGACGGTCTGTGCAGCCGTGCGGCCGAGCGCAGCACAGTCGCACGCCGCCCACGCCAGGAGGTGTCGGACGGCCTGGAACGACGCGATCGGCTTGCCGAACTGCTGGCGCGCGGTGGCGTGCTCCAGCGCGAGCGCCAGGGCACCTTCCGCGGCACCGAGGATCTCGAGAGCCAGCGCAGTCCGGCCGACGAGCGCACTCCAGCGGCGGGCGCGCCGAGCCTCGTTCTCTCCGATCGACGCGTGCCACCGTGCAACCCGGATGTCGACCTCGTGCAGTTCGAGCCGGCCGGGGATGTCGACGGGTCGGAGCTCGACGTCCTCGGGGTCGAGGATCATCGCCCCGGACCCTGGCCTGTCGACGAGCAGCCGGCTTCCCGTTGCGTTGCCGACGACGACGTCCACCGCGCCCCGTCGACGCGAGTCGCGAACGAGCGTGGCGACGAGCGGCTCGACCGCGCGGCCGGACACCTCGACGTAGGGCCGTGCCATCAGCGCGCCGAGCGCTATCGAGCTCGAGAGCACACGACCCTGGGCGCGAAAGACAGCGAAGACAGCTGCGCGGCGTTCGGGGTCATTGAGCTCCGTCAGCAGGTGCCACCAGTCGAGCGCATCAAGCGCGTCCGCCGCCGTCGACGAGCGGAACGCCCGGACGGCGGCGGCGTAGAACTCGTCGTGAGCATGCTCGAACGTGGCGGTCATGGCAGTCGCAGGATCTGCTTGGCGATCGTCTCGAGCTGCATCTGCTGTGACCCGCCGTACACCGTGACGATTCGGGAGAACACGTACTCCTGACGCTGGAGCGCGATCTCGTCGTCCTGCATGCCGGCCGCGGTATCCGCGTCGGTCGCGAGGATCCAGTCGTAGGTCGACTGCTCGGCCGTCGAGAGCAGCAGCTTCGTGAAGGCGGCACGAGGTCCGAGGGAGCCGGTCGCGACGTGCGTGTGCAGGGCGTCGGCGCTCGCGGCGGTCACGGCCGCGAGATCGAGGAGCGCGCCTCCGAGCGCCCGGTCGTCGGTCACGCACCCGTGAGCGAGGTTCTCGACCACGCGCCGGTACAGGAAGCAGTGGCGGAACCACGCGAACGTCCCGCGCTCGTGGGAGAGGATGTGCATGGCGACCCGCCACCCACCGTCGACCTCGCCGACGACCCGGGTCACGGGGACGTGAACATCGTCGAACGTGACCTCTGCGAGCTCGTCGGTGCCGTTTGCCTGGTCGATCGCGTCGACGTGCACACCGTCGGCGCGGAGGTCGACGACGAAGGCGGTCAGTCCCCGGTGCCTCGACTCCAGCGTGCCCGTGCGCGCGAGTACGAGGCACCACGTCGCGTACCGCGCCCAGCTGGTCCAGAGCTTCCGACCTGTGACGAGGTACCCGTCATCGACCTCGACGGCCCGGGTCCGCACGCTCGCCAGGTCGGATCCTACGTCCGGCTCCGAGAAGCCTTGCGCCCAGCGTTCCCGCCCGCGGAGGAACTCGGGGAGCGCTCGCGCGACGAACTCGTGCGGTCCCATGGCGACGAGGGTGGGCGCGAGGATCTCGAGGTGCTCGAACAGCGCCATCCCGCGGACGCCGCGGCGCGCGAGCGCTTCCCACATCGCGGCCCGATGGAGCACGTCCCCGCCGAGGCCGCCGAGCTCCTCGGGCCAGCCGTACCGCGACCAGCCCTCGGTGTAGAGCGTCTCCATGAGCCGGGACATCGCAGCGACGCGATCGGCGAACGAGACGATGGGCGCAGTGGCGTCGCGGACGGAGTCCGGGTCGGTGGCGAGCCAGCTCTCGAACGCGGTCGCGAACGACGCCACGTCGTGGAGGTCGTTCCGAGGGTGCGCCGCGCAGCGAGACAACATTGACGTCAATGTAGAAAATTGCAGCCGGCAGGTGCAATGCGCGGCTTACGGGGTGCAGTGCACGACGGGCTGACGACGGCCGTCGACGCAGAATCCGGTTCGATCAGCGCTTGCGCGAGGTCGCCCGCTTGCTCGCACTGCGCCGGCCGCGCTCCGGTTCGGGCTCCAGCCCGAGGGCGTTCCCCCAGAGGCGCGTGAGCTGGTCGACCGCCCGGTCGAAGTTGTACTCCCGGTATCCCTGAACGAGCCAGAGCTCCGCGAATCGCGCGACCATCGCGCCGAGCGCGTCGGCGGCCATGGCGGGGTCCACCGTCGGATCGGCGAGCCCGTCGCGTTGGAGGCGCCGGATCGCGCGCTCCGCCCGCTCGACGAAGTGCTTCATCGTGGCCATCCGGGCCGCGTTCACGTACTCGTCGTAGCGGGACACCTGTTCGATCACACCCATGAGCGCGGCTTCGTCGCGGTACCGCTCGAGGTAACGCCGATTCGCGGTCCTGATGCGCTCCCACGGCGACTCTGCACCCGCATCGTGACGGTCGGGCGGCGCGGTCAGGCGCTCCTCCTGGGCCTCGGCGACCTCCCGGAAGATCTGCTCCTTCGAGTCGAAGTAGTGGTAGAAGGACCCGTGCGAGAGGCCGGCGGCCTCGGCGATGTCCATGATCCGCGCGTCGAGGAATCCGTCGCGCTCGAACACCTGCTTGGCCGCCTCGATCAGGCGCGCGCGGGTTGCGACGCCCTTGCGCGAACGCGGCCCGTTTTGGATTCCGTTGTCGGACGCGTCCGCACGAGGTGCCGCGGCTCTGGGCACGTGAGCCCTTCCTTGGTCGACGTCGACGAAGCTTCACACGCTACCGCTCGTGCCTGGTCACATCGGCCGGTCGCGTGCCTCGCCCGCCGGAAGCGGGCAGTGGCGCGAACCATCCCCTCGGGGTAACTTCTACATCGATGTAGAAATCAAAAACCGCTCGGCTGGCGCTCACGTCGGGTCGCGCGGCGGGGGGACTGTGACGATGCGTGGTCGTTCGGTCGCGGTCGCGGCAGCGGTGGTCGTCGTCGCCGCAGCGTGCTCGAGCTCCAGCTCGGGGAAGGGCAACAAGGCGACGACATCGACCGCGGGTGATACCGCCGCGTCGATCAAGGGAGGGAATTTCCCGGCCGTCGACCAGCCCGGTGTGACACCGACCGAGATCCGCGTCAGTGGCGTCGCCGAGGTGACGAACCCGCTGGGTGCCGCGGCGGCGAGCGCGTTCGACGGCGTGCAGGCGTACTTCGCCATGGTCAACGCGCAGGGCGGCATCTACGGGCGCAAGCTCGTCCTCGCTGGTCGGCACGACGACAACTTCACGCAGAACCGCCAGACCGTCGAGGCGGTCATCGATCAAGACAACCCCTTCGCCGTGTTGCCGATCGCGACGACGCTGTTCACCGGCGCGTCATTACTCGCGCGGGCCAACATCCCGACGTTCGGTTGGGGTATCCAGACGGACTGGTTCGGCCCGCCCAACTTCTTCCCACAGACCTTCAACTGCATCGGCTCGCAGTGCCCATACCCGGTGCTTCCGTACGTCGCGCAGAAGCTCGGCAAAAAGCGGCTCGGCATTCTCGCGTACAACGTCGCACAGTCGGCGAGCTGTCTCGACAGTGACAGGGCAAGCTTCGAGAAGTACCCGACGGCGAAGATCGTCTACGCGACGAGCAGCTTGTCGTTCGGCGCGACCGACATGAGCGCAGACGTCAAGCGGATGGCCGACGAAAAGGTCGACCTTGTCGCCACGTGCATGGACAACAACGGCACGCTCACGCTCGCACGTGAGATGCGTCAGCAAGGTCTGACCGCTCCCATCGTGCTACCGAACGCGTACGACCACGACTTCATGTCGAAGAACGCCGGCTTCTTCCAGCACGCGGTCGTCACGATCCAGGAGGCGCCAATCGAGACGAAACCGAGGTTCAAGGCGCTGCAGGACTTCGTCACGTGGATGGGCAAGAGCGGATTCCGGCTGACCGAGAACGCGGAGGTCGCGTGGGTCAACGCCGACACCTTCGTCACAGGCCTTCGAGCGGCCGGTCCGAACTTCACCCGCGAGGGTGTTGTGAACGCGTTGAACAAGCTTGCGGACTACGACGCCGGCGGAATGATCGGACCCATCGATTGGACCAGACAACACACGGAGCAGACGTACCCGCGAGCGTGCATCGCCTACGTGCGCGTCGAGAACGGGAAGTTCGTGCAGGCGTGGGGTGCGCCGGGCAAGCCGTTCACGTGTTGGAACGGTCCACTCGGCAGCATGGACGTGTCGAACCCGTATGCGAGGCAATGAGAGCGGCCGCGGCGCCGTGCGGCTGAAGGTCGACGTCCAACTCTCGAGTTCGGTCATCGCCGCCGTGGAGCGGGCGCGAGCGCTCGAAGCCGCCGGCGTCGACGGGGTGTTCACGTTCGAGAACGCCCACGACGTCTTCTTCCCACTCGTGGCAGCCGCGCCCGTGTGCTCCCTCGACCTCGTGACGAACGTCGCGATGGCGTTCCCGCGCAGCCCGATGCACACACAGGGTCCGCGGCGTCGTGTCAGTCGTTCGACTGTAGCGAGCTCGGGTGCGCGGTCGCGATGCGACTTCCGCATCCGGAAGCGGCAAGGACCCGCTGGGCCGAGGTCGAGGCGGCGCTCGGCGGCGTCTCCGACGACGATCGCGACCGCTTCTACTACCGGAGCATGGCCGACCTCATCGGCGCGCCGCCTGGCGGCCGTGGCTCGAGACCTCGACTCACCTGCGCGTCGGACCGGCCGACACGCGGCGGCGTCTCCGGGGGGCATCGCCCGAGAGCCGGGCATGGAGCCCGTCGATCAGCGCGCGGACGAGCAGCTCGAATTCCGCGTCGTAGTCGTGGGACGCGGTGAAGACGCGGCGGGCCTTCGGCAGCGACGCGAGCATCGCCCCGTCGGGGACATCCATCGTCTTGAAAGCCGCCTCCTCTGCGACCAGTCCTACCACCGCCATGCTGCTCGTCGTCGCGGCGAGGACCGCCTTCTCGAGCTCGAGGCCGCTCTGCTGCCAGGCGCTCAACCACCGCTCGGTCATCGGGAAGACGGCAGGCGTCCAGACGCGATATGCGCGCCGCAGCTCGCCGACGACGGGATGTGCCTGCGTCGTACGGCGCATCCAGTTGGCCACCGCCCACAGGTCGTCCCTCCAGGCGCCGGTCGGCGGCGGAAGCGGTTGCTCCTTGATCGCAGCGTCGACGACGAGCGCGGCCAGCGCGGCCTTGTCGTCGACGTGGTGGTAGAGCGCCATCGCCGTGACTCCGAGTTTTTCGGCCACCGCCCGCATGGTGAATCCGTCGAACCCGCGGTCGTCTGCGACGGCAAGCGCGGCGAGCGCGATTCGGTCGCGGTCGAGCTCTGGCACCGTCGGAGCTTACGTTCCGAAACGAACTGAGCGACGCAGCGGCGCCCCGCTGACGTGGTGCTTCATATCGGGTCCTATGCGACGACGACCCGGACTCGGCCCAGGCTGTGCACGCGACCGAACGGCGCCTCGACGTCACCGTGACGCTGTGAGGTCGCCAGCAGCGCCGGGAAGTAGGTGCCCGGCTCCGCGAACGAATAGCTCTGTGTGAGCCTCACCCGCGACGACGATGAGCTCACGTCGTCGAAGGGCTCGACGACCGGGTAGTCGCCTGTGCCTTCGAAGTCCCATGCCGCGGCGACCACCGTGCCAGCGCCAGGCGGCACGTCGATGACGCCCTCGAATTCGACGGCGTCGCCCACGGCGACGTCGGCGCGCGCGCCACCGTTCGCGGTGAGGGTCACGACGGGTTGGATCCCGCGCCGCGCGGCGGCGGTCGCCGGCACCTTGACCTGGCCGTCGACGACCTCGTACACGGTGCTCGGCGGCGGCGCCAGACCCTTCTCGACCCACGCCGCGACGTCGCGCAGCGCCTGCTGCAGCACGCCGACATAGCTGACGACGCGTGTCGTGCGGACCGGACGCGGCTCCCCCGGATGCACGACGGGGCGGGTATGCATCGCATGGTCGATGAACCAAACGCGGTACTGGTCGTCGAAGCGGGGCCCGAGCGAGGCCTGCACGAGGGAGCGATACCAGTCGGCCTGCCATGGGTACGCGGCTTCGTCCATGAGCGACTCGACCACGATCATCTTGCCGGCGAAGCGTCCGCTCTGGATCGACCCGGCGGCCTGGCGCGCGAATCGGGGTCCGAGCAGCTGGGGTCGCTGCGGGTAGACCGGGTCGTCGCCGGCGCGGAACTGATCCCACACGTACAGGTCGCGTGGCGGCACCTGGTGGCGGTGATAAGTCTGGGTCGCCAGGTAGACGTCGTTGTCGATGACGATCTCGTCGCCGGCCTTGATCGACGCGAGCGCCTGGAAGTGCGCCTCGCCGAAGCCCGTGATCACGAGATCGCCGACGACGCCCGCGACGTAGAGCACGTGTCCCGTGGCCTCGCCACTCGCGAATGTCATGCCCGCGCCCTGCAGGTTCCCGTCGGGCAGGCTCTCGATGCGGAGCGCGGCCGGCAGCACCTTCTCGCTGTCGCCGAAGAGCGCCGACATCGCTACGGGCAGGCCGAGCGACTCGGCTTCGTCTGCCATCACGACCTGGCTGATGGTCGTCTTGTGCTGGATCCGCTCGCGTGACAACGACTCGGGCGGGTCGGCGCCGAGGTAACCCGGAACGCTCCAGAAGTCCGCGAAGTACTCCGGATCCCACCTCACGATGTTGTCGACCAAGCTGCAGAACACGCCCGTGTAGCCCATCGCGATCCGCCGTACGTCGAACCACGCCCGGGGCGGGAAGCCCATTCGTGTCACTTCCGCCAGCGCGTCACGCTCCTCGGTCGTGAGACCCGCATACATGTCGCCGCTCCCACCGGGTTCGAGCGCGTCGACGATCGTCGGGAACTTGTCGCGCAGCACACGCATCGCGTGCGCTTGGACGGTGAAGAGGTTCGGCATGGAGACGGGTGTCCCGTGGACGAACGGGACCGCGCCATCCCACACGTCGATGCCGTTCTCGATGCAACTCATCGTCTTGAATGCGCCGCCGCTCCCGCCGTAGACGTACCCGTACGGACGGTGGTCCCCGTACATCTCCGACGCCAGGACGCGCGAGTAACGCGCGCTCGCTGCGCTCGCGCGGTACCCGACGATGGTGGAGTCATCGCCCGGGAACATCACGGTCCGACCCTGGTTCGACTCGACGAGGTAGCCACCGCTTGCGGCTGCGAAGTCGATCGCCGCAGGCATCATCTGCAGCCCCACCGGCGCGCCGTGCTCCGTGCCCGAGATCGGCATGAGCGGGTGGAAGAAGCGACCTTCGTAGCGCGGTGACGGCGGGAAGTAGAACGAGAAGCGCGCGTCGGTTCCCTCGAAGCCGCCGTGCACGTAGCGGTGGCGGATCGGCTCGTCCCGCCATTCGTCGACGTCGACGTACGGCGATTCGTACATCGGGTCACTCGATGAAAACGGTGCACCGCTCACATTCACCATCTCCTCGGATTACTCGGGATCACTCGCGCCAACTCTCAGCGCCCCGCTCGGAGCGCCCGGCCGCGAACCGCTGCGCGAGATCGCGCGCTCGTCGACACCGAGGTACGACTCGATGACGAGCGGGTTGCGGCGAACCTCCGACGGCGTCCCCTCGGCGATGACCCTCCCCGTCTCGAGGCAGTAGACGCGGTCGCTGATCCTCATCACCAACGGCATGTCGTGTTCGATGAGCAACACGGAGGCGCGGAGCTCGTCGCGCACGCGGGCGATCAACGGGGCGAACGCTTCCGCCTCGCGCTGCGCGACGCCTGCGGTCGGCTCGTCGAGCAGGAGCACCGACGGATCGCTGGCGAGCAGCTCAGCGAGCTCGACGATGCGCCGCGTGCCGGTCGACAGCTCCGCACACGACCGGTCTGCGAAGGCGCCGAGCCCGAGGAAGCCGATGATCTCGTCCGCCTCCGAACGCTTCGCCCGTTCCATACGCGAGGACGGGGGCAGGGCGAGCAACGACGGCACGAACCGCGACCGTCCCCGGGCCTCGAGCGCCACCATCAGGGTCTCGCGTACGCTGAGGCCCGGATACAGCGCCGCCGATTGAAACGACCGCGCGAGGCCCAGACGACAGCGTCGGTGAGGTGGGAGACGGTCGATCCTCCGTCCGTTCAGCTCGATTCGTCCGCGTGACGGGACGAAGCCGCTCACCGCGTTCATGAGCGTGGTCTTGCCTGCTCCATTGGTGCCGATGAGACCGACGACCTCTCCCTCCCTGACGTCGAGGTCGACGTCGTCGACGGCGACACGCGAATGGAACGCGACGGACACGGACCGGAGGCGGAGGCCCAGTTCGGCACTCGCGCGTCGCGGCGCGGCGTGCCGCGGGACGCTCGGCGGACGCGCCCGCCGAGGAGATGGCTCGGACGTCGCGAAGCGTCGCTGCAACCAACTGGCCAGCGCAACATGCATCGCGTCGCCGACCGCCATGAGCCCACCCGGCAGGTACAGCAACAGGATGAGCATGCCGACGCCGCTGGCGGCGAGGGCGACGTTTGTCGAGTCGTTGAACAGCAGCGGGAGACCGAAGACCCACAACGCGCCGACGACGGCGCCCACGATCGACCCCAGACCGCCGATGATCGCAACCGCGATGATGCGGATCGAGTCGGTTGCGGGAAAGTCGTGACCCAGGGTCACCGTGGGCACGACGAGCGTCAGGAGCCCCCCGGCCAGTGCGGCCACCGCGCCTGCGAATGCGAAGGCGCTCAAGGTGACGTGGGTGACGGACACCGACGACGCGGTGAGTGCGCTGGGGTTGTCACGTGCGGCGATCATCGTGCGCCCGCTTCCGGTCCGACGCAGCCGAAGCGACAGCACGACGACGAGGGCCAGGAACGCGAGGACGAGGTAGTAGAGAGCGCGTGGCGTTCGAAAGTCGAGTGGTCCGAAGACCGGCCGTGCGAGCCGGCTCACGGTCGCCTGCCCATCGGTCCAGAACGCCTGGCGGAGGATGAACTCTTCCATCACGACCGCGAACGCCAGCGTTGCCACCGCGAGGAAGAGCCCTCGCGTGCGCAACGCGGGGAGGCCGACGAGCGCCGCGGCGACCCCGCCGACGACACCGGTCACGGCCAACGCCGGAAGGAACGGGAGATCGGGCTGCAGCGACGACCGTACGAAGGGCAGCGGAACGGTGCCGTGCCCGCTCACGAGCAACATCGTCGCCGCGCCCAGGCCGAAGAACGCGTACTGACCGAGCGACACGCGACCCGCCCAACCGGTGAGAACTGTCGCTGACGCGGCGACGGCTCCCAGGAGGAGGACGAACATCCACGAGTCGAGCTGCGAGGGTGCAGTCACGACGATCGGCACGGCGGCGAGGGCGAGGAACACGGCGAGGATCCCGACGACGGGGATCGCCCGCACCGAGCGAAGCCGCCGTGCGGCGTCGGGAATCACGGCGCGGTTGGCGATCGACAACGGACCATCGTCGGATGCGCGCATGCGCAGCACGAGGAGCAGGAGCGCGCCGAAGAGCGCGAGCTCGGTGATACCCGGCCGGTCGGTGACGTTCCGGATCAGGTACGCCTCCCCGATGCCGACCGCGATGCCGGCAGCGAGCGCGGCCGGCAGCGAGCGCATCCGGGCGAGCAACGCGACGACGAGTGCTCGCACGAGCAGAGCCGGACCGGCCGGCTCCGATGTGCTGGCGAGCCCGGCGCCGGAGAAGGGCAGCACGATGATGACCGTGAACGCCGCGAAGGCGCCTGCCAGCGACCACACCATCGTCGAGACCTTGCGGGTCTCGACGCCGACCAGTCGGGCCGTCTCCGGCGCCGACGCGCTGGCCCTGATCATCAGCCCGTATCGCGTCCGCTTGAGGAACCATCCGAGCGCGGCGACAGCGGGCAGCGCGAGCACGAGCAGCGCGACGACCCGGCTCTGGACGAACACGTCGACGACGCGGAACTGGGTCGGGATCTCGAGCCCTGAGAAGCGGATCGGCCCCGTGAATGCGACTGGATACCCACCAGCTGCGTTCACATCGGGCAGCGACAGGGTCGCGAGCAGCACGACCTGTGCAAGCCCGGTCGTCGCGATCAACAGCACAACGGTCGAACGCCGGGCGAGGCGCCTGACGACGACGAGCTCGGCAGCCGCGCCCCAGAGCGCGCCGGCCAAGACACCGGCGATCAGCCCGAGCCAGTAGTTCCAGTGGTAGTTCGACACGACGAGCGCGGCGAGGGTCGCTCCGAACAGGCCGATCTCGACATGAGCGAAGTTGACGACTCTCGTCGCGCGGTAGACGAGGACGAGCCCGATGGCGAGGAGCGCGTACCCGATTCCGGTGGTCGCCCCGATCAGCAGCGCCTGACCGTTCACCCGTCCTCGCTCCCGAGGAACACCGACCGCGCGAGTTCCTCACGCTCGAGCAGCTCGTGCGCCGGACCGACGTAGCGCACCGCACCCTTCTCCATGAACACGGCCCTGTCGGCGATCGCCGCCGCGATGTTCAGCGACTGCTCGACGATGAGCATCGACGTCCCGGTGCGGCGGAGTCCGTCGACGATCTCGAAGAGCTCCTCGACGACGATCGGTGCCAGGCCCAGCGACAGCTCGTCGATGATCAACAGCTCCGGCCGTTGCACGAGCGCCGCGCTCACCGCAACCTGCTGTTGCTGGCCGCCCGAGAGATCGCGCACCAGCTTGTGTCGCTCGACGCCGAGCGGTGGAAACGCCTCGAACACCCGACGTCGCCGTTCGTCCCGCTCGTGCGCGGTCAGGCGGGCATGGAGGAGGAACGTGTCGAGGTTCTCGTCGACCGAGAGATCCGGGAAGACGCCCGCACCACCGCGGACGTGCACGATGCCCATGCCGATCCGGCGCTCCGGGTCGACGAGCGTGATCGTCCGGCCGCAGAACCGCACGACGCCTCGTTGCGGGATCCCGAGCCCCGAGATGACGCGCAGCAACGTCGACTTGCCCGCGCCGTTTGTCCCAACGAGCGCGACGACCTCGCCCTGCCGCACCTCGAGGTCGACGCTGAAGAGAACCTGCACGTTGCCGTACGAGAAGTCGAGGTTGCGCACCTCGAGCACGGGCACCGCGTCGCCGAGCGCACGTCGATGTGCGTCGGCCTGTTCCTCGAGCAGCTCCTCGACAACGAGGCTGATGTCGCGCCGCACATGGCGTGAGCCGATGGCAAGCAACGCGGAACCGGCAATGCATGCCGCCGGCGCGACGATCACGAGCGCCATGCGTTCGCCGAAGGCGTCAGCGAGAGCACCGGTGAGCAACAGCCCGGCGAACGCCCCGAACAGGAACAGATACACGCCGACGAGCGCGAAGCCTTGGGAGCGCAGGCGGTAGGGGACCACCGCCGCGGTGATGGGGCTCATCGTGACGAACGCGCCGAACGCCATGGCTTGCGCGAGCGCGAGCACCGCTGTCAGCGCTGCGGCTGTCGGCATGAACAGGGCCACGGTCAGTACGATGCCGTACGCCGTGAGCAGTCCCGCTGTCACCAACAACACCCGACCGGGCGCGCGCCGCATGATCCGGTCGGCCGCGCTTCCGACGAGTGGAACGACGGCGAGAGGGCCGAGTGCGGCGATCGAGAACACGGTGCCGCGACCGAGCGCGCTCAGGCCGAAGTGGTGCTCGAGAAACAGGCTGAGCAGCAACGGCGCGCTGAAGAGCGCGAAGCCCAGCACGGCAACGGCGAGGAGGACGTAGCGGAAGGTCTCGATGCGGGTGAGCCGTTCGAACGCCGAGGTCATCGAGACGGGCATCTCGCTGGTCGCTTCGAGCACGTCGCCGAGCACCGCGAGTTGTTCGTTGCTGCCGCGCGCCGGTTCGGGGAGCGCGAACGTTGCGAGCGCGAGCAACGCGGGAGGCACGGCGAAGATGACGAACACCCAGCGCCACGCCGCGGTGCCTCCGATCGCCGCGGCCAGACCGCCGGCCGCCAAGGGTCCGACGAATCCGCCGAGCGAGCCGGCGATGCCGTGCGTGGCAAACACTCGTCCCCGCGCCGCGATGGGATACCGGTCGATCAGCACCGGACCGTGAACGGGGAGCTCATTGGCCTCCCCGAGGCCGACGCCGAGCCGGCTGCAGAACAGTTGAAAACCGCTGGCCGCCGCGCCCGACAACGCGAGGCACGCGCTCCAGAAGAGCGTGGCGACGGCGGTGATCCGAAGACGCGGCAACCGGTCGGCGAGCACGCCAAAAGGCACGGCACCGAGGACGAACAGCGCTCCGGAAGCCCCCGTGATGGCGGCGAGGACCGCGTCGCTCACGTCGAGCGTCTTCTGGATGTCGGGTCCGAGGACGACGAGCCCCGTCCGTTCCACTGCCGCCATCATCGACAGGAGCGTGAGCACCACGAGCGTGCTCGCTCCGCCGGCCCGAAGGGCATCGGTGATGCGTATCGGGTCGTCGCCGACGCCCGGCAGCATGTCGTCGGGCAGGACGACCTCCTCGGAGGACGACGCGCGTCGACGCGCCGCCTCTTCCCCGAGCACGAGCCCGGTCAGTTCGGCCGCGTCGCTCATTGCCGGATCAGCCGAGGGCGTAGCCGCGGTTCGTGTACGGCTTCGTCGTCCTCGCCGCTGCGTCGTACTCACGGAGATAGGTCTCGTCCACGAAGAAGTGCTTGTGCGGAGCCCATGACCCGGCCACACCCGTCGGCGCGCGGAACGCCGGCGTCTTCTCCAGCGCCGCGATGAAGCTCGCCTGGGTCGGCGCGGGTCCGGCGGCGGCGACCGCGTACAGCATCACGTCGACACGGAAGCAGACCGAAACCATGAACTCCCGCTGGAACTCCGTCATGTCAGCGGGTGCGGGCTTGACTCCCGCCTGCTCGATGCGTCGGAGGCAATCGTCGCGATAGGAGGGCGGCGGCGGCGCGTCCGTCTCCAGCCCGGTCGTCGTAACCATGCCGTCGAAGTACTGCGGCTTCGACACCTTCTCGAACAAGAGGCTCGCGACCGCGCTGCTCACCCAGTCGCCGACGTTGACATAGTGCGCGTGCAGACCCTGTTTGGCCGCCTCGTTCGCGAACGACGCCAACGAGTAGATGTCGATCGCAGCGAGGAGCGTCGACACACCACTCGACTCGAACTTCTCGACGCAGAGCGGAATCGCGGCTGCGCCCTCCGGCTGCGACGCGGAAGCCGGGAGCACACACGTCACCGGGTCCAAACCGAGGTCCTTCAGCCCAGGAAGGAGCTTCGACTCGATGGCTCGCCGGTACACGTCGCTCTCGCCCGACGCGCCGTACACGAACCCGACCTTGCCCTTGAGCAGCCCCGCCTGCTGCAGGACCTTCGGGACGGTCGCGAAGTACGTGTCCCAGTTCTCGGCGAGCGAGAAGAGCCGACCACCGAGCTGGTCGGCCGTGCCCTGAGCCTGCGGTGTCTCGGTCAAGGTCAGAGTGTTGCCCTGCCCGGCGAGACATTGGAGCGACGCCGTGGTCGCGCCGCCGCCCGCGAAGACTATGAAGTGCGGCTTGTCCTCCGTGAGCTTCGTGCACCCCTTCGAGTCGTCGCCGGCGACGAGCGGGTTGTACAGCACGACGTCGGCAGCGACCTTGCGCCCGCAGATGCCGCCCTGCGTGTTGGGAGCTTCGAGCAACGCCTTGTACGCCGCGTCGAACGGGCCGTTGTCGACACCGAAGCCAATCGACGCGAGCGACTTTGTGTCGGGATACAAGACGCCGAGTTGAACCGTGTCCGCGGTGACACCCTTGGCCGGTGCACCGCCCGACGGTCCCTGACACGGCGGGCGCGGCGGGACGCCGTCGACGAGATGCGCACCGTTCACGGTGTCGACCGTGGCACTCGCGACGGATGACGATGTCGCGCTGCCGCTCCCGCCCTTGCCGCCGCTCGTGCTCGAGCACCCTACGGCGACGATGGCCGTGAAGAGCACGCACGCGACTCGCCGCGTGCACGTTCCCCCCATCGCTCCCCCTCGTGGCCGGGCCGCCGGACCGTTCCCGTGCATGCTGTGAGCTGTTCTATACAGCGTAAAGTCCGGCGTCAACGACCGGCTGTGTCGGCACGAAATGCCATGAACGGCACACATTGACAACGCCCGTGCGTCGCACGTACCGTGCGGATGCGTCACGTCCTGACGTCGGAGCCGATCCGGGGGACGCTTGTATGCGACGACGGCGTTGTGCAGTCGTGGCGTCGACCTGCTGCTCGCTCCTGCTGGGCCTCGCCGGCCCGCCGGCGGCCGCAACCGCGCAGGGCCCCCGACTCGGCGCGATCGCCGGGTTCTCGTGCGTGCCGTCGGTCGAAGGCCCGATGCCCACGAGCGCGACATCGCGGCCGTTTCAGGCGTTGCTGATGCCGCCGCTGCCGCGCGGGTGGATCGACCAGGAGTTCTTCGTCTCCTGCTCCTCGCCGGCGATCACATACAAGACGTCCGTCTACGTACGCCGGCCTGTGAACGCGCATCGCGCATCGGGCCATGTGGTCGTCGAGCCGCTGCACAGCGGGGACCTTTTCGGCATGTTGACGAACGTGCAGCCGTATCTCGTGGCGCACGGCGACGTTCACGTCGGAGTGGCGGCGAACAGCGACGCCGTCGATCGCTTGGTGAAGCCGGCCAATCCGTCTCGGTACGCCACGCTCGACGTTCCCGCAACAGCAGCGATCGAGAACGAGATCCTTGCCGGCGTGGGCGCGCTCCTGCACGAACGGTCATCACCGCTCTTGCGGGATGTTCGCGTCAGGGACGCGGTGCTCGGAGGCTGGTCACAGACGACGATCCAGGTTCGCGACTTCATGGCTGCGCAGAGCGGAACCGCCACGGTCGACGGGAGGCGCGTGTACGACGGGTACTACCCGGCCCAGGCCGCCGTCGGGTCGACGCTCGTCGCGCCGGTCCCCGATGTCGGTGTGCCGGTGATCGAGCTCGAAGGTGAGCGCGAGCTGCTGGAGACGGTCCGCCGGTTCGCCACGATCGGATACCGGCGGCCCGACAGCGCAACGTACCGGCTGTACGAAGTGCCCGGCATGGCGCACGTCACGTCGGAGCCCGACGATCCGGTGTCGAGCTTCTCGCGAGCCCTGCAATGCGACCGGCCGTCAGGCGCGGTCCAGTCGGACTTCAAGCAGACCCAGGTATGGGAGATGGCGCTCGACAACCTCATGACGTGGATCTCGCGTGGCCTCCCGGCACCGCACGCGCCCCGCATCGAGGTTGCAGCGGACGGGACGACCGTGGTGCGTGACGTCAACGGGAACGCGCGTGGCGGGGTGCGAACGACCGTCGTCGACGTCCCGACGGCCACGATCGTGCCGACGAGCCTGAACCCCGGGGGAGTGCCCGGGAACCCGTGCGCGTACATCGGCTATCAGTTGGACTTCAGCACGCAGAAGCTCGAAGAGCTCTACGGGACGCACCGTCAGTACACGGCGCAGGTCGCCAAGGACGCGCGCTCGCTCGTGCGCGGGCGCTGGCTCCTTCCGGACAGCGCGCGACACGACATCGTCGAGGCCGCGCGATCCGACGTGCTCCGGGGAAGCGATGAGATCCCCGTCCGGGCGTCGCGCCGACCACTCGATCAGCGTTGACGGTCGGAGTGGCCTCGACGTTCTGTTGCCGACCGACGCGTGTTCTCTGGAGCGAACTCCGTGATCAGCCGACTGGTCGAGCGGTCTCGGCCGGCTCGACCTCGACGGGAACACCGGAGTAGCGCGCCATCCCGGTGAGCGTGTCGATGTCGTCCTTGCCGGTCAGTTGGTTGACGTTGGCGCGCTGGTGTCCGTGCGGGACGGACACCGCGCCGGCCCGGATCGAGACATCGACTCGCGCGGTCGCGCGCAGCGTCCCGTGTGCGCTGCGGACGACGACCTCCTGCCCGTCGCGCACGCCCGCCGCAACTGCGTCGTGCGGATTGAGCAGCACCTCGGGAGACTCACCGAGGTAGTCGAGCTGCGAATTGAGGTGCCGCACCTGGCGACGCGGGACGAGCACGAGCGGCGCCGGTGGCGTCAATGCCGCGAGCTGCTGGATGAGCAGTGGCGGAGCGAGTCGCCATCCGCCGAGCCGCTCGACGTGTTGTTCCACCCATGGCGCGGGAAGGTCGTGCCCGGTCTCCATCCAGCCGGCAGCGACGAGGTCGTCGAACGTGCAACGCGCGCCGGCGTTCACTGCCGCGAGCCGTTCGACGTCGGTCGCACCGTCGCCGTTCGTCGCCGGGAGCTCGAAGCCGAGCCGTCGCCCGAGCTCGGCGAGTACCCACCACGTCGAGCGCCGGTCGCCGACCGGTTCGACGACCGCGTCCGTGTACTGGGCCGCGACACGCGGAAGCAAGAAGTCCCAGAGCGTCACGTCGGCGCGTTCGAGCTGATCCTTGGTCGGCAGGACGTGCGTCGAGATCGCGGTGGTCTCGTTGTGGACGATCTCGATCGTGGCCAGCACGTCGAGCGTCTCGAGCGCGGGGCGGAGTTGGTCGGTGTCCGGGAAGGCGGTGATGAGATGACCGCCGAGGTTGAGCACGGCGCGGATGTTGCCGACCCGGATCTCGTCAGCCAGGACCGCACACGGCCACTCGCCGAGGAACGCGTGCGTCTCGGGGCGACTGCGCGGCCCGGGTCCGAATGTGCCGTCGGCTGGCGAAACCGGAAGCTCGAAGCTCTCGAGCTGATGACCGAAGCCGGGGTGGAACCACGCACCGCCTGGCCGGTTCATCGACCCGGTCACGATCATCAGCACCCACGCGAGCCACTGGGTCACGTTGGCTGCCGCGGTCATGGTGACGCCCGTGCCCGTGTCGATCGCGACGCGACCTGCGCGGCGAAGCGCCGCGAGCAGGTCGAGGAGATCAGTCGCCGCGACGTCGGTGATGCTCGCAGTGCGCTCGAGCGTGAAGGGCTCCACCGCGGCCGCGAGCGCGTCCCGTCCGACCGTTCGATGCTCGACCGTCTCCGTGTCGCCGCCGTAGCGCAGGACTTCGCGCACCAGAAACGCGAGCACCGCATAGTCGGTTCCCGCGCGCGGCGCGAGGTGGCGCGTCGCGAGGTGCGCGGTCTCGGTACGTCGTGGGTCGAGCACCCACAACTCGGCATGGGCGCGCATGGCGCGGATCGTCGAGACCGGATCGGGCATGGCGACGCTGTGGCCGTGCGACACGACCGGGTTGTGGCCGACGTAGAGGACGAGCCGTGCGTGATCGTTGTCGGGACGGGCGCTCAGCGCGACCGATCCGCCGACGAGATCCGCGATGAGGACCTTCGCGGTGCCGTCGATGGTGAGGGGGCTGAACTTCGCGGGTGTTCCGATGGCCGCGTGCAACGCCTGCGCCATGCGGTAGCCGCTCGCGTCCATGCCGACGCCGCTGCCGAAGAAGACGCCGATCGCCTCTGGCCCGTCGCGGTCGAGGATCACGCGCAGGTGCGCTGCGAGGTCGTCGAGACACGCCTCCCAGGTTGTCTCCGCGAGTCCACCGTCGATCCGTACCAGCGGGCGCTCGATGCGTTCTGGGTGGTGGTGCAGTTGCGGAAGCCCGCGGCCCTTCGCGCACGTGTAGCCATGGGAGAGCGGATGGTCGGGATCGCCGCGCACCCTGAGCACCTCATCGCCCGCGACGTCGACGAGGATGCCGCAGACGGAGGTGCAGATCCTGCAGAAGGAGCGCACCGTCCGTACGTGGGGGTCGGTCATCCACCGGCGAAAATATGGTTCTCATCAGACGGAAGTCAAGGCACCACTCCTGAGATCACCAGTTCTCGCGGTACCCCGACTGGCGAGGGCAGTTGACCGCGCGCGTGAGTGCCGCGACGACGTCGCCGGGCCAGGACTTCGTCGACGCCGATGCGGCGTGCCCGCGCGTGCCCTTCGAACAGGTGCCCTTTGTGTGCCCGTCATGGTGGTGCGTTGCGGTAGCTCGCGATCAGTGACGGACAACCGAGCAACGCCCGACGAATGCCCCGCTCAGCCGTACTGCACGGGAGTCGCCGGGACAAGAAAGGAGCGGCGCGGTCGCGCTCATTACCGGGTCGCGGGTTCAGATCCCGCCCCCGCCACCAAAGAGAACAGCTGGTCAGGGCCGGTGCGCGAGCACCGGCCCTCTGCGTTCCCGACCGCATTGCTGCCAAGAACTTCTGCCGAGTTCGAGGAATCGCGCAGTGTCGTCGGGCTTCTGCCGAACAACCCGACGCGATCACCTGGGCCGTCACGCTGCGTGCCCAACCTGCATGTGCAGTTGCCCTGGTCTCGTGGACGACGGGCGGCCGCCGGTGGGGCGGGGGTTTGAGGGAGGGACGCTGCCCGTTCCCGCCGCGTGCCGCTCGTTGTCGTTCCCCTGACGGCGGATTTTCCGCGGACTGGATCGTCACGACGACATGCGCGAGCTGACCTGATGTCTGCACTTCGAGGTGCGGCCGGGAGCATGGACGTCGTTGAGCAAGTCGTCGCGAGTCTCGAGGCCGAGTTCTCCGGACAAGTCGATCGCGACACACTCCGCGTAGTCGCCGAGGCGCGAGCCCGACGATTCGCCGATGCACCGATCTGCGAATTTGTGCCGACGCTCGTTGCGCGTGACGTGCGTCGAGGCTTGTTGCGTCGCGCTTAGCAGGCGAGGCACGAGACAACTTGCCGGACACTCGAGGGACTAGGCCGCGTGCTATTCGACGGCTAGGAGCGACCCGGCGTCGCAGAGCGTGATGACGTGTGCGATCGCGGGTGACGGGTCGACGATCCGCAGCTTCGAACCGTTGCCGCGTGCCTCACGCTCGGCGTGACGGAGCAACCCGATGCTGTAGGCGTCAACGAAGGTGACTCGTCGGAAATCGGCGTCGACCCTTCTGCCGTCGGAGAGGAGTGCGCGGCCCGAGTGGCCGCCAAACCTCTACGAGACCTCGGACGACGCCGTCGAGCGCGCGGTCGTGAGGTCGAGCGGTTGGAGGATGCGGTGGGGACGGAACAGCGCACGGGTCACCCGGTCGTTGCGTAGTGCCAAATCAGCTCCGGGTCCCGGTCGGATCTCGACGTCGCCTGCGTCGGGAACGACTCCGCATCGGGGACATACGCCGGCCGCGTCGAGATCGGTGCCGCACTCGGCGTGCGCGAAGAGGCGGCGGCGCCCGGCGCGAGGGGCCGCTTGCTGATCACCCCACTCGGCAAGGGAATGCAGGATCGGCCAGAGGCTCCGTCCCCGATCGGTCAAGAGGTATTCGCTGCGGCCGGGGCTGTACTCCCGTCGTTCGAGCATCCCTTCGGTGACGAGTCGCTCGAGTCGGTTGGTCAGCACGGCGCGAGGGATGTCGAGGTGCACCAGGAAATCGCTGAAGCGCCGGACGCCGAGGAAGCAATCGCGGATGACCAGGATCGTCCAGCGTTCGCCGACGAGCTCGAGCGCGCGAGCGACCGGACAGTCCTGGAGCTCGTAGTCCTTTCCGAGTGCCATCGCGAAATTCTACTCCATCGGTCTTGTCATTGAACCGATAGCGGCGTAGGTTCAGTGAACAGACCTTCCCCGGACGTTGAGGAAGGCGGGCATCCGCACAACACAGAAGGAGCGGCGCCCATGACGGCAACGACGAACGAAACGGTCCAAGTGCCGGTCCGCTCCTACTCGGAGTGCCCGAACCAGACGGTGCGCGCCGCGAATGGGGTTGAGTACGCGTTCCGCGAACTCGGCCACGGCGAGGTGCCCCTGGTCCTGCTCCAGCACTTCCGCGGCAATCTCGACTACTGGGACCCCGCGCTGATCGACGCACTCGCAGTCCGGCGGCGAGTGATCCTGTTCGACAACGCGGGCGTCGGCGGTTCTAGCGGAACCACGCCGAGCACCGTGACAGAGATGGCCCGCGACGCGATCGCATTCCTCGCGGCGGTCGATCTCGATCAGGTGGACATCCTCGGGTTCTCGCTCGGCAGCTTCGTCGCTCAGGAGATCGCTCTCATCCGACCCGCGCTCGTACGGAACATGATCCTGGCCTCCTCGGCACCGGAAGGCGCGGCCGGTATGCACGGGTGGGCTCCCGATGTGATCGACGCCGTCGGCAAGCCGGATCCCGATCCCAACGATTACCTGCGTGTGTTCTTCGCGGCGTCGACGACCAGCCAACGCGCC
>DATBEZ010000018.1:0-23352 GCA_036558745.1 Acidimicrobiia bacterium
ACGGGGAGCAAGCCCGGGCGGCCAGCCGTCGTCCCAAGCCCCCATCGTCTAGCGGCCTAGGACACCGGCCTTTCACGCCGGCAGCACGGGTTCGAATCCCGTTGGGGGCGCTGTCAACATGGTCGGCGCGTGCCGGAACCCCGGAAGGAGTTTCGGCCGTGCCTGCTACTGTGGTGCGTCCGCTGGAGATCGTCCGGCGGCACGGTCCTGTAGAACAGCCTGGAGTGTTCGCCGCCCTGTCAAGGCGGAGGCCGCGGGTTCAAATCCCGTCAGGACCGCGCAAGACCACGGGAGAGGTAGCGCAGGCCAGGGCGGAGCCCGGGTGGCCGAAGCGGACTCGACCAGATAGCACGGCCGGGTAGCTCAGTCGGCAGAGCACACGCCTGAAAAGCGTGGGGTCGCCGGATCGACGCCGGCCCCGGCCACAGCACAAAGCCGCAGGTCAGAGGCTACACACGGGCCTGCAGGTCGATCACGACGCCCCCCGTCCGGGGGGCGTCGTGCCATTCCCGTGCCACATTCGAAGCGGGTAGTGCCGCCCGCGCCTCTCGATACAAGGTGTCGAGGCCGTCGGTGAGCGCGGCGTCGAGAGCCGGGAACAGGTGGCTGTAGGTGTTCATCGTCACGGTGATCGAGGAGTGCCCGAGGCGATGCATGACCGCGAGCGGGTGTGCGCGCCTTGGGAGATGAGCAGGGCGGCGCAGGTGTGGCGCAGGTCGTGGAACCGCAGCCGCTCCGGCAGCCCCGCGGCCGTGACCGCGCGTCTGAAGTGACGACGATAGAAGTTGCGATGGTTCAGCGGTCCACCGCCGGGTGCGGTGAACACCAGCGAGTCGGGCTCGCGGCAGCGACCGCTGAGGTACTCGCCGAGCTCGTCGCACAGCGCCCGCGGCAGTGGGACGGCGCGACGTTCGTTGGTCTTGGTCGGCCCGAACACGAGGCCCCGACCGGGCTCCTCGGCGAGGGATTCGACGACCTCGATCCGGCCCCGCAGGAGATCGACGCGGCCTACTCGTAGCGCGCCCAGCTCGCCGGCGCGCAGCCCCGTGTAGGCGGCGAGCCGGACGAGTGTCCCGTAGCGGGCGCCGATTGCTCCGGCGAGGGCTTCGAGCTGGGCCGGGGCCAAGAAGACCATCTCGTCGTGTTCCGAGCGTGGGACGCGCACGCCGTCACAGGGGTTGGCTCGCAGGGCGCCTGAGCCGATCGCGGTGTCGAACACCAGCCGGGCCACCTTGCGAGCCCCTCGCACGGTGCCGGGCGCCGCGCCGGCGACGAGGAGATCAGCGACCATTCGACGGATGTCGACCTGCTCGATGCGACCGATCGGCAGGTCACCCAACGATGGCAGGACGTGGGTGTTGAGCGCGGCGACATACCCGCGCGGGTTCGAGGACGCAGATGTGATGTCGTGGCGAGCCAGTCGTCCGCCCACTGGCGGAACGTCACGCGTGCGAGGCGGGGGTCGCTCCACGCCCCGCGGGTGAGATCGGCTTCGACGAGGGCAAGCCAGCGGCTCGCGTCCGTCTTGGTCGAGAACGTCTGCTCCGCTGTCTGTTCGCGTCCGGCCGCGTCGCGGTAGCGCGCTTGAAACCGCCCCGACGGTCCGTTTTCTGCGCCTCGACGAGATGCCGGCGCGACGAAGCCGGTAGTAGACGCTTGTCGGCTGCACGTCGAAGCGCTCGGCGATTTGCTCCGGCGACCACCCCGCCGCGTAGAGAGCGGCAAGCTCGCCGACGTCCACGCCCGCAAGCTTGGTCTCACGCGGCCGCTGTCCCTGACGTCTGAGATGATCGCGGACGGTGTTGCGATGGATACGAAACCTCGCGGCGAGCTTCCCGACGCCGACCCCAGCCCGGTAGGCGGCTACAAGCTCCTCGACCTCGACATCACGGAGGCGGCGTTGGCGCAGCCGTGGTGATCTTGGGCGACGATGCGCTCGAGATGCCTGCGCTTCCTCTGGGAGGTCGTCGAACATCTCCGATATTAAGGGGTTAGAAAGCAGCGCGATCAGCGCCACTCGCCTGACCTGCAGTTTCGCAGTCAGAGCCCGTGAACGATTCGCAACGCACCGCCGTCGCACCACATCTGCAACACGACGGCGCGGTTCGGCGGCTCCGGCTAACGAGCGGAAGCGCGGGCCGGTCAGGACAACGCTCCGCTGTCCTCCGGTCGCGAGCATGTTCGTGGGTTGACTGCCGCAAGTCGCTGAACCAACTCGGCGTACGAATGCGCGAGCTCCCCGCCGGAGAGCGCCGACAACGTTCGAGTGATCGAAGCATCGTCGTACTGATCCGCTGCCGCCAGTCGGCGATCGAGTCAACGAGGCAGTCGAACTCCCCGGTCGGGGATTGCGGATACGACATCCCAGTCGTTGAGCCACTTGCGAAGTCGTCGCGCGTGGAAGGGATCGCTGGGATCTCAGGTCCGATCTCGTCTCGAGCCGCGAGAAGAGTGCGGTCGAACCGTACGACGTCCAGCTCTGCGAGCATGGAACTCACATCTCGAACTCGCTCGAGCGAGGGCGCGGCGATCTCGACTGGCTTGCACACCATGTCAACATCGTCGCGAAGGCATCGGCAGACGTTGGGATAGCCGCGACGCCGTCGTCAGCCTATTCGGGACGCATGCATGGCGCATCGGCGGTGGCGACAGAGATCGCTCGGCCGTCGTCTGCGCATCGAAGAGGCACTCTTCGTCATCGGCGCCGAGAACGCGAGCTGCGAACAGTCATCCCGAGGTTGAAGAGCCGTGGCTGCGGTCCCGCGACGTCAGCTTGTCGCGGACACTGAACCGCGCTTCAAGCCTGATGTGATCGACTCGCCGACGTCGGAAGCAGTGAGCCGTACACATCCGACGTGACGCGGATCGAAGAGTGACCAAGCCGCTGCTTGATCGCTTCGATGTGCGCGCCGATCCTGATCATGAGCCCGGCAGCCGTGGACGCGACGAATACCAGCTCTTTGGGAGTTGGCCGGCCTCTCGCAGCGAGATGTTCGGAGAGCATCTGCAGGATGAAGTGAGGACGCCCTAGGTGCGTTGCGAAGCGCGCGTCTTGGCCGCGGCGAAGCTGACGCGACCTTTGACTTCCGCGCATGTCTCCGCAACCTCCAGCGTGCGGCGAAGGAAGTCGACGCGACCAACGCGGAGGCCGGCGACCTCGGACCAGCGGAGTCCAAGGACGCCCGCGAGATAGCGACCCCAGGTAGCCCGCGGCGGCGATTCCGCGCTCAGACCCAGCGCGAGGAGTGATCGTTTGTGCTGTCCGGCGACGGGCTACCGCACCGAGCGACGCAGCTGTGCATGCCCCAGGGCCTAGTTCTAAGGAGGCTCGGCGGTGCCGACCGCTCCCAGACGAGAGCGATCTCCATCAGACGACGGCGACCGTGTCGTGACCGGCGCAAGACGGCCGCTCGGAGGTTTCGATCCTCGTAGGCGCAGGGAAGGTCCGGACGCGTCCGACCGGGGAGTGTTGATGCGTTACGGCTACACGCTGTCGAGCGAAGAGCATCCGCCGAACGACCTCGTGCGCAACGCCGCGCGGGCCGAGGGCGTCGGCTTCGACTTCGTGTCGATCTCCGACCACTTTCATCCATGGGTGAGCGCGCAAGGACACAGCCCGTTCGTCTGGTCCGTCCTCGGCGCGATCGCGGCGTCCACCGCGTCGATCGAGGTTGCCATCGGCGTGACGTGCCCGATCATCCGGATCCATCCGGTGATCATCGGGCAGGCGGCGGCAACGACCGCGATGCTCTTCGACGGTCGTTTCGTGTTCGGCGTGGGTTCCGGCGAGGCGCTGAACGAGCACGTGCTGGGGCACCGCTGGCCGCGTCCCGAGGTCAGGCTCGAGATGCTCGAGGAAGCGATCGACGTCATGCGGCGGCTGTGGTCGGGCGAGACGGTCGACTTCCGTGGGACCTATTACGAGGTCGACAACGCGCGTCTCTTCGATGTGCCGGATGGCGCGATTCCTGTGGTCGTCTCCGCTTTCGGTACGCGGGCCGCGGAGCTCGCGGGCAGGGTCGGGAACGGCTACTTCGGCCATGCGCCCGACAAGGACGTGGTGGGCCGTTACCACGCCGCCGGCGGCTCGGGACCCATGTACGCGCAGCTGAACTTGTGCTGGGCCGAGGACGCGACCGTGGCCCGCAAGACGGTCCACGACGTGTGGCCCAACGGCGGGATCTCGGGCCAGCTGTCGCAGGATTTGCCGACGTGGACGCACTTCGAGCAGGCCGCTGAGCTCGTGAGCGAGGAGCAGGCGACGCAGTCGGTGCCGTGCGGGCCCGACATCGTCGAACCCCTGCTCCAAACGGTCGCCGAGTACCGCGACGCTGGCTACGACCACTTGTACTTCCACCAGATCGGGCCCGATCAGGCCGGCTTCTTTCGGTTCTGGGACGACGAGCTGCGCGCGGCTCTCGGTTCATGAGCGTCCCGGACGCGAGCACGCACGCGTCGACGGGCCTGCGGAACCACGTCTACGACCTGGTGGTGCTCCTCCAACAAGCAGCTGAAGACGTCGTTCGCTACACCGCGTTCGCGGCCGACGGCCGCGAGGGAGGGGACGAGGAACTCGCGAGCTGGTGCGAGGAGCTCACCAGGTCAGACCGCGAGGTCGTCGGGCGCGCCAAACGCCTCCTCGCACAACGCCTCACGTAGTCGGCCCATCGCGAAAGGAGTTCCGATGGCCAAGAAAGCGAGGCCCGTAGGCCCCAAGCGCGCGATCAAGCGGACGAAGAAGAAGCTCCGCCGCATGAACGAGTCACTGCACCAAGGGCCGCGACAGACCAAGGGCACCGGCCGGACGACCGCCGACCAGACCGCCAAGGCGAACGAACGGGTGCGCGCCGCACTTGACGAACTCGACGCGACGGTCAAGAAAGTCAAGCGCGAGATCGGCGATGCGCTGACACGGCGCCCAGTCTCGAACTGACAAATGCTCGGCGGGACTCGAGCCAGGCCGCGCTTGCCGCTCACCTCACGGACTGACCTCGGAGCGCAGCCGTCGCGCCGTGCCTGACGCAACACGAGCACTTACCGGCTGCGTCGAACCACCGAAGATCAACGTTCCGTGAATCCGCAACGATCGATACGCGCGAGCTGCGCCGCCGGTTCGAAAATGTCCGGGGAACACAGTCGTGTAGAGCGTGTCGGCACCGACGGGTTCGGGTATCCGTGCCCCACCGCCTCGGCCTGCCCCGGCCTGGCCCCTCGAGCGAGGCGAATGACAGGCCCGTCGGATCTCACCCTCCGGCGGGCCTTGTCATACCTACGTGGGTTTCGAGGTCACGACGTTGGCTGCGGTCAAAGAAGAACGCGTCGGTGCTGTCCCAGTCGAAGTCACGGTGACCTGTAGGACGCTCGCGCGCAAACTGTTGCAGGCACTCGTCGGGTTCGGGCGCGGTCGCGAGTCAGGCGGACGAGATTCGAACACCGCCTACACCGTCCCGCCGGACAAGGCGCGCTGCGCTCCTCAAAATTTCACCCCAACGGGTGAACTCAACCCGCGACACCCGCGAGGCGCGGGTTCGAGACACGAGCAATGTCATCGAGCCGAGCCGCACGGGTGGTGATACGACGTCTTCTCGGGTTCGGGCGCGCTCGAGGTCCCACCCCTGACGACGTCTTCTGGGCGAGCACCGGACGGACGCACTGCGGTGGCTAGCTACTCGACCGTTAGGCGGAACACGTGAACGGGCTTCTGCAAGCTTCGCCTTGCACTGTGCGCTCGGCTCACCACGAGCCCGTCAGAGACCGAGATCGAGCGCGCGCTGAGCGACGTGTTTGTTGCCGCGAAGGGATGGGAATCCGCGCGCCATCAGTCGACGGTGGAGGTGTCATGACAGACGTTGGGTCTTCGAATATCGGCTCTGAGACCGTCGCCACGGCGGCGGATCGAGCCTCGGACGTGGGTGAGAACGCGAGGCAGCAGGCGGGTGAGGTCGCCGGGACGGTCAAGGAGCAAGCGGGCAATGTCGTGCACGAGGTGACGCGTCAGACCCAGAATCTGGTGGACGACGCGAAGCAAAACCTGCAGCAGCAGGCGCGTACGCGTACGGATGACCTCGCGCAGGTGCTGCACCGTTGGAGCGACCAGGGTCACGCGCTCGCGAGGACGGACGATCCGCAGTCGGCCGACGCGCGGCGTTACGTCGAACAGGCAAGCGACAAGCTCTCCGAGGTGGCCGACCACGTCGAGGAGCGGGGATTCGACGGGCTCGTCGACGATGTCGAACGGTTCGCGCGCCGACGCCCGGGTGTGTTCCTGCTCGGGGCCGGTGTCGCAGGCTTCCTAGTCGGCCGGATGATGCGCGGCGCGGCCGCCGGTGCGCCGAACGGGGCCCACGATGGGGCGGCCGCTCCGGCTCCGTTGCCAGAGCCCGCACCGAGCATCACGGCGCCTGAGCTCCAGACCGGCCTGACCGTGGGCGCCCCCCGGGAGCTCCCTGGGGAGACGCCGTCGCCGCGGACCGAGCGAGGGGGGCGGTGATGGCTTCGACGACCGGGACCCGGCCCGGGACCGACCGCTCACTCGGTGAGCTGTTCTCGGCCATGACGGGCGACCTCGGACTCCTCGTACGAAAGGAGATCGAGCTCGCGCGGGCCGAGACGAAGGAGGAGCTGCGCACTGCCGGACGCGCGGCAGGCGCGTTCGGTGCTGGGGCGTTCGTCGGCTACCTCGCCGTCGTGATGCTGTCGTTCGCGGCCGCCTGGGGTCTTTCCGAGGTGATGGCTGCGGGATGGGCGTTCCTGATCGTGGGCGTGGTCTACGCCGCGATCGCGGCGGTGCTGTTGGTGCAGGCACGCGCGCGGGCAAAGGAGATCTCGCCCGTGCCGCGCGAGACGGTTCAGTCACTGAAGGAGGACGTCGAATGGGCGAGAGCCCGCACGAGCTGAAGCGCGACATCGAGAACATCCGCGGCAACTTGGGGACCACGCTCGACGAGATCGGTGAACGCGTGAGCCCTCGACAGATGGTGCGGCGCCGCACGCGACGCTTCGGTGATGGTTTGCGCTCCGCGCGTGAGGCGGTCATGGGTAGCGCGCAGGACTTCGGAGAGAGCACGACGTCGACGGGCTCGAGCGCGGTGCAGAGCGCGCAGCAGACGGCCGGTCAGGTTGCGGAACAGGCACGGCACGCTCCCGAGGTCGTGCGCCGGCAGACGCAGGGCAACCCCCTCGCGGCGGGGCTGATCGCGTTCGGGGCCGGACTGCTCGTCGCGACCGTGCTGCCCGCGTCCGACGCCGAGCGCCAGGCCGCGTCGCGGCTCCAGGAGGCGGCACAGCCTCTGAAGGAGAAGGCGATCGAGGCCGGTCAGGAGATGCGCTCGAACCTGCAGGAGAGCGCGCAGGGCGCGATGGGCGAGATCCAGGACCGTGCGCGCGACGCGGTCCAGGAGGTCCAGGGCGAGACGACGGAGAAGATCGTCGACGTCCGCGACCAGGCCAAGGACGCCGTGAGCGACGTCCAAGGCTCGCGCTCGACCTGAGCAGGCACGATGGCCGGACGACCGGAAACCGAGCACCCGGGGCCCCAGGGCCAGAACGCACCGGAGCAACCGACCGATCTTCCTGCCCGGTCGTGGTGGGCGGTCCTGCGGCGCACGGTGCACGAGGCGCGCGACGACAACCTGACCGACTGGGCCGCGGCGCTCACGTACTACTCGGTGCTCGCGATCTTTCCCGCCCTTCTCGTTCTCGTGGCGTTGCTCGGCATCTTCGGCCAGTACCCGCACACGACCAACGAGCTGCTGAAGATCGTCGGGAAGGTCGGACCGCATTCCGCAGTCGACACCTTCCGGCAACCGATCGAGAGCGTCGTTCGCAACAAGGGCGGCGCGGGAGCGCTGCTCGGCGTCGGCCTGCTCGGCGCGATCTGGTCCGCTTCGGGTTACGTCGGCGCATTCATGCGCGCCGCGAACGTCATCTACGAAGTGCCGGAAGGACGCCGGTTCTGGAAGCTGCGCCCGCTGCAGATCCTCGTCACGTTGTGCATGGTGCTCGCGGCCGCGGTCGTCGCGCTCTCGATCGTCACGACGGGCCCGCTCGCGAAGGCGATCGGTGACACCATCGGTCTCGGTCACGCGGCCGTGCTTGCGTGGGACATCGGCAAGTGGCCGGTGCTGCTCATCGTCGTGATCACGATGTTCTCGGTGCTCTACTACGCCGCGCCCAACGTCCGACTTCCAGGATTTCGCTGGGTAAGCCCGGGCGGGATCCTCGCCGTCGTCGTGTGGCTCGTCGCGTCCCTCGCATTCGGCGTGTACGTCACGTACGTCGGCTCCTACAACGCGACCTACGGCAGCCTCGGCGCGGTGATCATCTTCTTGGTCTGGTTCTGGTTGACCAATGCCGCCTTGCTGCTCGGACTCGAATTCAACGCCGAGCTCGAGCGCAGGCGCGAGATCGAGGCCGGCGACCCGGACGCCGACGAGTCGCTGCAGCTCCCGCTGCGGGGCCGGCCGAACCGACGGCATGCCGCGCACGCCTGAACGCGGGACGTCATGTGCGCGTCGCACGGTTGATGCGTGCCGCGGGGCGTCGAAGGTGCCTACCGGCGCGGCCAGCGTGGCTGTACGCGTCGCTACCCGGACGCGGCCTCGAGTGACGATCCCGTCAGGTCGACCCATGAAGAGGTCGCGTCCGCGGCATCATCACCACCCTGAAGCGTCACACGGTCGCCAAAGCTCTAGCCAGCCACTACGAAACCCACCCATTAAGTATGTGGTGACTACCAGCCGTTCCGCGCCCGCAGCACGACCCCGGCTCGCATAAGGCGGTATCTCACGCTGACGGGCCCAACGCCGTAGCGCTCGCCGATTCGGGTCAGCGACCATCCGGATCGGTAGAGCGCTGCCAGTTCACTCATGTTCACTTCGCTCAACGGGGTCGGTCGTGGCGCTTCTACCACCCTGAACTGTTGATTGCGGGCGCGCCCCCGGCCGCCCGCTCGGGTGGGGACGGGCTGACGGCCGGTTAGCTTTGCGACGAGCCGGAGGACATGCCCTGGGGGAGCGGATCGCGACGATCGCCGACCCAGAGGGCAAGGCGACGTCGCGATGGCCGCCGCGCCGAACGGCGAAAACGATGCGCGCGCGAGCCATGGCTGAGAGTCGTTTGCAGGACCTTGGTCGGCAGCTCTCTCGTGCCCGTGTCAGAGCCTGGTCACGCACGCGACCGATTGGGCCCCTCAGGGACTCGGGCGGGTCGTTGGTGAGAGGAGTGCGCACGCAACCGGCGAAGACGGACTGCACCGGACCGAACGCACGGAGTCGTGAGAGTTAGGTTCCCTCCGGAACCGGCTGCCGAACCGCTCGATTCACAGCTGGATAAGCGCGGCGAAACGATGCGCCCGAGCGGGACGCGCGCCAGCAACTCGGCCGGGACGGGCTTGTGCTCGCTTAGGCGCGCCTGTCGAGCCACCGATCGATCCGGTGACTGTGCCACCGGCGTGCCAGTACCTTCGGCTAATCGCGGATTGACACGGTCGCTGGCGGTGACGTCCACATCCGGCTTGACCAGGACTTTCGCCCGAGCACCCAGGCTGCGCCGGCGCGTGGGATCAGTCTGAAAAGCGTGGGGTCGCCGGATCGACGCCGGCCCCGGCCACAGCACGACGCCCCCCGCCTGGGGGGCGTCGGTCGTCACGGACCCTCGCTCGCCGGCTCCCGCCGTTGGGAGGACGGCGAGCGAGTGGTCCGGGACCGACGACGCATGTCGATGACTCAGGCCGAGATCTGCTGCAGGCCCTCGGCAACCGCCGCGCCGCCACCGAGGTTGAACGCCTGGACGTTCTGGACGGCGACGATGGTCTTGATCGTGGGAAAGCTGAGGCTGAACTCCGGCCGACGAAGGCCGCGGTGGTACGGGTTCATCGTTGCTCCTTTGTGTTGTTCGGACCGGCTCACCGGTCGGGACGTGTCATCTGCATCCGTTGTGTGCAGCTGACGTCCCCCTAGTGGAGCAACGACCCTCTTCGGTTACAGCCCCCGCGACATTTCTTCGCTCATCCGCGAGCGCTTCGACGCGGTGGCGTGAGCGCTGCGCCGGTGGCCAACGCCGCGGTCGGTCGGCGCATCGTCCGGCTCAGCCGGCCCGCCGGTTCGAACGCATCCCTGACGTTCGCGGCGGTCGCCCATAACACCGTCTTGAGCTGGAACGGCCGCAACTCAGGATGCTTCGCTCGGATCAGAGCCGCGAGCCCGCTGATGTGCGGCGCCGCGTAGGAGTTGCCGGTCGCGGTCACCGTGCCTCCGCCGCGCCACGCCACGTCGACGTCGATGCCGCGGGCGAGGAACTCCGTCGGCGGCTCCGGGTTGTAATGGAAGCGCCACGGATCGTCCGTCATGTTGCACGCGACGCTCGTGACCGACCCGAACAGCGAGGGAAAGCTCGCTCGCGGCATGTTGTTCGCGGCGGTCACGACGAAGACGTTCGCGAAGTACGCCTCGTCGCAGAGCTCGTAGAACGGGAGTGCCCAGTCCCGGCGCGTCGTCCCGAGCGAGAGGTTGACGACGTCGAAGCGTTGCTCGATGGCCCAGCCGAGGCCGCGCAGGAATGCTGCCGCGCGTCCCGCGAGCCCCGCACCGAGCACCTTGACGCTGGTGATCCGCGCGTCGGGCGCGAGCGTGTGGATGATCCCGGCACACGCGGTTCCGTGCCCGAACGAGTCGTCGTGCGGACCGACCACCTCGACGACCTGACCTTCGACGATCGAGATCGCGATGCTGCCGTCGGCATCGACGCACCCGTCGAGCGCGGGGTGCGTCGCGTCGATGCCACTGTCGATGACCGCGACCCGCGCGCCGGCGCCCGTCGAGCCGCCCCAGGCCCACTCGGCCGACAGGTCGTCGAGACTGATCGCACCCGGCAGGCGGACCGCGAACGAGTCGCGCGTCCACGCCGGGGGCGGCCGTTCCGCCGTCACTGGTTCGTCAGCAACAAGGCGCGAACTGCGCCGGCGAGCGGCGCGTAGCGTGCAGGGTCGAGGCGCGCGAGGTCGCTCAGGAGACGACCGAGCTCTGCGGGGCTGGGCGGCGCCGCGTCGGACGAGGCCTCCGCGAGCGCGACCGCAGCGATCGACGCCAGCAGCGTCGCCATCTCGACGTCGTCGAAGTGGAAGGCCGAGGTCGCGCTGACCAGCTCCAGCACTCCCATGACCCCGTCGTCGTCGGCGCAGGGAACCGTGAGGATGGCGGTCGGCTGCTGAGCGAGGAGCGTCGGGATACCGGCCATGATCCGCGGGTCGTCGCTTCCCGACGACAGTGCGACGGGCTGACCGGACGCGAGGACGTAACCGGCGACGCCTTCGTCGTGGGGAATCTCCGCGTCGAGCAGCGCGCCGGGCGCGTCACCGGACGCGGCGACCACACGCAAACGCGCGCGACGCCGCCGGAGGATCCAGCCCTCCGATGCAGGAGTGGAAGCAACGGCCGCGTCGATGATCGCCTGGAGCACGCGATTCATCGGGCGACCCACATGCCGGTGTCGCGCGCGACGCCGTCCTGGTGCACACCGGCTCGGTCGGGATCGTGGGCGACGGGTGCGAACACGCCCGTCGCTCGCGGCAGGCGCACGCCTTCCGGACCGGCGAGCGCGGCGCGGCCCCTGAGCGCCTCGTCGACGGAAGGAAAACGCGCCGCGAGGTTTCGGATCACCCCGTCGTCGAGGACGAGCAGCTCGACCGCGGTCTCGGCGCGCAGCACGGATTCCCTGTCCTGTCCGAGGAGCGCGGAGATGCCGTATCCGTCTCCCGGTCCGAGCTCGGACGCCGGTACCAGCGCGCCCGCGAAATTCGTCACGAACACACGGGCCCGTCCGGAGCTGATGATCGCGAGCGCTTCGTCGGCGCGCATCTCCTCGCCGGGCCGAAGTCGAGCCGGCCGCGCGCGTGCGGCGATCTCTTCGCGTGCCGTCTGGTCCAACTCGGAGAAGAGCGGGATCGACGCCAGCGCGGCAGCGAGATCGAACGCAGGCGCGAGGGGGACCTCCCCCATCTGCTCCGACCACAGCGCGGCATAGAGTCCGCCCTCGCGCACCAGCGCGTCATGTGGTCCCGAGGCCACGATGCGCCCGTCGGCAACGACGAAGATGCAGTCGTAGTCGACGACCGACGTCAACCGGTGGGTGATCGCGATCGTCGTTCGCTGCTTGCTGACCGCGTTGAGCGTGCGGGCGATCTGTCGTTCGGTCCGCGGGTCGAGCGCCGAGGTCGCCTCATCGAGCAGGAGGATGCTCGGGTCGCGTATGAGGGCGCGGGCGATCGCGACGCGTTGCCGCTGGCCGCCCGAGAGATGACTCCCGCGCGGGCCGACCGGCGTCCCCAGGCCACGAGGGAGCTCGGTGATGACGTCCTGGAGCTCGGCCGCGCGGATCGCCGCGTCGACCTGCTCGTCGGTCGCGTCCGGCGCACCGATGGTGATGTTCTCTCGAATCGTCGTGTCGAAGAGGAACGTGTCCTGGAACACGACGCCGATCTGGTCACGCATCGATCGCAGCGTCACGCTCCGAAGGTCGTATCCGTCGAAGGTGACGGCACCGCTCGTCGGGTCGTAGAAGCGGATCAGCAACCCGAGGAGGGACGACTTCCCGGCGCCGGTCGGGCCGACGAAGGCGACACGTTGCCCGGCCGAGATCCTGACGTCGATGTCTTCCAGGATCCGCCGTTCCTCGGAGTAGGAGAAGCCGACCCCTGCGAGCTGGATCTCCCGCTGCAGCGGGGGCAGGTCGCGGGCGTCGGCGCGCTCGACCACTTCCGGCGGCGCGTCGATGATCTCGTTGATGCGGGCCAGCGCACCGGACGACGCCTGGACCTGTTGGCCGATGCCCGTCAGGACGGTGACGGGCGTGATCGCCTCGCCGACGAGGCCCATGAACGCGACCAGGCCGCCGATCGTGAGGTGGTGATGGAGGATCAGCCACGCGCCCGTGGCGAGCACGACGACGCGCACGACGGTGACGATCAGGTTGACCGAGAGCCCGAACAGACCACCGAAGAGCTGGAGCCGCAGCTCCGACCCGTACAGCCGATCGGACGACCGTCTGAAGCGCGCGATCTCCCTCGCCCGGAGCGAGAACGCCTTGACCACGGGCTGGGCCTCGAGGTTCTCCGCCGCGACCCCGAGCACCGCCCCCGTCTGCTCCTGCACCCGGATGCTTCGTGCCTTCGCGCCGGCCGCCATCGCCTTGTAGACCAGCGCGACCAGCGGGGCGGCGACGAGCACGATGACGGCGAGGAGCCAGTTGAGCACGAGCAACACCGTCGCCGCGACGACGAGCGAAAGCACCTGGAACGCGCCGTCGCGCAGCGCCTGTGACAGTCCCTGCTCCAACACCGCGACGTCGGAGAACAACCGCGAGAGCAGGTCGCCCGACTGCTGCTGGCTGAACCATCCCGGCGACCGGCTCTGGAGGCTCGTGAACATCTGGACCCGCATCGACCGGACCACGGAGCTGCTCACCTGGGCGGTGACGTACGCGCGGCGGAGGTCGGCAACGAGCGAGACGGCGAGCGCGGCGAGGAGCACGCCGAGCACCGACACGACCTGGGAGAAGTGCCCGGAAGGGATCGCGGTGTCGATCAGCTTGCGGAACTGGAACGGGAAGATCGCCGTGAACGCGAGGCCGAGCAGCATGTAGACGAAGATCTCGACTTCCTTGGCGCGATACGGCCGCATGTACCGGAGCGCGAGTCGAAGGAACGCGGCCGGCGACACCTCCGGTCCGCCGGAGAGGAGGCTGCGCCGCCATGCGTTCTCCAACGCGCTGAGGTTCGCCCCGTACACGTGCTCCGCGGCCGCATCCACGCGGCCCGGCTGCGCCGTGGCGAGGAGCCGCGTGAAGTCCTCGGGCCGGCCGCGACCGAGCAGGTAGCGCACGAACGAGAGATGCATCGCCGCGCCGAGCTCGCCCTCTGCGATCGCGAGTGGCGGCAGCGCGAGCTCGCGCAGCTGCGGATCGGGGTCGGCGCTGTCGGCGAGGACGAGCCCGTACCCCTCGAGCAGCCCGCGGAGATCGTTCGCCGCGGGCAACGCCGCGCCGAAGAGCAGCGCGAACGGCCGCTCGAGCGGCTCCGGCGGCGCTTCCGCGGTGACGACCATCCAGATCTCCGCACGCGCGACGTCGACGAACGTGCCGTCGGCGATGGCAGAGCCCGGAGCTCGGGGATCGGCGACCGGGTCCAGGAGCACGATCTGCGGACGGATCCCCCACGGCTCGGAGCCGAGGCCCGCGAGCCGCTTGCGAGCTCGTGTCGCCGCACGCAGCACGTCACCGGCGAGGCGAGCCGCGGGGCTTCCGGCGCGGAAGCGGACCGTCGCCGCGTCGCCGTCGCGCTGGTCCAGGTCCTCGAGCGCATCGCGCGCCACGGCGTTCGGCAATCGCCCCGGTGGCGTGACCGGCTCCCGTGCCGGCTCGCTTACCGGCCCGACGACGAGGATCTCGCAGTGGCCGAACTCGAGGACGTCTCCCGTACCCGCGACGGCGACCGGATCGATCCGACGTCCGTTGACGCGCGTGCCGTTCCTGCTGCCGAGGTCGGTGACCTCGACGCCGTCGGAGCGCGGGCGCAACTCGAGGTGTCGACGCGAGACGCGCTCGTCGGAGACGACGAGCACGTCACCTTCGCGGCCGACAGCGACCGGCGCCTGGACGGTCGTCCGCCTCGTCGCCCCGTCGGGCTCTCGGATCTCGATGACCCAGCCGCTCATCGGCGCCACACCTGCCGCGTCTCTCCGCCCGGTGATCGACGTGGGACCTGCCGCCACGAACTCTTGCGCGTCACGCGCCCGGTGTCGAGGTCGGCACTCGGACCGTCACCGCGCCGCGACCGCGTCCGCCTGGCGTCAATTGAGACTGAACGCCTCGTTCGTCGTGAGCGAGTCCACGTGGCCGGGCGCTCCCGCCCCGCCGATCGCGAAGACCTGGTTGCCGATGGTGAGCACGGCCATCCCGTGACGAGGCGTCTTCATCGGTGGGAGGGTGAACCAGGTGTTCGTCGTGAGGTCGAGCGCCTCGACCGTGCCGAAGACGCCGGTCGGGCTCTCGCCGCCGAGCGTCACCAGCCGGTGACCGACGAGCGCCGCGCCCAGGTCGCCGCGTGGCGTCGGGAGGCTCGGCAGCTTCGTCCACGTGTTCGACTTCGGGTCGTAGCGCTCGACCGCACCGGAGTTGTGGTCCGACGAGAGCATGCGTCCGCCCACCGTGTACACGTAGGTGCCGTCCGAGACGGCAGAGAGGTGGTCGCGCGGTGTCGGGATCGGCTTGACGTCCTTCCAGCGCGTGCCGTCGAACACCTCGGTCTGCGGGACGAGGCGGTGATTCGCCTGACCACCGGTGACGACGATCTTGTCGCCGACGACGGCCGCGGCGCCCGCGGCGCGCGCGTGGTGGAGCGCGGGCAGCTCGACCCATTTCCCGCCGCGCAACGCGTAGACGCGGTTCGACACGTACGCGTCGGTTGCAGAGCCGTACGGCGACCATCCGCCGATCACGACCATCTGGCCGCGATACACGACGGCCGACGCGTGATGGAGCGCGAGCGGGAGATCGGGGACACCCGAGCTCCATTGCGAGATCGTGGGGTCGTAGCCCCACGCCTGTGGAGTCGCGCCCGTGCCGTTGCCGGTGAGGCCTCCGAAGACCCAGAGCGTGCCGTTGAACGTCGTCGCCGCCACCTGTTGGCGCGCGAGCGGCGCGTCCGTCTGCGTGCGCCACGGTGACGCGGTCGGGAACGCGCCCATGTCGACCGCTTCGGCCGTCGAGCTGGAGTCGACGTGTCCCGGCGCGCGGGCGCCGTCGATCGCGTACACCGTCGACCCGATCGACAGCACCGCCAAGCCGTGCCGCGGCGTGCGCATCGGCGGCAGCTTCGACCACGCGTTCGTGGTCAGGTCGAAGACCTCCATCGAGTTGAACACCGACGTCGGTGCCTCGCCGCCGAGTGTGACGATCCGGTTGTTCACGAGCGTGGCGCCGAGCCCGCCGCGAGGCGTCGGCATCGGGGGCAGCGCGGTCCAGTGGTCGGTGGCGGGGTCGTAGCGCTCGAGCGCGCCGATGTTCTTGTCGGCCGACAGCGCGCGACCGCCGATCGCGTAGAAGGCCTTCCCGTCGGAGACGGCAGTGAGGTGGTCGCGCGGCGTCGGGATGGGCGCGACATCGGTCCAGCGCGTGCCGTCGAACACCTCGGTCTGCGGGACGAGCTGATGATTCGCCTGGCCGCCCGCGACGACGATCTTGTCGCCGACGACGGCCGCGGCGCCGGCGGCGCGCGCGTGGTTGAGCGGTGGCAGCTCGATCCACGTGCCGCTCCGCAGCGCGAACACACGGTTCGAGGTGACCGCGTCGAGCGTCGGTCCGTTGGGGACCCAACCGCCCATCACGACGATGTCGCCGTGGTACTCCACCGCCATCTCGTGGTGGAGGGGGAGCGGGAGGTCGGGCTCCGAGGCCCAGCTCTCGACGGCGGGGTCGAACGCCTCGACCTTCTGGGTCGACGCGCCGTTGGTGAGACCGCCGAGGATCCAGAGCTGTCCCTGGTGCACGGTCGACGCCGTCTGCTGGCGCGCCGTGGGTGCGTTGGGGAGCGCTCGCCACGCGGTCGGGACCGCCTGCGGCTTGTTCACAGCGTGGGTCGCCCCGTTCCCGCTCCCGTTGCGGGTCAGGAACCACACCAGCGCGGCGATGCCGACGACGGCGACGAGCGCGATCGCCGCGGCCACGAGCCCGCGCCCGGCCCGTCGGCGTGAGCGCCGGGGCGACGCAACGCGCTCGTCGCGGCGTCGGGGCGGCTCGGCGCGCGGCTCCACGAGCGGCATCGACTGATCGCCCGCGGACCCGTTGGCGGGCGGCGGGCCCGGTGGGATGCCGGTGCCGTCGCTGTCGCGTCCTGCAACCGACGGCTGCGCGGCCGGGAACGACGGGGCGCGCCACTGGGCGTCCTCGCGACCGCCGCTCTCGCGCAGCTCGGGGTGCACGAGCTCCACGGGGAGGAACTCCCCGGGCAACGGCTCGCGCGGCTGCCCGCGACCCGGCGCGCTCTCGACGGCGGTCGCCACCGTGACCTTCGGCGACGGCTGGATCTCACCGAGCGCCGCCGCGAGGACGGGTCCGTTCGCCGACACGGGGACGTTGGTGCGCGCCAGCCACCCTCGACCCCAGGTCTTCGCGGCCGCGCTGGCGATCGCGATGCCGAACTCCTCCGCGCTCTGGTAGCGGTCCGTGGGCGCGGTCGAGATCGCGCGATCGGTCACCGCTGCGAGCTCCGCCGGCACGTGGTGCGCGACCTCGAGCAGCGGCGGTGGAGCCTCGTGGACGTGGCGGTACAGGATCGTCGCGGGGTCGCTGTCAGCGGGGAACGGGAGACGTCCCGCCAGGAGCTCGTAGAGCAGCGTCCCCGCTTGATACACGTCGGTCGCCGCGGTGAGATCGGCGCCGCGCGCCTGTTCCGGCGCGATGTATGCCGGCGTGCCGAGCACCTCGCCGGCACGCGTCGCCAACGTCGACGAGCCACCGACGACCTTCGCGATGCCGAGGTCCGTGACCTTGAGCGTGCCCTCGCCCGAGAACATGAGGTTCTCCGGCTTGATGTCGCGATGCAACACGCCGTGCTGGTGCGCGTGGTGCAAACCCGCGCACACCGCGAGCAGGATGGCGCACGACACGTCGGGCGTGAACCCGCCCGCGTGGAAGCGACTCCACACCGTGCCTCCGGTGAGACGCTCCATCACGAGCAGGCACAGGCCGTCGTAGTCGACGAAGTCGTAGATCGCGACGATGTGCGGATGGTCGAGCGTCGCGAGCACGCGCGCCTCCGCGATGAAACGCGCGCGAACCGCGGGGTCCGCGCCGAACGCGCGCGGGAGCTGCTTGATCGCGACGAGGCGACCCAGTTGACGGTGGCGGCCCGCGAGCACAACGCCATACGCACCGCGCCCGAGCTCACTGCTGATCTCGTACGCGGGAAGCGCAGCGGGAGCGCGCTCGTCCATCACGGCGGGAGCGTAGTGGCGCGCGGCCCGGTCTGACCTGCGCCAACGCCGTCACCGATCGACGTCCATGGACTCGGTCCTCCGGACGCACCTTCTTTGTCACGGGACCGTGACACCGCGCGTGCGGGGCGTGAGCGGCTCACCGCAAATCGTGACGTGCACGTGGCGGCTCCGGAACCCATGTCACGCACCGGCCCGGCCGTTCCGGCGCAACCAGCCCTCGAAGCGGCGGTCGGCGCGGTCTTCCTCGTCGCGGGCGCAGGGCACGGCTGCGGTCACGCGGCACGCGATCTCCGCGGTCGCGTCGCTGTCCGTGGTCGTCGCCGACCGCACGGGCGGGGTGCTGCCGTAGACGCGCACACCGAGCTCGGGACGCAACGTGTTGGTCTGCATGACTCCCCCTTCGAGGGTTGGGCGACGCCGTCGACGTCGCACGGTGTGATCTCGATAGACCGGAGAAACGCGCACGATTCTCGGCGTGCGGCTCGCCGCTCAACACGCCTTTTGGAAGCTTCGTGCGTGGCGGTCACATCGCCCACGGGACGGATGTGTGACCACGTCTCCACAGTGCTCGCGCACGCTCACCATGTACGGCTGCCCGTCCTGGTTGTTGAACGTCTTGGCGACGAGCTGGACGTATTCACAGCCACGGTGCTTCGCCGTCTGGGCGATCGGGCTGACGATCTGGATCTCCGGCCAACGATCTTCGGTGATCATGGCGCTTCCCTTCGCATGGTGCATGGACGCTTCCGTCCCGACACACGAACATCGAACGTCCCCCTTGATGATCGGGAGTGTTCGACGGTTACGCCCAGCGTCGTTGGTGTGACGCCGGCCGCAACAAGGGACGCGTGGTATCTGCGCGTCGACCCTCGAAAGAGACCCGCGAGAAATCAGCCATTGCGTCCGCGTCGAAATGGGCGTGTGCAGCCGATCGACGCGACGCCGCGCACGGTCAACCGGGAGCGTGCGGGTCGCGCGGCTCTAGGATTCCGCCGTGGCCATCGGGGCGACCGGCGGGGCAGGCCTTCTCGAGCTCGTGCAGGCCGCCCAGGGGGGCGACCGGATCGCGTTCGATCAGTTGGACCGCGCGACGCGGGGCGGCATCGAGCGCGTCCTTCGCAGCCGGGGCGTTCAGCGGGCCGACGACGTCGCCGACCTGACCCAAGAGGTCCTCATCATCGCGTGGCAACGTTTGCCACAGCTCAGAGATCCCGAGCGTTTCCGACCCTGGCTGTGGGTGATCGCGCGACGGGTCGCCGCGGCGCGCGGGCAGCGGCTCAGTGAGCGCACGCCCGAGGAGCTGTCGGACGACAAGGCGTCGGACGCGGCGGGTCCCGACGTCGTCGTGGAGCTCGGTCAGCTCTCCGAATTGGTGAGCACGGCCGTCCACGGCCTCTCCGAGCGCGATCAGGTCGCGCTGTCGTTGATGAGCGTCGGCTTTCAACCGCACGACATCGCCGAGGCCATGGACGTCGCGCCCAACACGGCGAAGCAGATCGCGAAGCGAGCGCGCGACCGCCTGCGGGAGCAGCTCCGCGTGGAGCTGTCGTCGCGGCGTCGGGACGGCTGTCGAGAGCTCGCGACCTTGCTCGACGCCCAACGACTCGTCGACGCCGCCCGGCACGCCCGGTCGTGTCCGAGCTGCGCGGCCGCCGAAGACGATCTCCAGCTCTACGGGACGGCGGGATCCGAGGATCTCGCCGCCCCGCCCGGCGGGTCAGAACCCTGACCCGTCGGGATCTTCGGCCATCAGGTTCGCGAGCCCGGTGGCGAGGCTCTCGGGTGCCCAGGCGTCGGCGAAGCCCTGGACCTCTGCTTCCGAGAAGAGGGCTTCCTCGACCCCGGGTGCGATGAGGCGGGCCAACACCCGACGCTCGGCCGGGTCCAGGTCGGTTTGCACGAAATGCCGGAGCTTGTCGAGCATCCGCTGTTCTGCGCTGGTTTCCATGCCCCGCTAGAGCGGGGACGGCCCCGAACGGTTACGCGGCCGCGTCTACCCGCTGACCGTGACCGACGACGACGATCGGCTGGAGCCGTCGGCGCTGACCGCGACGACGTTCACCGCCGTTGGGCCGCGGCCGACGTTCACCGTCACCGACCAGGTCCCGTCCGCCCCGACGGTGGCGGGCGCGCCGTTGACGGTGACGCGAGCTCCCGGCGACCCGGTCCCGGAGATCTGGACCGCTCCTGAGCCGGCGCTGACCGTGCTCACGATGCTGACGTTCGCGGAGGACCGGTACATCGGTTGCTCCCTTCCGGTGGTCGTGGTCGACGTGGCGGTCGACGGCGGGACTCGGAGCGGACCGGGGGTGCGCGCTCCCGGCTCGTGTGTCGCCGATCCCGTCATCGACCGGGGCGTGGCCGACCGACCGGCGTCACGCAACAGCGCGACGCCACCGATCACCACGCTCACCGCCGCGACGAGAACAACAAGGGCCTTCCAGCGGCGGCGGCGTGTCGGGTCGTTCTGGACGGCAGGTTCCACAGTGGTCTGGAGTGATCATCGCTCCGATCGGTTACGCGTGCTGCGCGGGCCCTCAGACCGACGGTGATGAGATCGGCGTCGTCGTCGACGTCGTCGTCGTGGTCGACGTCGTCGTCGTGGTCGTGGTCGGCGGCGGGGGAGGCGGCGGCGGTGGCGGCGGTGGCGGTGGCGGCGTGTTCGACGTGGTCGTCGTCGTTGATGCCGTCGTCGCCGTCGTCGGCGGGGTTCGCTTGTGTCGCGTGATCTTGGGTGCGGCGGCCTTCTTCGAGGTGGTCGACGCGACCCGGCGAGACGTGTGCACCGCCGCCGACGGGTGTGCGGTCGTCGGCGCCGGCCCGGCCGGTGTTCCCGGCGCGGAGACCGTCGGCTGCGTCGCGGCCGGCGGTGCCGCGCGATGGGGCCGGCCCGTGCCTGCGTCGAACGTCCCCGCCGCGACGGCCCCGAACAGCGCCGCCGCCGCGACGGCCGACACGACGACGGCCGCGACCTTCCCCGCGCGGACGCGTCGTGAGCGCCGTCGCGAGCGCGTCGACCGAGCGCTCCGCCGTGCAGCCGGGATCGCTTCATCGGCAGCCGGTTGCGGCACGGGCGACAGGTCGCCGAGCGTCTCGCGCGGAAGCCCGCACGGGGACGCGATCGCGACAGTCGTGGCGGCGCGCCCCGGGGGCGAGCCCGCTTCCTCGGCGTGTGCCGCGGCAAGGATCGCGCCACTTCCGGAGACGGGAACGTTGGTCCGGGCCAGCCAGCCACGGCCCCACGTCGCTGCGGCTGCCCGTGCGATCGCGATCCCGAGTTCCTCGGCGCTCTGGTACCGCTCCGACGTCGACGCGGCCGTCGCTCGATCCGTCACCGCGACCAGCTCCGCGGGCACGCCGAGCGTTCCGGCGAGGAGCTCGACGAGCAGGGTCCCGGCCCGGTACACGTCGGTCGCCGGGGTGAGCTCGAGGGCCGACCCTCCGCCGACGAGGTCGGCGATCCCGAGATCCGTCACCTTGAGCCTGCCGTCCCGGGTGAACACGAGGTTCTCGGGGCTCAACGCGCCGTGGACGACGCCGTGCCGGTGTGCGTGATGGAGCCCGGCACAGGCGGCGAGCAGAACCGCGCACGACTCCTCGGCCGTGCACCCTCCGGCGTGGTGCCGGCTGCGCAGGGTGCCGCCCGTCAGTCGCTCGGTCACGAGCAGGCACAAGTCCTCGTCGTCGACGAAGTCGTAGATCTTCACGACGTGGGGATGATCGATCGTGGCCAGCACCCTCGCGCCGGCGACGAAGCGCGAGCGCAGCTCGGGATCCGCGCCGAACGCGCGCGGCAGCTGCTTGATCGCGACGGGTCTCCCCAGCTGACGGTGCCGAGCCGCGATCACCGTGCCGTCGGGGCCACTGCCGAGCTCACTCTCGATCGCGTACGCCGGAAGCGCGGCCGCGACCGCAGCGGTCTCACGCTCGTTGATCTCAACCATGGAAGGCATGCGAAGCCGACCTCGCTGTCGTTTCGTCTACCGGATGCGACTCAGGGCATGCGCCGAGCTTCCAACACCGCGGCTCGCACGTCCGTCGTCGTTGCGACGTTCGAAACGTGCGCGCCCCGACATTCGACGTGCTGACGCTCGCCGTTCACCGTTGACGCGTTCGTGGTCCCTAGACGCGCGCGACCAGTCGTCGGGTACAGGCCGTGGCCTTGAAACCATGGACGGCCCCGGTGACTCGCGTCACGGCGGCTCGTGAGCTCGACGTGCCAACATCCCGCCCGTGGGCGAGCGGATCGCGTTCGACGGCCTGGGGGCGTACCTGACCGACGGTGGTGGCCCGGGCGTCGTGGTCCTCCACGAGTGGTGGGGGCTCGTGCCTCAGATCGAGGACGTATGCGACCGCCTCGGCGCGCTCGGGTTCAGCGCGCTGGCACCCGACCTGTACCACGGCGAGTCCGTTCCCGACACCGAGCCGGACGCCGCCGAGCAGCTGATGATGCGCATGGACCGGGCCCGCGCCGTCGAGGAGGTCGCGACCACCGTCGCCGAGCTGCGCCGGCGCAGCAGCGCGAAGGTCGCGACGCTCGGGTTCTGCGTGGGCGCGGCGCTCTCGCTCGCCGCCTCCGCCGCGTGCCCGGTCGACGCGACCGTCGCCTACTACGGGATCTGGCCCCATTCCGGCGAGCGGACCATCACGAATCCGATCCTCGTCCACGTCGCCGAGCACGAGGAGCACAACTGGCCCGCCCTCCCGGCCCACTTCCCGCGGTGGTTCGAGGGCATGGACAACGCCGAGATCCACATCTACCCGGGCACCCAGCACGCGTTCTTCAACGACCGCCGCCCCGATCTCTACGACGAAGCGGCCGCGACCCTCTCGTGGGACCGCACGGTCAGGTTCCTGCGCGAGCACCTCGCGTCGGCGCCGTCATGATCCACGCGCGCGCGACACGACGCGTCCACGCCGGAGCGCGGACGCGTCGGTGACGTGATGCCTGGGTCGGTCAGAGCTGCGAGCTGTCCTCGACCTGCTCGAGGAAGCGCCGGATCTCGGACGCGCGGAAGCGGCGATGCCCACCGAGCGTGCGGATCGCGGAGATCTTGCCCGCACGGGCCCAACGGGTGACGGTCTTCGGGTTCACCCTGAACATCGCCGCCACCTCTGACGGTGTGAGCAGCGCGTCCTGGTCAGGCGTTCCCTGCATGGGTCCTCCTTGTCACGGCTCGACGCCCCCCGCGCCGATGCCAATCGCTCCAGCCCCCCTCGGCCCGCCCAAGACCTCGCAAAGGGAGTCACTCTCCCTGTCCGTTTCGTCCAACCAGCGTATCGTCTGGGCGAACCCTGGTTCGATAGCGCGATTGTATCAATGCGCTCCTTGCGCCGATGACGATCCTGCCACTCTGGCCGG
>DATBEZ010000019.1:0-1634 GCA_036558745.1 Acidimicrobiia bacterium
CACGCCGGCGGCCGCGAGCGCGAGCAGGTGGTCGGGCTCGCGCGGGTCGATCAGCCGGTGCACCGACTCGATGCCGGCGACGCACGCGCTCACGAAGATCGCCGCCACGACGAACAGCCCCGCCCAGCGCTCCGCGCGCTCGCTCCGCAAGGCGAACGCGATCGCGAGCGGGAACGCGGTCGCCGCGTCGCCGAAGTTGTGGATGAGGTCCGCGAGCAGCGCGACGCTGCCCGAGGCGACGAACACGACGGTCTGTGCGACCGCGGTCAGACCGAGCACGAGCAGCGACCACCCGACGGCGGTCAACCCCGCCCGCGAGCGCTTGATCGACGCGTCCACGAGCCCATGGCCGTGCCCGTGCGGATGCGGATGAGCGTGGCTCACGAGCCCAGCCTAAGGCCGGCAAGGCGTCCCGGCCGCCGCAGCGGGGTACCTCACACGCATGCCACCCCGCTCGATCTGGAACGGCACGATCGCGTTCGGGCTCGTGTCGGTGCCGATCAAGGTCTACTCGGCGACCGAGTCCAAGACCGTGCACTTCCGCGAGGTGCACGCGAAGGACGGCAGCAAGATCGAGCACCGGCGCATCTGCCCGAAGCACAAGGGCAAGGGCAAGACGGTCGAGTACGACGACATCGTCAAGGGCTACGAGGTCAAGAAGGGCACGTGGGTCGAGCTGACCGACGACGAGATCGCGGCTGCGGCGGGATCGCAGTCCAAGCGCGTCGACATCGACCACTTCGTGCCCGCGGACGAGATCGCGCCCGAGTACTTCGAACGCACGTACTACCTCGGCGCCCAGGACAAGAGCAAGGACGCGTACGCGCTGCTGCACGCCGCGCTCGAGCGGACCGAGCGCGCGGGGATCGGCCGCTGGGTCTTCCACAACCGCGAGCGGACCGTCGCGATCCGCACGCTCGGCGACGTCATCGCGCTCCACACGGTGCGCTTCCATGACGAGCTCATCGCCCCGGGCGAGTACGACGTGCCCCGGGTGAGCAGGAAGCCGGCGAAGCAGGAGATCGACATGGCCGCGTCGCTCGTCGACGGCATGCACACCGACTTCGACCCGACCGACTACAGCGACACCTACCGCAAGGCCGTGCTGACCGTCGTGAAGGCGAAGGCCGCCGGCAAGAACATCGAGCCGCCGCCGGACGAGGAGCCGGAGGGCGCCGACGACCTGCTCGCCGCGCTCGAGGCGAGCCTGGCGAACGCCTGATGCCGCGCCCGCTCTGGTCAGGCAGCCTCGGGTTCGGGCTGGTCAACGTGCCGGTCGTGCTGTTCAGCGGCGTCCGCGACACCGACCTGCACTTTCGCCAGCTCCACAGCACCGACCACACGCCGGTCGAGATCCACCGCTACTGCGCGGACGAGGACGAGGAGGTCCCGTACGAGGAGATCGCGAGCGGCTACGAGACCGACGACGGCGACCTGGTCGTCCTCACCGACGCCGAGCTCGCGACCGCCGCGCCGCGCAAGACGCGGACGATCGATGTCGAGGCGTTCGTCGACATCGCCGACGTGGACCCGATCTACCTCGACCACCCGTACGTGCTGCTGCCGGCCGGCGACGCCGACGGCACGCTGCGCGCCTACCGGCTCCTGCTCGAGGTGATGGAGCGCACGGAGCG
>DATBEZ010000020.1:0-34257 GCA_036558745.1 Acidimicrobiia bacterium
GCGATGCGGGCCGAGTCGATGCAGGCCGACTTCGCCAACCCATTCGACATGATGCGTCTGATGGTCACCCACGCGGGGCCCGGAACGTCGGGCGCGAACCGGCTGCGTTCGATCCTCTCCGTGCTCGCCGGCGGGAAGAAGGCCGCCGAGCTCAACTTCCGCTCCGCGTGCGAGGTCGCCGACGTGTTCGCCAAGCGGCTCGGGCTCGGTGAAGACGTCCGCGCATCGCTCGCGGCCAGCTTCGAGCGGTGGAACGGGCGTGGTCTCCCGACCGGAGCGAAGGGCACCGCGATCCCCCGTCCGATGCGTCTCGCGCAGCTCAGCCAGGAGCTCGAGGTGCTCGCCCGCATCGAGGGGCTCGACCCCGCGCTGACGATCATCCGCCGGCGACGCGCCAAGGCATACGACCCTGCGCTCACCGACGTCGTGCTCGCCAACGGCGCGACGTGGTGGGACATCGTCGAACCGGCGGACCCGTGGGATGCCGCGTTGGAGCTCGCGCCGCCGGGCCCTCCGCTCGGTGACGACGCGGCACGCGAGTCGCTGCTCGTGCTCGCCGACTTCTCCGATCTCAAGTCGCCGTGGTTGGGTGGTCATTCGCGCGCGGTCGCGGTGCTCGCCGGCGACGCGTGCGGCCCGGCGGCGGAACGGGCCGCGCTCGTCCATGATCTCGGTCGTGTCGCCGTCGCGAACACGGTCTGGGACAAGCCCGGTGCACTCACGCGCGACGAGCACGACCGCGCCGAGACGCACGCGCTCGTCACCGATCAACTCCTGCGCCGGCTCCCCTACACGGCCGCGTTCGCCGACGTCGCTTGCTCGGCGCACGAGCGCCTCGACGGTTCCGGCTACCACCGCCGGCTCAACGGCGTGAACCTCGACGAGTCACGGCGCGTGCTCGCCGCCGCCGACTGCTACCAGGCCATGATCTCCGACCGGCCACACCGAGACGCGATGTCCCCGGAAGCCGCGGCCGTGGAGCTTCGCGCCATGTGCGCGGACGGTCGGCTCTGTGGGGAAGCGGTCGAGCGGGTGCTCGTCGCAGCCGGTCACACGCGCTCGCGATCGACCGCACTTCCCGCCGGTTTGACCGCACGCGAGGTCGAGGTCCTGCGGCTGATCGCGCTCGGCCTGACCACCCGCGAGGTCGCCGAGCGGCTCGTCATCTCGGCCAAGACCGCCGACCGTCACATCCAGAACATCTACGCCAAGATCGGGGTCTCGACCCGGGGCGCGGCCGCGCTCTTCGCCATCGAGCAGGGTCTGCTCGCGATCGGCGGCTGAAAAGTCCCCGCGGCACCGAGAAGCGCGACGGATAGGGTCGGGCCGTGCTCGTCGCGACACGCCGCCGTCGCGCTCGTCCGACGACCCGTTCGCGCGCCCTCGTCGCCGTGATCCTGGCCGTGATCGGATGGTCCGCATCCTCGTTGTTCGTGCGCGCGGCGCACAGCGACGCGGCGGTCTTCACGACCTGGCGCCTCTGGTTCGCGCTGCCGCCTCTCGCTGCGATCGTCGCCCTGCGCAGACGGCGAAATCCGAGCCTGCGCATGAAGCCGCTCGACGTCACGTGGAGACGCTGGTCGCTCCTCCTCGCCGGCGGCGGCGCGCTCTTCGCCGGCGCTGCAGCGACCGCGTTCGCGGCGATCGGGCTCACGCGCCTGCTCGACGTCACGCTCATCACGGCGTTGCAGCCCGTCGTGATCGCCGGGTTCGCCGTCATGGCGCTCGGCGAGCGCGTCAGCGCGAAGCAATGGACGGTCGCGACCACGGCGATCCTCGGCACCGCCATCGTCGCGACCGCGGGATCGGGCAGCGGGACCTGGAGTCTCGCCGGCGACGTCGTCGCGGTCGTGAGCCTCTTCGTGAACGCCGGCTGGTTCCTGTACGGACGCGTGCTCCGCTCCCGATTCACGATCGATCCGTTCTCGTTGCTCCTCGGTGTGTTCACCGCTGCGGCGCTGTTGCTCACACCCGTCGCGTGGATCAGCGCAGGCGGGCTCCATCTGAGCGCGGCGGCCGTGGGTTACGCGGCCTGCACGATGGCGACGGGCACGACGGCGCACGCGCTCATGATCTGGGCGCACCGCTACGTCCCGGCGTCGATCTCCGCCCCCTTGATGCTGGCGGAGCCCCCGATCGTCGCGCTCGGCGCGTGGTGGTGCTTCGGCGAAGCGCTCGGGGCCCAGGAGATCATCGGTTCCGCAGTCGTCCTCGCCGCGCTCTTCGCGATGGTCCGCACACCGACGATCGAGCACAGCGAAGCGAGCGCGACCGACCCCATCGCGCCGGTGTGAGCGCTTCGCCGAGCGCGAGTCATGAACCGTCGACCCGGGTGACGTAGATCGCGTCGAACGGTGTTCCGGGCGCGGGGTGGATCGCCGGCGGTGCGAATCCCGCGTCTGCGAGCAGCGTCCGGGCGAGGCCTTCGCCGAAGGCGGTGCCGATGCCCGCGCCGCCATGCGCCAGCGAGACGGTGAGGCAGTGCAACGTGCTCACCGAGTACATGATGGGCGCAGTCGGGTTCCCGACGTTGTCCTCGAGCCGGTCCCCGGCATGGGGCTCGCGCAGGAGGAACACTCCGTCCGCCGCCAAGGCGTCGCGGACGCGCGCGAGAACGGCGGGCGGGTCGACTTGGTCGTGGAGCGCGTCCATCATGAACACGACGTCGAAGGGCGCGTCCACGCGTAGCCGCGTGATGTCACGCACCTCGAAGGCCAGGTTCGCGAGCCCGGCGCCCGCGGCCTCCGCACGTGCCCGCCTGACGGCGCCTTCGTCGAGGTCGTAGCCGATGAAGGTGGAGGCGGGGAAGGCACGCGCGAGGATCACGAGCGCATGGCCGGCACCGCACGCGAAGTCGGCGACGCGCGCACCCGCAGCGAGCTTCTCGGTGAGTCCCGGCACCACGGGCAGGTACCCGCTGACGAGGAACTGGTCGAGCGGGCCCCGCCCCATCGCGTCGAGTGCCTCGCTGAACTCGGGGCAGAACTCCGCGTACGGAACGCCACCGCCCTCCTCGAAGACGCGCACGATCTGTTGGACATGCTTCGCGAGAACCGTGTTCGCCTGCGCGATCGGCGCCATGCTCATGGGGCCGGTCAGCAACGTGGCGTGCTCGGGCGGGAGACGGTACGTCTGCGCCGCCGCGTCGTATTCGATGATCCCCTCGGTGACCATCGCGCCGAGCCACTCACGGACATAACGCTCCTCGAGGTGAGCGCGCGCCGCGAGCTCCCCGCTCGTGGTCTCGCCGGCGGCGGCCGCGACGAAGAGGCCGGTGCGGTAGCCGATGTCGACCATGCAGCTGAGGAGGCCGCCCTTCAGGATCGTCATGAGGTGGCCGGCGAAGGCCTCGACGCGGGAGGCGTCGAACGTGGTGTCCGTCGTGGTCGTCATGATCTGCACCCTCCGATCGTCATGGGCACGCGCTGTGCCGGCCCGAGGATGCCGCCGTGCGGTCGAGTGCACATCCGTGAGACCACGGGTTCTGCGACGCCGTGGTCGGTCAGGCCTCAGGGAAGACCGCCGCGCTCAAGGCGATGAGCTGGCCCCGACCGCGCGCGTCGAGCTTGGTGAGCAGCGACGAGACGTGGGTCTCCACGGTGCGGACCGAGATGTACAGCCGCTGCGCGATGTCGGCGTTCGACAGTCCGTCCCGGAGCAGCCGCAGGACGTCGGCTTCCCGGGCCGTGACCCCCTGCTCGGCGAGCGGGGCGGGGACGTCACCGGTCGCCCGGCGTGGACGGCGCGGCACGGAACCGCCCGCCGCTCGCAGCAAACCGCGGACCCGATCCGCCATGAGCGTGGCGCCGCCCGCTTCGTAGGTGTCGAGCGCTTCGCGCAGCCAACGCTTCCGGACCGAACCGCGCAACACCTCCGCGCCGATGAGGCGCATCAACGCGATGTCGAACGGCATCCGCCCCGGCGCGCCCGCGAGCACGCTGTCGATGTGCTCCGCGTCCCGATCGAGGAGCGCCGCTCCCGCTTCCACGATGACCGGGCGTCCGTGCCAGCGCGCGAGCCCAGGCATCGCGCGTGCAGCATCGAGCGCCCGAGCCGCGTCGTCGTCGCGCCCGACTGCCGCGAGGGCCCACACCAGCCAGCACGGCGAGTCGATGGGGACGATCCCCGGCATGGCACGGACGATCTCCGCGCTGCGTTCCAGCAGCTCGACGGCTTCGTCGTACCGACCGTGCCGCAACGCGATGTCGGCGCGAATGCTGAGCGTGTGCAGCAGCAGGTCGTCGGTGGGCGCGAGGGTCTCGGCTTCGTCGACGAGCGCCTCGACGTCCTCGGTCGTGAAACTGGCGCAGATCGCCTGGCACGCCAGGAGGTAGGCGAGCTGGTCGAGGCGGAGCTCCCGGCAGCGTGGGATGGCCCGGGCAAGGACGGCGTTCGATCCGGCGACGTCGCCCTGGACCCCGAGCGCGATGGCGAGGTTCTCCTCCGCCCATGCGAGCTCCACAAGCGCCCCTGCCTCGCGCGCGAGCCGGACCGCTTCGTGCAGGCGTACGGGCGCGCGTCCCGCGAACAGCTCGACCTTGCCGAGCTGGACCACGGCGCGCAGCTGTGCCTGCGTCCTGCCCGCGGCCGCGGCCCGTTCGGCCTGCAGCGTCCATGCTTCCTCGGCGCGTTCGCGCTCGCCGAGGAAGTCGAACGCGCGGCCCTGCAGCTCGAGCGCGCCAAGCCATGCGTCGAGGTCGTCCGCGGTCACGGCAGCCGCGTGCTCCAGCGCGCGCGTCGCGTCGCCGGCGACGAGCGCCGCGCGCCCGGCCGCGATGCGCGTGAGCGGCGAGGTGTCGCCGGCTGCGAACGCGCGCTCGATGATCGGTGTCGCGAGCTGGGGTCGTCCGGCTTCGATCGCCGACAGCGCCATCCGCTCCCGCCGAGCGGGCGTCTCGCCGTGCTCCTCGACCGTGCGCTGGTCGGCGGCGAGGGCGTCGGCCCAGCGACCTTGGGCCGCGAGCACCTCGGCAAGCGCGTCGCTCGCGTCGGCACGCGTCACCGGCTTGTCGGCTCGCTCGAGCGCGGTGCGCGCGAGCAGCTCGCCACCGAGGAGCATGTGCTCGGCGAGCCGCACCCGGGCGGCCGCGGCCAAGGCACGTGCAGCGTCGTCGTCGGCGCCCAGCGCGAGGAGGTGGGACGCGCGACGTTCGAGCAGCCCTGCGTCACCGATCGACCTCTCCGCGAGCGCCGCTTCGGCCCGCCGGTGCGCGCGCTCGACCACGTACGGAGCGGCCGAGTCGACCACGGCTTCGCGTATCACCGCGTGCCGGAAGCCGAGCGCGCCGGTCGTGGTCTCGAGCAGCCCGATGTCGATGCCCGACGACAGTGCGTCGTGCACGGTCGCGACGTCGTCGTCGGCGACCAGGGCGAGGAACTCGACGTCGAAGCTCGCGACGATCGCGCTCGCGACGATCACGTCACGCTGGGCGCGGGGCAACCGTCCAAGCCTCGCTTCGACCATCTCGCGCACCGTCTTGGGAACGCTCGCCGTGCCGCCGCGCCAGACCGCGCGGCCCGCGTCGACGACGACCGATCCGGCGCGGACGTGTGCGTCGAGCACTTCCTCGACGAGCAGCGGGACGCCATCGGTGCGCGCCATGACGTCGGCGACGAGCGGCGCGGGAGGTTCCCCGTCGAGCAATGCCGCGACGAGATCGGAGACCTCGCGTTCGGGCAGCGGGCTCACGTCGACGAGCTCGCCGGTCCCGTCACGATCGAGGGCGCGCACGAGATCGTCGGCCAGCACGGACTCCGCCGGCCGGAGTGCCCCGATGATGACGGTGCCACCGATCGCCGCGCTTGCGAGGTACCGGAGGGCCTCCAGGCTCTCGGGATCCGCACCGTGGAGATCGTCGAGGAGCACGACCGCCGAGCCGGTCGTCGCCACGATCTCGCGCACGAGCTGGACGATGCCCTCGAGCGCGAGCAGGTGGAGTTGCGACGACGAGAGATCGGGAGCGGCCTCCGTGTCGCCCCGACGGGACCGTTCCGGAAGGACGAGACGCAGCCCTTCGTCGTAGGGCGATCCCGTCATCGGACTCTCGCGACCGCGAAGCCACGACCGTAACGCCTCACTGATGACGGAGAACGCCGGCGGCGTGCTGATCGGCGCTCGGCCGGTGAGGACCACGGTCCCGGACCGCCGCGCCCGGGCCGCGACCTCGCCGAGCAGACGGGTCTTCCCGACGCCCGCCTCGCCGCGGAGCACGATGCAGCTCCCCGGCCCGTCGACCGCCGCGGCAAGCGCACGTTCGAGGACGTCGAGCTCGACCGCCCGCCCGACCACCACGGCAGCCCGTCGCACGCCGAGCCCGCTTCGCACGCGGACAGTGTGGTCGCTGGAAACCCGTGGATCCACGGATGCGCGAAGCGCCGTGACACGCCAGCATGTCCACCGGGCACGGGCACTCGTGCGAGTCCGACCGAGGAGCATCGAGATGGCGTTCGATCAGGTCATCGGCGCAGCGACGCGCTGGCAGGTCCAAGTGGAGGCGCTCGCGGCACTGGGCGCCGCGCTCACACTCGAGCTGTCGGACACGAAGGCGCCCGACGAGCTCGCGGACGCGTTGCACGGGGTCGTCGCAGCGGCGGGGCTCGGCGATGTGCGGGAGCTGCCGCCGCCCCAGCAGGCGATGGTGTTGTCGCTCGTCCGCAGCACGCTGCTCCAGGCCGCCGATCTCATCGATGACCCGGCGCGCCCGCTCGGCTGGGCATACACCGATCCGGTCATCCTCGACGGCTGGGGACGGGGCTCGACGATGATCCCCGGCATCATCGCCGCCGCCCACGACGACCTGCGCGAGGTGGACGCGTTCCTCGACGTCGGCGTCGGCGTCGGACTGCTCGCGATCACCGCGGCGACCACCTGGCCGACGGCTCGCGTCGTCGGCGTCGACATCTGGGAGCCGTCGCTCGCGCGTGCGCGCGCCAACGTCGCCGAAGCGAGGCTGCAGGACCGCATCGAGCTGCGCGCGCTCGACGTCGTCGACCTCGAGGACGTGGATTCCTACGACTGCGTCTGGCTGCCCTCGTTCTTCCTCACGGAGGAGGCGCTCGCTCGAGCGCTTCCGGCACTCGTGAGAGCGACTCGACCCGGCGGGTGGATCGCGATCGGACGCTTCGCGTCTCCACCGGATCCCCTCGCTCATGCGGTGCTGTCGTTGCGCACGATCCGCGCCGGAGGGTGCAACCTCGAAGGTGATCGTACCGTCGCCCTTCTCGAAGCGGCGGGCTGCGAATCGGTCCACGAGGCGCCCAGGACACACCCGGCACCGCTCGAGCTGGTCCTCGGGCGACGCCCACGCTGACCTCGCGCGCTCCCCGGAGCCGTCAGTTCCTGCGCGCGATCACGAACTGCTGGTCACTCCTCGAGCGGTAGACGCCGCGCGCGTCGCGACACGACTCGAGGGCGTCGAGCACCTCCCGCTTCAGCAGCGACGGATCATTGGTCCGCTGGGCAGGAACCGAAGGACCGAGGCTCGAGATCGCGCGCCACGCGACCTCCGCATCGGGCCATTCGATGACCGACACACGACTGCCCCGCTCGAGGACGGAGAAGCCGTGCTCGGTCAACATCGCCTCGGCGACGCCCTCGACCGCGATGTCGTTGAGCGTGCGCATCGACGTCCGGTGCGCGTCGGGTGCATGGATCGCGAAGACCCGGAAGAACGTGCGGATGTCGAGTGGCGGTCCGGTGCCCCAGAAGCTGATGCCGATCAGGCCTCCCGGCGCCAGCACCCGGTGTGCCTCGTCGAGCGCGGGAGCGCAACCGCCCCAGATGCCGTTGACGGAGATGGCCGCGTCGAACGATCCGTCGTCCCACGGAAGCTCGTACATCGAGCCGACGCGCAGGTCGGCGGCCGGCGTGCGCTGGCGGGCGACCGCGATGAGCTCGTCGGAGGCGTCGATGCCGGCGACGTCGGCACCCGTTCCCGCAGCCAGCCGCGCCGCCAGCCCCGATCCGCACGCGATGTCGAGCAGCCGCGTCGCGGCACCGATCCCGAGTCGCGTGAAGAGCGCGAGCAAGACGTCGACGGAGTAGTGCTCGTACAGGCACGACCAGTCGTTCGCCCGGCTCCCCCACGCTTCTCCTGCGGCCCGCCAGTCCTGGGTCTCGGCCGCGGACGGCGCTTCGACCCCGGTCGCTGCGTCCTGTCGCCGTGTCGCCATGACGACATGCTGCGCCGTCGGCCGGACCCGGTCATGAAGGTTCCTGGGAGATCTCCTGACGAGATCGTCAGCGGAACGACAGCCCGACGTCATGACTCCCGCGTCGCCGTCCCCGACCATTCGGAGCATGGCGACGGCACCGAGCCGCCGCAGCGAAGAGGGAGATCCGGCATGACACAGACCGACGCACCGACCCTCGACAACGGCGTGAACATCGAAGCGCTGCGCGGCGCCCGGCAGGCGCTGACCGACGCGCCCGAGGCGGCTCAGTTCCGGTGGCGCGCCAGCTGCGAGTGGGTCAACGGCACGCACAGCCGGTCGAACATCACCGACTTCTCGGGCCTCGGACAGGAGCACGCGCACCGGCAGGTCTTCGAGATCGAGGCCGACCACCCGGAGGTGTTCGCGTCCCAGGACAACGGTGCGACGCCGCCCGAGCTCGTGCTCGCCGCGCTCGGCTCGTGCCTCACGGCGGGTGTCGCCACCGTCGCGACGCAACGAGGCGTGCGGCTGCAGTCCGTGAAGGCGACGATCGAAGGCACGATGGACCTGCAGGGCATCCTCGGGATCGACGGCGACGTGCGCAACGGCTTCGACGCGATCGAGGTGACCTACGAGATCGACGCCGACGCGTCACGCGCCGACATCGAGGCGATCGTGGCCCAGTCGCAGAAGCGCTCCGCGGTGTTCGACGTCGTCACCAACCCGACGACCGTGCGCGTCGCGCTGGCCTGACGGCCGGACGGACGCGGGAGGCGAGGACGAGTCATGCGCGTCTCCGTGGTGGTCGTGGGCGCCGGCCCCGGTGGTCTGTCGATGAGCCGCCGGCTCACCGAGGCCGGCGTCGACCACGTCGTGCTCGAGCGCGGCGAGGTCGCGAACTCGTGGCGGCACGAGCGGTGGGACTCGCTCCGACTGCTCACGCCGAACTGGATGACCGTGCTTCCCGGCTACCGCTACGAGGGTGACGATCCCGACAGCTTCATGAGCGCAGCCGAGACGGTCGCGTTCCTCGACGGCTACCGGCGACGGTTCGACCCGCCCGTGCTGACGGCCGTGAACGTCGAGTCCGTCGCGCGCGCCGGTGACGGGTTCGTGGTCCACACCGAGGGTGCCCACTGGCAGTGCGACGCCGTCGTCGCGGCGAGTGGAGGGTCGAGCGACCCGCGCCTCCCGGCGTTCGCCGTCGACATCCCGCGCCGGATCGATCAGCTCACGGCGCTCGAGTACCGGCGCGCGGCGCAGCTCGACGCGAGCGGGCGCGTGCTCGTGGTCGGCGCGTCCGCCTCGGGCGTGCAGATCGCCGACGAGCTCGCGCGTGCGGGTCGCGAGGTGACCATCGCGGCGGGCGAGCACGTCCGCCTTCCCCGTCGCTACCGCGGCCGTGACATCTACTGGTGGCTGGACCGGATCGGGCAGCTCGACGAGCGCTACGACGAGGTCGACGACATCGGGCGCGCGCGGCGACACGCCTCGGTCCAGCTCGTCGGTACCGACGAGGGACGGGATCTCGACCTCAACGCGCTCGGAGCCGCAGGCGTGCAGATCGCCGGGCGCCTCATGGGCATCAACGGCACGTCGACGCAGCACTCCGGCGGGCTCGCGAACCTGGCCACGAACGCCGACCTCAAGCAGGCACGCCTGCTCCGCCGGATCGACGAGTACGTGACGGAGCGCGGACTGGACCCCGACGTCGCGCCGCCGCGCGAGCCGCACCCGACCGTTCCGGGTGACGCGCCGATCGAGCTCGATCTCCGGTCGTTCTCGACGGTGGTGTGGGCGACAGGACACCGGCCCGCGTATCCCTGGCTGCCCGACGCCGCGTTCGACCGGCGGGGCCGGGTCGTGCACGACGGTGGCGTGGCCGCGATACCCGGCCTGTACGTCCTGGGGCTCCCGTTCCTTCGGCGCCGGCGTTCGAACCTCCTCGGGGGAATTGGTCTCGATGCCGCCGACCTCGTCGATCACCTACGCGTCCATCTCGACGCGCGGTCTCGCGATCGTCGCTCGGTGTCGTTCGCGTAGCGAGGATCACGCGCCCACGAGGGCACGGCGGGTACGCAGCACGATCTCGTCGACCGGGCATGCTGCTCCCGCCGCGCGCAATTCGGACGCGCAGTCGTCCCCGAGCTCGTGAACGAGGTCGTCGCGGGTCGCGAAGGCGACGTCGTGCAGGATCGAGGTCATCGGCACGACCCCCAGCGTCGCGTGCTCCTCGATCGCCCCGACCAGCTCCATCGCGAGCTCGAGGTTGCCGACGCGATGCAGAGCGATCACGCATCGCGACAGGGTGTGCCACTGCTGCGACCAGTCACCGGCCCGGTACCAGCGGTCCACCATGTCGGCGAGCCCCGCGCACCCCGAGTCGAGGGCGCCTCGTGCCACGAGCAGCCCGCTCGCTTCCGTGTATGCGAACGCGCTCATCCACCGGTTCCCGGCGCTTCGCGCGATGCGATCCGCGTCCATGAACGCCGTGAGTGCGTCGCTCTCGTCGCGGCTCGCGAACCCCTGCGCCACGGCCGCCGAGGCGAGGTCGGTCGGGCTGCCCGTCTCTTGTGCGTGCTCGCGGGCCCTGGCGACGAGGTGCTGGGCCTCGTCGTACCTGCCTTGGGAGCTCAAGGCCACGGCGGCCATGTAGCACGCGTGCACGAGGCGTGATTCGTTCCCGGACTCCTCGGCGACGACGATGTGCCGGCGGACCTCCTCGTTGCCGAGGTCGACGCGATTCATGATGTGCAGCACGTTGACGAGGACGCGCTCGGCGAGCCCGCTCTTCGCGACCGACAGGCTCTTCTCGAGCCGACGGGTCTCCTCGGCGAGGGCCAGGGCGAGATCGAACTCGCCACGAACCCATGCGCCGTACGCGCGCACACCGGTGAGCAACGGCCGGAGCGGATGATCCTTCCCATCCTCGGCACCGCACGCGGCCTCGGCCCAGGAGAACACCTCGTAGCGCATGGCGCGCATCGCGAACTCCCGGATGGATCCGATGAGGCGATACGCGTCGTCGAGGTCGCCGATCCCGAGAGCGAAGCGTTGCGCGGCGCGGAAGTCGGCGAACGACGACTCGGCGAAGGTCATCCCCGACAGCTCGCCCGGGCCCCCCAATGCCGTCGCGACGGTCGCCGCTTCCTCGGCGAAGTGCGACGCGTGCGTCGCGAACAGCTTGGCGGCCCGATCGTCGTCGAGACAGGCGCGCCCGTAGTCGCGCAGCGTCTCGAGCAGCTCGTAGCGGGTCGGCGCACCGGTCTGCGGACGCACTGCGAGCATCGAGCGCTCCGTGAGGCGGGTCAGCAGATCGAGAACGTCGTCTCCGGCACCCATCGCCTCCGCGGCCCGCAGGTCGAACGAACCGGCGAACACCGACAGCGCCGTGAACAACTCCTGCTCGTCGGGCTGCAACAGGTCGTAGGACCAGCTGATCGCATCGTGCATCGCGCGATGGCGCGGGTCGCTCCCTCGGCGCATCGCCTTGAGCAGCGCGAACCGCTCGTCGAGACGCCGGGCGATCTCGGCGACGCCGAGGACCCGCGTCCGTGCTGCGGCGAGCTCGATCGCGAGCGGGATGCCGTCGAGCCGACGGCAGATCTCGACGACGATCGGCGCCGTCGCGTCGTCGAGGGCGAAGCTCGGGTCGGCCGCTCGTGCTCGCGCGACGAACAGCGCGACGGCGGGAACCGCCATCGCCGAGACCGAAGAGATGTCCTTGTCCGCAACCGTGGACAAGGGCGCGACCGACCACACCTGCTCACCGGGCACCGCGAGCGGTTCACGGCTCGTCGCGACGATCGAGACGGACGGCGCCTCGCTCAGGATCTGGCTGACGAGCGCGGCGACCGCTTCGATGAGATGCTCGCAGTTGTCGAGCACGAGCAGGCACTGGCGCGGACGCAACATCTCGATGATGGCGTCGTCGATCGAGCTGCTCCGTCGGACGTTGACGTCGATCGCGGTCGCGAACGCCGCGGAGGTCGCGTGCTCGTCCACGACGCTGACGAGCTCGATCACGTGCACGCCGTCCGGGTATGCGCTCGCCGTCGCGCGGGCGAGCTCGAGGCCGACCGACGTCTTGCCGACTCCGCCCGGGCCGACGAGCGTGATCAAGCGGTGTCCCGAGAGCGCGTCGACCAGTCGATCAATGAGGACTTCGCGACCGATCAGCGGCTGGACGGCGGTTCCGAGCCCGGGGACCGTCGGGACCGCGTCGACCGTCCGGTCCGGTGTGTCGAGCAGCTCGACGGGCGCGACGAACTCGTAGCCCCGGCCGTGGACGGTTCGGATCACCGCCTGCCGGCTGCCGTCGTCGTCGACCGCTTGGCGCACCGCCTTGATCCGCGTCGTGAGCGCCGACTCGCTGACGAAGCGATCCCCCCAGATCGCGTCGAGCAGCTCCTCCTTGCGAACGACGGTGCCGCGCCGCTCGACGAGGTACGCGAGGACGTCGAACGCCTTCGGCTCGAGCCTGACTTCCTCGCCCTCGCGGCGCAGAACGATGCGAGCCAGGTCCAACTCGCACGCGGCAAACCGGAGAATCACGCCCCACCTCGCCCGTCGAGCGGTACCGACGTCCCGCTCCCGCCGCGGTGACGCGACGCCAGGCTAGCGGCCGGATCGGTGCTCCGCCGCGACCGCGCCTATGTCGTCCGGCGGCGTGAGGTCGCGATCGCGAACCCCGCGACGATGACACCGATCGCGCCGACGACGATGCCGACGATGCCGAGCGTGCGCGCGGTCGAGTCGCTGCTGCTCGACGAGGTCGCCGCGGTCGACGCCGACGCGGGTTGCGCGTTCTCCGTCGCGTTCGTGAGCGTCAGCACCGGCGCAGGGTTGTCGGGCTCGGGCCCTCCCTTGGGCGTGTCCTCGATCCATCGGACGACCTGGCCGTTGCTGTAGGTCTGCAGTGCCTTGAACTCGAGCGAGTCGGCATCGTCGGGCAGCCCGACCGAGACCTTGAGCTGCTGGAACTGGCCCGGCTTGATCGCGCCACCCGTCCAGGTCACCGATTCCACCGCGTCGGTCGTGCTGCCGCTGTCCGTCTTGATGGGTGTCTGCACCTTCGTCATCTGGACCGTGTCGGTCCACCCTGCGATCGGCTCGACGGCGACGTCGGCGATCGGGTGATCGGTCGGGAACGAGATCTGGACCTCGGTCGTGTCCGCGTTGTCCATCTCGTTGGGCACGGTGAACGCGAGCACCGCGTCACTTCCCTTGGGCGCCTGGCTCGGCTCGATCGTCACGTGCGCCCACGCCGGGCTCGCGACTGCGATGACCGCCGCGATCGTGAGAAGCGCGGCTCCCAGCCGTCGGATGCTCAACGTCCTCCTCCCGGCCTGGATGCCGCTCAGCGGACGCGCACGTTCGTCGAGAACGTCGTCTCGTTCACCTGGGTCAAGAGCGCCTTCACGGTCATGCGCCACGTTCCCCCGAACGGGAACTGGAACGAGTACGACGCGTAGTGGCCCGGCGCGAGACGCAGCAACGGCACGTTGATCGGCGCGATGCCCTTGCCCGGGTTGTCGAACGTGATCGTCATCTGCAGGACACCCGCGGGGGCGCCCGCCCGGGTCGACGTCGTGACGTGGACCTGGTTGGGGCCGCTCTTCGCCGGCGAGACGATGAGGTCGTAGTAGTCGCCGCCCGCGCTCACCGTCTTGAAGAACGGGGCGGTCTCCAGCGAGATCGCGGGCGCCGCGTTCACGAGCATCGCCGTCACCGCGAGGACGACGATGCCGAGGACCACTTCGGCGAAGACGGAGCGACGGAGACGGCTCAGCTCGAGGTGCTCGTCCTCGAGCAACTGCTCCATGGTGAGGGGCTCGTCGTCGGTGTCGTCCGGGTCGTCGTCGCCGCTCTCACGTTCGCCCGTCCCGCCGTTCCCGCCGTTCCCGCCGTTCCCGTTGGTGCCGACGCCGAGGCCGCCGAGCGGGACGGCGCCGGAGCCGGCACCGACGGCCACGCCCGCGTGCGCGGGGACCGCGTCCGGCTCGGGCTCCGCCTCGACCTCGAGCGGGAACCGGAACCAGCGGTTCACGACCGCGCGGCTCATCGCCGCGCCGATCACGACGAGCACGACGATCCCCGTCTTGATCACGAGGAGGCGCCCGTAGTCGGTCGTACGGAGCGCGTGGATGCTGCCGACCTGCCGGTACGCCTGGAAGACGCCGGTCGCGACGATCGCGACGACGCAACTCAGCGCGACGACCGAGAAGCGCGGCAGGACTCTGCGGAGCAGCTGCGGTTCGCCGCGCGTCAGCACGCACGCTCCCAGCAGCGCGAGGCCGCCCATCCAGATCGCCATCGCAGCGACGTGGATCGCGTCCGCCGGCACCGCACCGACCGTCCATCGGCCCGTGTGGGCGTGGCCGGCGAGTCCCGGGGTGAACGCGATCGCCCCGCACACCACGGCCGCGCCCAGGTACCACCACCGGGGAAGCTGGCGCCGTGCGCGCTGTGGCGAGAGCAGCATGAGCAGCAGCGGCACCAACACGACGAGCAGCGCGACGCGAAGCGCCGAGATGTGGCCGAACTGGGTGTGCCAGATCCCGTCGAGCTCCGAGGTGTGCAGCATCGACGTCAAGGGCAGCGCGACGGCGTAGACGCCCTGGATCGCGAACGCGAGCGCCGTGAGCACCAGCGTCCCCCAGAATCCCGCCCACACCACACGGGCCGCGCGACGCGACGTCCGACCCTCGGGCCAGATGACACCGAGGAAGAACATGCCACCGATGAGCAGCGCGAGCCCGACGAACACGCCGAAGCGCACGATGCCGTAGACCACGCCGACCGTGCTGCTGCCCCTCTGCTTGTTCAGCAGCTGGTTGACGAGGGTGTTGGCGTTGCCACCCGTTGCCGTCGTCGACCCCGAACCGACCTGGAACGTGAACGCCCCGTGCACGGGGTGCGAGTCGGCCGAGATCACCCGCCACGTCACGACGTAGAGCCCGGATCGCAACGACGGAAGCGTCGCCGCGACCTCGCTCCCCCGACCTCCCGGGTGGAACGGCGCGCTGACGTCGACGCGCTCGCCCTGCTGGTTGTACACCCGGATCGCGCCGAGGGACGCCTCGACGTTCTCGCCGAAGGTCAGCGTCACCGTCTTCGGAGATCGCGCCAGCGCCGCGCTCGCCGTCGGGTCGGTGCTCAGGAGCACCGCGTGCGCGAACGCGGGCACCGCGTCGAGGCCGACGAGGAGCCCGGCAAGGACGAGAACCGCGGCTGCGCGCTTCAGCATCACGCGAGACGTACCTCGGGATCGGTGCCGGCGCGGCGGCTGAGCAGCCATGCGGCCACGAGTCCTACCACCTCGGGGGCATGTTGCACCTCGCTCAGACTGCTCGCATGGCCGGTCGCGACGTCGAGCACCGAGGCGAGAACGAGCGACGCCACGAGTGCGCCGGCGACGACCAGGAGCGCACTGGCGCGCCGCGGTCGCCACGCCGCGTAGAGGAAACCGATGCCGATCGCGAGCGCGAACGCGCCGGCGTGGCGAGCTGCGTGCGCGGTCAGTCCGCTGTCGTCGCCCAGCACGAGGGCGGGCAGCGCCGTCGCGATCTCGAGCCCCGCGACCAGCGTCAGCACCAGGCGCAGGGGACGGAGCGTGCTCGCGGCGCGCGCTGAGCGCTCACTCGTGCCGATCGCGGTGAGGATGTCGGGGGTCAGGTCCGGGACCGCGGGCGCGGGGACGAGCCGGCCCTGGCGGTGCAGGCGCCCGGCGCTCGCGGCGAACGCCCGGCACGCGGTGCAGCGCGCCAGATGCTCCGACGCCACCTCGAGCTCCAGCTCCGACGCCTCACCATCCAGATCGGCCGAGAGCACCTCCCGGCATTCCCCGCAGGTCATACCCAGATAGTCGTCGAGAGGTACCGGGAAGTTCCCGGCGACGTGAGGAGCTCGCAGCGATCGCGTCCCGGCGCCCTTGGGTAGCGTCTGAGCCATGGCAACGAGCACGTCGGATGCTTCCAGGAAGATCGACGCGAGGATCGAGGAGCTGGGCGACTGGCGCGGCGCGACGCTCGCCAAGGTGCGCCGGCTCATCCTCGACGCGGACCCCGAGATCGTCGAGGAGTGGAAGTGGGCGAAGGCGACGAGCCCCGGGACGCCGGTCTGGTCCCGGAACGGCGGCATCTGCACCGGTGAGACCTACAAGAACGTGGTGAAGCTGACGTTCTTCAAGGGCGCGTCGTTGGACGATCCCTCCGGCCTCTTCAACTCCAGCCTCGAGGGGAAGGTCCGACGCGCGATCGACATCACGGAAGACGACAAGCTCAACGAGCGTGCGCTGAAGAGCTTGATCCGTGCCGCTGTCGCGCTGAACCTCGCGGGCAAGAAGCCCTCAAGGTGACGCGTGCGCGTCGAGGTATTCGTGGATCAGTCGCACGCACACCGCGCCTTCGCCGGCCGCGGAGGCGACGCGTTTGACGGAACCCTGGCGGACGTCACCGACCGCGAACACGCCGGGCATGGTCGTCTCGAACATGAGCGGCGCCCGCCCGCCATCGACGTCGAAGTGACAGTCGCAGTGGCCGCCGGTCGCGATGTATCCCCAGGGGTCGCGAGCGACTGACGACGGCAGCCAGCCCGTGGAAGGTTCCGCGCCGATGAGGATGAACAGGGCGCTCGCGGGCGTGCGTTCGACCGCGCCGGTCGTGCGGTTCTGGACGTCGATCCATTCGAGGCGGCCCTCGCCGCCGCCGTCGACGATCTCGGTGTCGTAGCGGATCGAGATGTTGGGTGTGCGGTCGAGGGCCTTCACGAGGTAGTCGGACATGCTCGCTGCGAGCGTGGCGGACCGCACGAGGATCGTGACGTGCTCGGCGAACTGCGCGAGATGGATGGCGGCCTGGCCCGCGGAGTTACCGCCGCCGACGACGCAGGCGTGTTCGCCGGTGAGCGCGCGTGCCTCCGACATTGCGGAGCCGTAGTGGACACCGACACCGTTCAACGCGTCGAGTGACGGGACGTCGAGCGTGCGGTAGGAGACGCCTGTCGCGACGACGACCGCTCTGGTCGTCAGCGCGGAGCCGTCGGCCAGCTCGACGACCCGGAGGTCGCCCTCCATGTGGAGACCGACGACATCACCGCCGTAGACCATCTCGGTACCGAACAGGATCGCCTGTTCGAACGCGCGGCTGGCGAGCTCGGCACCGCTGACGCCGCGCGGGAAGCCGAGATAGTTCCGGATCATCGAGCTCGTGCCGGCCTGGCCGCCCATCGAGGTGCATTCCACGAGCGCGACCCGCAGTCCTTCGGAGCCTGCAGAGACGGCCGCGGCGAGCCCGGCCGGTCCGCCGCCGATCACGACGATGTCGTACGTGCCTTCGCCGGCGCGCGTCCTTGCACCGAGCGCTTCCGCCACGTCGACGTTCGACGGATCGACGAGCGGCGGGCAACCGTCGACGAGGACAACCGGTTCGGACGCCGGACCGACATCGGCAGCCGCGAGCGCGGCGCGGCCGACCTCGGAATCGACGGGGTGGAGCGCGTAGGAGAAGTCGTGCCGGTGCAGGAGATCACAGATCTCGTGCGTGCGCGGTGAGCGGTCGTCACCGATGACGCGGATCGCGTCGTACGGGCGACCACGCAGCCGCCACCAGTCGTCGAGGAGCTCCGTGATGGCGCGATGGAACCGTTCGTCGGGTGACGCCATCGGTCTCGCGACGTAGTACTCGGCGTCTCCGTGGGAGAGGAACTGAACGATCTCCTCACGAGCGGCGCGGTTCTCGTTCCACCCCACGAGGACGGCACGCTTGGCGTGCGGGTGAAGTCTGCGGGTCGCCACGAGAAGCCGCGCGCCCTCCTCGTGACGCTCGGCGACGACGAGCGCGACCTCGGCGGATGCGGCATCGGTCAGCAATGCGAGCGCGTCGGCGCACGACGCCGTCACGGACACCTCGTAGTGCCGGCCGTACCGGGAGTCGAGCTCGTCGGCGAGGCGCGCACGCGTGCTTGCATCCCCATCGACCATGACGATCCATGGTCGCTGCTTCGCGTGGTCGGGCATCTCTGCGGCCGACTCGGGCCTCGCGGACGGGGAACTCGACACCTGAGGAGGATATCGACGGGTTTCGCCGGAACGGACGAGGACGGTGTCCTTCCACGCCAGGTTCGGCTCGACGATCTTGACGAGCTCGCCGATCCACCGGCGTCAGTCGACGCGCTTGAGCGCTCCGTCGGCCAGCGCGTCGGCGGCCTCGCCGAGACGCAAGCCGACCACGTCGAGTCGTCGCAGCAGCTCGCGCTCGCGCATGGTGTCGGCGTCGACCCGACCATGCAGCACACGCCCCATCGCATCCTCGTAGCGCGTGCGAACGAGCGAGGCACCGGCCTTCGCCGCGGGGCTCGTGTCGAGGACGGCCTGCGGCGACTCGGCGAACTTCGCGATCGCGTCCCGAAGACCGTTCATCCCCTCGCCGACCGCTTCCAGGACCGGGTCGAAGCCCGATCGGTCCACGGGCTCGTACAACCGGAGCTCCCGCACGAAATCGCGCAGGTTGTCGAGCACGTCGTCGATCGAGCGCGACAGGCGGAACAGGTCCTCGCGGTCGATGGGCGTCGTCAGCGATCGCGACAGCTCCCGGATCAGATCGGCCCGTCGTTCGTCGCCGACGGTCTCGAGCCGCTCCATCTCGTCGTCGCAACTCGCCCGCTGACCGCCGACGGTCGCGCGGATGACGTCGACCGCGTCGAGCACGGCCGCGATCTGCGCATCGAGCAGCGAGACGAAGCGCTCCTGCGTGCGTCCGGTGACGTCCTGCCACAGGCGTCGCAACGACGTCATCGCAGCACCGACCCGCCGAAGCCGAGGAGCAGACCCACCGCGAACGCGCTCGGAACGGTCAGCACCCATGCGAGTGCGAGTCGAGCAGTGCGACGCCACCGCACCTGGAGCCAGTGCTCCGGTCCGGCTGCGCCGACGAGCCCCGCTGACGCCGCTTGCGTCGTGCTCAACGGCGAACCCACCGACATGCCGCCGAAGGACGCGGCCGATGCCGCGAGCTCGGCGATCGGCGTGTGGTGCGGGCGGGCCGGGACGAGATCGGTACCGAACGTCCCGGCATACCGGTACATCCCGACGAGCGCGCCACCGACGAAGCACAACGGGATCACCAGCAGCTCCCAAGGGTGCGCGCGCACCCGCGGCGCACCCGTCGCCACCGTCGCGCCCGCGATCGAGAACATCGCGAGCATCCGCTGGCCGTCGTTGGCACCGTACGCCAGCGACTCGAGACCGAAGGCGCTGAGGTGCATCAGCCGGATCGTCCGCGGACCGATCGGCACAGGAACCATGCCGAGCCCGTAGGACACGGCCGTCGCGAGGAGCGCGCCCACGACGGGTGCGACGAGGCCGACCGCGATGACGACGCCGATCGTCGGCCACGACACGGTGAAGCCGAACCCGATGCCGGCACCGACCAGCGCGCCGATGGTGGCGAGCGTCAGGCTCGTGGGCAGGCGCAGCCGCGCGAGCACCGCCACGACCGCAAGGCAACCGATGATCGCGAGGAGGACCGCCATCCGGCCGTCCGGGCCGTGAAACGGGACCAGCTTGTGTGCGACGGTCGTCGCCACCGCGGTTCCGAACACGAGCGGGCTCGCGACGATTGCCAGGGCGAGCACGATGATCGCGCTGCCCGGACGTACACCGGGAACCTTCAGTCCGAGCGCGACGAGCGCGCCACCGTCGTTGACACCACTCGCCACGGCAAAGACCGCGGCGCCGAGCAGCAGCGCAGTCGTCATCTCCGGACGCCTTACCCAGTCGCGGGCGTCATGTGCGGAGGATCGCGTCGACCGCGGCGCGCAGCTCACGTTGGATGACGTCCGGGGGTCCCTCCGCGAGCAGCTTCGGCGCCCAGTCGTCGAACGCGGTGACCGCGCCGAGCGCCGCGAACATCCTGATCTCCTCCTCGATGCCCGACGCGGCCGCGTGCACCGCCGCCTGGACGCGTTCGTGCAGCTGCAGGTGGCCTTGGAGCTCCTGGAACGTCTCGTGCAGCTGCTCCATGGCGTGGCGGTTGCGCTCGAGGAGATGGAAGAACGCGACGTTCTCGAACACCATGCCGATCACCCACGACAGGGCGTCGGCCCAACCGGCGACGTCGCGCGCGGCTTCGAGGCGCTCCACGAGCTCGGTGAGCACGTCCCCCATCGGGGCGATGAGCGCGCGCATGATGTCTTCCTTGCTGCGGAAGTGGTAATAGAGCGCGGCCTTGGTGATGCCGAGCCGCTCGGAGATCTCCCGCAACGAGGTCGCCTCGTAGCCCCGCTCGGTGAACATCTCGGCCGCGACCTCGAGGATCTCCGCCCGCGTGTCGCGGGATTGACGGGCCTCGCGGCTCTCGGGCCGGGTGTCGGTCACGTCCACTAACTTACTTGACGACCGGTAAGTCGATCACTTACCGTACGGCAGGTAAGTCCCTCCACCCCCCAGGAGCCGGACCGCGATGACCGCCACGATGATCGAGGCCGTCGGCCTCACCAAGCGATACGGCGAGACCCGCGCCCTCGCCGGTGTCGACCTCGAAGCGGCGCAGGGATCGATCCTCGGAGTCCTCGGCCCGAACGGGGCCGGCAAGTCGACGGCGGTGCGCATCCTCACGACGCTGGCCCGGCCCGACTCCGGCACGGCCCGGGTCGCGGGGTTCGACGTGGTCACCGAGGGGGCCGAGGTGCGGCGCCGCATCGGTGTGACGGCCCAGGACGCGACCGTCGACGTGGCACTGACCGGACGCCAGAACCTCGTGATGATCGGCGAGTTGAGCCGCGTCCCGCGACGCGACGCGATCGCGCGGGCCGACGAGCTGCTCGACGAGTTCTCACTGGCCGACGCCGCGGACCGGGTCGTGAAGGGGTACTCGGGCGGCATGCGTCGCCGGCTCGACCTCGCCGCCAGCATCGTCACCCGTCCGCCCATGCTGTTCCTCGACGAGCCGACCACGGGACTCGATCCCGCGAGCCGCGCCGCGATGTGGGGCGTGATCCGCGACCTGCGCGCGGGCGGTGTGACCGTGTTGCTCACGACGCAGTACCTCGACGAGGCCGACCAGCTCGCCGACCGCATCGTGGTGATCGACCACGGACGCGTGATCGCCGAAGGGACGCCGGCCGAGCTCAAGACCCAGGTCGGTCGTCAGCGTCTCGACGTGCGGCTCGCGCGCCCGGCGCCGTCGACGGTCGATGCGTTCGACGCGCTCGCCGCGATCACCAGCGCGCCACCCGTGATCTCCGACGACCAGCGCACGTTCTCGGTCGCGGTCGACGACGAGCCGGGACTCGCGTCGCGAGTCGTCGCCCAGCTTGCAACCGTCGGCGTCGTGGTCGACGAGGTCGCGCTGCACCGCCCGTCGCTCGACGACGTCTTCTTCCATCTCACCGGTCACGCAGCCGAGGTCGGTGACAGCTCGGATCCCTCCGACATCCCGGGAGAGGTCGCATGACCGCCGTCCAGGAGCTCGACCGCACCCCCACCACCCTCGCCGCGCCGCAATCGTCGGCCCGATCGCCCCACTTCGAGTGGTTGCACGATGCCGTCGTGTTGACGCGTCGCAACCTGGTGCACGTGCGCCGCGAACCTGCGCAGCTCTCCGACGTCACCGTGCAGCCGATCCTCTTCACGTTGTTGTTCACCCAGCTCTTCGGCGCGGCGATGGTGCTGCCCGGCGGCGGGTCGTACACCGACTTCGCGATCGGCGGACTCCTCATCATGAACCTCGCGACGTCGGCGCCGATGGGCACCGCGGTCGGGCTCGGCTCCGACATGAGCACCGGCATCATCGACCGCTTCCGCACGCTCGCGATGCGCCGCTCCGCGATCGTCGCCGGCCGCACCTTCTCCGACCTGCTGGCGAGCGTCATGTGCGCGGTCTTCGTCGCCCTGGCCGGGCTGATCGTCGGGTGGCGTCCCGACACCGGCCCGGTCGGCCTGCTCGCCGGCTTCGGTGTCGCGCTGTTGTTCGGCTACTCGCTCAGCTGGTTCGGCGCGTGCATCGGGCTCGGCACCAAGGGCCCCGAGTCGGCGCAGTCGATCGGGCTCATCATCCTGTTCCCGCTCGCGTTCGTCTCCAACGCGTTCGTTCCGACCAACCACCTCCCCGCGTGGCTCGGCAAGATCGCCGCATGGAACCCGGTGAGCGCCGTCGGTGCGGCGGTGCGCGAGCTCTGGGGAAACCCCAACCCGTCCTCGACGATCCACGAATGGCCGATGCAGCACCCCGTCGCCGCGGCGCTCATCTGGTCGCTCGTGATCCTCGGCGTGTGCAGCGTGGTCGCCAACCAGCTGTTCAAGCGACGCACCGCCGAGTAGCAACGGCACGCGTCCGGTCGTGTCCCGGGCCGGCGCATGGAAGGATGGTGCGCATGGGGTCGCTCGACGCGGCGCGCGCGGCGTATGCGCGTCTGGCCTGGGCGGAAGCGTTCGCGCTGTTCGTCGTCGTCGACGAGGCCGGTGGACTCGCACCGCCCGATCTCGAGCTGGCGGCGCGAGCGGCCGACCTCGCCGGGCACGACGCGGCCGCGGTCGGGTTCTGGACGCGCGCGGTGCACGCGTGTGAGCGCGACGGAGACGCCGAGCAGGCGGCGCACTGCGCGTTCTGGCTCGGCATGTTGCTGATGCAGCGCGGCGAGCTCGCGCCTGCGGCCGGGTGGTGGGCGCGCGCGGGCCGCCTCCTCGAGGAGGGCCGCATCGAGAGCGTCGTGACCGGTTACCTGCTCATTCCGGACGCGTTGCAGGGCCTCTGGGCGGGCGACGCCTCGTCGGCCCATCCGAGGTTCGTCGAGGTCCTGCGGGCCGCCGAGCGATTCGGCGACGTCGACCTCATCACCCTCGGTCGACTCGGCGTCGGTCAGTCGTTGCTGGCGCTCGGTCGCTCCACCGAGGGCATCGCATCGCTCGACGACGCGATGGTGTCCGTGGTCACCGGCGAGGTCTCACCGCTCATCGCGGGCATCGTCTACTGCTCGGTGATCGACGTCTGCTACCGGATGCTCGACCTTCGCCGGGCCCGCGAGTGGACCGCCGCGCTCACGAGTTGGTGCGAGAGCCAGCCCGAGCTCGTTCCGTTCCGCGGGCAGTGCATGATCCACCGGGCCGCGCTCATGCGGTTGGCCGGCGCGTGGGCCGACGCCGAGGACGAAGCCGAGCGAGCATACGGACACCTGAACCGTCCGCCCGCGCATCCTGCGATTGCCGACGCGATCTACGAACGCGGTGAGCTGCACCGACTGCGCGGCGAGTTCGCCGACGCCGAGGCCGCGTACCGCGAGGCGAGCGAGCGGGGACGCGAGCCGCAGCCCGGTCTCGCGCTGCTCAGGCTCGCGCAGGCAGAGCCCGCCGCGGCCGAGGCCGCGATCCGACGCATCGTCGCGGAGCAGCAGCTGGGAAGTGAACGCGCCCGCCTCCTCGCGGCGTTCGTCGAGATCATGCTCGCGATCGGTGACGCCGCTGCCGCGCGCGCGGCCGCCGCCGAGCTCTCGGACCTCGCCTCCGACATCTCGGCCCCGTATCTCGATGCGATCGCCGCGTATTCGTTGGGTGCCAGCGCGCTCGGCGACGGGGACGCGCTCGCGGCGATCGGTCCGCTGCGACACGCCTGGAACGTCTGGTGTGCGCTCGAGACGCCGTACGAAGCGGCGCGGGCGCGGGTGCTCATCGGCGTCGCGTGTCGTCTCGTCGGCGACGACGACACGGCGGCGATGGAGTTCGACATGGCTCGAGCGACGTTCGCCGACCTCGGCGCGGCGCCCGACCTGGCCCGGCTCGACGCGCTCGCGACGACCGCCGACCGGACCGGCCGGGCCGGCCTGACCGGCCGGGAGATCGAGGTGCTCGAGCTCATCGCGGCCGGGCGGACCAACCGCCAGATCGCCGAGGCACTCGTCATCAGCGAGAAGACGGTCGCGCGGCACGTGAGCAACATCTTCGTCAAGCTCGACGTCTCCACGCGCGCCGCCGCGACCGCCTACGCGTTCAAGCACCACCTCGCATAGCGCGTACACACAATTGCCCACGCGGTCACAACCGAGAATGGACGATCCGCCCGATGCTGCGCGCCCGTGCGCTCCGTAGGTTCGTCGAGGAGATACGACGAACGAGGAGCGGATCATGGACACGTTCACGGAACGATACGAGGACTTCGAGACCGTCGTCGTCGGCGGCGGCCAGGCTGGTCTCGCGGTCGGGTACGAGCTGAAGCGGCGCGGGCGCTCCTTCGTCATCCTCGACGCGTCTCCCCGCGTCGGTGACGCGTGGCGCCGGCGCTGGGACTCGCTCGTCCTGTTCACCACCGCCCGCTATTGCGGCCTGCCGGGTCTGCGCGTCCCCGCACGCGGCGGCTCGTACATCACGAAGGACCAGATGGCCGACTACCTCGAGAGCTACGCCCGGCACTTCGAGCTGCCGGTCCGTACGAGCACGCGTGTCAACCGGGTCTCGCGCGTCGGCGATCGGTTCCGGGTCGAGACGGACGGCACGACGTTCGAGGCCGACAACGTCGTCGTCGCGATGGCGAACTTCCAGCAGCCGAAGTTGCCGAAGTTCGCCGCGAAGCTCGACCCGCGGATCGTCCAGCTGCACTCGCACGACTACAAGAACCCCGGACAGCTTGTCGACGGCCCGACCCTCGTCGTCGGCGTCGGCAACTCGGGCGCCGACATCGCGCTCGAGATCGCCGAGACGCATCCGACGTGGTTGGCCGGCAAGGAGTCCGCCGTCATCCCGTTCCGGATCGAGACGTTCGTCGCGCGCAACGTGCTGCTCCGCGGCGTCCGCTTCGTCGGGCATCACGTGTTGACGCTCCGCACTCCGATCGGCCGCAAGGTCCGGCCGGCCTTCGTGACCCGTGCGACACCCCTCATCCGGGTCAAGCCGAAGGATCTGCTCGACGCCGGCATCACGCGCGTCGCACGGATCGTCGACGTGCGCGACGGTCTGCCCGTGAGCGACGACGGGCAGACGATCGAGGTGAGCAACGTCGTCTGGTGCACCGGATACCGTCCCGGCTTCTCCTGGATCGACCTCCCCGTGATGGGCGACCGGCAGGAGCCGGAGCAGGAGCGCGGCATCGTGACCGGCCAGCCCGGCCTCTACTTCGTCGGGCTGGAGTTCACGTACGGAGCGACCTCGGCGACGATCACGGGCGTCGGACGCGACGCGCGCCGCGTCGCCCGGCACCTCACACGACGGAGTCGTGGTGCAGGGCTCCCGGTTCCCGCCGACGTCGTCGCCGCATCGATGGTCTAGCGATGCGACGCGGGTTCCGAGGGAGGGCGTGGGCATCGGGCTCAACCCTCTCGCGGAACCTCCGCTGCGCGTTGCAACGTATTCTGCGATCGATGACAGGGTCGGCGATCAGGTTCTTGCAGTTCGATGGTCGTCGGGTGGCGTACGCCGCGACGGGTGACGGGCCGCCGCTCGTCGCGCCGGCGTGGTGGGTGAGCCACCTGGAGCTCGACTGGGCGGACGACGCGTTTCGGGGACTGTGGGAAGCGGTCGGCGACGGTTACACGCTGGTGCGCTACGACCGTCTCGGCGTCGGGATGTCGGATCGCGACGTGCGCAGCGAGGATCTGACGCTCGACGGAGAGGTTGCGCTGCTGCGCGCAGTGCTCGACGAGCTGGCACTGCACGACGTCACGCTGGCCGGCGGTTCGTCGGGCGGCATGGCGGCGATCGCGTTCGCGGCCCGCTCTCCCGAACGCGTGAGCCGTCTGCTGCTGTACGGCGCGTACGCCGACGGGCCCGCCATCACCTCGAAGAAGGTGCGCGACTCGGTCGTCGCCACCGTCCGCTCGCACTGGGGCCTCGGGTCGCGCGTCCTCGCCGACATGTTTCTGGGCGACACGACCAGCGCCGAGCAGGAGCGCATGGCGCGCTATCAGCGCGCGGCCGCCAGCCCCGAGATCGCCGCGGCGTTGCTCGACTTCATCTACCGCACCGACGTTCGCTCCGAGTTGGAGCGGGTGCGTGCGCCCACGCTGGTCGTGCATCGCCGTGGGGACCGCGCGATCCCCTACCGTCTCGGCCGCGAGCTCGCTGCCGCGATCCCCGGCGCGACGTTGATCCCGCTCGACGGGAGCGCGCACTTCCCGTGGGCCGGGGATTGGCGCGCCGCGGCGCGCGCGTTGCGGACGGTCCTCGCGCCCGAAGCTCCGGTCCGCATCGACGGAGAGCCCGCGGCCGTGCGCCTCTCCGGGCGAGAGCGCGAGGTCCTGGCCCTGGTTGCGAGCGGGCTGAGCGACCAGGAGATCGCCGAGCAGCTCGTCCTGAGTCGGCACACGGTGCACCGGCACGTGGCGAACATCCGCCACAAGCTCGGGCGCGGCTCGCGCACCGCGGCCGTCGCCGAGGCCGCGCGCCTGGGCCTGCTCTAAAGGCCGGTAGCTCGAACGGGCCATCTTCTCCGGATGGCCGGAGTGAGCGATGCGGCCCGACCGCGATGTCCGTACCTTCGCTGTCATGGACGACGACATCACATTCGCCGAGCCGTCGGAAGGATCGACCGCTTGGGGACGGGTCTTCGCGCTCGTGTACGACCCGTTCGTCTGGATCGGAGAGCGGGCCGGTCTGCGCGCGCTCCGCAAGGACGTGCTCAGTGAGGCGCACGGGTGGACGTTGGAGATCGGCGGCGGGACCGGCTTGAACCTCGCGTACTACCCCGACGACGTCGACGAGCTCGTTCTCACGGAACCCGACGCGGCCATGCGGTCCCGTCTGGAGAAGCGGCTGCGCCGGAGCGGTCGGCGGGCGCAGGTGATCGACGCGACGGCGGAGTGGCTGCCGTTTCCGGACGGATCCGTCGACACGGTCGTCTCGACCTTCGTGTTGTGCACCGTCGACGCGCCCGACGTCGCACTGCGCGAGATCGCTCGCGTGTTGCGGCCGGGCGGTCAGCTGCTCTTCGTCGAGCACGTGCGCTCCGAATCACCGACACTCGCGCGCTGGCAGGACCGCCTCGCCACGCCGTGGCGTCGCTTCGCGAGAGGCTGCCGTTGCAACCGGGCGACGGCGCAGCTGATGTTGGCCTGCGGATTCCGGCTCGACGACGTTCGCGACGCGTCGTGGCGCGCGATGCCGCCGATCGTGCGACCGCTCGTTGCCGGTCGCGCCCAGAAGACGGAACCGGCACTGGTTGGGACCGCCCCGGTCGTGACCAACGAGCCGCGTCCGGTGACGACAGGGAGGCAGTGACATGGCCGAGGTTCGGGTCGGGTTGTTCCCACCGATCGGGGAACGGGGTGTCGGGCCCGAGCAGCTCCAGGCGCTGCTCGCGCTCGTCGCCGAAGCGGGCGTCGATCACCTCTGCGTCGGCGATCACGTGAGCTTCTTCGTCGGCGCGGGCTCGGACGGGCTGATCACCGCAACGTCGTTGCTCGCCGCGCAGACCGAGCAGCCGGTGTACGTCGCGCTCTACCTGCTCCCGTTGCGCCACCCCGTCGTCGTCGCCCGTCAGCTCGCGACGATCGCTGAGCTCGCACCGGGTCGACTCATGCTCGGGGTCGGCATCGGTGGCGAGGATCCGCACGAGCTCGAGATCTGCGGCGTGGACCCCACGACCCGCGGACGTCGCATGGACGAATGCCTTCACATCGTGCGCGCGCTCGGCGACGGTACGCCGGTGACGTTCGACGGCGAGTTCTTCTCCCTCGAGGACGCTCTCATCGTGCCGCCGCCGTCGCCGCCGGTACCGCTCATCGTGGGCGGACGATCCGATGCGGCGGTCAGCCGCGCCGCGAGGCTCGGCGACGGCTGGCTGGGGATCTGGGTCTCCCCGCGTCGGTACTCGACGGTGCGCGATCAGATCACGCTGCAAGCCACCGACGCCGGCAGGGACCCAAGGCGGTTCGAGCACGCGCTCAACGTCTGGTGCGGCTTCGCCTCCACACGGGAGGCCGCGCGCGAGCCGTTGGCCACGCGGATGCAGGCCTTCTACCAGATGCCCTTCGAGCCCTTCGAGCGTTACTCGCCGTACGGCACACCGGAGGACGTCGCCGAGTTCCTGAGCCCCTACCTCGATGCCGGCTGCTCGACCTTCAACGTGATCCCCTGCGCCGACGACCTCGAGCGCGGGATCGCCGCGGTCGGCCAGCTTCGCAAGCTGCTCAACTGACCACGCTCCCGGCTCACGCGATCCCCAGCCGCCGGAACTGGTCGTCGGGCGCGTCGACACTCTCGAGCGCGACGCGGAGCAGGTCGACCAGCTCGCGCTCCTGGCGCGTGCCGACAAGGTTCTCGTCCTCCGTGGGGTCGACGTCGAGATCGAACAGGGAGTGCGCGTCGACGCAGCCGCGCCCGGCCCAGAACGGGACGCGGTCGCCGGGCTCGAACGGTTGCCGGATCACGGGGATCTCGGAGCCGGGCATGAAGTCGAGGCGGGCGCGCTTGTCGGGCCGGGGCAGGAGCATGTCGTCCTCGAGACCGGCGACGGGCATCGTCGACCAGCGGTTCGACCACATCGAGAGCGGGAAGTTCGACTCGACGGCGCCACGCGCGTACTTGCGCCTCCCGTCGGTGATCTGGACCCAGCCTCCGTACACGCCGCCGATCGCCCAGTCGCGGACCTGTCCCGCGCCGCCGGTGAGGAGCGGCGCGAGCGACGTGCCGTGCGTGCGATGCCGCGTGGTCACGCCGAAGACGTCGGCGATCGTCGCGTGCACGTCGACCGCGGTCGTGAGCGCGTCGCTCACGGACCCGCCCGTCACCCCCGGCCAGTGCACGAGCAGCGGCATGTGCCCGATCGGCTCGTACTGCATGACGCCCGGCTTCCCCCAGATGTCCTTCTCGCCGAGGTAGTGGCCGTGGTCGGTGCACACGAACACCGCGGTCGAGTTCCACAGGTCGCGCGCGTCGAGCGCGTCGACGATCTCGCCGAACCAGTGGTCGATCATCGAGAGCTTGGCGCCGTAGTTGGCGCGGATCTGCCGGCCCTCGCGTTCGCTCAAGCGGCCCTGCGCGACCGCGCCGACGTCGTAGGGCGGCCAGATGATCAGCTCGCCGTCCCAATCGGGGTCGTAGCGACGGGCCCAGGCCTCGGGCGTGTCGAACGGCTCGTGCGGATCGAATTCGTCGACGAAGAGCAGGAACCGCCCGTCGCCCGGCGCGCCGTGACGCAACCATTCGGCGGCCGCGGTCATCGTCTTCGGGCCGGGGAAGTCGGCTTCGTCGCGAAAGAACGTCCGCGACCGATCGTACGGTCGCTCGCCCGCGCGCCCGAGGTCGAGACCCATCCGGTCGCGCCAGTACCAGCCACCGACACCCGCGGGCAGCGCCGGCGAACCGACCCATGTCGGGTCGGCGTATGTACGCCACGGGTCGCCCTCGTGGCCGCGCACGTAATCCCACGCGGCGAAGTCGGTGTGGTAGTTCTCGCCACCCGTCTCGAACAGATGCGGATGGTCGGAGACCAGCATCGTCGTCACGCCCGCGCGCCGGAGCTGCGCGGTGATCGGCTCCTCCCACAGCTCGATCGAACCCCACGGCTTCCAGAGGAAGTCGAGCGCGCCGCAGAGGATGTCGTGACGCGCGGGCATGCACGGCAATGAGCCGGTGACGTGCCGCGCGAACCGCGTCGCACGCTCCGCCGCGAACCGGTCGAGGTTCGGGGTGTCGAACTCGGTGCCACGGTAGCTGCCGAGCATGTGACGGTTGAGGCTGTCGAGCAGCACGACGACGACGTTCGCGGGGCGCGCCCGACGCCGGTACTGCTCGTCCATTGCTGCCTCCTGCGACGGCGCTCACGGCTGACACGAGCGGCGCACGAGCGTACCGAACGCATGCGCAGTCCCGACCACCACGGCGATCGCGGGCCGGAACCACGTGCCGATGTCGGCAAGCGCGCTTCTCGCTATGTTGTGTGGGTTCCCGGTCCCACCGGGTGGACCACCTGGGGAGCGCCAATGACCACGCCGCCGTCCGAGATCGCACCCGCGGCAGGAAAGCTCGGCGTCCTCTGTGTCGGGCTCGGCGCGGTCACCAGCACGCTGATCGCCGGAGTCGAGCTCGCACGTCGCGGGATCGCCGAGCCGATCGGATCGATGACCCAGATGGGAACGATCCGGCTCGGGAAGCGCACCGAGCGGCGCGCGCCGTTGATCCGCGACTTCGTACCCCTCGCGTCACTCGACGACCTGGTGTTCGGCGCGTGGGACCCCTTCCCCGACGACGCGTACGTCGCCGCGCTCCGAGCCGGCGTGCTCGACGCGGGCCGTCATCTCGAGGCGATCGGCGACCAGCTGCGCGCGGTGCAGCCGATGCCCGCGGCGTTCGACCACTCGTACGTGAAGCGCCTGGACGGACCCAACGTGAAGGACCGTTCCGACAAGCGGGCGATGCTCGAAGGGATCCGGGCCGACATCAACGCGTTTCGCGAGCAACACCTCGTCGACCGGCTCGTCATGATCTGGTGCGCGTCGACCGAGATCTTCCTCGAGCCCGGACCCGCGCACGCCGACCTGGAATCGTTCGAGAAGGCGATCGACGCCAACGACCCGCAGATCGCTCCGTCGATGCTGTACGCGTACGCGGCGTTGCTCGAAGGTGTGCCGTTCGCGAACGGTGCTCCGAACCTGACCGTCGACGTACCCGCGTTGCGTGAGTACGCGACCGAGCACGGCATCCCGATCGCGGGGAAGGACTTCAAGACCGGTCAGACGCTGATCAAGACCGTCATCGCGCCGATGTTGAAGGCCCGCATGCTCGGGTTGTCGGGCTGGTACTCGACGAACATCCTCGGCAACCGCGACGGTGAGGTGCTCGACGACCCCGACAGCTTCAAGACGAAGGAGGAGTCGAAGCTCGGTGTGCTCGAGTACGTGCTCGAACCGGACCGATATCCCGAGCTGTACGGCGACGTGTACCACAAGGTGCGGATCAACTACTACCCGCCGCGCGGTGACAACAAGGAGGGCTGGGACAACGTCGACCTGTTCGGCTGGCTCGGCTACCCGATGCAGCTCAAGATCGACTTCCTCTGTCGCGACTCGATCCTGGCCGCACCGCTCGCGCTCGACCTGTGCCTCTTCATGGACCTCGCCTCCCGCGCGGGTCTGGGCGGTATCCAGGAGTGGCTGAGCTTCTACTTCAAGTCGCCGCAGTTCGCGCCCGGCCTGTATCCCGAGCACGACCTCTTCATCCAGCAGACCAAGCTGAAGAACACGCTGCGCTGGCTGATGGGTGAGGAGCAGATCACCCACCTCGGGATGGACTACTACCTCGACGGCGAGGAGTAGCGCGGGCGAGCTGCCGGATGCGCACGACGCTGGGTCTACGAGTCCTGGGCCGCGACGAGCAGCGTCGCGAGGGGCCCCAGCATGGCCACGAGCTCGTCGAGCTCGTCCGGCTCGAGGCACTCATAGGGCTTCGCTGCGAGGTCGTCGGTGCGCGCCTCGACCCGCTGTTTGACGGCGCGGCCCTGTTCGCTGAGCCAACCGTCATCGCCGATCAGGCCGCGATCGCGCATGCCGTCGATCACGGCGGCGAGCTGCGGTGCCGGGAGGTGGTGGATGCGTCCGAACTTCTCCGCTGGCATGCCTATGTCGAGGGCGAAGAGGACGTGAGCCTCGAGCCCGCCGACACCCTCGATCATCAACGCCGCGATGTGCCCGTCGCCACGGTGCTCACGCAGCAACGAAGCGGCATGGAAGAGGCGGGCGACCACGTCATCGGGGATCGGTAGCGCCCGCAGCGCGGCGTACATCGGCCGACCCTCGAACGGCGCCCCGGTCGCGGCCTTGGTCAACAGTTCAGCGGCGCGCGGGAAGGCGGGAGCGTCGACGTGATCGCCGAGGATCCGTCGCAACGCGTTCACACAGCCCGTCTGACGGGCGGCGATCGCCGCTTCGGGAGTGGTCGTGCGCCACACCTTCGGGATGTGGCGAGCCACCTCGCCGGGAGCGAAGTTGTAGAACAACGCGTCCACCACCTCCGCCGGGACGAGGCCCAGGGGCGCCGCCCGGCCGGCGAAGTAGGTATCCCAGTAGTTGGTGAAACCCAGGGCGAACATCGCCTCGTTGGGTTCGTCGGCTGAGTAGGGGATGACGCCGATCGGCTCGACCAGCTCGAACATACGGCGTGCCATCGAGCTCATCGTCTCTTCTCCTGCTGCAGCGCCAAGGTGCCTCTCGGACACTCTCGATCACTTGGACGATTGGTCGCCGCGAAACTCATCGAGGGCATTCATCCTCGGCGAACGGTTGACGTCCCCGTCAGCGCCGCACCGGGTAACGGAGATGGAGCGCCCGGGTGCCTTGGACCACGACGGGGTCCTCGAGCATGACGTGGCCGCCGACGAGCTCGCCGAAGTAGCGGATTCCGGTACCGAACAGCACGGGCACCTGGCTGATGCTGAGCTCGTCGACGAGGCCGAGGTTCAGCGCCTGCTGGATGATGTCGGCGCTAGCGATCGTGACGAACTTGTCGCCGGCGATCTCCTTCGCCGTCGCGATCGCCTTCTCGACGCTGCCGGTGAAGGCCGTTCGGGGGAACCGCTCCGCGGCGTCTTCCGGCGGCGAACGGTGCGTCACCACGACCACCGGTGCGCCGACGGGATGGTTGTCGCCCCACCCGTCGGTCTGGTCGAACAGCCGACGGCCGGCGACCAGCGCGCCGCAGCCCGACGTGAGCTCCTGCAGCATCGCGGCGCTTGCGGCATCAACCGAGAAGCTCATGCTCTCCTGCGCGCTCGGCACCACGACGTCGCCGCCCCAGTACCAGTCGAACAACTCTGCCGGGTTGTCGTCGGGCTGGGCGACGAACCCGTCCAACGACATGCACATGTGGGTCAGCACTTTGGCCATGCCCCTACGACCCGGCTGACGCCGCCGACTCATCGGTCGGTGTGACGGATCTGTCGTGTCAGTTCAGGTTGACAACTCCAGGATGTCAGTCCAGACTGACAGCCATGGACATCGATGAGCTGAGCGTGAATCTCTCGTCGGACGACCCGGCGACAGGGCTTCGCGCCTCGTTGGCGCTCCATCGCCTCGCTGAGAGGGTCGAAGCGAGCCACGTTGCGTCGGCACGGGAAAAAGGCTGGTCGTGGCAGCAGATCGGAGACGCATTGGGCGTCACCCGCCAATCCGTGCACACCAAATACAACAAGGAGCCGTCATGACCACCGAATCCGCTGTGCCAGAGGTGCTGCACGTCTGGAACATCTCTTTGCGGGCCAGTGAGGAGGCTCGTCGCCGAGGTGATCGCCGAACTGGCACCGATCACCTCGTGCTCGCCTTGTTGGAGGATCCCCCGATGGAAGTCGCGTTGGGCGTGAGCCTGCAACAAGCTCGCGATGCCCTTCAGTCCCTCGATCAGGAAGCCCTGGGCGCCCTGGGCATGGGGTCCGGCACCGACGCTCCCCCACTGCCGATGCGCGCCGTCCCGAAGAAGCCGACGTTCAAAGCGGTCATGAAGAGAGATCGCTTCCGCATGACACCCGCAGCAAAGAGAGTGCTCGAGGACGCGGTCAGGCCCAATCGCCGGAAGACCCAGGTCACGGACCATCAGGTGCTGGCCCAGATCCTCACGCTCCAACGACCAGATCCCGCGGCGGTGTTGCTCGACGCTCTCGGCGTGAGCACGTCGGAGGTTCGGCGCCGACTGGATACGGCCACGCCCGAGAGCTGATCCTCAGCAACGAAGACAGCTCGGCTCGCGCCGTCGCGAACTACGGAATGTGCACGCCGGAGATGGCGCGGGCGACGACCAAGCGCTGGATCTCCGAGGTGCCCTCGAAGATCGTGTAGATGTGCCCGGTCCGTCCGTGAGGTCGACCGGAGTGCCGCTGACCCGCACCGCGTTTCCGGCGCGTCTTCTCAGAACGCGTCCTGCGACCGAGTTGTAGGGATGAAAGTAGGGACGCGAGGGCGCGATCTTCGAGTTGATCTTTCGAGGCCGTTGTAGGACCCGCGCGTACCGCGTGAGAGAAGTTGTTCTGCCCACTGGTCGCGACCGCGTCGCCCACCCCGACGACTTGCACCCGCCTATTCGATGCGGCGCTCATCTTGTTGCCCAGGCGCCCCATCTCTTGTGCCTGGACCGACGCCCATAGTCCCGGAGGCGCGACGCGGCACGCCGCTCAGGTTCTTACCGTCGTGGAG